>CAZFNS010000001.1:0-20347 GCA_964520475.1 uncultured Enterobacterales bacterium
CCTTTTTGCCGGATTTTCCGCCGGGAGCCGGATTTTTGTTCATTTTTTGTGCGATCGGCCGCTTTACGGCCCTTTACGGCCGTTGCCGGCCGATTTCCCCCGCCGGACGCCCCGGCCGAAAAAAAAAACCCCGGGCCCGCGGGCCCGGGGCCGGCGCGGCGGCCGCGCCCGGCACGCTCCTTAAACGGATCCGGGTTTTGCCCCCGGGTTCTCCGTTATCTTCAGCTCGTCCCTGTCGTCGAGATCCGCCGTGTAGCTCCTTTCCGGCAGAAGGTCGCCCTCGAGGATCCGCTGCGCGAGCTGGTTCTCCACGAGATCCTGGATCGTGCGGCGCAAAGGCCGCGCGCCGAACACCGGATCGAAGCCGAGCGCCGCCACCCGCGACACCAGACGGTCGGAGAATTTCACGACGCAGCCCGTTTCGGCGACGCGGCCCGCGAGCGTGGCCAGATGGATCAGCGCGATCTGCCTGATCGAGTCCTCGCCGAGCGGATGGAACACCACCGTCTCGTCTATCCTGTTCAGGAACTCGGGTCTGAAGTGCTTCTTGAGCTCCTCGAGCAGAGCGGCCTTGATCTCGTCGTACGGCTTGCGCCCCGTCTGCTCCTGGATCATGTCGGAGCCGATGTTCGACGTCATGATGATCACCGTGTTCTTGAAATCCACCGTCCGGCCGTGGCCGTCGGTGAGACGGCCGTCGTCAAGCAGCTGCAGCAGGATGTCGAGCACTCTGGGGTGAGCCTTTTCCATTTCGTCGAACAGCACCACGCTGTACGGGCGCCTACGCACGGCCTCGGTCAGCTGGCCGCTCTCGTCGAAGCCGACGTATCCCGGAGGCGCCCCGATCAGACGGGCTATCTGGTACTCGTCGTGGAATTCGCTCATGTCGATGCGGATAACGGCGTCCTTCGTGTCAAACAGGAATTCGCTGAGCACCTTGCACAGCTCCGTCTTGCCGACGCCGGTCGGTCCCATGAACAGGAACGAGCCGATCGGCCGGTTCGGGTCGGAGAGCCCGGCGCGGCTCCTCCTGATGGCGTTGGACACGGCGGTGACCGCCTCGCCCTGCCCGATGATCTTGGCGTGCAGGATCTTCTCCATGCCGAGCAGCTTTTCCTTTTCGCTGGCCATCATCTTGGAAACCGGGATGCCGGTCGCGCGGGAAACGATCACGGCGATCTCGTTTTCGCCGACCTGGTTCTTCAAAAGCCTGAAGTCTTCCCCGGCGTTCCCGCTCTCGTGCCTGCTCTGCTCCCCGATCCGCTTCTCGAGTCCCGGGATCACCTCGTAAAGCAGGCGCCCGGCCTCCTCGTAATTGCCTTTGCGCTGGGCGGTTTCGCAGTCGAACCTGGCTTTTTCCAGCTCCTCCCTGAGGGACTGCACCCCCTGCATGCCGGCTTTTTCCTTTTTCCAGATATCCTCGAGCCGGTCGTACTCGGCCTGTTTTTCCCCGATCTCGCGGTTGATCATCTCCAGGCGCTTCAGGCTCGCGTCGTCCTTTTCCTTGCTCAGCGCCTGCCGCTCCATCTTCAGCTGGATGATCTTGCGGTCGATCCGGTCCATCGGCTCGGGCTTGGAGTCGATCTGCATCCTGATGCTGGCGGCGGCCTCGTCGATGAGGTCGATGGCCTTGTCCGGCAGCTGGCGGTCGGTTATGTACCGGCGCGACAGGTTGACCGCGGCGATGATCGCCGGATCGGTAATCTCCACGTGGTGGTGCAGCTCGTATTTCTCCTGCAGCCCCCTCAGGATGGCGATGGTGTCCTCCACCGACGGCTCCCCCACGAACACCTTCTGGAACCGCCTTTCGAGGGCGGCGTCCTTCTCGATGAAGTTCCGGTACTCGTTGAGGGTGGTGGCGCCGATGCAGTGCAGCTCGCCGCGCGCGAGCGCGGGCTTGAGCATGTTGCTGGCGTCCTGGGCCCCGGTTCCGCCCGCGCCCACCACCGTGTGGATCTCGTCGATGAACAGGATGATGCGGCCGGCTTCCCGGGTCACGGCCTTAATCACGGACTTCAGGCGCTCCTCGAACTGACCCCGGTACTGCGTGCCGGCGATCAGGGCGCCCATGTCAAGGGACAGCAGCCTTTTGTTCCTCAGCCCGTCGGGAACCTCGTTCTTGACGATGCGCTGCGCCAGGCCCTCGACGATCGCGGTTTTGCCCACGCCGGGCTCGCCGATGAGCACGGGATTGTTTTTGCTGCGGCGCTGCAGCACCTGCACGGCCCGCCGGATCTCCTCGTCGCGCCCGATGACCGGATCGAGCTTGCCCCTTTCGGCGCTCGCCGTCAGATCCGTGGTGTATTTTTCCAGGGCCTGCCGGTTTTCCTCGTCCTCGGCGCCGACGACGTTCTCGCCGCCGCGCATCTTGTCGATCGCCGCTTTGAGCTTTTCCTTGGTGACGCCGCACCGGGTGAACACGGATCGCGTCAGGTTGTCCTCCTCGAAGGCGGCCAGGGCGAACAGCTCCGAGGAGACAAACTTGTCCTTGTATTCGTTCGCGAGTCTTTCGCTGCGGTTGAAAACCCTGACCGTGAGCTCGGACAGGCTGGTGCCGGCCCCCTGCACGACCGGGAAGCCTTTGATCTTCTCGTCGAGCAGGATTTTCAGCGCTTTGGGATCCGCCCCGGCCAGACTGACGAGGGCGGGAAACGAACCTTCCTTCTGGTTCAGCAGGCAGCTGACGACGTGAGCGGGCTCAATCATCTGCTGCTCGTTCACGACGGCGAGGGAATTGGCGTCGTTGAGCGCCTCCCTCAGCTGCGTGGTCATAATTTCCGGATTCATAAAATTAACCTCGATTTATCGCTTCACACTTCTCACATATAGAACATGTGGGGCGCGGGGCGGATATTCAAGGCCGCGGCCTTATTTTATTTCGGCGGGCGGGCGCGCCCGGGCGGAGGGAAAACGGGGGAAAAGAAGGCGCCGCGGGCGGGCGTCGGAGAGGATTTTTCAGACGAGCCAGACGAGGCTCGCCATCCTGCCGGTGACCCGGTCGCGGCGGTAGCTGAAGAAATTCCCGGCGTCGGAAAAGGTGCAGCGGTTAGCGCGGCGCACCGCGCCGACCCCGATCCGCCGCAGTTCCGCCTCGGCGAGCCCCGGGAGATCCGCGAGATATTTTTCCGCTCCGCCGGGCGCCTCTTTTTTCCGGAAAAACGCCCCGGCGGCGGGATTGAGTCCGAGGAAGGCCGCCCTGACGTCGGGACCGACCTCGAAGGCGTCCGGGCCGATGCAGGGCCCGAGCCAGGCAACCGTCTCCCCGGGCGGGACGTCCATGGCCCCGAACAGGCGATCGAGGATCCCGGCGGCGAGCCCCCGCCAGCCGCAATGGGCGGCGCCGGCGGCCGACCCGTCCCGGGCGGCGACCAGCACGGGCAGGCAGTCGGCGGTCATGATGGCGAGCGCCGTGCCCTTTTCCCGCGTGAACGCCCCGTCGGCCTCCGGGGGGTCGCCGGCGGCGCGCCCGTCCGCGCGGACGATCCGGTCCGAATGGATCTGGCGCAGCCAGAATATCCGTTCCGCGCCGGGCAGCCGCGCGAGCAGGAGCCGCCGGTTTTCCCGCACGCGCTCCGGATCGTCGCCGGTGTGGAGACCGAGGTTGAAGCCCGCGTAAGGGCCGGAGCTCGCGCCGCCGCGGCGGGTGGTGAAGGCGGCGCGCGCCCCCGAAGGCTCGAGTTCCGGAATCTCGGCCGGAACCACGGAAGGAAGTATGTCGCTGCTCATGACGGCGCTCCGCGTCGAAAACCCTTAATCCCAATCACCACACGACGTCGTCGGGGTGCTCCCTCGTGTCCCGCCTCAACACCTCGAGAAGCTCGGCCATGTCCCGGGGAAGCGGGGCCTCGAAGGCGAGATCCTCCCCGGTGAGGGGATGCCTGAACTCCAGCCGCGCGGCGTGCAGGGCCTGCCGGGGGAAAGAGTTCAGGTACTTCGTGAACTCGGGCGAGGCCTTGGGAATGAACCGCGCGCGCTTCCCGCCGTACAGGGGATCGCCCGCGAGAGGATGTTTTATATACGCCATGTGCACCCTGATCTGGTGGGTGCGGCCGGTTTCCAGCCTGAGCCGGAGGCGGGTGTGCGCCCGGAATTTTTCCAGCACCCGGTAGTAGGTGACGGCTTCCCGGCCCATCCCCTCGGGGACGACGGCCATCATGACGCGGTTCGCCGGGTGCCTGCCGATCGGGGCGTCGACCTCGCCGCCCGCGGTCATGTGCCCGGCGACGACTGCTTCGTACTCGCGCACCACGTCGTGGCGCGAAATGGCCCTGACCAGCCGGTGCACCGCGCGGATGTTTTTCGCGACGACCATGAGGCCCGAGGTATCCATGTCGAGCCGGTGCACGATGCCGGCCCGCGGGAGATCCGCGCTCGCGGGATAGCGGCGCAGCAGCCCGTTCAGCAGCGTGCCGGAGGCGCGGCCGGCGCCCGGGTGCACGGCCAGCCCGGCGGGTTTGTTGACGACCAGCAGATCCCCGTCCTCGTAGACGACGTCCAGGGGGATGTCCTCCGGGAGGAAGCGGTCCCCGCCCGCGACGGAGGCGCGGATCGCCACGCCGTCGCCGGCGCTCACCTTCGCGCGGGGGACCGCCGCGGCGGCGCCGTTGACGGTCACGAGCCCTTCTTGGATCCATTCTTTCAGGCGGCTGCGCGAATAATCCGGGAACATCGCGGAGAGCGCCTGATCCAGTCTCGCGCCGTGCAGGCTTTCCGGAACCGCGCCGCTTAACTCTATAACTTGACTCATGTGCAAAAACCTCGGCAGTCCCGGAATTCTACCACACGCCCGGGACGGGCGCATGTTTTGTTTCGGCCCGGGACATTTCGGCCCGAATGTGTTTCACTTGACGGGCCGTTCAAAGTATAATGTACGCGGAGCCGCCCGCGGGGATTGAGCCGCGCCGGCGCCGTTCCGAATTTTCCGGGAAGAGAACCCAATAATGCTGAAGAACTTAGCCAGATGCGGCTTAATCCTGCTGACCGCCGCGGCGCTCGGCGCCTGCTCGTCGAAGAACCGGGACGTCATCCCGGACAAGCAGCCCGAGGAACTTTACATAGACGCCTACAAGTCCCTCGCCTCCGAGAAGTACAACGAGGCGCGGGAGCATCTGGAAGCGATAGACAGCCGCTATCCGTTCGGGCCGTACGCGCACCAGGTTCAGCTCGATCTCATCTACACCTACTACAAAAGCCGGGAGAACGATCTGGCCATAGCCGAAATCGACAAGTTCATCAGGCTCAACCCCTCCGACGACCACATCGACTACGTCCTGTACATGCGGGGCCTCACCAATCTGCAGAAAGCCACCGACAGGTTCCTGGATCTGCTGCGCATAGACAACTACGACCGCGACGTGTCCTACTACGAGGTCGCCTTCAAGGACTTCAAGAAACTCTACCTGAGCTATCCCAACAGCCTGTACGCGGCCGACGCCTACTCGCGCATGATCTACATCAAGACGGCCCTGTCGCGGCACGAGCTCGACATCGTCAGGTACTACTACAAAAAACAGGCTTACATCTCCGCGGCGCGGCACTGCCAGAAGCTGATTCTGAACTACCGGGACACCGGCGAGATCAAGGACGCCCTCGAATATCTGATCAAGTGCTACGAGAACCTGAATCTGCATCAGGCCGCGATGAACACGCGCCGGCTGTACGAACTCAATTACGGACAGTAGGGCCGGCGGAGCGGGGCCGGACGGCGGGCGCGGGGCGCCCGCTTTTTTTTTTGCCGGGTCAGGATTTGGCTTCCCGGACGATGCCGTTCGGCAGCAGGATCAGCTTGCCCACGGCGTGCCCGGAGGCGATGACGGCGTGGGCCCGGGCGCCGTCCCGCAGATAGAAGCTTTCCGAGACGCGCACCCTGAGCTCGCCCGCGGCGGCCATGTCCAGCAGCCGCTTCAGATGGCTCCGGTTCTGCTTGACCACCATGCCGGCGATGTTGATCTTCATGTCCGAAGCGGCGAGGCGCACCGCCTGGTAGGTGGCGGTCGGCACCGACACCATGGTGGCGTTGAGCTTGAGCAGGGAAAAGGAGTTGATGGCGTTCTGGCCGCCGACCAGATCGATGAACAGATCGGCCTCGCTCTGCCACCTGAGGTATTCCTCCCCGCGGTAGTCGCTGACCGCGTCGGCGCCGAGGCCGCGCACGAATTCGTGGTTCTCGGGCGAGCAGATGCCGAACACCCGGGCGCCGCGCTTTTTGGCCAGCTGGACGGCCAGGTGGCCCACGCCGCCCGCCGCCGCGGAAATGATCACGGTCTGCCCCGGCCTCAGGCCGCCCGTGTCGAACAGAGCCTGGTACGCGGTGGTGCCGGCGAGCGGCAGCGCGCCGGCCGCCTTGACGCCGCAACCCTCGGGGATCCGGACCAGTTCCGACGCCCGGAAGTTGTTCACCGAACTGTACGCGCCGCCGGTCAGGGGAAAGCCGACCAGGCCGCAGACCAGATCGCCTTCCTTAAATTCGCCGCCGCCCGCGGGAACCTTGACCACCTCGCCGCTCATGTCGAAACCGATGACCCAGGGAAGCTTGTCCCCCCGCGTCTTGGCCGCGAAACTCGTGCCCTGGCGGATCTTGGTGTCGATGACGTTGACGCCCGCCGCCAGCACCTTCACCTGGACCTCGCCGCTTTCGGGATCGCGCACCGCGTCGTCGTCGCTGTATATCAGGTTCTCAATTCCGCCATAAGCGCGAAGCTCCAATTTCGGCATAAAAGTTCCTTCCCCGTCGCTGCCCCGAACCCGTGACACGGCCGCGCGCGGCCGTCATAGTCTTTAAAGTATAACACGCCCCCGGCCCTTCCCGGGGCGGGGGATAAAAATATTTACCCGCCGGGCCCCGATGGGCTACAATTGAAAGACGGGCGCCGCCGGGGGCGCCCGCCGCGGGGCAGAATCGGGAGCTTAAGACATGGGCAGCCAGTCGCCGGACGTCTTCGTATACAATCCGCCGGCCGAGCCGTATCTCGACGTCATGTACGAGGACGGCGACATCGTCGTGGTCGTCAAACCCGCCGGGATCCTGAGCGTTCCCGGCAAGGCGGCCGAGCACCGCGACAGCATCCTGGCCCGCGTGAGCGCGGCCAGTCCCGGCGCCGCGGCGGTGCACCGGCTGGATCTCAACACCTCCGGGATAATGGTGGTCGCCAAGAACAGGACCGCCGCCGGGAAACTCGGCCGGCAGTTCCAGGAGCGGAAGGTCCGCAAGATCTACTTCGCCTGGGTCGGCGGCGTCATGGCGGAGGACCGGGGAACCGTGGACAAGCCGCTGTGCCCCGACCCGCTGGACAAGCCCCGGCACCGGGTCGACTGGGTTAACGGCCGCGAGGCGGTGACCGCGTACATCTGCCTGTACCGGGGCTCCGACCGGTCCTTCGCCGAGCTCAGGCCGCGGACCGGCAGGTCGCACCAGCTCAGGGTGCACATGGCGTCCATCGGCCACCCCATCCTGGGCGACCGCCTGTACGCGCCGGAAGAGCAGCGGGGCATGGCCCCGGGCCTGCAGCTCCACGCCGGGTACCTGGCCTTCCGCCACCCGACGCGCGGCGAGATCATGGAATTCAACAGCCCGCCGCCCTTCGCCGTCCCCGCCGGGCTCGATCTGCGCCGGAGCCTGGCCGGGCTTTTCTGAACTTGAGGAAGTTAGGGAGCAGCACATGGAAAAAAGCGGCGAGGTGAGTTTCGCCATAGCCTACGACTTTGACGGGACTCTGAGCAACCACAACATGCAGGAGTACGACTTCATCCCCAAACTCGGGGTCACCGCCGAGGAGTTCTGGCGCGAATCCGAACTGCTCGGCAAAAAGCACAACTCCGATCCGATCCTCACCTATATGTACCTCATGATCAAGAAGGCCCGCGCCGCGGACATCCCTATCCGCCGCGAGGACTTCGTGCAGAACGGGGAAAAGATCACCCTGTTCCCCGGCGTCGAAACCTGGTTCGACCGGATCAACGATTTCGGGAAGAGCATCGGCGTGCGCGTCGACCACTACATCATCTCGTCGGGACTCAAGGAAATCATCGAGGGCAGTTCCATCCGGGACCGCTTCAGAAAAATCTTCGCCTCGAGCTTCATGTACGACGCCAACGGGGTCGCGTGCTGGCCGGCCCTCGCGATCAACTACACCACCAAGACCCAGTACCTGTTCCGGATCAACAAGGGGGCCTTCGACGAGAGCGACAACAGCATGGTGAACGAGTACATCCCCGACAACGAAAGGAACATTCCCTTCTCCCGGATGCTCTTCATCGGCGACGGCTCCACGGACATCCCCTGCTTCCGGGTCATGACCAACCTCGGGGGCCACTGCATCGCGGTCTACAACGACGCGATCCCGGACGCGAAGGAGCACGTCCGGAACATCTGCGCCTACGGCCGGCGGGCCTCGCTCATCTTCCCGACCGACTACTCGCCGGATTCCCCCATCGAAAACGCCGTCAAAGCCATCCTGCAGAAGGCCGCCGCGGAGGCGCGGCTCCGGGATCTCGAGCGGAAGACCCGCGCGGAGTTCGCGATCGGCGAATTCTGACTCTCCCCCGGGCCTTCCGCCCGGCGTTCCGGCAAAAAAAAAGGCGGGCCCGCGCCCGTCCTTTTCCGGGAAGTTTCCCCGGCGGCTAATCCGCCTCGAAATGCTTTTTGAGGATCTCGTAAGCCTGCTGGACCACCTTGGTCTTGTCCGAGTACACCTTGAGCATGTCGGGGCTCAGGCCGCGCGCGGCCAGCCGGTCGGGGTGGTACTTCCGCATCATCTTCAGGTAGGCCGAATGCACTTCGGACAGCCCGGCCTTCTTGGATAGCCCGAAAATCTCCAGGGCGTTGGCCACCTCGTCGTGGGGCACGTACCCGTGCGCGTAGCCGCCCGCGTACATCTTCGACTCCTCCCGCTGCTGCCGGGTGCTGAGCACGCCCACGAAGTTGCTGAACTCGCTCATGGCCTTGTTCTGCCTGATATACCTCTCGAGCTTGAACAGCGGGACCGACAGCCTTTCGGCCACGCGGACCAGGCGGTTCTTTTCCTCGATGGTCATGACGCCGTCGAGGAACACGATATAGACCAGGAAGTCCAGGAGCCGGCGCCGGCAGACCTCGTCGTCGTTGACGGCGGCCCTGATCCTGACGCAGGTGTCGGTGGGGTCGAAATCGCTCGCCCGGCCGGCCTGGAACTGCTCCTCGAAAAAGGCCTTGTCCTCCTCGCTGCCGATGAGGCCGTCGAAAGCCCTGACCAGCTTGTCCCGCTGCGCCGGCTTCAGCCGTGTGTTCACCGAGATGTACCCGGCCAGCACGAACCTGCCGGCGTTGAACGCGCGTTTCTGCTCCTCCGTGAACTGGGGGGTCTTGTTGGCGGGATTGAATTTTCTGTCCATGACCGAGCCGAGCGCCCAGGCCGCGCAGACGATGATGAGGGCGGGCAGCGGGGTGTCGAGCATGAAGCAGCAGGCGGCCCCGGCCGCGGCGAGGAAAACCGCGGTGTAGGTTCTCTTGACCAGAAAAGACATCAAATCAGACATTTTGCCTCCCGCGTCCCGCGTTTGCCGCCCGCAGCCTGGCGTCGAGCGCCCCGAGCCTCTCCGGCGTGCCCACGTCGCACCAGTAGGCGTCGAGGCGGCGCGCGAGGAGTTTCCCGGCGGCGATCCAGCGGTCGAAAAAGATCCTGAGGGGGCACCGCGCGTCCGGCACGTCCCGGAAAGCCTCGGGACGGTAAACCGCGATGCCGGAAAAAGTCAGCTCCGATCCCGGGCTCAGGAGCCCGTCCCGGATGGAGAAGTCGCCCCGGGGATGGAAATCGGGATTGTCCGTCAGGTACAGACAGCCCCAGGCGCCGCCGAGGTCGGTCTCCGCGAGGTTCCGGTAGTCGAACTCGCTGTAGACGTCGCCGTTCACCGCGGCGAACGGCCCGCCGCCGAGCAGGGGCAGCGCGTGCCTGATGCCTCCCGCCGTTTCGAGCCCGCCGGGAGCCTCCGGGGAATAGGCGATGCGCACGCCGTAGCGGGAACCGTCCCCGAGCGCGGCCTCGATCTGCCCGCCGAGCCAGGCGTGATTGACGACGACGGAATCGAACCCGGCCCGGGCGAGCTTGTCGAGGTGATATTCGATGAGCGCCCTGCCGCCCGCCTTAAGCAGCGGCTTGGGCACGCTGTCCGTGAGGGGCCGCATGCGTTCGCCGCGGCCCGCGGCGAGAATCATAGCCTTCATGTCAAAACCGTCCCGGCAAACAGCCGCCGTATGGTGCTGAAGCCTATTCTAATACGCGCGGGCCCCGCCCGCCTAACGCCGCGTCCCGCGGGACGCGTTTAATGTGTGCCGTGCCGCATACGGGCCCCGGCGCCCGGGGAAGAACCGTCCCCGGAGCCGGGCCGCTCCCCCCGTTCCGCCGCGGCGACGAACGCCCGCGCCGCGGGCAGGCGGGAGCGGAAGATCTCCGCGAGCGGCCGGAGGGCCGGATCGGCGGAGGCGATGTGCACGATGTTGCCGAGCACCCGCGGCAGCGACCCGAGGTACCCGGGCTTGCCGTCCCTCAGGTACAGGCGGCAGAAGATCCCCGCGCATTTGAAAAGCCGCTGGAGCGCCGTCAGGCCGGCGGCCTTTTTCACCTTCCGGAGATCCGTCCCCGCGGGCAGGACGCCCGCGGCCTCGAGCCCCGCGGCGAATTCCGCGGCGAGCCCGTCCCGCTCCTCTTCCGTGAAGTCCCGGTAGCAGTCGTAGACCAGGGACGCGAAATCGTAAAAAAGCGGCCCGCCCACCGTGTCCTGGAAATCCACGAGCGCGAGTTCCCCGCCGCACACCATCAGGTTCCGGCAGTGGAAGTCGCGGTGCATGAAGACCTGCGGCTGCCTCAGATTGTTGGCGATCATGATCTTCACGGCCCGGGCGACCGCCTTTTCCTCCCGGGGCGTGAATTCCGAGCGCAGCGCCTTCCCGAAGAACCACTCGAGTCCGATGCCGATCTCCCGGGTCATGAACGCCGCGTCGAACGGGGGCAGGCCCTCCGGGGCGGTTCCCGCCATTTTCACCAGGAGCCCGAGGGCCCGGCGGCACAGTTCGTGTCGCTCCGCGGGGTCGTCCTCGTGCATGGAGACCATGTCGCTGCCGAGATCTTCCGTGAACAGGAACCCGCGCGCGAAGTCGGCGGCGTAGACCTCGGGCACTTTGATCCCGCGGGCGCGGTAGACGCGGCTCAGCGCCACGAACTCGCGGTTCTTTTCCGTTTCCGGGGGAGCGTCCATCAGGATGCCCTCGGCCACCCGGTAGAACTTCCGGAAAGAGGCGTCGCCGCTTATCATCGCGGGAACGGAGGAATGCCCCGGAGCGAGGCTCCGGTACCACGCCGTCAGGGCGTCGAAGCGATCTTCTGCCGTCGTCATAGTTTTTTCCTGAACATCAAATCCCGCACGGGGTGCCCGAGGCGCAGGCCCCTGAGCTCGAACTTGGTCGCGGGCCGGAAGCCGGGCCGCGGCGCGTAGCCGCCGTCCGGGGCGAGATTCTCGAGCCGGGGATCGCCTCCGAGCACCGCGAGCATCTGCTCCGCGTAATCCTCCCAGTCCGTCGCCAGGTGGACGAGACCGCCCGGCTTGAGTTTGGGCACGACCAGATCCGGGAACTCCGCGTTGACCAGGCGCCGCTTATGATGCCTCGCCTTGTGCCACGGGTCCGGGAAAAACACCTGCACCGTGTCCGCCGCGCCGTCCGGGATCATGTCCCGGAAGACCTCGACCGCGTCGTGCCGCACGATCCTCACGTTGGCGAGCCCGCGGGCGCGGATGCCGGCCAGGCACGCGCCCACCCCGGGCGTGTGCACCTCGATGCCGAGAAAATCCCGCTCCGGGGCGGCGGCCGCCATTTCCAGGAGGGACGCGCCCATGCCGAAGCCGATCTCCACGGTCAGCGGGGCGTTTTCCCGGCCGAACAGTTCCGCCGGGACGACGGGCCCGGGGCGGTACTCCACGCCCCAGACCGGCCACAGTTCCCGGAGCGCCCGCTCCTGGCCGGTGGTCAGCCGGCCCTCCCGGCGGACAAAGCTCCGGATTTTTCTTAAGTGAGGGACCCCGGCCCCGCTGCTTTCCATATCGGCTCCATCGGCGCGCGGCGCCCGCGCCGCGCGCAAAACGTCAAAAAAAAGCGGCTTTCGCGCCGCTTTTCCCGCCGCGGGCGTCCCCGTCAGATCAGACCGAGATCCCGCATCGCGGCCTTTATTTCCGCCTTCGTGGCCGCGGACAGCGGCAGGACGGGCAGGCGGCACTCCTCGGTGCACAGGCCGAGCAGGGAGCACGCGTACTTGGCCCCCGCCGGGCTCGGCTCCTTGAACATCAGCCGGTGCAGCGGCATCAGCCGGTCCTGCTTTTCCCGCGCCTCGGCGTACCGGCCCTCGAGGGTGAGGCGCTGCACCTCGGCGACCAGCGCCGGGGCGACGTTGGCGGTCACGGAAATAACCCCGGTGCCGCCGGCCGCGTTGTAGCTCACGGCGGTGGCGTCCTCGCCCGACAGCCACACGAAGCCCGGTTTTTTGATGAGCATCCGCTCGATCCAGGGCCGGGCCAGATCGCCCGTGGCGTCCTTGATGCCGATCACGCGCGGCAGCTCGGCGAGCCTCGCCACCGTTTCGGGAAGGATGTTGACCACGGCCCGGCCGGGAATGTTGTACAGCACGATCGGGACGGACGTTTCGTCGTGGACTTTTTTGAAATGGGCGTACAGGCCGTCCTGGTTGGGACGGTTGTAATAGCCGGCCACGTGCAGGGCCGCGTCGGCCCCCGCCTTTCCGGCGACTTTGGTGTATTCCACCGCCTCGACGGGGTTGTTGGAGCCCGCGCCGGCGATGATGGCCATCTTGCCCTTGGCGATCTCCGCGGTGATCTCGATTACCCGGGCGTGCTCTTCCGGGGTGAGCGTGGGGGCCTCGCCGGTGGTGCCCACCGGAACGATGCCGTCGGTGCCCTCTTCGATGTGCCACGCGACGATCTCGCGCAGCGCGGCCTCGTCGAGTTTTCCGTCCCTGAACGGGGTAATCAGCGCAACAATTGATCCCTGAATCATTTTTCTGGTTTCCTTCGCATATGTGAATCACAGACTACGACAACACAACAGGCTCATTATACACCATCCCCGAACCCTGTCCGTCCGGATCCGGGCAAAAATTCGCGGCCCCGCGGCCCGTCCCGCTCACGGCTTCTGCGGGCGCAGGGTCGGGAACAGGATCACGTCCCTGATGGTGTGGCAGTTGGTGAACAGCATCACCAGCCTGTCGATGCCGATGCCCTCCCCCGCCGTGGGCGGCAGGCCGTGCTCGAGGGCGGTGATGTAGTCCGCGTCGTAGTACATCGCCTCGTCGTCGCCGGCTTCCTTCTGCTCGGCCTGGGCCCGGAAGCGCGCCGCCTGATCCTGCGGGTCGTTGAGCTCCGAGAAGGCGTTGCCGATCTCGCGCCCGGCGATGAAGAACTCGAACCGGTCGGTGAAGGCGGGATCGGCGTCGTTCCGGCGCGCGAGCGGGGAGACCTCGAAGGGATATTCGGTGACGAACGCGGGCTGGAGGAGGCGCGGCTCCGCGACCTCCTCGAAAATGGCGGCGACGAGGTGGCCGAGCTTCCACGCCCGCGGAATTTCGATGCCGAGTTTCTCCGCCGCCGCGCGGGCCCGGCCGTAATCCTCGAGATCCGCGGGCGCGATCCAGCCGGCGTGCCGGAGGATCGCCTCCTTCATGGTGAGCCGCTCGAAGGGCCGCCCGAAATCGATCTCGATTCCTTCCTCCCCTTCCCGCGCGTAGCGGATCCGGGAGGTTCCGAGCACCTCGAGGGCC
The DNA here is from genome assembly GCA_964520475.1 of uncultured Enterobacterales bacterium. Classification (GTDB taxonomy): domain Bacteria; phylum Pseudomonadota; class Gammaproteobacteria; order Enterobacterales; family Succinivibrionaceae; genus Ruminobacter. Next base: position 13,797 of record CAZFNS010000001.1, read on the forward strand.
AGAGTCTTCAGCAGATCCTCGGTGAAATCCATGAGATCCCGGTAGTCGGCGTAGGCCATGTAGAATTCCATCATGGTGAACTCGGGGTTGTGCCGCACGTCGATGCCCTCGTTGCGGAAGTTGCGGTTGAGCTCGAACACGCGCTCGAAGCCGCCCGCCACCAGCCGCTTGAGATAGAGTTCCGGGGCGATGCGCAGGTACATGTCCATGTCGAGGGCGTTGTGGTGGGTGACGAAGGGCCGCGCCGCCGCCCCGCCCGGGATGGTCTGCATCATCGGGGTCTCCACCTCCATGAAGCCGCGCCCGGTCATGTACTTCCTGATGCCGGCGATGATCTTCGAGCGGGCGGCGAACGTGGCGCGCGAGCGCTCGTTGGCGATCAGATCGAGGTACCTCTGGCGGCAGCGGGACTCCTGGTCCGTGAGCCCCTTGAACTTTTCGGGCAGGGGGCGCAGGGCCTTGGTCAGCAGCCTGATTTCCGTGACGTGCACGGACAGCTCGCCGGTCCTCGTTTTGAAGACGAAGCCCGCGCAGCCGAGGATGTCGCCGAGATCGTACTTTTTGAATTCCGCGTTGTAGCGGTCGTCCGGCAAATCGTCGCGGGTGACGTAAATCTGGATCCGCCCGCCCATGTCCTGCAGGGTGGCGAAGGAGGCTTTGCCCATGATCCGGCGGGTCATCATGCGGCCGGCTATCTTAACCTCCCGCCTTTCCCGCTCCAGTTCCTCCGCGGTCATGCCGTCGTAAAGGGCGTGCAGATCCGAGGAAAGGCTGTCCCGGCGGAAATCGTTGGGGAAGGGGTTCCCCTTTTTTCTGATCTCGTCCAGCTTCGCCAGGCGCTGCGCCATTTCGTTGTTCAGCTCGGAATTCCGAGCGTCGAGAGTGCTGTCCATAATCGTTCCTGTCAAATCGGGTCCTAAAGCCCGGCCTTAAGGCTTTCCCTGATGAAATCGCCGATGTCCCCGTCGAGGACCGCGGCCGTGTCGCGGTCTTCCCAGCCCGTGCGCAGATCCTTCACCCGCGCGTCGTCGAGGACGTAGGACCGGATCTGGCTGCCCCAGCCGATGTCCGACTTGGAATCCTCGATGCTCTGCTGTTCCGCCCGCCTCTTCCTGAGCTCCAGCTCGTAGAGCTTGGCCCGGAGCTGCTTCATGGCCTGTTCCCGGTTCTGGTGCTGGGAGCGCTCGTTCTGGCACTGGACCACGGTGCCGGTGGGGATGTGGGTGATGCGGATCGCCGAATCCGTCTTGTTGATGTGCTGTCCGCCCGCCCCCGACGACCGGTACACGTCCACGCGCAGATCCGCCGGGTTGATGTCGATCTCGATTTTGTCGTCGGCCTCGGGGTACACGAACGCCGAGCAGAAAGAAGTGTGCCGGCGGTTGCCGGAGTCGAACGGCGATTTGCGCACCAGGCGGTGCACGCCCGTCTCGGTCCGGAACCACCCGTAGGCGTACGGCCCGGTGAATTTAAGGGTTGCGGACTTGATCCCGGCCACCTCGCCTTCGGACAGATCGACGATCTCGCTCCCGAAGCCGTTCTTGTCCGCGAATTTCAGGTACATGCGCATGATCATGCCGGCCCAGTCCTGGGCCTCGGTGCCCCCCGAGCCCGACTGGATGTCCATGTAGCAGTTCAGCGGGTCGTTCTCGCCGCTGAACATCCTCCTGAATTCGAGTTCGCCGAGCCGCCGGCCGACGTCGTCCAGAACCGCGGCAAGCTCCGCGGCGGCCGCCTCGTCGCGGTCGCTCCGGGCCATTTCGAGGAGCACCTCGCAGTCGTCCAGACCGGACGCGAGATCCCCGAAGGCGCCCACGCAGGATTCCAGATTCTGTTTTTCCCTGCTCAGTTCCTGGTATCTGTTCTGATCGCTCCAGACCGCCGGATTCTCCAGCAGCCCCGCGACCTCCTCCAGCCTTTCCCGTTTCCCGGCCGGGTCAAAGATACCCCCTCAGACTGTCGGTTCTGCCGCGGTATTCGGCCAGTCTGTTTTCCAAAGAAGTCAATTCAATCATATCGCGTTCCGCCTTGTGAGCCGCCGGCCCGACCGGGCGGCGGTGCTGTATTATAACTTTTTTTCGCGCCGTTTTCGACTTTAATCGCGTTTTTCCCGAGGGCCCGGAACGGGCGGAGGCTCCCCGCGGGGGCGGGCCGGCGGCCGCTCCCGGCCCCGCCGCCCCGGGTTAAAAATAACCGCCCGGCGGCGCGATGGTATATAATATCCCTTGTCATGGCGGCGCGGGCCGCCGTCCCGATACCCAGAACAGGATGCACACTATGTTAAAGAACGATATCACCGATGCCGTCGCGCTGGCGCTCAGGGAGGATCTGGGCGGGGTGCTCGATCCTTCGCTGGACGTCACCGCGCAGCTGATCCCGGCGGACCGGGTCAGCAGGGCCGCGGTAATCACCCGCGAAAGCGGCGTTTTCTGCGGAAAGGCGTGGGTGGACGAAATATTCCACCAGCTCGGGGACAACGTGAAGGTGGAATGGCTCGTCAAAGACGGCGACCGCGTCACCCCGGGACAGGAGCTCTTCCGGCTCGAGGGCAACGCCCGGACGATGCTCACCGCCGAAAGAACCGCCCTTAATTTCGTGCAGACCCTCTCCGGCGTGGCGACGGCCGTCGCGGAATACGTCAAGGAAATGGAAGGCACCGGCTGCACGCTCCTCGACACCCGGAAGACCATCCCGGGCCTGCGCACCGCCCTCAAGTACGCCGTGGTGGCCGGCGGGGGCCACAACCACCGCATGGGCCTGTTCGACGCCTACCTCATCAAGGAGAACCACATCGCGGCATGCGGCGGGATCAGGCAGGCCGTGGAGACGGCCCGCGCCCTGAACCCGGGCAAAATGGTGGAGGTCGAGGTGGAAAACCTGGACGAGCTGCGCCAGGCCCTCGACGTCGGGGCCGACATCATCATGCTGGACAACTTCGACATCCCCCTGATGGAAGAGGCCGTGAAAATCAACGCCGGCCGGGCGCGGATCGAGATCAGCGGGAACGTGAACCTCTCCACCATCGGCCGCTACGCCCGCATCGGCGTCGACTACATTTCCGTGGGCTCCCTGACCAAGAACGTGCGGGCCATGGATCTCTCCATGAGGTTCAGGGACTGACCGCCGCCCGGAAAGACGTTTTCCGGCAAAAATGAACTCCCGCCGTGGCGGAGCGGCGGATATTCGTGATACAATGTCCGAGGTCGGGTCTGCGCGGCGGCGGGAACGCGCCGCGGGTTCGCGGAGGCCTCGTGATAACGACAATTTAAAGTACAGGATACCGCAATGTTTTACAAAACCCTTTTCTACGGCCTGATCGCAGTTGTGCTCGTGGCTCTGCTCGGCAAGATTAATTCCAACACCTCGCTGTACACGGCCGAGAGCAACGCCGTGGAGTTTATTTTCCCCGTATGGGACTGGGGGAACCCGTGGTTCTACTTCAACGTGGATTCCAACGGCTACACGACCAAGAAACCCGACGACCTGGCCGTGAGGTTCGCCCAGGAGAAGTACGACGAGCAGAAGACCAAGGCCGATCTCGTCTGCCACGAAAAGAACGAGAACAGCAAGGAATGCGAGGAAGAGCGCAACAAGGAATACGACCTCGAGGACATTCTCGAAATCGCCAAGGACGAGCTGCAGAAGCAGATCGACGAGAGAGGCCTGAAGGACGAGGACAACGAGAACGGCGTCGTCCTGTCGAAAGAGTACAAGAAGGACGAATTCGACTTCTAGCCGGCGGGGCCTTTCCCCCGGGAAAAAAAGAAACGGAGACCGCGGGTCTCCGTTTTTTTTTCGCGCCGGCGGGAGCGGGGCTACTCCGTGTACTCGTACCGGACCCGCGACGTCAGGCGGCACGCCAGCTCGTACGGGATGGTGCCGACCGACTCGGCTATCTCCTCCGCCGTGACCTTGTCCGTGCCCCACAGGTAAACGGCGTCGCCCACCCGGTCGCGGCTGTCCGGGCCGAGGTCTATGAACATCATGTCCATGCACACGTGCCCGGCCGTGCGGGCCACCCTGCCGTTTATTTCCACGGGGGTGCCGTTCGGGACCGCCCGCGGGTAGCCGTCGGCGTAGCCGGCGGCCGCTATGCCGATTCTCGTGGGCCTCTCGCAGACCCAGGAGGCCCCGTATCCCACGGCGTCCCCGGGCTTGAGATCCCTCACGGCCGTGAGAACCGTGCTCAGCCTCATCACCGGCCTGAACCCGAATTCGGCGCCCCGCCGGCCGGCCGTGGGGGATATGCCGTACTGGGTTATCCCGGGGCGGATGAAAGCGGTGGATTTTTCGGGAAAATACAGGCAGGCGGCCGAGTTCGAGAGACTGAGGGGCCCGGGGAAGTCCCGGGTCATCTCCTCCCACGCCGCGAGCTGCGCCGCGTTGCGGGCGGCCAGGGCGGGATCGTCCGCGCAGCTCAGGTGGGAGATCATGCCGAAGCCCCGCCGCACCGACCGGCACGACTCGAGCCGGCGCCGGGCCGCGGGCGCGGCGCCGGCGTCGAACCCGAGGCGCTCCATGCCGACGTTGACCTGGAGCCACACGGTGAACGCGTCCCGGGCGGGATACTCCGCGAGGGCTTCGATCTGCCAGTCCGAGTGCACGCAGAACTCGAGCCCGAGCTCCGCCGCCGCGGCGAGATCCTCTTTCCGGAAAATGCCCCCGAGCAGCAGGATCGGCTCGGTTATCCCCGCCTCCCTGAGCTCGGCCGCCTCCTCGATCCGCGCGACCGCGAAGCCGCGGACGAGGCCCCGCAGGGCCCGCGCGCAGGGCACGCTCCCGTGGCCGTAGGCGTTGGCCTTCACCACGCTGTAGATCTTTCTTCCCGGATTTTTTTCCCCGATAAGGCGGACGTTGTGCCTCAAGGCGCCCAAGTCAATCCGCGCGCGAACAGTTTTCATGATCCATCCCGTATAAGCAGGCGCCCTTCCGCGCCGCCCCCGCTAAACCGACTGCTCGATGCTCAGGTTCGAGGTTTCGGTGAAGCGGGCGTAATTTCCCTGGAAGAACATGTCCACGATCCCCGTGGGCCCGTTCCTCTGCTTGCCGATGATAATCTCGGCCCGGCCCTTCACTTCCGGATTGTCCTTCTGGTACAGCTCCTCGCGGTGGACGAACATGATCACGTCCGCGTCCTGCTCGATGGAGCCCGACTCCCTGAGATCCGCGTTCATCGGCCTTTTGTCCTTCCGGGTCTTCTCGATCTCGCGCCCGACCTGGGCCAGGGCGATGACGGGGATCTGCAGTTCTTTCGCGAGCGACTTGAGGACCCAGGAGGCCTCGCCGATCTGCTCGTGCCGCGGCCGCCCGTCGTTGGGGAAACTGATGCGCTGGAGATAGTCGACCATCACCCCGCCGAGGCCGCCGTACTCGCGGCTCAGCCGCTTGGCGACGGATTTGATCTCCAGGGCGGTGACCTGGGCGTCGCAGATGAAGATCGGCGGATACGGGCACCGGTTGACCCGGGCGGCGACCGTGAGCATGTTCTTCAGGTCCCGCTCGTCCAGACGGTACTTCTTCAGCCGGTCCATTTCGATGTGGGCCATCGAGGAGATCAGCCTGGTCACGATCTCCTTGGCGTTCATCTCGATGGAGAACACCAGCACGGGCTTGATCGGCTCCGGCGACTTGAAAGCCATGTTTTCCACCAGGTTCATGCCGAAGGTGGTCTTGCCCATGGCGGGCCGCGCCCCGACGACGATGAGCTCCCCGCCGTGGAAGCCGGCCGTCAGCCGGTCCAGCTCCGCGTAGCCGGTGGTCACCCCGGTGACCCCGACGTTCCGGTTGTTGTTCTCGCGGATGTCGCTCATCACGTCGAAGATGACGCTCTTGATGTCCTTCGGGGCGTTCTCGTCGAAGGCGGAGCCGTCCTCGCCCAGCCTGACGATGCTGTTCTCGAGCTCGTCCCGCACGGCCGAGACCGGCTCGCCGTTCGGCACGTGCAGCGCCCGCTCGGCGCGCCCGATTATTTCCAGGATCTGCCGGGCGTGGGATTTCTCCCGGACGATGGCCGCGTAACCCGCGACGTCCGTCGCCGGGGGAGCGGACTGCAGGGACAGCAGATACGGCTGGCCGCCGACTTTTTCGAGCTGGCCGTTCTGCTTGAGCTCGTCGGCGAGATTGATGACGTCGATCGAGCGATCCGCCACCGAGAGCCTCATGAGGGCCCGGTAGATGAGTTTGTGGTTCTCGCTGAAAAAATCCTCGGCGGTGATTTTCTGATCGACGATTTCGAGTTTGTTCGGGGCGAGCAGGATCGCGCCGAGCACGGCCTGTTCGGCCTCGTAGTCGTGGGGCATGCCCGGGGGCTCGCCGGCCGCGGGCGGTTTGCCCCCGCGGCCGCCGTCTCCGGCGCCGCCGGACAGCTTGCGCCACTCGGGCGAATTGGGCGTGATGGACATGCGGAAGGACCCCGGTCATAGCTGAATTGCGGACAGGGAAACATTATATACCATGCGGCGGGGGTATGACCAAACAAAATGCCCGGAGCGGGACGGGCCGCGGCCGATCGGGGAAAGGGGGAAGGGCGCGGAACGCCCGGAAAATGGCGC
>CAZFNS010000001.1:20447-55888 GCA_964520475.1 uncultured Enterobacterales bacterium
ACCCTGAAGGATTCGAACCTTCGACCGCCCGGTTCGTAGCCGGGTACTCTATCCAGCTGAGCCAAGGGTGCGGCGGGGAAAAAGACGCCGGGAATGGCGCACCCTGAAGGATTCGAACCTTCGACCGCCCGGTTCGTAGCCGGGTACTCTATCCAACTGAGCCAAGGGTGCGCTGTTTCCCGCGTCGAACTGGCGGTGAGAGAGGGATTCGAACCCTCGATACCCTTTTGGGGTATACTCCCTTAGCAGGGGAGCACCTTCGGCCTCTCGGTCATCTCACCATCAGTCGCGTTGTGTGCATGATTTTACAATGTAAAAAAATATTGTCAAGCGGTCCGGGGGGATTTTTTTGGGCGCCGCGGCCCCTTCCGCGGCGCGGAGATCACGGCGTCCCGCCGCCGTTTTCCCCGTCTCCGGCGGCGGGTTTCGCGCCGGTATCCTCCTTCTTTTCCAGCAGCTCGCTGCGCTGGACGCTGACGTCCCGGGCGGCCTCGACGCCGATGCGCACCTGGCCGCCCTTTATGCTCAGGACGGTAAGCTTCACGTTGTCGCCTATCGTTATCGACTCTCCGAGACGTCTGGTCAAAATCAGCATCTTTCGCACTCCTGAGACAAAAATTTTTCCGGGGCCTCCCGCGGGCGGGTTTTTTCATATTAACCCACATCGGAAATTTTATCCATAAAAAGCGGCGGGGCCGGCGCGGGGCGCTCCCGGCCCTCCCGCCCGAAAAAAAAGGCGCGACCTGCCGTCGCGCCTTCCGCCGGGCCAATCGTCAGCCCAGCCTTTCCTCGAGCCACAGCGGCACGCCGTCGAGCGCCTTCTTCAGCCCGGCCGCGCTGGAGCCGCCGCCCTGGGCCATGTCGGGACGCCCCCCGCCCCGGCCGTCGATCTGGACCGCGACGTAGTTGACCAGGTCGCCCGCCCTGACCCTTTCGGTGAGATCCGCCGTCACGCCGGCGATCAGGAACACCCGGCCGCCGATCACGGAAGCGAGCACGATGACCGCGCTGCCGAGACGGTTCTTGAGGTCGTCGAGAGTCGTCCTGAGTTCCCTGACCTCGACCCCCTCGAAGGAGGCTACCAGCGTCTTGACGCCGTTTATCTCGACCACGGAGCTCAGGAGCCCCGACACGGCGGAGAGAGCCAGCTTTTCCTTGAGAGCCGCGTTCTCGCGCTCCAGCTCGCGGATGCGCTCCGCGGACGCCGCGATTTTGCCCGAGACCCCGAACAGATCGCAGCGCAGCTGCTCCGCCCCGCCGCGCAGCTCGTCCTCGAGCCTCTGCGCGTACCCGAGCGCGGCGGCGTTGGCCACGGCCTCGATCCTCCGGACGCCGGCCGCGATGCCGCCGTCGGACACGATCTTGAAAAAGCCGATGTCGCCGGTTCTGCGGACGTGGGTGCCGCCGCAGAGCTCGCGGGAGAAGCCGCCCATGGAGACCACGCGCACCGTTTTGTCGTACTTTTCCCCGAACAGGGCCATCGCCCCGGTCTTCCGGGCCTCGTCGAGATCCATGACGTCCGTGCGCACCTCGAGGTTATCCGCGATCTCGCGGTTCACGAGCGCCTCGGTCGCCTCGATCTGCGCGCGGGTCAGCGGCTCGCCGTGGGAGAAGTCGAAGCGCAGGTGCTCGCCGGTCACGGAGGAGCCCTTCTGGCTCACGTGATCGCCCAGGACCCGGCGCAGCGCGGCCTGCAGCAGATGGGTGGCGCTGTGGTGGGAGCAGATCAGGCGGCGCCGCTCCGCGTCGACCTCGGCCGTGACTTTCATGCCGGGCGCGAACGAGCCCAGCTCCACCCTGCCGATGTGCACCGTGGCGTTGCCGGCCTTCTGCGTGTCCTCGACCCGGAACAGGAAATTGCCCTCCGCCCTGATGACGCCGCGGTCGCCCGTCTGGCCGCCGCATTCGGCGTAGAACGGGGTTTTCCCGAGCACTATGGCGGCCGGCTCGTCGGTGGAGACGGCGTCGGCGGGCTCGAGCCCCCTGAAGACGGCCGCGATCTCGGTCGCGGAGGAGAGCTCCTCGTAGCCGGTGAACTCGGTGGAGCTCCGAATCTTGAGCTGCGAGTTGTAGTCGACCGCGAAGGCGCCGCTCTCGCGCGCCCGCTCGCGCTGCCGCTCCATTTCGGCGTTGAAGCCGTCCGTGTCCACGGTGTAGCCCGCGTCGCGCACGACGTCGGCCGTCAGATCTACCGGGAACCCGTAAGTGTCGTAAAGCTTGAAGGCGACCGGGCCGGGGATGACCCTGCGGTCGCCCAAGGCGGCCAGCTGCTCGTTCAGCAGGCTGAGACCCCGGTCGAGGGTCCGGATGAACTGCTCCTCTTCCTTCCTGAGGGTCTGTTCGATGAGCCCGCGGGCCGCCGGGAGTTCCGGGCAGGCCTCGCCCATCAGATCGCACAGGCACCCGACCATTTTGTAAAAGAACGCCTCGCGCGCCCCGAGCATGCGGCCGTGCCGCACGGCCCGCCTGATGATGCGCCTGAGCACGTAGCCCCGGCCCTCGTTGGACGGGAGCACGCCGTCGGCGATGAGGAACGAGCACGAGCGGATGTGGTCCGCGACGACGCGCAGCGACTTGCTGGTCAGGTCGGATACGGACAGAATTTCCGCCGCCCGGGCGATCAGGGTCCGGAACAGATCGATGTCGTAGTTCGAGTGCACTCCCTGCAGCACCGCCGCGATGCGCTCGAGCCCCATGCCGGTGTCGACCGAGGGCTTGGGCAGCCGGAGGAACTCCCCGGCCGCCGTCCGGTTGTACTGCATGAACACGATGTTCCAGATTTCGATGAACCGATCCCCGTCCTCGTCGGGAGATCCCGGAGGTCCTCCCGGAATGTCCGCGCCGTGGTCGTAAAAAATTTCGGTGCACGGCCCGCACGGCCCGGTGTCGCCCATCTGCCAGAAATTGTCGGACGCGTACGGGGCGCCTTTGTTGTCGCCGATTCTGACGACGCGCGCGGCCGGGATCCCGATCTCGCGGTGCCACACGTCGTAGGCCTCGTCGTCCGTCTGATAGACGGTTACCGTGAGCCTTTCCGCCGGGAGACCCAGCACGCCGGTCAGGAAGTCCCAGGCGAAGTGAATCGCCTCCTTCTTGAAGTAGTCGCCGAAGCTGAAATTGCCGAGCATCTCGAAGAAGGTGTGGTGCCGGGCGGTGTACCCCACGTTGTCGAGGTCGTTGTGCTTGCCGCCGGCGCGCACGCATCTCTGGGCGGTGGTGGCGCGGGTGTAGCTCCTGACCTCCCGGCCGAGAAAGACGTCCTTGAACTGGTTCATGCCCGCGTTGGTGAACAGCAGGCTCGGATCGTTGTGGGGAACCAGGGAGCTCGAGCTTACCACCTCATGACCGCGCGAACGGAAATAATCGAGAAACGCCCTGCGAATCTCCGAGGTTGTCATGTACATAAAAAGCCTTCGATACAGTTACGCTGTGCGAACGACAGCCGGAAAAAAACCAGGTAGAGATTATATATTTTTTTCGGGATTTTGGCCAACGGTAACGGCGATCTTTTCCGCCGCGGGGGAGACGCGCCGAAGGACGGGACGGCGCGGGCGAAGAGCCGGGTGCGGGCCTTCATTCCCCGCCGCCGGAACCGGCGCGGGCCGCCCTTCTCAGCCCCTCTTCCGCCTCGGCGGAATCGAAGCCCCGGCGGGCTAGGAACATGAGGGCCCGGTGTTTTTCCGCGGGGGTGCCGGAGCTCAGGCGGCGCCGCCGCGCCGCCGCCGCGGCGCGCTCCGCCCAGTCTATGCCGGCCGCGGCGAGGGCGCCGCGCACGAGCTCCGCGCCGACGCCCCGGAGGCCCGCCTCGTAAAAAATCCGGCGCCGGCCCCATCCTTCTTCCGCGTAATGCCTGACGAGCGTTTCCGCGCAGCGCGCGTCGCTCTGGAGACCCGCGTCTTTGAGCCGGGCGAGGATCCGGTCCGTCTCGGCGGGATCCGCGCGCGGGCCGAGCTTCACCCGCAACTCATGCTCCGAGTATTCCCGCCGCGCCAGCAGCCTGAGCGCGTACGCGTACCCGTCCGTCCGGGCGTTTTCCGGCATCGGTCGTTCCCCCGTCCCCGCGGCGCGCCCTTACAGGTCGTCCGGAATCTCCGCCACCTGGAGTTCCGGCGGCAGATCCATGTCCTCGGGTCCGGCCGGCTCCCCGGGCGCGGCCCCGTTGTCCGCGTTCAGCGAAAAGTCGTTGTGCGCCTTGTAGTAATCGCGGATTTTCGCGGTGATCTCCTCCCTGATCTCGTTAGCGGTCTCGAGGAACTTGATCACGTTGGCCCGCCCCTGGCCGATCTTCTGGCCGTTGTAGGAGAACCACGCGCCGGACTTTTCGATGATGCCCGCCTTCACGCCGAGATCCGCGATCTCGCTTTCCATGCTGATGCCCTTGCCGTAGAGGATCTGGAACTCGGCCGTCTTGAACGGCGGCGCCACCTTGTTCTTCACCACCTTGACCTTGGTTTCGTTGCCGATGACCTCGTCGCCGTTTTTAATCGCGGCGCCCTTGCGGATGTCGAGGCGCACGGAGGCGTAGTACTTCAGGGCGTTGCCGCCGGTGGTCGTCTCGGGGTTGCCGAACATCACCCCGATCTTCATGCGGAGCTGGTTGATGAACACGCACATGCAGTTGGCCTGCTTGATGCTGCCGGTGAGCTTGCGCAGCGCCTGGGACATGAGCCGGGCCTGCAGGCCCATGTGGGAGTCGCCCATGTCGCCGTCGATCTCCGCCTTCGGCACCAGGGCGGCCACGGAGTCGATGACGATGAGATCGACGCCGCCCGAGCGCACCAGGGTGTCGCAGATGTCGAGGGCCTGCTCGCCGTTGTCGGGCTGCGACACGTAGAGGTTCTGGATGTTGACGCCGAGCTTGGCGGCGTAAATCGGATCCAGGGCGTGCTCCGCGTCGATGAAGGCGCAGTTCCGGCCCGTTTTCTGGGCCTGGGCGATGAGCTCGAGGGTGAGCGTCGTCTTGCCCGAGCTTTCCGGCCCGTATATCTCCACGATGCGCCCGCACGGCAGCCCCCCGATGCCCAGGGCGATGTCGAGCGAAAGCGATCCCGTGGGAATGCTGTCGATGTCCAGCTGCCTGCTGTCGCCGAGGCGCATGATCGAGCCCTTGCCGAACTGCCTGTTAATCTGGTCGACGGCCGCCTGCAGCGCTTTCTGCCTGTTGTCCTGCTCAGTCTTGTTTACTGCCATAAAACACACTCATCCTTATTTCTTCGTAAAATATTCTTCGCTGAAATTTCCGCCCGGCGCCGCGGCGCGAGTTACCCGCCCCATACGGCGCGCGCGCATAATTTAATAATGCCGGATTAAATTATATTCTCATTGTACGCCCGTCCGCGCCGGAATGTCAATATATTTTTTATCCGTAAAATCGTTTTTCCGTTTTTTCGCTTTCTTTTCGCTCAGCCGGCCGGCGTCCCGTTCCGGCCGCCCCGGTTTCCGGAGCCCCGGTCCGCCCGCTCCGTTTCGCGGATTATCCGCTCGAAAACCGCCGCGGCGGTCCGGAGCCGCACGCTCCGCCGGTCGCCCGGGAAGCGGCGGAGCTCCCGCTCGGCGCGGCCGTCCGGGAACCGCCAGGCCAGCCACACCGTGCCGACGGGCTTGTCCGGGGCGCCCCCGTCCGGCCCGGCTATGCCGGTGACGGCCGCGGCTATGTCGGCGCGCGAGCGGGCGGCGGCCCCGAGCGCCATCTCGGCGGCCGTCTCGGCGCTCACCGCGCCGTGCTTTGCCAGGGTCGCCGGGCTGACGCCGAGCAGTTCGGTCTTGGCCTCGTTCGAGTAGGTGACGAACCCCCGGTCGTACCACGCCGAGGAGCCGGGAATTTCCGTGACGAGCGCCCCGATGAGGCCCCCGGTGCAGGATTCGGCCGTGCACATCCGAAGCCCCCTCTCCCCGAGGATCCGCCCCAGGCGGGCGGCGAGGCCGGCGGCCTCCGCGAATAATCCGTCGTGTTCCATACGCCGCTCCGGCGCCTCCTTCCCGCGGGTCTGTTTTTTTAAATTATGGTAAAATAATTCGCGATCCATTGACAGTTTTTCATAAAAAAAATTAAACCGGCGGCATGACGGAACGGACCATGACTCAGAACGCGGCGACCCCGCTGATGCAGCAGTATCTTCAGGTGAAAGGGAAATATCCCGGCATCATCCTGCTGTTCAGAATGGGCGATTTTTACGAGACCTTCTTCGACGACGCGAAAAAAGCTTCCGATCTCCTGGACATCACCCTGACCAGACGGGGAATGTACAACGGCGTCCCCGTGCCCATGGCCGGCGTGCCCTACCATTCCGTCGACAACTACCTCGCCCGGCTCCTCGAGAAGGGCGAGAGCGTCGCCATCTGCGAGCAGATCGGCGATCCCGCGGCCGCCAAGGGCATCGTCGAAAGGAGGGTGACCAGGATCATCACCCCGGGCACCGTCACCGACGAGAACCTCCTCCCCGAAAGGAGGGACAACTGCATAGCCTGCGCCTGCAGCGACCAGTTCGCCTACGCCCTGAGCTACATCAACCTGAGCACGGGCGACTTTTACTGCCTCGAGACGGAGTCCCCCGCGGAATTCGAGGCGGCGCTCCAGCGGGTGAACCCCGCCGAGCTGCTCTACTCGGAAACCTTCAAATCGCCCGAGACGCTCGCCTCCCATCCCGGCCTGCGCCGCCGCCCGGCCTGGGATTTCGAGTACGACTCCTGCCGCCGCAAGCTCTGCCGGCACTTCGGCACGAAAGATCTGGCCGGCTTCGCCCTCGGGGACGTCAGCATCGGCATCTGCGCGGCCGGGGCCCTGATCGGATACGTGCGCGAGACCCAGAAAACCGCCCTCCTGCACATCACCTCCCTGAAAACGGAGACGGACGGATCGTTCCTCTCCCTGGACGCGAACTCCCAGCGGAACCTCGAGATCACGGAGAACCTGCACGGCGGCGGCGAGAACACCCTGGCATCGGTGCTCGACCGCTGCGCGACCCCGATGGGCTCGCGCCTGCTCAGGCGCAATCTGCTCAAGCCCCCGAAGGATCCCGGCGTCGTCGCCGGGCGCCTCGACTTGGTCGGGGAGTTCGTCGCGGGCGACGCCATAGGGGATTTCGCCGGGCTCCTCAAGGAAGCCGGGGATCTGGAGCGCATCGCCGCCCGCCTCGCCCTCAAGAACCTCCGGCCGCGCGACCTCTGCAAGATCCGGCAGGGGCTCGAGATGCTGCCCGAGCTTAAGGAAAAGCTCGCGGCCGCGGGCGGCAGGCTCGCCGCCGCCGGCGCGGCCATCCCCCCGCTCGGCGATCTCGCGGCGCTGCTCAAGCGGGCGGTGAAGGACAATCCCGCCGCGGTCATCCGCGAGGGCGGCGTCATCGCCGCCGGCTACAGCGCCGAGCTCGACCGCCTGCGCGATCTCACGGGCGGCGCCCGGGACACGCTCAGGGAGATCGAGGAGCGGGAAAAGAAGCGCACCGGCATAAGCACGCTCAGGGTGGACTACAACCGGGTGCACGGCTTCTACATCGAGATAACCCGCGCCCAGGCCGGAGCGGTGCCCCCGGACTACATCAGGCGCCAGACCCTCAAGAACACCGAGCGCTACGTCACCCCGGAACTCAAGGAGTACGAGGAGCAGATGCTCACGGCCCAGAGCAAGGCCCTGGCCCTCGAGAAAAAGCTCTACGACGAGCTGCTCGACGGTCTCCTCGCCTATCTCGCGCCCCTCGGGGACATCGCGAAAAAGCTCGCCGGTCTGGACATGCTCCTGTCCTTCGCCGGCGCCGCCCGCCAGTACGGCTACGCCCGGCCGGAGTTCTGCGCGGAGAAAAAATTCCTCATCGTCAAAGGCCGGCACCCGGTGATCGAGCGGGCGGGGACCGATCCCTTCATCGCCAACGACACCCGTCTGGACGACAGCACCACCATGCTGCTCGTCACCGGCCCCAACATGGGCGGCAAATCGACCTACATGCGCCAGGCCGCCCTAATCGCCCTGATGGCCTGGGCCGGCTCGTTCGTCCCGGCGGAGCGGGCGGTCGTCCCGGACATCGACCGGATCTTCACCCGCATCGGCGCCAGCGACGACCTCGCTTCCGGCCGGTCCACCTTCATGGTGGAAATGACCGAAACCTCGGCCATCATCCACCGGGCCACCGAAAAGAGCCTGGTGCTCATGGACGAGATCGGCCGGGGCACCGGCGCCGCCGACGGCATGTCCATTGCCTGGGCCGTGGCCGAGCACCTCGCGGAACGGCGCTGCTTCACCCTGTTTTCCACGCACTATTTCGAAATCACCGCCCTGGAGGATCTCCGCCCGAACGTGCGGAACGTGCACTTCGGGGCCCAGAAGAGCGGCGACAGCGTCATTTTCCTGCACAACGCCCTGCCGGGCGCGGCCGCGAGTTCCTACGGCCTGGAGGTGGCGGCGCTCGCGGGCGTGCCCGCGTCCGTCATAAACCTGGCCCGGCGCAAGATCGCCGAGTTTTCGGCGGGACGGCCCGCCGCCCCGGCCGGGGCGGCCCCGGAGCCGGAGCCGCGGATCCCGCCCGAAGCCGCGGAAATCGTGGAAACGCTGAAGGAAGTGAAGCCCGACACGCTCACGGCGCGGGACGCGCTCGGCCTGATCTACGACCTGCACGCCCTCGCCGGCAAAATCTAGCGCTTGGGCAGATAACTGAGCGGGTTGACCGATTCCCCGTTGTGTCTTATCTCGAAATGGAGCCGGACGGATTTGGCGTCCGAGTCGCCCATTTTCGCGATCACCTGACCCGATTTAACCGTCTGGCCCTCGGCCACGAGAATGGCGTCGTTGTGCGCGTACGCGGACAGGTACTCGTCGTTGTGGTTGACGATGATCAGGTTGCCGTAGCCCCTGAGCGCGTCGCCGGCGTAAACGATCCGGCCCTGGGCGGCGCTCATCACCGCGTCGCCCCTCTTGCCGGCAATGTCGATGCCCCGGTTGGCGCTGCTGTAGCCCTCGACGATCGCGCCGCCGCACGGCCACCGCCACGAAATGCGGCCGGCCGTCCGGGCGGCGGCCGGGGCTTTCGCCGCCGCGGGCGCCCGCGCGGTCATCGCGGGCGCCGACCCCGCGGCCTTGGCGGCCGGCTTCGCCGGCTTCGCCGCGGAAGCGCGCGCCGCCGTCTGCGTCTGCCGCGGCGCCGCCGCGGCGGTCCCGCCGCCCACCGAAAGCATCTGCCCCGCGTTGATGGCGTAGGAAGAGTCTATGCCGTTTTTGGCGGCGAGCTGGGCGGGCGTCAGCCCGAACCTTTTGGAGATGCTGTAGACCGTGTCGCCCTTGGCCACGCGGTAAAGTTTCATGCCGGATTTCGCGGGGTTGGTCAGGAGGCGCGCGCCCGCGTTGATGGCGTACGGGGGTTTGATGCCGTTGATCAGGGCGAGGGTCCGGTAGTCCATGTCGTAGACGAAGGCCACCGAGTACAGCGTGTCCCCGCGCTTTACCGTGTAGTAGTCCCCGGCCGCCCGGCTGATCCGGGGGCGGGCGGCGCTCGCCGCGGGCTTGGCGGCGCGCACCGGCGCGGCCTTCTGCTGCCGGACCCCGGTGAGCTGCGCCGCGGTGTACGGCCGGTCGTAGGTGACGCAGCCCGCGGTCAGGATCAGGGCGGCGCCGGCGGCCAGGGAGAGTAATATTTTTCCAGTCATGACTTCAGTCCCCGAAAGCGGCATACCAGCACAGGAACAGCGCGGCGAGCCCGACGACGGCCCAGCCGATCGCGTTGATGTATTTTCTGATGGCGGCCTCCATCCGCGCCCCGCCCAGCCGGATCAGCCAGGCGATGAGGAAGAACCTGCTCCCGCGCCCGAGCAGGGAGACCGCGGTGAAGACCCAGATCCCCAGCTGCCAGCCCGGCACGCCGGCCAGGTGCCGGGCCGCGGCCAGGCCGCAGCAGACGGCGACTATCTTGTAGGGCAGCGGGGTAAACGACCCCAGGATCACGAAAAACACCCCGAACCGCTGCAGGTACTCCCGGACCGAGTCCATCGCGGCGGTCCATTTCAGGGCCTCGAACAGATCCTCGAGGTACAGATCGTACAGGTAGTAGCCCGCGTAGTAGCCGACCGCGGCGCCGAGCACCGACGTGACGGTGGCGATCGCCGCGTACCGGTACGACTTCTCCGGGACGGCGATGCACATGGGGGCGAGCATCACGTCCACGGGCACGGGCCAGAAGATCGATTCGATGAAACTGTTGCCGCCCAGGAACCACACGGCGCGCCTGTGCCGCGCCAGCCTGATGCACCCGTCGTACAGTTTCTCAAAAATTCTCATCTTCGCAAATCCTGTCCATCCATCTCGCCAGGTCGTCGAGCGCCCGGTACGCCGTCAGGTCGATATGCAGGGGCGTCACCGAAACGTATCCCTCCGAGACCGCCCGGATGTCCGTGTCGGCGCCGCTGTCCGACGCGCCGGCCTGGGGTCCGATCCAGTAGATGGTCTCTCCCCGCATGTCCCGGTCGGTGACGACGTTGTCCGAGCTCATCCTCCGCCCGAGCCTGGTGACCCTGACCCCCCTTACCGCGTCCCAGGGGAGATCCGGCACGTTGATGTTCAGGATGTTGTCGGGGGGAATCGGGCACTCGTCGATTTTCTCCAGGATGCCCGCCGTCACCCGGGCGGCCGTTTCGTAGTGCACCGAGCCGCACAGCGACACGGCCATGGCCGGGAGCCCGAAGTGCCGCCCTTCCGCGGCGGCGGCCACCGTTCCCGAGTAAATGACGTCGTCGCACAGGTTGGCCCCGTTGTTTATGCCGGAAACGACGATGTCCGGCCGGCTCTCGAGCAGCGTGTTCACCGCGAGGAACACGCTGTCGGTCGGGGTGCCCCGCACGGCCGTGAAGTCCTCCCGGTTGATCTTCTGTATCCGCAGCGGGTACTCGAGGGTCAGCGAGTGGCTCGCGGCGCTCTGGTTGCGGTCCGGCGCCACCACGGTGACCTTGTGGCCCGCCGCCCGGAACGTCCGGTAGAGCACGTCTATGCCCTCGGCGTAGACCCCGTCGTCGTTGCTCAGCAGAATGTTATACCGGCGCATGCTGCATTTCCAGGAGAACGGCCGCCTCGGCGGCTATCCCCTCCCCGCGGCCGGTGAAGCCCAGCTTTTCCGTGGTGGTGGCCTTGACGTTGACCCGGTCCGGCCCGATCCCGAGATCTTCGGCGATATTGGCGCGCATCCGCTCCGCGTGCGGGGCGATCTTCGGCGCCTCCGCGAGCACGGTGAGATCCGCGTTCACCACGCGGAACCCGCGCTCGGCCGCGCGCCGCGCCGCGTCCCGCAGGATGATCCTGCTGTCGATGCCCCTGAACCTGTCGTCGGTGTCCGGGTACAGCCTGCCGATGTCCCCGAGCCCGGCGGCGCCCAGGATGCCGTCGGCGAGCGCGTGCAGAAGGACGTCCCCGTCGGAATGGGCGACCAGCCCCCGGTCGCAGGGGATTTTCACGCCGCCGAGCGTGACGGGCCCCGGCCCCCCGAATCTGTGCACATCAATGCCGTGACCGATCCTGAACAACTTCAACTCCTTTTGCGCGATTCCAGATAAAATTCCGCGAGACGCAGGTCGGCGGGCTCCGTGACCTTGATGTTCGCCGCCGAGCCTTCCACCGCCTTCGGCCGGTAGCCCGCGCGCTCCATGGCGGACGACTCGTCCGTCGGGACGAAGCCCTCCGCGAGCGCCTTTTCGTAAGCCGCGACGAGCAGGTCCCGCCGGAACAGCTGCGGGGTCAGGGCGCGGCGCAGGTCGTCCCGCGGCACCGTACCGGTTATGAGCCCGCCCTCGGCGCGCTTCACGGTGTCCGCGACCTTCGCGACCAGCACGGCGCCGTCCGGCGTGAGCCCCTCCGCGATCAGCGCGCGCACGTCCTCCTCCGCGACGCACGGGCGCGCCGCGTCGTGGACCAGCACGTACTCCGACCCGGCGCCGCGCAGGCCGCTGAGGACGCTGTGCGGCCTTTCGGCGCCGCCCGCGCGGAAGAGCACCCGCGGGGAGCGGGCGAAGCCGAGCTCCCGGCAGCGCCCGTCGTCCGGGCTCACCGCCACGACGATCCTGCCGACGACGTCCGGCATGTCCAGAAAAACGCCGACGGTGATCTCCAGGATGGTCCTGCCGCCGATTTTCAGGTACTGCTTCGGCACCCCCGCCTTCATCCTCTTCCCCGCGCCGGCGGCGGGAATGATCACGTCGAGCTTCACGCTATCTGCCCTCGTCCCTCACGACGCGGTAAAACACCTCCCCCTCCTTGATCATGCCGAGATCGGCCCGCGCGACGTCCTCGGCCGTTTCGAGGTTGTTGCCGTCGCGGAGATTGTTGATGTTTTTCCGCAGCATCTCGTTCTTTTCCCGCAGCGTGCGGGTGTGTTTCTTCGCCTCGTAGAGCTCCCTGCGCACCTGCAGGTTTTTGTTGTAGCCGTTGGGGGAGCTGATAAAACCGTGCACCAGGAAAACGGTGAAGGCGATTATGAGTATTACGGTGAAGCGCATTGCGTCCGTCCGGTAAGTCAACTTTACCTGCCTATTATATAATAACGCCCCGCTCATTACACGGGCGGACGGAACAAAAAACTCCCGCGGCGGGAACGCCGCGGGAGTCGCGTCTTATGCTTTCCGGAAGGCCGGAAACGGGCTTTTACTGGCCCTTAACCGCCTTGCGGCCGGCGTACGGGGCCTTGTCGGAGCCCAGCTCTTCCTCGATGCGGATCAGCTGGTTGTACTTCGCCATGCGGTCGGAGCGGCTCAGAGAGCCGGTCTTGATCTGGCCGGCGGCGGTGCCCACGGCGATGTCGGCGATGGTGCAGTCCTCGGTCTCGCCCGAACGGTGCGAAATGACCGCGGTGTAGCCGGCGTCATGGGCCATCTGGATGGCGTCGAGGGTCTCGGTCAGGGAGCCGATCTGGTTGACCTTGATGAGGATGGAGTTGGCGATGCCTTTCTCGATGCCTTCCTTGAGGATCGAAGGATTGGTCACGAAGAGGTCGTCGCCCACCAGCTGGCACTTGCCGCCGAGCTTGTCGGTCAGGTACTTCCAGCCGTCCCAGTCGCCCTCGGCCTGGCCGTCTTCGATGGAGATGATCGGGTACTGCACGCAGAGGTCGGCCAGGAAGTCGGCGAGCTGGTTGGAGGTCAGGTCCTTGCCCTCGGCCTTCATTCTGTAGAGACCGGCCTCCTCGTCGTAGAATTCGGACGAAGCGCAGTCCATGGCCAGGGTGATGTCCTCGCCGAACTTGTAGCCGGCCTTCTCTACGGCCTCCTTGATGGCGGCCATGGCGTCGGCGGTGCCGGCGAGCCTCGGGGCGTAGCCGCCCTCGTCGCCCACGGTGGTGGGCTGGCCCTTGGCCTTCAGAACCTTGGCGAGCTCATGGAACACTTCGGCACCCATGCGGATGGCTTCCCGGACGGTCTTGGCTCCGACGGGCTGAATCATGAACTCCTGCATGTCCATGGACCAGGCGGCGTGCGCGCCGCCGTTGATGATGTTCATCATCGGCAGGGGCATCGAGTAAACGCCGTGGGTGCCGTTCAGGTCGGAAATGTGCTCGTAAAGGGGAACTTTCTTGGACAGGGCCGCGGCCTTGGCGACGGCGAGGGAAATGGCCAGAATGGCGTTGGCGCCGAGGTTCTTCTTGAACGGGGTGCCGTCCTTGTCGAGCATGACCTTGTCGACGGCGCGCTGGTCGGTCGGATCCATGCCCACGATGGCCGGTCCGAGGATTTCGTTCACGTTCTTGACCGCGGTCAGCACGCCCTTGCCGCCGAAGCGGGTCTTGTCGCCGTCGCGGAGCTCGAGAGCCTCGCGCACGCCGGTGGAGGCGCCGGACGGAACGGCGGCGCGCCCCACGGAGCCGTCATCCAGGTAAACGTCAGCCTCAACGGTTGGATTACCGCGGGAGTCGATGATTTCACGACCAATAACCTTTACAATCTTAGCCATCATTAGATCCTCATATGGACAAATTAATATGAATCACGAAAAAGTCCCGCCGCGCGGCGGAACCGAAAAAACCTTGCGATTTTACGACAGATCAGCCAGTCATCCCAAAATTTTCCCGTGATTATATAAGCCTTCGCGGGGAATTTCAATAATGGCGATGCGAGGGCGCGTCCCACTGCACATTTTGCGGAAAAGACGCGAAACCGGGGCGGCGGGGCGCCCCGGCGGGAAGAAAAAATCCGGCGCGGGCGGCCCGGCCGGAAGAGCCGCCCCGGGAGACGGCGGAGCCGTCACCTGCGCTTCTGGCAGTCCATGGCGGCCCTGATGAAGCCCGTGAACAGCGGATGGCCGTCGCGCGGGGTGGAGGTGAACTCGGGATGGAACTGCACCGCCACGAACCACGGGTGATCCGGGTTCTCGACGATTTCCACGAGCTTGCGGTCGGAGCTGAGCCCCGTGACCTTCAGCCCCGCCGCCTCGATCTTCGGCAGCAGGTTGTTGTTGACCTCGTAGCGGTGGCGGTGCCGCTCGTAGATCTCGGACTTCCCGTACATCGCGCGCACCTTCGAGCCCTCGGCCAGGTGGCAGAGCTGGGCGCCGAGCCGCATGGTGCCGCCGAGATCGGAATTCTCGTCCCTCTTAATCTTCTCCCCCTCCTCGCTGATCCACTCGGTGATCAGGCCGATTACCGGATACTTCGCGTCCCGGTCGAATTCGGTGGAGTTGGCGCCCTCGAGCTTCGCGACGTTCCGCGCGAACTCGATGATGGCGGTCTGCATGCCGAGGCAGATGCCGAGGTACGGGATCCGGCGCTCCCGCGCGTAGCGGGCCGCGATGATCTTGCCCTCGATGCCCCGGTTGCCGAATCCGCCCGGGACGAGGATGGCGTCGACGTCGCCGAGCACGTCGGTGCCCTTGGTCTCGAGATCCTGCGAATCCACGTATTTGACGCTGACGTTGACGTGGTTCTTGAGGCCGCCGTGCCGCAGGGCCTCGTTGACCGACTTGTAGGCGTCGGGGAGCTGCACGTACTTGCCCACCATGGCGACGGTGACCTCGCCCTCGCTGTTCGCCTGCTGGTAGATGACCTTTTCCCATTCGGACAGATCGGCCTCCCGGCAGTCGAGGCCGAACCTCTCGCAGACCGTGGCGTCCAGGCCCTGGTTCTTGAGCAGGGACGGGATCTTGTAGATGGAGTCGACGTCCCTCATGGAAATGACGCTCTTTTCGCTGACGTTGCAGAACAGGGCGATTTTGGTCTTTTCGGCGTTGGGGATGTTGGTCTCGGAACGGCAGATCAGGATGTCCGGCTGGATTCCGATGCTGAGCAGCTCCTTGACGGAGTGCTGGGTGGGCTTGGTCTTGATTTCCCCCGAGGTCCGCAGGTACGGAACCAGGGTCAGGTGGATGAACAGCGCGTTCGTTTTGCCGAGCTTCACGCCGAGCTGGCGGATGGCCTCGAGGAACGGCAGCGACTCGATGTCGCCCACCGTGCCGCCGATCTCGACTATGGCTATCTGGTGTCCCCCGCCGCCGGCGATGATCTTCTCCTGGATTTCGCTGGTGATGTGCGGAACCACCTGGATGGTGGCGCCGAGATAGTCGCCCCGGCGCTCCTTCCGGATCACGTCGGAATAGATCCGGCCCGTGGTGAAATTGTTGTTGTGGGTCATCCTGGTGCGGATGAAGCGCTCGTAGTGGCCGAGATCGAGATCCGTCTCGGCGCCGTCCTCGGTGACGAACACCTCGCCGTGCTGGATGGGGCTCATGGTGCCCGGGTCGACGTTGATGTAGGGATCGAGCTTGAGGATGGTGACGTCGAGCCCGCGGGCCTCGAGCACGGCGGCGAGAGAGGCCGCGGCTATGCCCTTCCCGAGGGAGGAAACGACGCCGCCCGTCACGAAGATGAATTTGGTAGCCATAAAAAAACCGTAACCGAAAATAAAAAAAACAGCACGGAAACCGCGCGGGCTTCCATGTTGCCTTCCGAAAACCACGTCTCAATTGTAGCAGAAATCCGCCGCCGGTTACAGGGTATTTTGCCGCCCCGGCGCCGGCCGGATCCTAGATCCTTTTCGCCTGGATCACCCCGGGCATGTTGCTGAGCCGCGACAGCGTGCGGTTCAGGTCGTTGATGTTCGTCACCTCCATGTCGATGTCGATCGTGGCGGTCTGGTTCCCGTTGTCCAGGCGGGTGCGCACCCCGAGGACGTTTATCCGGTCGTTCGCGATGATGGTGGTAACGTCCCGGAGCAGCCCCTCGCGGTCGTTCGCCACGATGGCGACGGTCGAGCTGAAGCCGGCCGCGCTGTCGCCGCCCCACCGCGCCTCCACCAGCCTTTCGGGATGCTCCCCGGCCAGGTGGCTCAGGGTGTGGCACCCCTTGCGGTGGATCGACACCCCCCGGCCCTTGGTGATGAAGCCGAGGATGTCCTCGCCGGGCACGGGGCGGCAGCACCGCGCGACGTGGGTGACGAGGTTGCCCACCCCGTTCACCTCGATTCTGCTTTTGGAGGCGTTCCGCTCGGCGTTCTCGATCTTCGCCCGCGAGCGCTCCCCGATGGCTTTGAGGAGCTCGGCGTCGGAGCCGCTCTTCAGATTGGAAATCTCGGCCTCGACGAAGTTTATCAGCTGGTTGATCCTGATGACGCCGGATCCCACGCCGGCGAGCACGTCCTGGTACTCCCGAACCCCGTAGTGGCTGACCAGGCTCCGGGTCAGCTCCGGCATCCGCTCGCCCGTCACGGCGATCCCGTGCCGTTCGAACTCCCTTTCCAGCATCTCCCGGCCCGCGGCGATGTTCTTGTCCCGGTCGAGCTGCTTGAACCACGCCGAGACCTTGGCCCGGGCCTTGCTGGTCCTGAGGAAGCCGTTGTTGGGGTTGAGCCAGTCCCGGCTCGGGTTGGGCTCCTTCTGGGTGGCGAGCTCGACCTGCTCGCCCGTCTGGAGCTGGTACGTGAAGGGGACGATCCGGCCGTCGACCTTGGCCCCGACGCAGCGGTGCCCGATCATGCTGTGGATCTGGTAGGCGAAATCGAGCGGGGTGGCGCCCTGGGGCAGGTCGATCACCTCCCCCTTCGGCGTGAACACGTAAACCCGGTCCTCGAACACCTGCGTCTTGAACTCCTCCACGATCGACCCGGTCTCCACCATGTCCTCCTGCCACTTGAGCAGCTTGCGGAGCCAGGCGATCCTTTCCTCGTAGGCGGCGTCCAGATTCGAGCCGCCCTCCTTGTACTTCCAGTGGGCGGCGACCCCGAGCTCGGCGACCCGGTGCATTTCGGCGGTGCGGATCTGGATCTCCACGGTCTTTCCCCGCGGGCCGATGACCACGGTGTGCAGCGACTTGTAGCCGTTGGGCTTCGGGTTGGCGATGTAGTCGTCGAACTCCCGCGGGATGTGGTGGAAGCAGGTGTGCACCACGCCCAGCGCCCCGTAGCAGTCCTGCAGGCGGCCGACGATGATCCGCACGGCCCGGACGTCGTACAGCTCGGTGAAGTTGACGTGCTTCTTCTGCATCTTGCGCCAGATGCTGTAAATGTGCTTGGGCCGCCCGTAGACCTCGGCCTGCAGGCCCTCCTCTTTGAGCTTTTCCTGCAGGAGCGCCACGAAATCGTCGATGTACTTCTCGCGGTCGACTCTTTTCTCGTCGAGGAGTTTGGCGATCTGCCTGTAGGTGTCGGGATGCAGGTACCTGAAGGAGAGATCCTCGAGCTCCCATTTGAGCTGGCCGATGCCGAGGCGGTTGGCGAGGGGCGCGTAAATGTTGGATATCTCCTTGGCCACCGCCACGCGCGTCTCCTCGTCGGCGTCCTTGACCTCGCGCAGGGCGGCTATCCGCTCGGACAGCTTGATGATGACGGCGCGGACGTCCTCGACCATCGCGAGCAGCATGCGGCGCACGTTGTCGATCTTGGCGCTCGAAATCTCGGTTCCCGAGCCCGAGATGTTCTGCAGGAACCTGATGGCCTCCATGTCCTTGACGCCGCGCAGGAGCCGCGCCGCGGAGCGGCCGAAGTCGGCCTCCGCCTGCTCGACGGTGAAATAGCCCTCCTCGACGTGGGGGTACAGGATCGCGGCGCAGTAGCTCTCGGCGTCCATGTGCAGGGTCTGCAGGATACCGACGATTTCGACCGCCCGCCGGGTGAGCCTGTCCATGTTGGCGTCGGACTCGGCGATTTTGTCGTGGCAGTAGGCGAAAACCTTGCGGATCCTGTCCATGTCCGTGGCGTTCACGTTCAGCGATCCTATCCAGGTCTCGAGATCGAACCTGCCTTTGACGTGAGTATTGCGGATGGCTACCATTCCAGAGTTACGCTCCCGATTGCGAATTGTCGCGCTTTGCCGGTCATATCGCGGCGGCGGCCCCGGCGGCCCGCCCGTCCCGGGGCCCCGGCTCCTCCGGATCCCCGCGCTTATATTTTACCACAGCCGGACGGCAAACCGCCCACCCGGCTCTGAACGCTTAGACACGGGAAACGATCATATGTTGCAGGCGGGGCGCAAAATATGCGGCGCGCCTTAAAAAAACGGCGCGCGCCCCGGGCGCGGTCCCGCGCGCGCCGCCCGCCGGGTGCAAATTCCCCGGCGATTTGCTAATATGTCTCAAGGCGCTCCGCCCGGCGTTTCCCGGCGGCGGAACGGGGCGGCGCCGCGGATCGGAGGGGTAAAAATGGCTCAGGAATCGGATTCGTTTCTCGACATTCTCGCCGGCGTCGAGACGGAGCGGGAAAAAATCGAACAGGAAAAGCAGGCGCACGGCCCGGACGAGGGTCCCGGGTTCTTCGACGAGACCGTGAAAAACGTCCGGAAAAATGCGCGCGCGAAGCGCCGGGCCCCGGCGGCTGGCGCGGACGGGACGGCGGCCCCGCGGCCCCGGCGGACCCGGCGGGCGGCGGGAATGCCCTCCCCGGCCCGCGGGGGCGCGGCGCGGCCGCGGAACGACGGCTCCGTCCTCGCCGACGTGCTGACCGACGCGGTGCTCGGCGGGATAACCGGCCGCGGGCGATCCGCGGGCGGCATCGCCGGGAGGATCCTCCGGGGGATCTTCACGGGCGGATCCTCCGCGCGGCGCGGGCGGACCGCCGGAACGGGGATCCCGATCCGGAACCGTTCCGCGGACTTCACCCCGGCATTCCGCCGCATCCTGAAGCAGATAATTTCCTCCGGGGTAAAAAACGGCCTGTCGAGCCCGAAGAATTTCAGGAACGCGGCGGCCGCGCTCGGCTTCGGCCCCGAGGAGGCGGAAGGCGCCGCGGGGGTCCTCGAGGAGCTCCTCGGCCGCGGGCTCAGCGACGGGGAAATGTTCGCGGCGATCCGGAAAATCGCCTCGGAGCCGGACGACGACGGGGAGGACCGCTCCTGACCCCGCCCCGGGAAATCCCGTCCCGCGCGGGGCGGGATCGTCTCCCCGCCGGCCGCCTTGACAGCGCCGGCCTTTTTTTCCATACTTAAAGACGATCCCCGGGAAAAAGTTCGGAAAACTTCCCGCGCTCCGGGGATCCCGGCCGTTCCGGCCGCCGGGGTGCCGGCGTCCGCCGGGCCGCGAGGCTTTTTTACCGTCATTTCCCGCCGCGAACCGCCGCGCCCCGGCGCCGTTCCGGTTTCAGGATCCCGTACATGAATAACAGATTTTTTACCATGATTGCGCTGGCAGCCGCAGTCGCCGCGACCTTCCTCGCCCCGGCGGGCGCTCCGCGCGCGGAGGATAACGTTCTAATGTCAAAAATTGTTCAGACCGCGGGCAGGGACGCGCTCGGAGATTTCGCGCCCGATTTTGCCCATTACAACGACGACGTCCTGTTCGGCGAAAACTGGAACAGCGGCGGCATCGACCTGAAAACCAGAAGTCTCATCACGGTCATCGCCCTCATGTCGATGGGCATCACCGACGCGTCCATCGAGTACCACCTGCAGAACGCCAAGAACCACGGCGTGACCAGAGAGGAGATCGCCGCGGCGGTGACCCACGCCGCGTTCTACGCCGGGTGGCCGAAGGCGTGGGCCGTGTTCCGCCTGGCCAAGAACGTCTGGAAGGACGGCGCGAAGGCCGCCGGCGGGCTTTCCGATCTGGAGAAGTACCAACAGACGATATTCTTCCCGGTGGGCGCCCCCAACGACGCCTACGCGAAATATTTCACCGGGAAGAGCTACCTCGCCCCGGTGTCAGCCGATCAGGTGAAGATCTTCAACGTGACCTTCGAACCGGGCTGCCGCAACAACTGGCACATCCATAAGGCCGAAAAAGGCGGCGGACAGATCCTCATCGGCGTCGGCGGCCGCGGCTGGTTCCAGGAGGAGGGCAAGGAGCCGGTCCGGATCCTGCCGGGAACCGTAATCAACATCCCCGCCGGGGTGAAACACTGGCACGGAGCCGCCGCGGACAGCTGGTTCAGCCACCTGGCCGTCGAGGTCGGGGGCGAGGGCACCTCCAACGAATGGCTCGGGCCCGTTACCGACGAGGAATACTCCAAACTCAGGTAGCGGCGCTTCCGCCGGAAATCTCACCGCGCCCTTCGAGTCTGAGGAGCGCGGTTTTTCTGTCCAAGCCGCCGGCGTACCCGGCGAGGCTCCCGTCCGCCCCGACCACCCGGTGGCAGGGCACGATAATCGCGATCCCGTTGCGCGCGACGGCGCCTCCCGCCGCCCGGGCGGAGACGCGCCCCGCGCCCGGCTCCGCCGCGAGCCGCCCGGCGATCCACCCGTAGGTCACGGTGCGGCCGTAGGGAACGGTTACGAGAATATCCCAGACCCGGTTCTGAAAAGCGCTGCCGGTAAAATGGAGCGGAACCGCGAACCCCGGCTCTCTCCCCGTGAAATAAACGTCGAGCCAGGCCCGCGCCCGCGCGAGCGCCGGCAGTTCCCCTTCTTTATGATCCGCCTCGAGAAGCCGCGCGAAATGTTTCTGTCCCTCGAACCACAGCCCGGTCAGCCCGGTCTCGTCGGCCGCGAGCAGGATGCCCCCGAGCGGGGAACGGTAGCGGCAGGTGTATTGCATGTGCCCGCTCCTCTTTTCCAATCGTCCGTTTCCGCGGCCCGGGATCCGGCCGCCTCCGTCTCATGTTACCACGAAGCCGCCGGCCGCGTTAAGACGGAGCGCGGGCCGCCCCGGGACCCGGGATTCCCGGGGCGGCGCGGGCGCCCTCCCGGGGGCGGCTCGTGAAAAAAAATTTCGGGCGGGACGCGTTGACGCCATGTCAGAAATATACTACAAAGAAAATACCGGCCGGGCGGCCGGTTCCCCGCGGCGCGCCGGCGGCGCGGGATCCGTCTTACGGGCAAATCCGTGCAGGAGAGAGAAACAGAAGATGAGCGGAAAAATTTTGGTGGCGTATTTCTCGGCCACCGGACAGACGAGAAGGCTGGCGCGGACGATCGCCGCGGCGGCGGGCGGCGATTTGTTCGAGATCGCCCCGGAAAAGCCGTACACCGCGGCGGATCTGGACTGGACCGACAACGCGAGCCGCAGCACGCTGGAGATGAGCGATCCGGCCTCCCGGCCGGCGGTCGCGGGGAAAGTCGCCGGCATGGAGGATTACGCCCGCGTTTTCGTGGGCTTCCCGATCTGGTGGTACACGGCGCCGCGCCTCATTCAGACGTTTCTCGAAAGCTACGATTTCTCCGGGAAGACGGTGATCCCGTTCGCGACTTCGGGCGGCAGCGACCTGGGCGATACGGAAGAAGTCCTGCGGAAATCGTGCTCCGAAAAGACCCGGTGGCTCCCGGGCCGGCGCCTGAGCGCCGCGGCGGGCCGCGCCGAGGTCGAAAACTGGCTCGGGACGCTGGATCTCTGAGGCCGCGGCGGTTCCGGGAAGAACGGAACGGCGCCGGGAAATTGTCTCAGGAACGCGCGAGCGCGGCGAGTTTCTGCCCGGCGATCACGCCCGCGAGGCAGCAGCAGACGCTCAGGACGACGTATAACGCGCCGCTCAGGTAAGCCTTGTGCTCAAACAGCGCGCACGTCTCCAGCGAAAACGCGGAAAAGGTGGTGAAACCGCCGCACACGCCCGTTTTCCAGAACAGCGCGGCCTGCGGGGACAGGCTTTTGCCGCCGCCGGCCGAAAGCCCCGCCACGAACCCGATGGCCACGGCGCCGATTATGTTCACCGCCAGGGTCTGCGCCGGAAACTCCGTTTTCGGGGGGATCATGCCCGCCGCGTACCGCCCCGCCGCTCCCAGCGCCCCGCCGAGGGCCACCAGCAGAAATTCCGTCATGCTCCGTCACCTCCCCGCGGGATCTCCCCCCGCGCGTCATTTATAACGCGAAACCGCGCGGAGATCAATCTCCGCGCGGGGGGTAAAACGCGCCGGCCGGCGGGTCCGGACGTCAGTCTTTTTTCCGCGCGAGCCCGGCGCCGCTCCGCCACGCCTCGCCGACTTTCGCGCCGACGGCGTAATAGCCGTTCCTCATCTGGTCGAACATGAAAGCGTTCAGTTTCGCGGCGTCGATTTTCCCTTTATCGTCCAGGACCTTTTCGTCCGCCAGCACGTTCACTATCCTTCCGAGCACCCGCAGCCCGTAAGGCTCGTCCTCCAGTTTCTCGACGACGCATTCCAGGGTCAGGGGATACTCCTCGACGACGGGCGCGTCCACCCGGGAGCTTTTGACGGCGCGCAGCCCCGAGCGCGCGAATTTGTCCGGCGCCCGGTTCGCGCTGACAATGCCGAAGAAGTCCGACTCCTCCAGCGTGTCCGTTCCGGGCACGGCCAGGGTGAACGCTCCCCGCGCCCGGATGTTGGCGACGGTTTTGTGGTCCGCCTCCAGATTCAGCGCCACCATGTCCTCCGCGCAGATTCCGCCCCACGCCATCATCATCACGTCCGGGGTGCCGTCCTCGTTGTACGTGCCGATCATATAGGTCGGCATGGGGAACAGGTACGGATGCACGCCCAAATCTTTCTTCATGACTTTGTCTCCTTCATCTCTTTCGTCTCGTTCCGGTTCGGTTTCTTTCCTGAAAGCCCCGGCCGCGCCGGACCGCGCCCCGGGCCTCAGCGAATCGATTTGCCCAGCTCGAACGCCAGCCGGAACTCGGGCCTCTCTTTCATGTCGCCCGGATCCCCGGAGCCCCCGGCGAGGACGTGCCCGAGGTTGGTCCAGCCCAGATACTCCAGCAGGTGATCGTAGTAGCGCACCGCGTCCTCGAAGGCGTGCCCCGCGGCCGTCATGAGCAGCGCGGAGGCGCGGCCGTGTCCCCTGAGCAGGTTCTCGCGGCCCTCCTCGAGGGCAACCAGCCGGTCGAAGGCCGTCCTGAGCTGGCCGCTGAAAGTCCAGTAATAAAGCGGGCTCGCGAGGACGATCACCTCCGACGCCAGGACCGCCGGATAGATTTTCGTCATGTCGTCGTTCTGGACGCAGGGTCTTTCCCTCGCGCCGTCCCCGCCGAAACATCCCCGGCAGCCGCGGATGTCCATGCCGTGCAGATAAAACTCGGCGACTTCGTTCCCGGACTCCGCCGCCCCCGCGGAAAACGCCCCGATCAGCTCCGCGGTGCTGCCGCGCTTCCGGGGACTGCCGTTGAGTATCACGACGCGTCTGCCCATGTTCCCTCCTCCGGGAGCCGCCGTCTTGACTTTCCGCGGGTCCCGCCTTATAACAACACTAACCGAAGCCGGAAATAAAAACAAGTACGCACATCGGGGATAGATACTATCCGGGAGGAAAGCATGACGAACGGGGAACGCATCGCCGACTGCAGGCTCGAGGACACCGGGTTCAACTACACGATGTCGCTGATCCAGGGCAAATACAAAATGATCGTCCTCTACACCCTGTCCGAGTTCAAAACCGTGCGGTTCAACGAGATGAAGAAGTACATAGGATCCGTCACCTTCAAAACGCTCAGCTCCACGCTGAAAGCCCTGGAAGCCGACGGCCTGGTGAACCGGAGGGAGTATCCGCGGATCCCCCCGAAGGTCGAGTACAGCCTGACGGAAAAGGGCGCGTCTCTCATGCCGATCCTGGACCGGATGTGCGCCTGGGGCGAGGCGCACCGCGAAAAATGACGGCCGCCGGGGCGGCGGCCGGAGACGGCGCGCGCCGGGACCGCTAGGGGCGGGAATCCGGGATCAGTTTTTTGCCCAGCTCGTACGCGGCTTCGAGGTCGGCGTCCCAGTGCGTCCGGCGGTATTCCGCCTTCTCGGGCTCCGAGAACCAGTCCGAGTAATACTTCCCGTAGTCGGAGAACTGGTACGTGTTGTAGGCGCGGAAGTTGCCCGCGTACGCGAACGTCCTGCCGACGAAGCCTTCCCAGACGTCCAGGTTCCGCTGCCAGCCGCTCTTGCGGAACTGCTCTTCCGTCACGTTCATCGTGTAAACGAACGCGAAGGGCATCCGCTTGCGGGGGATCGAGATCTTGTGCGAATACGGCGTGAACGGGAACAGGAGCCGTTCGTAGAACGAATGGAGCACTCCCGTGACGGTCCCGTAGTAAATCGGCGAGCCGACCACGACGCCGTCGCACCCGAGCACCTCCCCGAGAACCGGCTTCAGCCCGTCGGCGGCGGCGCACTTCCACTGGGAAGGCCCGCCGATCAGCTTGCAGGCGAAACAGCTCTTGCAGCCGGTAAAACCGATATCGTACAGATCGATTCTTTTCGTGACGGTTTCCTCGCCCGCGAGGGCCGCCGCGGCGCCCTCCAGGGCGCGGTCGAGCAGCCGGGCCGTGTTCCGGTTCTTCCGCGGCCCGCCGTTTATCGCTATGATTGTTTTCATCGGTTTCCTCCGTATCTTTCGTAATGAACCCTGGGACTCAGCCGGCGCGGCGGCTCGGGCCGCGCCTTCGCGCCGAGCGAAACGGCGTTGAGAATGCCGTAGTAATCCGGGATCCCGAGCAGGGCCCGGATGTCCTCCTCCGCCGTCCCGGTGTGGCCCCGGCGGTCCTTCATGTGGATCCAGCAGGCTCCCGCGCCGTAATATTCCGCCGCCAGCAGGATAAAGGCCGAGGCCACCGCGGCGTCCTCCACCCACAGTTCCAGGCCGCGCCTGTCGATGACGGGGACGATCGCGGCGTCCCCGTGCGCCAGGGGCCCGGCGCCCATCGCCTTGCACCGCGCGAGTTCCGCCATGATCTTTTTATCGCGGATCACGACGAACTCGACCGGGTGCCCGCCCCACGACGACGGCGCGTAGGCCGCGGCCTCCAGTATTTTCGCGATGACCTCGTCGGGGATCCGCTCCCCGCTGAACTTGCGGATCGACCGCCGGTTTTTCACCAGTTCGGGAAAAGCTTCGTACATGATCGTCTCCTCAAATGAGTAACCCCGGGGATCGTCTCCCGCGCGGACGGTTGAGTAAGCGGCGCGTTCGGCACTCAAATCCCGCGGGGAGAACGAGCCCCGAGCATTTCGAGGAACAGGCGGTCCCGGGCGGAAAGAGTTTCCCCCGCGCCGCCCGCGGCGAACCGGAGCAGCACCGCGGGCGCGGGCGTCTCCCGCAGCCACCGCAGGAGCTCGCTCCCGGCGTCCGCTCCCGCCGGCGAGCCGGCCCCGGTTCCGCCCGGCTCCGCCGCCCGGGTCCGGACGATGCCGCGGATCCGTCCGCACAGCCACTCGTAATGGCACAGGGCCAGGAACCGGACGAACATGAGATCCTCGGGATCGGGGGATCCGCCGGGGCCCCGTTCGCCCGCCGCGAGAAAGGTCGCGATCTCCTCCCGGCGCCGGTACTTGCGGAGGCACTCGGACGCGTCTTCCCCGCGGCTCGACGCCAAAGCGAAATAACCGTGGTACTTTTTGGCCGCCGCGATCGCCCCGGCGTTGTACGCCGCGGCGATCCCGCCGCCGGAGCGGCGGACGGTCAGATACGCGCGGGCCGTCTCCAGGGCGTCCTCCGTCAGGCTTTCCTCCGGCACGCCCGCCTCGAGCAGGTTTTTGAGCTCGAGGAGATCCCGGTCGAAAGCCCCGTCCCGCCGGGCCTTCAGCGCCTCGTCGAAATAAAGGTGCAGGAAGATCGCGCGGCGGGACGCGTCCCCGCCGCCCGCGGCGCTTTTTTTCCGTTTCCCGCGTTTCCGCGGCGCCGGCTCCGCCTCCGCGGTCAGGCCGCGGACGTCCGGATCGGACCGGCAGGCGGGCGCGCCGGAGCACAGTTCCCCGAGCCGTCCGTCGAGTTCCTTCCTGACCCATTTGGCGGTGACTTTTACCGGGACGACGAAATCGAGGCCGGCCCGCAGGAACCCGGCCGCGGTCTTTTTGAAGCCGCGCCCGCCGGCCGCGACGATCTCCGCCCGCCCCGCGCCGGGCTCCGGCGGCCGCCGCAGCGCGATCTCCGCGGCCGCGGCGTCCCGCAGGCAGCGCGGCAGCGGGACAAACGCGAGGGGCTGTTCCCCGTCCGCCGAATAGAGCGCCAGAATCTTGCGCCGTTCCTCCTCCGCCCCGGCGGCCGGACCGGCGTCGTAAGCGAGGAGATCGGGATCGCCGGCGGCGGAGAGCCTCGCGGCGAAAAACCGGCGCCTCACCGCCTCCCCGGCGGCGGGCGCGGCCCCTTCCGGGCAGAGCCGGCCCCCGGCGCCCGCGAGGCGCCGGCACCCCGCGGCCAGCGCGAGCCGGGCCGCGGCGAGGATTTCCCGGGCGGCGGCCGGATCCGCGCTTTCGGAAAGCGCCCGGGCGACGCCCGAGGCGTTGCCGATATACTCCGCGAAATCCGCCCCGCCGGAACTCTCCCCCGCGCCGGCCGCCGGGACGCCCCGGGCGGGATCCGCCGTCCCGGCGCTTTTAGCGCGCCGCGGGCGGGTCGGGACGACCGTTCCGGAGCCGGCGGGGATTTTGCCGACGATGCGGCTGGAAATCACGACGTTGTATTTTTTTTCGGGATCGTAGCGGGTTTGGCGTTCGATGACGTAGACGTCGCCGTTCTTCTGCCGCTGCTGAACGGTGCGGGTCTTGATCTCGCCGGAAGCTTTCGCGGGCATGGGCGTTCCTCCCTTGAGTAAGTATATATTCATCATAACTTATACTCAAACGCGGACGCAAGAATAAATCCGGGCAAAACCCGGAAAAGCCGCCGGTCCGTCCCGGCGGCGGAGGAAACGGTCGGCGCGGCGCCGTTTGTCCGGCCGGATGGCGCCGCTCAAAGGGGAGAGCCGCCTTTTCAGCGGTTGCTTGCGTGGACGACGCCGTCGTCCTCCACGTGGCCCCTGTGGCCGTGGACCTCGCAGGCGCCGAGGGCCTTTTCCAGGTCGGCGAACTCGCCGTCCGAAAGCTCCACGTTCCACGCCCCGAGGTTCTCGAGGATGCGCCCTTTGTTCTTGGAGCCGGGGATGGGCACGACGTTCGGATACTTGCGGAGCATCCAGGCCAGGGAAATCTGCGCGTTGGTCGCCCCTTTCGCCGCGGCGAATTTCTCCAGCACGGCGATGATCGGCCGGTTCGCGATTATGTTCTCCCGGCTCAGCTGGGGAACCCAGTTGCGCACGTCGTCGGTTTTCTCGAACTCGGTCTCCGCGGTGATCTTGCCCGACAGGAACCCGCTCGCGACGGGAGAAAACGGCACCACCCCGATTCCCTCCTTAAGGCAGTAGGGAAAAATGTCCTTCTCGCAGTCGCGCTCGAGCATGTTGTAGAGATTCTGCACCGCGCTGACCGGGGTGACGGCGTGGGCCCTGCCCAGCGTCTCGGCGGACACCTGGGAAAGCCCCCAGCCGCGGATCAGACCCTCTTTGATGAGAAGCCCCATGCCTTCCGCGACCTCTTCCAAAGATATGTCCCGGTTATAGCGGTGCCAGTAGTACAGATCGACGTAGTCGGTGCCGAGGCGCCGGAGCGATCCCTCCAGGTGGGCGCGCAGCGCGGCGTAGACGGAGCCCGCCGCCTTCGGCTCGTCCGAGGCGAGGTGAAGCTTCGTCGCGATTACGACGTTCTTTCTCACGTCGCGGAGCGCCTTGCCGACGATCAGCTCGTTATGCCCGGGCATCTCCAGGTTCGGCCCGTAAACCTCGGCCGTGTCGAAAAAATCGCACCCGAAATCACAGGCGCCCCGGATCGCTTCGACGCTGTAGCTCTCCTCCGGTATTTTCCCGTAGCCGTGGGAAAAAGCCATGCAGCCCATGCCGATGGGGGTCACCTCGATATTCCCGAGTTTTCTCTTTTTCATTTCGTCACCTCGTCTTTTCGTTTAAAAAAATCTTCCGCCGGGGCGGCCCCCGGCGCGCGCCCGGGCGGATCGTTTACGGCGCGTTTTCGCCGCCGTCGCGCCGCCGCCCGGGCTCAGGTCAGAACGCGTGCTGCTTGACGTGCGCGACGTAGGGCGCCTCCAGGGCCGCGATCTCGTCCGCGGAGAGGGTTATGTCCAAAGCCGAAACCGCCTCCTCCACGTGCCTTACGTCGGTCGTGCCCACGATGGGCGAGCCGATGAAAGGCTTGGAGAGCATCCACGCCAGCGCCTCCTGCGCCATGCTCCGGCCCGCCTCCCGGGCCGTTTTCTCGAGATTGTCCACGACCGCCTTGTCCTGCGCCGCCGTGTCCTCCCGCCATACCGCCGGGGAGACGCCGTCGATGGCGCTGCGGGCCGTCCGGACTCCCCAGGGACGGGCGCAGCGTCCCGCCGCCAGGGGGCTCCACGGATTCACCGCCACCTTGCGATCCAGGCAGAGGGGCATCATCTCGTGCTCTTCCTCCCGGTAGATCAGATTGTACTGGTTCTGCATGGACACGAATTTCGCCCAGCCGCGCCGTTCGGCGATGTTCTGCATCCGCTCGAACTGCCACGCGGACATGGTGCAGGCCCCGATGTACCGGGCCTTCCCGCTCTTCACCACGTCGTTCAGGGCGTCCATGATTTCCTCCATCGGCGTTTCCGGGTCGAGGCGGTGGATCTGGTAAACGTCGACGTAGTCCAGGCCGAGACGCGCGAGGCTGTGGTCTATCTCCGTCATAATGTTCTTCCGGGAAAGCCCCCCGCCGTTGGGTCTGCCGGGGCGCATGGCGAAATTGACTTTGGTCGCCACCACGATTTCGTCGCGGTCCAGGCCGAATTCCCTGATGAGCCGGCCGGTTATCTCCTCGCTCGAGCCCAGCTGGTACACGTTCGCGGTGTCGAAAAAGTTGATCCCGAGATCGACGGCTTTTTTGAACAGCGGCTTCGCCTCCTCGTAGTTTTTCGCCCAGGGGAAGACGCCGTTCTCCGGGCCGGGCCGCCCGAAGCTCATCATGCCCAGGCAAATTTTGGAAACGTCGGCGCCGGTGTTTCCCAGTTTGATATATTTCATGCTTGCCTCTCTTCCTGTCTTCGGTCGGCCGCGCTCTTTCGCGGCCCGAGTAACCGCGCCGGATCCCGGGGCGGTTATGCCGGCGGGCCGGAATTTTCCCGGGGAACTTTTCGCGCGGATCGGCGGCGGTCAGCCGGCCGGTCCGCCCTTTTCCGGGCGTGTTCCCGTCATGGCGGCGACGGTTTCCGCGAACCGGTTCAGACGCTCCCGCATGGGGAACCGCCCGTCCGTCATGCACCAGAGCGTCACCGCCCCGTAATACTCCGCGGTTATCATGTCGGCGAGCTGTTCCGCGGGGAGCGTTCCGGACGGTCCGCCGTCTTTTTCCGCCGCGGCGAGCGTCTCGTAAATAAAATCCCGGTCGAGCTTAAGTTTGGCGATCCCCCGCCCGTCGCTCCCGGCCGGGCACACCGCGCCCTTCATCCACTGTTTGCAGAGTTCCAGGCCGCCTTCCTCGATGAAGCGGGCGGATTCCGCGAGAAATTCGGCCACCTTCTCCGCCGCGGTTCCGGATTTGTTTTTGAGGGACTCGGCGACCGCGCCCATGTCCCGGAAGGCGATTTCGTAGGCTATGTCTTCCCTGCGTTCGAAATACACGTAGAAAGTGCCCTTGCTGACGCCGGCCTCGGCGACGATGTCGTCCACCGACACGCCGGCCAGCCCCTTGCGTTCGTGCAGCCGTTTCGCGGCCAGCACGATGTTTTCGCGCGTTTGCTTAGCCGCTTCCTGTCTCTTGCCCACGGCGTAACCTCCCCTTATGTTTTTATTATACTGCAGTCATTGACTATAGTCAATAAATCAAGAAAAAAAATTTCCCGCGTCTCAACGGCGGGAATTTTCCGTCCCGCGGACGGAAACGAAAGACCGCGGGCATCAAGCGGGGCTCCGGCGGAACCTGGGCTCTCAGAATATGACCGCCGGGCGGCGGCCCGGCCGCGTCAGAGGAGGGCCTGCACGCACTGGGTGACTTCCCGGAGCAGATTCCGGTTGTATTCCTGATAAACGGGGATTTTGTCCGACATCACCTTGGAGGGGCACTGCAGTCCCCCGGGTTCCGAGACGTGCTCGCACACGGTCCGCTTCGTGAAACGGTCGACCCTCACCGTCTCGCACGTGTCGTATTCCTCGGGCTCATAATAAGTGCACGTGCGCAGATCCTTGATCTGAATCGTGGCCGAGGCCCCGTCGGGGCGGATGTAGAAGAAGATAAGCGCCTGGACGTAGGACGACCCGCTCACCCCCGACACTTCCGGCAGGTACTGGAAAGAAAACTCGTAGGCGGGATAAGCGCGTTCTCTTTCATGGACGTCCACGCGCCGGGCGGCGCCCCCTATGCGATTGAGGGCGCACAGTTCCATTTTGTGTGTCAGTTCGTAATCGTAGGTTTTCCGCGCCGGAATCGCAAACGTGCCTTCCACGCTGGCCGGCCGGCTGTCTTCGAAAGTCGCGCAGCCGCCCGCGGCCGCGAGCGCGAGGGCGGCGAGGCCCGCCGCATAAATTCTTTTCATGTCAAACGCCGCTCCGATGATATAAAGATTATTCCCTATACATATTATTACATTTCCCGCGGAAAGATCCACAACAATTTGGTTTCTCCGCCCGAAACCGGCGGGCCGGGCGGGCAACGCCTCCGCGGGCCGCGCGGCGGC
This sequence comes from uncultured Enterobacterales bacterium, assembly GCA_964520475.1. Lineage (GTDB taxonomy): Bacteria > Pseudomonadota > Gammaproteobacteria > Enterobacterales > Succinivibrionaceae > Ruminobacter. Next base: position 51,209 of record CAZFNS010000001.1, read on the forward strand.
CCTTCTCCCGTCAGTCCCCCGTCCGGGTCAGCAGCATCACGGTTTCCACGTGCTCGGTCTGCGGGAACATGTCGAAAACGCTCCATTTTTCGATTTTGTAGCCCCGGCCGAGCGCGATCCCGAGATCCCCGACCATGGTCAGGGGATTGCACGAGACGCTGACGATGCGTTCCGGCCTTTTCCGCGTCAGGAAATCCATGACCCGGGCGGCGCCGGCGCGGCCGGGATCGAGCACGGCCTTGCCGAAGGCGCTTCTGGCCCATACCGTCCCCGCGAAATCGTCGTTCAGATCCTGCACGAAAAACTCCGCGTTCCCGATATTGTTGCGGGAGGCGTTCAGCTCCGCCTCCCTGACCATGTTCCACACGCCCTCGACGCCGTAAGCGTGCGCGCACCGGGCGGCGGCCGGCAGCGTGAAATTGCCCAGCCCGCAGAAAAAGTCGGCGATCCTGTCGCCGGGCTTCAAATCGAGATACGAGAGGACTTTCTTCACGAGCGGAGCGTTGATTTCCGCGTTGACCTGGATGAAATCGCCCGGGGTGAAGTAGAACCTGATCCCCCCGGCCTCGTAGTAGATCCCGTCCTCCCCGCCGAGGATCCCGGGATTGAGCAGCCTGAGCTCCTCCCGGTCCTCGAGATCCTCCTTACCCCGGGCGTGCCGGGTGAGGACGTACACGGCGGCGCCCGCGCGCGCGCCGAACGCCGCGAGCCCCGCCAGATCGGCCTCCGTCAGGTCGTTTATGCACCTGAACAGCACGGCAGGGACGTTGTCCGCCCGCGCGAGCTCGACGTGGCCGATCAGCTTGTAATCGGAGATCCCGCGCAGCGTCTCCCGGATCCCCGGGATCAGCGCCGACAGATCCGGGTGCATGACGGGGCACGCGGCGATTTCGGCCAGTTTTTTGCCGCGCTCCTCCCTGAACCCGACCCGGATCTCCCGGCGGTCGCCCGTCACCGAAAGCCGCGCCGCCCGCCGGTAGCCGGTCGGTGAACCGTAAACGGTCTCCTCGGGCTCCCCGGGGTCGGCGTTCAGGTTCTTGCGCATCAGCCGGACGAGCCCCTCTTTCTTGAAGGCGATCTCCGCCGCCACGGGAACGTGCCGGAGCGAGCAACCGCCGCAGGAAACGTTCGGGCACGCCGGCTCGACGCGGATCGGGCTGCGCTTTTTGACGCCGATCAGCTCGGCCTCGCCCGCGTTCCTTCTGACGGCGGACGCCCTGACGACGACCTCCTCCCCGGGCAGCGCCCCGGGAACGAACCAGGCGGTCCCGTTTTCGTCCCGGCCGAACCCCCGGCCGGCGATGTCGGCGCCGGTGATTTTCAGGAAAAAGTGTTTCGGGGAGACTTCTTTCTTCCCGGGTTTGAAAAACTTGACCATCAGGCGCTCCTCCCCGCCGCGGGCGGTCCGGACGGGGCGCGGCGCCCGGACGCCGGAAAACGCGGTCTCCGCGGTTCCGGCTTAAATATCGGCCCGGTATACCGCGCGGCCGCCAAAATTGCTAAAATAAAGACAACATTATATGCTTTTTCGGCCCCTTTATCATCAGGGAGGCAAAAATGAACCGGCACGGCCTTCGCACCCGCATCCTGATCTATTCGGTACTGCCCCTCCTGATAGTCGGCCTGGCCGCCATGACCTATTTCGTCTTCAGCGGCTACGCGAAGCTCAACACCCGCCTGACGGACCGCGGCCGGGAAATTCTCCTCCCCCTCGCCACGGGACTCAGCTACGCCATGGCCCAGGGGAACGAGATCCTCGCCCAGGGGCTGGTGAACGAGTTCCACCGCCAGAACTCCCGGGAGATCCTGGCCGTCGCGGCTTTCGACCGCGACAACAACATGCTGGTGACGTCGAGCACCGCCCCGGAAATCGAGGGGTTCCGGCTCGATCCCCGCAAGGGCGAGCATATCTTCGAGGCGGACAGCGTCCAGTACGCGGATTCCGGCATCATCATGAGAATGCCCGTCTACGCCTACAACGAGGCGGACATGCTGAAACTCTACCTCGACCGGGCCCGGGAGCCGTCCGGAACCGGGGAGGATGAGGAGGAAGGCCGGCCGTCCTTCACCAGCGACAAAATCAGCTACCCCAGGCCGGTGGCGGGCTACGTCTGCATCTACCTGCAGAATTACCGGGTCGAGCTGGAGCTCTACTCGGGCATCTCCCTCGCTCTGGTCATCCTGGGCCTCGGCGTGATGTTCAGCCTGCTGTTCGGCGTCAACCTTAACCGGATCATCGTCGACCCCATCAACCGGCTCACCACCACGATTTACGAGATCAGGGAGGGCAACGTCAACACCAAGGTCAACGGCGTCATGATCGGCGAGCTGGAAAGGCTGCGCAACTACATAAACTCCATGGCCGACAGCATGTCCGAGTACCACAATCAGATGCAGTACAGCGTGGACGAGGCGACCAACGATCTGCGCCACACCCTCGAACTGCTCGATGAGCAGAACAAAGAGCTCGACTCGGCGCTCGGCAAGGCGAACGAGGCCTCCAAAATCAAATCGGAATTCCTCGCCAACATGTCCCACGAGCTGCGCACCCCGCTCAACGGCATCATCGGCTTCGCCCAGCAGCTCTACAAGACCCCGCTCAAAGACAGCCAGTCCGAGTATCTCGGCACCATCGAGCGCAGCGCCAAGAACCTGCTCAGCATCGTCAACAACATCCTCGACTTTTCCAAACTCGAGGCCGGCAAGCTCAGCTTCGAGGAAATCCCCTTCTCGCTCCGGAAGGTCTGCTACGACACCGTCAATCTGCTCACCCCGGCCGTTTACCAGAAGGGCATCGAGCTGACGGTCAACGTCGATCCCGACGTGAGCGACTACCTGATCGGCGACCCCGTGAGAATCGGCCAGGTCCTGACCAACCTGCTCGGCAACGCCGTCAAATTCACCCAGAGCGGCAACGTCGCCCTCAGGATCGCCAGGGGGACGGTTCCGGGACTGCCCGCCGGCAAGATAAATCTCGCCGTCTCCGTTCAGGACACGGGCATCGGCATCGATCCCGAAAAGCAGAAAACGCTGTTCAAACCGTTCACCCAGGCCGACTCCTCCATATCGCGCCGGTACGGGGGCACGGGTCTCGGGCTTATCATAACCAGCCACCTGATCGAGCAGATGGGCGGCCGGATTTCCCTGCGCTCCGAGCCCGGCCAGGGCACCACCTTCGACTTCGGCATCACGCTGACCCGGGGCGCGGCGCCGGCGGTCAGCGCCAGGACCCCCGAAGAGCAGGCCCTGCGGGGACGGCGCAGCGTGGTGATCGAGAACAACACCTGGGTGAGGGACTCCGTCAGGAGCATCCTCCAGGAACTCGGTCTGGAGGTGTTCGCGGTGTCGGCCACCGGCGCGATCAGCGCCCTCGCCTCCGCCGACACCCCCGACTACATCGTCATCGGCCAGCCGGCCGGCTTCGACTTCAGCCGGCTGCTGACCACTTTCAACTCCATAAACACCGCCGGCGTGCAGAAGGTCATCATCGCCGTCAGCACCATGGACGAGAAGGTCCGCCGGCGGCTCGAGGAGCTTTCCCCGAAGGTCACGGTGCTCGCGAAGCCCCTTAACCCCGAAAAGGTCCTGGGCGCGCTGCTCGCCCCGGCGCCGGCGCGCGAGTCCGCCGCGGACGAAGGCGCCGCGGCTCCCGCCGGGGAGGGGGAGGACGCCCCCGCCGGGCCCGCCGCCGGCAAGGATCTCCTGCCCGCCTCCGTGCTCGCGGTCGACGACAATCCGGTGAACCTCGCGCTCATCAAGGCCCTGCTGGGGGATCTGGTCACCGACGTCTACACGGCCGCCACCGGCCACGACGCCATCGAGCTCTGCATGCACACGGATTTCGATCTGATCTTCATGGACATCCAGATGCCGGTCATGGACGGCCTCACCACCATGAAGAACATCCGCAAAATCGCGAACAACGCCGCCACGCCGGTGGTCGCGGTGACCGCCCTGGTCGTGAAGGAGGAGCAGGACCGCTTTATCCGGGAAGGCATGTCCGATTACCTGTCCAAGCCTCTCGACGAGGATCTCCTCGAAAAAATCGTGCGCAAGTATCTGGCGAAGGATCCGGCGCCCGCCGCGGCCGGGGAAGCCGCGGCGCCGGACGCCCCGGCCGCTCCGCCGCCGGAAGCGCCGGGAGCCGGGCCGCGGGAAGAGGCCGCCCCCGGGAAAGCCCCCGCGAGCCGGGGCCGGAAAATGAAGAAGCTTAAAAAGATCGGATCCATCGACCCGGAGGCCGCGCGGGCGCCCAAAGCCGCGGACGCCGCGGTTCCGCCGGCGGATCCCGCGCCCCCGGCGGAGCCGGAGCCGGAACCGGAAACGGCGCCCCCGGGCGGCGGGCTGTGGACGGAAGCCGCCGCGCTCGAGCGGGCGGCGCGCAAACGGGATCTCGCCGCGGAAATGCTCGAGGGGCTCCTCGCCTCGCTGCCGGGTTTCGAACGGGATCTGGAGGAACTGCCGCGGGGCGATCTCAAGCTCCTCGCCCCGGCGGTCCACAAATTCGCGGGCAGCGCCGTCTACTGCGGCATGCCGAAGGTGAAGGCCCTCTGCAACGCCATAGAAAAGGCGATAAGGGAAGGACGCGCCCGCGAGGACATCGAGCCGGAGCTTTTCGAACTCGAGGACCTCGTCGGGATCATCAAAAGGGACGGCGGGACCTGGCTTAAGATCCTGCGG
>CAZFNS010000001.1:55988-152723 GCA_964520475.1 uncultured Enterobacterales bacterium
CCGGCGCGGCGTCAGGCGCCGGTTTTTTTGCCGGCGGCCTCCGGCCGCTCCCCGCCCGCGGACTCCATGTACTCGGCGTAGAGTTTCCTGCTCATGATTTCCCGGCCGTTCAGCAGGTAATCGATGTTTTTCCGGCAGATCCGCTTTGCGGCCCGGAGAGCCGAAGGCGTGAACCGGCGCTCCGGGATGCGGAGCAGATCGGCGCCCTTGTACACGTCCTCGACGCTTATGCACGAGCTGATGATTTCCGGGCTCACCGGAACGAAGCCGCGGCGCATCCGGTAATAGTACCAGGTGCGGGGCGCGACGGGATCGCCCCCGTCGGCCTCATGGTAAAAATCGACGCCGCAGCCGAGCTCGTCCATCAGCGACAGCTCGAAGCCGCGCAGCGCCTGCTCCACCTTCCTTTCGTCGAGCATCATGTTAAGGGTTTCGGCGTACGCCGAGAACAGCCCGGCGCACGGGTCTTCCGTCTTGTAGAGCCGGTACACCAGCTCGTTGACGTACAGCGCCGAAAAAAGCGTCGGGGGCAGGTAGGTTATCTGCCTGCCGGCGGGCTCGCACTCCGCCAGGGTCTTGAGACCTCTGCCGGCGCCCCGGAGCTTGACCTTGAGGGGCGTGAACAGCTGCAGCATGGACTTGAGCCCGCTGCGCGGGCTCCGCGCGCCCCGCGCCACAAAGGAAACGCGGCCCAGATCCATGCAGAGCGCGTCTATAATCAGGGAACTTTCCCGGTACGGTATGGCTCTCACGACGAAGCACACCGTTTCGCAAACGTTGTTGTCCGTATACAATTATCCGTTATCCGTGTCGCGGACGGGCGGCCCCGGGGCTACCTGTCCATAAAATCCATGTAACCGAGGGATCGCAGGGCCCTCTCGTCGTCGGCCCAGCCCGACTTGACCTTCACCCACATCTGCAGGAAAACCTTGCACTCGAGCAGGTTCTCGATGTCCTTGCGGGCCTCCGTGCCGACGGTTTTGAGCTTTTCCCCGCCGGCGCCGATAATCATCTTCTTCTGGCTCTCGCGCTCGGTTAGGATCACGGCGCTTATCCTGACCGCGCCGTTGGGCTGGACCTTGTAATCCTCTATCTCCACGGTGACGCTGTAAGGCAACTCGTCCCCCGTGTAACGCATCAGTTTCTCCCGGATGATCTCCGCGGCCATGAACCGGCCGGAGCGGTCGGTGATGTAATCCTCCGGGAAGCAGAAATCGGACGGGGGCAGCGCGTCCCGGGCCAGTTCCTTGAGCGCCTCGACGTTCGTGCCGTGGCGGGCGGAAACGGGAATCACGTCCTTGAAATTCATTCTGCCGGCGAGCTGCTCCATGACCGGCAGCAGCGCGTTTTTGTTCTTTATGAGATCGGTCTTGTTTATGACCAGCACCGTCGGGGCCCGGGCCTGCTTCACCTTCTCGAGCACCATTTCGTCGTCGCGGGTCCATCTGGTGCAGTCCACCACGAAAAAGATCAGCTCGACGTCCCCGATGGAGCTTTCGGCGGCCCGGTTCATCAGACGGTTGATGGCTCTTTTCTCCTCGATGTGCAGGCCGGGGGTGTCTACGTAGATGGTCTGGCACGATCCGGCGGTGTCGATGCCGACGATGCGGTGCCGCGTGGTCTGGGGCTTGCGCGAGGTTATGCTGACCTTCTGCCCGAGTATCTTGTTGAGAAGCGTGGACTTGCCGGTGTTCGGCCGGCCGACGATGGCGACGAAGCCGCACCGCGTGTCCGAAATGTCAGATTCATCAAGTGCGAAATTTGAATTCAAAGGTTACCTCTTGCCTGATTTTGCGCAAATCGCCCGCAGGGCTTCGGCGGCCGCGTTCTGCTCGGCTTTTCTTCTGCTCGATCCCGATCCCGTGAAGGCGTCCCTCATTTCTCCCTCGAGAGTCAGCCTGACGGTAAAATTCTGCTCGTGGTCCTCGCCCGTTATCTCCGTGACCGTGTACACGGGCAGCGCGAGGTGGCGGCCCTGCAGGTACTCCTGGAGCTGCGTTTTGGAGTCTTTCTGCCCGTCGCCCGGGTGCATGTCCCGGAGCCGCGCATCGTACCAGCGTAAAATGAGTTTCCTCGCGGTCTCGATGTCCCTGCCGCTGTCGAGGTAGATGGAGGCGATTACCGACTCGACCGCGTCCGCGAGAATGGAGTCGCGGCGGAACCCGCCGCTCTTGAGTTCGCCCGGCCCCATGATGAGGCACTCGCTGAGGCTGAACTCCCGCGCGATCTCGGCGAGGGTCGATTCCTTGACCAGCGCGGAGCGCATTCTGGTGAGATCGCCCTCCTGCGCGTCCGGGAACTGCTCGTACAGCCGGTCGGCGATCACGAAACCCAGGATCGAGTCGCCCAGGAACTCCAGCCTTTCGTTGCTCGGCAGGCCGGCGCTCCGGTGCGTCAGGGCGTTTTCCAGGTAGTCCGTGTTGCCGTAGACATAGCCGAGGGCTTTTTCAAGCCTCGCGTATTTTTCGCTCTGAGCCGTCGTTCTCGCCAATTTACCGCAGGCCTCCCAGTCTGTCGAACCTTATTCCCGAGTCCATCGTGCCGCTGAACCAGATGCAGAAGGCCCTGCCGATCAGGTACTCGTCGGGAACGAAGCCCCAGAAGCGGCTGTCGCGCGAGTGCTCGCGGTTGTCCCCCATCACGAAGTAGGTGTTTTCCGGAACCGTCCACTCCCCGTAGGCGTCTTCCTTCTGCACGTAGAACGGCTCGACGATCCTGGCGCTGCTGTCGCGCATGATCTTGTGCCGGACCCCGAGCAGATCCTCGGTCCCGGTCAGGCCGAACTCGCTCGGGTAAAGGGCGTTGGGCCGGTTCCACCGCTGCGCCTCGGGGGCGTCCTCCACGGCCGTGATCCGCTTGATTTCCGAACTGCCCTTCTCCCGGATCATCAGCTCGCCCTTCGCGAAGAACACCGTGTCGCCGGGCAGGCCGATGACTCTCTTGATGTAGTCGATCCCGGGATCGACCGGATATTTGAACACGACCACGTCGCCCCGCGCCGGCGAGGAGGTCTCGATCAGCACCCGGTTGGTCACCGGGTTCCTGATGCCGTAGCTGAACTTCTGCACCAGCACGAAATCGCCCCGCAGAAGCGTGGGCATCATGGAGGCGGACGGGATACGGAACGGCTCGCAGAGGAAGGAGCGGATCAGGAGCACCGCGAACAGGACGGGAAAGCAGCCGGCGAGCGAGGTCAGCGCCCCGTTGCCGTTGACGATCTCCTCTTTTTCCCGGCGGGTCAGCGGCACGCTCTGGGAGATCTCGGCCTGCCTGAGCGCTTCCTTACGCTTCGGCTTCAGCACGAACATCTCGAGCAGCCACAAGACGGCCGTGAGGGCGGTCGCGCCGTATAAAACAAGAGTTACAGTATTCACAATCTCTACCTTTTAGTCGCCGCCCGTCTGCAGCACGGCCAGGAAAGCCTCCTGAGGCACCTGGACCCGGCCGATCGCCTTCATGCGCTTTTTCCCTTCCTTCTGTTTCTCCAGAAGCTTGCGCTTGCGGGTTATGTCGCCGCCGTAGCACTTGGCGAGCACGTCCTTGCGCAGCGCCTTGACGGTGCTCCGCGCCACGATCTGGCTGCCGATGGCGGCCTGGATGGCGATGTCGAACATCTGCCTGGGGATCAGCTCCTTCATTTTTTCCACCAGGAGCCTGCCCCTGCTCACGGCGTTGTCCCTGTGCGTGATTACGGCCAGGGCGTCCACGCGCTCGTAGCCGATGAGGATGTCCAGCCTGACCATGTTGGCGGCCTGAAAGCGCTTGAAGCCGTAGTCGAGGGAGGCGTACCCCCGCGACACCGACTTCAGCCGGTCAAAGAAATCCATCACCACCTCCGCCATGGGGATCTCGTAGGTGAGAGCCACCTGGCTGCCGTGGTAGACCATGCTCTTCTGGACGCCGCGCTTCTCGAGGCAGAGCCGCATGACCCCGCCGACGTACTCGTCCGGGGCGAGGATGGCGCATTCCGCTATCGGCTCCCGGATCTCGGCGATATTGCTGACCGGCGGGAGCGCGGCGGGAGAATCTATCCTCACGACCTCGCCATCGGTCAGCGCCACTTCGTAAACGACCGTCGGAGCCGTGGTAATCAGATTAAGATTATACTCCCTTTCGAGTCTTTCCTGTACGATTTCCATGTGGAGCATGCCCAGGAAGCCGCAGCGGAACCCGAAACCCAGGGCGGTGGAGTTCTCCGGCTCGAAAAACAGCGAGGCGTCGTTGAGGGAAAGTTTGTCGAGAGCGTCGCGGAAGGCGTCGTAGTCGTCGGTCGAAACCGGGAACATGCCGGCGTAAACCTGCGGCTTGACGCTCTTGAAGCCGGGCAGGGGCTCGTCCGCCCCGTTTTTGGCTCCGGTCAGGGTGTCGCCCACGGGCGCCCCGTGGATGGTCTTGATGCCGCACACGACCCAGCCCGTCTCGCCGCAGCCGAGTTCCTGCCGGTCCTCGAGTTTGGGCGTGAACACGCCGAGCCGGTCCACCCCCCAGCACACGCCGGTGCTCATCACCCTGATTTTGTCGTTTTTGCGCAGCGTGCCGTTTTTGACGCGCACGAGCGACACGACCCCGAGATAGTCGTCGAACCACGAGTCGATGATGAGCGCCTGGAGACGGCCGCCGCCGTCGCCCGCGGGCGGCGGGATCTTCGCCACGATCTGCTCCAGGATCGCGCCGACGCCCTCGCCCGTTTTGGCCGAGCACCGCACCGCCTCGGAGGCGTCGATGCCCACGATGTCCTCGATTTCGCCGGCGACCCGGTCGGGATCCGCCGCCGGCAGATCGATTTTGTTGAGCACGGGGAGGACTTCGAGATTGAGATCGATGGCCTGGTAGCAGTTCGCGAGGGTCTGAGCTTCCACCCCCTGGCCGGAGTCGACCACCAGCAGGGCCCCCTCGCAGGCCGCGAGAGAGCGCGACACCTCGTAGGAGAAGTCCACGTGGCCGGGGGTGTCGATGAAGTTGAGCTCGTAGAGTTCCCCGTCGGCGGCCCGGTAGTTAAGGGTCACGGACCGCGCTTTGATGGTGATGCCCCGTTCGCGCTCGATATCCATGGAATCGAGCACCTGCTCCTGCATCTCCCGCTCGGAAAGGCCGCCGCAAAGTTGGATCAGCCGGTCCGAAAGCGTCGATTTACCGTGATCGATATGCGCTATGATGGAAAAATTTCTGATGTTTTTCTGTCGTATCATTCTTCAAGCGGCGTGTTCCGGGCCCGCCGCGCCCGTCCGGTTCCCGGCCGGGCGGGCCGGGGGCCCGCGGAACCGGCGTTCCCCGTTCCGATTGTGCAAATACGTGCATTATACCCCAAATACGTCCCCGTTTCTAAATTTGTTCCGGCTCCGGGACGGGCCCGCCGCCGGGGCCCGGGAAAAGGCTACTTTCCCGCCGGGCCGCCGCACCGGGGAGCGACGGGCAGAACGCCGAGCATCTTCGGGTTCCAGACGGTTCTTTTGAGGATTTTGGCGAGAAGCCAGGAGACGGCGAAGCCCGCGGCCAGGCCGGCCAGGGCCCCGAGCATCGCCATTGAGTCGCCCGCCGGACCGCCGTCCGCGGGGAGAAAGAGCCACGAGCACGCGATCATCCCGGCGAGGGGGATCACGTACGATATGACCGAACTGAGGAGAAGGGACCGCGCGGGGACGCCGACGCGCACCACCTGCCCGGGCCCGGCGCCGCAGGTGTTCCTTAAGGATATTCTCACGGGGTCCCGGCGGGAGCCGAAGGCCTCGGGACGGCAGGTCTCCCCCTTTTCGGGACACGACCCGCACAGCCCGCCCGCGCCGAATTCGCAGACCGCCGTGCCGTCGCCGTCCGCGGACACCACCAGCGCGAGCCGCTCGAGATAATCCCCGGACCCGCTCACCGGTCGTCCCGCCCGTCGTACGATTTGGCGATCTTTTCCGCCGTTTCCAGCGGAATGTCGCCGGCGACGATGATCTCCCGGTCCCCCCGGGGCTGCCTCAGGAGGTTCGTCGCGCCCTGCCTGATGATCTTGATGCTGCGCCCCTCCAGGGCCTTGATGCGGTACGCCGAGAAATCGGAAATCCCGTCCGAGAACAGGAGGTGGTCGGCCTCGGTTTCCGTGCCGGGGACGACGCTGCGGTCGGCGTACACCAGCTCGTATCCCGGGGGCACGTACGACAGTTTCCAGACGATGCCGCCCTTTTCGCCGCCGGAGCGTTTTCCCGCCGCCCCGGGCGCCGGGGCGTTCGCGAGATCCCCGGGATCCGCACCCGGGAACTGTTTCCTGAAGCCGTTGTCGATGCTGAGGATTACTTTGCTCGGCTCGTCGGCGGGGGCGAAATGGGCCGCGAGGTAATACTCCTCGACGGACGACTCCAGCGGGTTTATGACGTCCACCTGCAGCAGGATGCGCGTTTCCTCGTCGAGATAAAGCATGTACCCGTACCGGTCGTTCGCGCGCGGCGAGAGCCGCACCATCAGCGCGTCCCGGCCGGCGATGCGGCTCCGGCCGGTCACCACGGGCACGTAGTTTTTGTACAGGGCGTCCAGATCGATGGTGCTCAGGCGGTCCGGCAGGAACGGGGAGACGCCGTGCGAAACCTTTTCCACGGGGCTGCCCGCGCGGAAGTAGTATATGTCGCCGTCCCGGGTGAAATAGCCCATCGGCAGGCCGTTGAGGTAAAGCAGGTGCCGGTACTCCCTCCCGCCGACCACGCCGTGGGAAAACACGACCGGCTCGCTCTGCATGGGGTACTGCTTGACGAAATACAGCTCGAAATTGGCGGTTTTGAAGGAATCCTGCATCTGCCGGAGATTGCGTTCCGCGTCCAGGTTCGGATTTTCCTCGGCGCGGGGATCGGAAAATGGCGGAGCCGCCAAAGCAAGCGCCGCCAGTAAGATTGCGTAGAGCCCGACTTTTTTCACTGTCTGCCTATTCCCGGGGTAAGTTTCTCCTGACGTTGTCGTGCACGTTCATGAGGACTTCCAGGGTGTTCATTTCCTCGAGCCGGTCCCGGCGGAGCTTCTCGAGCCGCTCCCCGTCCTTGCGCTCGGCGCCGATCAGCCGGCCGTTGTCGTCCGGGCGCGCCGCCTCGGGGGCGATGCTGAGCGGCAGATTCTGATCCCGCGCCACCACGGTGTTGCTGACGGGGGCGATGGCCATGCCGGAGTTGGAAACGGACGCGTCCCTGAAATCGTCGCTGCGGCCGGCGGTGACATGCTGCGCGCTCACCACGCAGAGGCAGGCCACGGAGGCGGCCACCGCCACGCGGCCGAGTCCTCTCCAGAACCCGCCCCGGGAGAATTCCCCGGGCTCGTCGTTCGCCGCGGCGGGAGCGGCCGCGCCGCCCGCGGGCCGGACCGCGTACGCCGGCTCGGCGTCGATCTTCGCGGCGAAGGAGGAATCGAGCCCTACCGCGGGTTCCCCGCGCAGGCAGGCGCGCTGGAGGGTGTAGCCCGCCCACGCGTCCAGGGCGTCGTCGTCGGCGAGCAGCCTCTCGAGCTCCTCGTCGCTTAAGGTTTCTCCGTCAAGGAAGGAAGAAAGCAGTTCCCTGCTGTTTTTATCCGTACTCATATGCAATCATCCTAGCCGTTCGCGCCGGATTTTTCCGCCAGGTACTTCTCGATGATTTCCCTGGCCCGGAAAATTCGCGACCTCACCGTGCCTACGGGGCAGTTCATCACGACCGCTATATCCTCGTAGGACATTTCTTCGATTTCCCTCAGGCATATCGCCTGCCTGAGATCTTCCGACAGGGAATCGAGAGCCTCCCCTATCAGTCTCCTCGTATCGCGGCTCTCCATGATGTTCTCCGGGTTGGAGATGTCGTGGAGCCGGTTCGATCCCTCGTAGGAGTCGATTTCCGGGGAATTGACGTCCACCTGCTTCATTCTGCCCGCGCTTCCCGACACGAAATTCATCGCCGTGTTGACGGTAATCCGGTACAGCCAGGTGTAAAACGCGCTTTCCCCCCTGAAATCGGCCAGCGCCCTGTATGTCTTTATGAAAGACTCCTGAGCTATGTCCTGTGCGTCTTCGGGATTGGACACGTACCTCAGAGCAATACCCATAACCTTGTACTGATATTTCTTCACCAGCATGTCGAAGGCCCGTTTGCTACCCTGCTGGACCAGCCTCACAAGCTGCAAATCAGTTTCCTGTTCACTCATCTGGATTAAACGTTCCCAATATTCCGCTTTTCTCCTTATCCCGCACACACATAATGTAAGACATGGATAAAAATTAAAAGTTCAGTGCGACCCGCAAAAGAGCCGGAATATTTTCCTCTTGTCGCGCGATCCGGGGCATTGTACCACAACGCCGGGAGATTTTCGCGCGTTTCCCGCGGGCGGGCCCGGCCCGGAACGCCGCGGCTCCGGCCCGCGCGGGGCAATATCGCGCCCGATCTGTGCTAAAATAATACCGGCGCGCGTCCGGGCTTCCGCCGGGCCGGCGCCGAAGCCGCGGAAAATCAGCGAGGAAAGAAAACGGAAATGAGCAACAACACCGAATACGACTGCGACGTCCTGGTCATAGGCAGCGGGGCGGCCGGGCTCTCCCTGGCCCTGTGTCTCGCCGCGCGGGCGAAAGTGATAGTTTTGTCAAAATCGGGCCTGAGCGCGGGGTCGACGAACTACGCCCAGGGCGGCATCGCCGGCGTCTTCAACACCGCGGACGACAACGACTCCGTGGACGAGCATGTCGAGGACACCATGATCGCGGGCGGCGGCCTCTGCGACCGGGAGGCGGTGGAGTACACGCTGCGGAACGCGCGGGACAGCATCGCCTGGCTGATCGGCCAGGGCGTCCCCTTCGATCGGAAGGAAGAGATCCTGGCGGACCAGTCCCCCTACCACCTGCACCGCGAGGGCGGGCACTCCCACCGGAGGATCTTCCACGCCGCCGACCACACCGGGCACACGATCCAGGAGACCCTGAACCGCAAAGTTCTCGAAAACGCCGGCATCACCGTGCTGCCTGACCACAACGCCGTCGATCTCATCACCACCAAAAAGCTGGATCTCCCCGGCAACCGGGTGATCGGCGCGTACGTGTTCAACACGGACACGGGCACGGTGGAGACGATCAGGGCCAAATTCGTGGCGCTGTGCACCGGCGGGGCTTCCAAGGTCTACCGCTACACCTGCAACCCGGAAGTCAGCTCGGGCGACGGCATCGCCATCGCCTGGCGGGCGGGGTGCCGCGTGGCCAACATGGAATTCAACCAGTTCCATCCCACCACCCTCTACAGCCCGAACGACCGGAACTTCCTCCTGACCGAGGCCCTCAGGGGCGAGGGCGCCCTGCTCAAACGGCCCAACGGCACGCGGTTCATGCCCGACTACGACGAGCGGGGGGAGCTCGCCCCGCGGGACATCGTCGCCCGGGCCATCGACCACGAGATGAAGAAGCTCGGGGCCGAGTGCATGTACCTCGACATCAGCCACAAGCCCCCGGAATTCGTCCGCAGGCATTTCCCCACCATTTGGGAAAGGTGCCTCAAATCGGGCATCGACATCACCAGAGAGCCGATCCCCGTGGTTCCGGCCGCCCACTTCACCTGCGGCGGCGTGATGGTCGACCGCCGGGGCCGGACCGACATCGAGGGGCTCTACGCCGTGGGCGAGGTCTCCTACACCGGCCTGCACGGGGCCAACCGGCTCGCCTCCAATTCCCTGCTCGAATGCGTGGTGTACGGCCGCGCCGCGGCCATGGACATCATCGCCCGGCTGCCGCTCGCCGTCGCGCCCCCCGCCATCCCGGCCTGGGACGAGAGCCAGGTCACCGACGCCGACGAGGAAGTGATCATCCAGCACAACTGGCACGAGCTGCGGCTCACCATGTGGGACTACGTCGGCATCGTGCGCACCGACAAGCGGCTCGAACGGGCCATGCACCGGATCAGGCTGCTCAAGGACGAGGTCAGCGAGTTCTACTCGAACTTCCGGGTCACGAGCAACCTGCTCGAGCTGCGCAACCTCCTGCAGGTGGCCGAGCTGATCGTGAGAAGCGCCATGAAGCGCAAGGACTCCGTCGGCCTGCACTACAACGTCGACCATCCGGACAAGCCCCGCGTTTACAAACCCACCATCCTCACGCCCTTCGGGGACGGCTGAGACCCGGGAAGGCCGCCGGGGTTCTCCCCGGCGGCCTTCCCTCTCCCGTTTCTTTCCTCCGTCCCGCGGGAGCCTCCGCGCGGGCAAAAAAAATTCCCGGTTCGGCGAACCGGGAATTCCGCCGGGGCGCCGCCCCCGCTATTCGAACACGACGTTGGACATCTCTTCCGAGCCCTTGACGCCTTCGGCGAGCTTGATCATCAGGCGCACCTCGTTCTCCGAGTCCGCGTAGTGCAGCGCGTTGTGGTAGCTGATGAGGCCCTGCTTGTACAGCGTGAACAGGCTCTGGTCGAAGGTGATCATGCCCTCGTCCGGCGACTTCAGCATGATGTCCTTGAGCTTGTACAGCTCGTTCTTCTGCAGGCAGTCGGAAACCGTCGGGGTGTTGACCAGGATGTCGAACGCGGCGCGCCGGCCGCCGGTGGTGGTTTCGATCAGCTGCTGCGCGATGATGGCCTTCAGGTTGACCGAAAGGTCGAACAGCATCTGGCGCTGGCTGCTTTCCGGAACCAGGTGGAGGATGCGGTCGATGGCCTGGTTGGCGTTGTTGGCGTGCAGGGTGGCGAGCACCAGGTGACCGGTTTCGGCGAAGCTCAGCGCGAACTCCATGGTCTCCTTGGAACGGATTTCACCGATGAGGATGACGTCCGGAGCCTGGCGCAGAGCCGATTTCAGGGCGGCGTCGAAACTTTCCGTGTCGGTGCCCACCTCTCTCTGGGTGATCAGGGAGCGCTGGTGGTGGTGCACGTATTCGATCGGGTCCTCGATGGTCAGGATGTGGCCGTCGGAGTTCATGTTGCGGTGGCCGATCATCGCGGCCTGGGTGGTGGATTTACCCGCGCCGGTGGCGCCCACGAACAGCAGGAGCCCTCTGTCCTCCATTACCCATTTGGTGAACGACGGAGGCAGATGGAGCTCGTCGGTGGTCGGGATCCTTTCGACGATGCGGCGGAACACCACGCCCGGGTTGTTCAGCTGCCAGAAGCAGCTCACGCGGTAGCGGCCCAGCTTGGGACGGTAGATGGCGAAGTTGGCCTCGCGTTCCTTCATGTACTGTTCCTGGAGTTCCGGTCTTTCGATGAGCGTCTCCTGAACGTACTCGAAAACCTGGTCGTAGGTCAGCTTGCCCGGCTCAATCGGGGTAAGGTGGCCGTCGAGCTTGACCGCCGGTTCCAGATCGACGGTCAGGAACAGGTCGGAAGCCTTGTTTTCGTTCATAAACTGCAAATATCTGTCGATTTTCAGCGCTTGTTTCAACATGTCTGCGTTACCCCCATGCCTAAACCACGATAGAAGCGGGATCCTTGGCCTTGGACCTGGCCTCGGCCACGCTGATGATGCCCCTGCTCACGAGCGACTTGAGGTCGGCGTCCAGGGTTTTCATGCCGTGCTGGGTTCCGGTCTGGATCATCGAGTACATCTGCGCGATCTTGTCTTCGCGGATGAGGTTCCTGATCGACGGTATGCCGATCATGATCTCGTGGGCGGCGATGCGGCCGCCGCCGTTCTTCCTCATGAGGGTCTGGGAAATTACCGCCCTCAGGGATTCCGAAAGCATCGAGCGGACCATGTCCTTTTCGGTGCCCGGGAACACGTCGATGATACGGTCGATGGTCTTGGCCGCCGAGTTGGTGTGCAGGGTGCCGAACACCAGGTGGCCGGTTTCCGCCGCCGTCAGGGCGAGCCTGATGGTCTCGAGGTCGCGGAGCTCGCCGACGAGGATGACGTCCGGGTCCTCGCGGAGGGCCGAGCGGAGGGCGTTGCTGAACGACTGGGTGTCCCTGTGGACCTCGCGCTGGTTAACCAGGCAGTTCTTGCTCTGGTGCACGAATTCGATCGGGTCCTCGATGGTCAGGATGTGGCTGTGCTGCGTTTCGTTGACGTAGTCCACCATCGCGGCGAGCGTGGTCGACTTGCCCGAGCCGGTCGGGCCGGTGACCAGCACCAGGCCGCGCGGGTAGCTGGCGATCTTCCTGAAGACTTCCGGGCAGTTGAGGTCGTCGAGAGTGAGGACCTTGGACGGAATGGTGCGGAACACCACGGCCATGCCGCGGTTCTGGTTGAACACGTTCACGCGGAAGCGGGCGAGGCCCTTGACCTCGAAAGAGAAGTCGCACTCGAGAGTCTGCTCGAACTCCTTGCGCTGGTAGTCGTTCATAATGTCGTACACGAGATTATGAATCGTCGAAACGTCGAGAGGAGGCATGTCGGTGATGTCCATGGTGACGCTGTCGGTGACTTTGAGCCTGCGCAAATCGCCGTCGACGCGGATGATGGGGGGAATACCGGCGGACAGATGCAAATCTGATGCGTTGTTCTTTACACCATAATGCAATAAATCTAGAATATCCATGTGTGATCTCTCTTCTAAAGACTTTGGGCCATCGAAGCAAACAACAAGATACAGCCGGAGTCGGGCGGCTGTATCGTACGTATAAGAAACGCCCGGTTCAATATAAAAATGTATGAACCGATCAAACCTTTTTGATAAAAAGCATTATGAGTACAATACAGGAAAATATTCGGAATATACAAGAACTAATTACAAAATTTGCTAGACGCGCCAAACGAAAACCGACTGACGTCAAACTTTTGGCGGTGAGCAAAACCAAGCCTCCCGAAAAAATAATCGAAGCCTACGACGCCGGGCTTAGGGCGTTCGGCGAGTCCTACGCGCAGGAGGCCGCCCGGAAGATCGCCGCGCTCAGGGACATGGGCTACTCCGACATCTCCTGGACCTTCATCGGCCCGATCCAGTCCAACAAAACCGCCATAATCGCCAGATTTTTCGACGCGGCCGAAAGCGTCGACCGGATCAAGATCGCCCGGCGGCTCGCGGCGCAGCGCCCGGACGGCCTGCCCCCGCTGAAAGTGCTCATTCAGGTCAACATCAGCGGCGAGGAACAGAAATCCGGCTGCTCCTGGGAGGAGATCGACGGGCTCGCGGCCTGCGTCGCCGCGTCGGACCGGCTGGAGCTGCGCGGGCTCATGGGCGTGGCGGAAAACACGACGGACGAGGCGGAGATAACCGCCCAGTTCCGGCGCCTCGCGGAGCGTCTCGGGGAGCTCCGGGAGAAATACCCCGGCGCGACGGAACTCTCCATCGGCATGACCGGGGACATGGGCGCGGCCATCGCCTGCGGCAGCACCGAGGTGCGCATAGGCACGGCCATTTTCGGGGCCAGGGAATACCGGCGGGACGGCGGGGCCGTCCCGCCCGGCCGGATCGGCTGAATTTAAGCGAGGACAGGAAATGAAGCATCAGAACATCGCCTTCATCGGCGGCGGCAACATGGGGAAGAGCCTCATCAGGGGAATTTTGCGCGCGGGGTACCCCCGGGAAATGGTCACGGTGTCGACCCCGTTCCCGGAGGAGATCGCGAAACTTAAGGAAACCTTCGGCATCCGCGGGGTCACCGACAACGCCGCGGCCGCACGGGACGCGGCCGTCGTCGTCATGGCGGTCAAACCGCAGATGATGCGGGACGTCTGCGCGGATTTCGCCGCGGCGGGCCTGGACTTCGGCGGCAAGCTGATGATCTCCATCATGGCGGGCGTGACCACGGGGCGCCTCGCCGGACTGGTGCCGGGGCTGAAGCGCGTCGTCAGGGTCATGCCGAACACCCCCGCCCTCATCGGCCGGGGCATGGCCGGGCTGTATCCCGCGCCCGGAGCCGGGGAGGAGGACAAAAAATTCGCGGAGGAGCTGCTCGGCTGCTGCGGAAAAACGGTCTGGACAAAATCCGAGGACGACATCGACGCCGTCACGGCCCTTTCGGGCAGCGCCCCGGCGTATTTCTTCCTCTTTATGGAATGCATGGCGAAGAAGGCGCTCGAGTACGGCTTCACCGCGGCGGAGGCCCGGGCGATGCTGGAGCAGGTCGCCCTGGGATCCGCGGAAATGGTCGCGAAGAACCCGGACAAGACCATCGCCGAGCTGAGGGAGGCCGTGACCTCCAAGGGCGGCACCACCTACGAGGCCCTCAGGGTGTTCGGCGAAAACTCCCTGGACCGGATCGTTTCCGAGGCCCTGGACGCCTGCAGGGACCGGGCGCGGGAAATGTCCCGGCAGTTCTGAAAATCCGCAAAAAAGCCTCCGGACGGCTCCGTCCGGAGGCTCGCGCGCCCCGCCCCGGCGGGGCGCTTTCTTTACTGCGGCCCGCCTCCCCAGCCCGCGGCCGCCTTCATCGCCAGGAAGAGCACCCGCGGCATGACCGTGTGGTCCACGAACTCCAGCAGCAGGAACACGACTATGAACGACAGGGAAATCATGCCGATGCTGGGGATGTATTTGTCGAACACGGCGGTAAGGGGCCGCAGGAGCACGGCGAAATACCGGCTCCAGGCGATCGCCGCCGGGATCCAGCTCAGCACGGCGCTCACCAGGAGAAGCAGGATCAGGACCTCGATGATCATCCACACGGTGAAGACCAGGTTGAACAGGAACAGCGCCGGCAGATCGGAGGCGTAGAAGCCCCCCGGCACGACCATGCGGACGATCAGGATCGCGTACGACAGGAGCACCATGTTCAGCAGGGCGGCGATGTTGACGCCGCCGGCGCGGACGTTCCGGAACAGCTTCAGGAACGGGCGGGTGACCAGCGCCACGAACCGGGAAAACGGGTTGTAGTAATCGGCTCCGGAATATTCCATCAGGAACCTGAGAAAAAAGATCATGCCCGGGATGTAGGTCAGAAACAGCCAGGGGTCGATGTAAAACAGCGCGGGCATGGCTACTCCTTCGGCGCCGCGGCGTCCGGGGCGGCGGGAGCGGTCCCGTTCTCCCGGTCGATTTCCTCTATGGCTTCGAGCAGGGCGTCGTGCAGCCGCAGCGTGGCCTGCTTGAGCTCCTTTTTGTCCATGCCGCTCACGTCGACGGGAGGAAGCGCCTTGACGATGACCGTGCCGTTGTCCCACCTGTTCAGGTCGATTTTGTACGACGATATGACGAAGGGCAGGATCGGCACGCCGGCCTGGCTCGCGATGTTGACGGCGCCCGCCTTGAAAGGCTGCAGCCCGGCGCCCAGGGAGCGGTGCCCCTCGGGGAAGATCCAGACGGTCTTTTTCTTCTCCCGGATGATTTTGCTGATCCTGAGCACCTCGGCGCCCGCTTTGGCCGCCTTGTCGCGCTCGATGAAAATGTTGCCCGTCAGGAAGAAAAGCTGCCCGAACACCGGCGTCCAGATCAGGCTCTTCTTGCCGATGCACACGGTTCCCGGCTGCGGGATGTCCGCCATGAGCACGATGTCCCAGTTGAACTGGTGGTTGGCGACCAGCACGGCGGGCATCATCCCGCGGATGTACGCGCTGTCCGTCCGGTTGTCCACCTTCACCCCGATCACCCGCCGGGCGCACCGCAGCATCTGGGTCAGCCAGTAGCTGTTCGTCGGGTGGAAAGGCCTGAGCAGGCAGATAATCAGTCCGGCCAGGAGCCAGACGAGGGCCATGATCATCAGCAGGATGACGCGAAATACCAATATCATCTCGAATGTTTCCGGAAGTGTGAAGCTTTACGCCCATTATACAGGAATATTCCCGCGCGGGCAGTGCTATTTCTCCCCGTCCCGCTCCCCGCCGTCTTCCTCCGCCGGCTCCGGGGCGGGGATCCGCGCGACGGAGACCGCGCCGCCCGGCGCGAGATTCAGAACCGCGCCGCGTCTGCCCCGCACGCTCAGGCGCGCGGTTATTTCGGCCGGCGTGAACGCGGCGGTCTCCCCGCCGCGGCTGACGGCCGCCCCGTCCCCGGGGCCGAGCGCCGCGAACGCGGCCAGGCGCTCCGCCCCGTCCGCGGACAGGGCGATCATGCGGCAGCCCCTGCCCCGGGGGAGGCGCGGCAGTTCGCCGACCCGGAAGACCAGCATCCTGCCGGCGCTCGAGACCGCGAGGCACGCCGACCGATCCGGATCCGGGATCGGCGCGGGCCGGAGCGGCCGCGCCCCCTCGGTCAGGGCGATGAAGGCCCGGCCGTTGACGGTGCGGCTCGTCATGTCGCCGAACGCGCACACGAAGCCGTATCCCGCGTCCGTGGCGGCGAGGAAACACTCGTCGTCCCGCCCGCAGACCACGGCCTCGATCGTTTCCCCCGGCTCCAGGCTCAGGCGGCTCGTGAGCGGCTCGCCCTGCCCCCGCGCCGACGGCATGGAATTAACGTCCAGGGTGTACGCCCTGCCCAGGCTCGACAGGAACACCGCCGCCGCGCCGGACCGGCAGTAGGCGGAATCGAGGTACCCGTCGCCCTGCTTGTACGAGAGCGCCGCGGGGTTGTCGATGTGCCCTTTCGCGGCCCTTATCCAGCCCATCCGGGACAGGACCACCGTCATCGGCTCAGCCGGGTTCAGTTCCCCGTCCGCGATGATCCGGGCGCTCTCCCGCGCGACGATCGGGCTTCTCCGGGCGTCGCCGTATTCCGCGGCGGCGCTTTTGAGCTCCCGCTTGATCAGGTTCCTGAACTTGGCGGGCGAGGCGAGCAGCGCGTTCAGCTCCGCCGCGCTCTTCTCGAGATCGCGCTTTTCCGCGTTCAGGCTGATCTCCGAGATCCGCGCGAGCTGGCGGAGCTTCGTTTCCAGGATGTATTCCGCCTGCTCGTCGGACAGCCTGAATTTCCGCATGAGCTCCGGCTTGGGCTTGTCCTCCTCCCTGATGATCCGAATCACCTCGTCGAGGTTCAGGAAGGCGGTGAGCAGCCCGTCTATGAGGTGGAGCCGCGCGTTGATTTTGCCGAGCTTCGCGTTTATCCGGCTCCGCACGGTGGCGAACCGGAACTCCAGCCACTCCCGGAGGATCCGGGTCAGGGGCATGACGGCGGGGTTGCCGCTGAGGCTCAGGATGTTGATGTTCACGGGAAAGGTCTTTTCGAGATCCAGCTTCGGCAGCGCGAACAGATGCGACATCAGCTTGTCCGGATCCACCCGGCCGGACCGCGGGACCAGCACGATGCGGCAGGATTCCGCGGTCTCGTCCCTGATCCCGCTCAGCAGGGGCAGCTTTTTGGCGTTCATGAGCTCCGCGATCCTGAGGACGATGTCGGCGCCGCGCGTCTGGTACGGCAGCGCGGTGATGACGATCTCGCCCTTCTCCTTCCGGTACACCGCGCGCATCCGGATCGTGCCCCGCCCGGTCTCGTAGATCTTTCTGATCTCGTCCGGAGAGGAGATGATCTCCGCCTCGGTCGGGTAATCCGGCCCTTTGACGAACGTCATCAGATCCGCGGCGGTCGCGTCGGGATGGTCAATCAGGTGGACGCAGGCCGCGGCGACCTCGCGGGCGTTGTGCGGGGGGATGCTGGTCGCCATGCCGACGGCGATTCCGGACGTGCCGTTCAGCAGGATGTGCGGCAGCCGGGCCGGGAGGCAGCGCGGCTCCCGCAGCGAGCCGTCGAAATTGGGAACGAACTCCGTGCAGCCGAGATCGAGCTCCGAGAGCAGCACCTCGGAAAACTTCGCGAGACGCGCCTCGGTGTAGCGCATGGCGGCGAAAGAGTTCGGATCGTCGGGATGGCCCCAGTTCCCCTGCCCGTCCACCAGCGGGTACCGGTACGAGAAATTCTGCGCCATGAGCACCATGGCGCCGTAGCACGACGCGTCGCCGTGCGGGTGGTACTTGCCCAGCACGTCGCCCACGGTGCGCGCGGACTTGACGAACCGCGAGACGGCGCTCAGGCCCAGGCGGTCCATGGCGTAGATTATGCGCCGCTGCACGGGCTTGAGGCCGTCGCTGACGTGCGGGAGGGCCCGGTCCCTGATCACGGCCATGGCGTAATTCAAATAGGCCGATTCGGTAAAATTCTCGAGGGGGAGCCGCTCCACCCCCTCGTAGCTCAGTTCTTTCTCATCCATACCTGCCGTCCGGTTAAACGACTTCCGGCGCATTATGCCCCGGGAAGCGGCCGCGGGGCGGCCGGGAGTAATTCATTTTACGCAAATAAAGCTCCCCGTCTCTTGAAAATGCCCGCGAAAAGGATAAAAATAAACAGCATGTCCATTATTTCCCGCCGGCCGCAATCCCCGATGTCCGCACTAGCAAAATTATCCGCCGTCCTTTGTCTCGCCCTCGCCATCGCCCCGGCCGCCGCGGCCGCCGGACCCATGGTCTCCGCGGGGACGAACCTCCCCTTCGACGTGTACATCGAGGCGCTGCTCGAATCGCCCGAGTACGACGAAAACGCCGACTACACGAAACTCGGGTCGGTGCGGATCCCCTACGCCTCGTACGCGCTGAGGCCCGGCCAGGCCGACCGGGTGGTGGTGTCGAAGTCGGGGCACATGCTGCGCCTGTACAAGGACGGCGCGGTCATCAAATCGTTCTACATCGCCCTGGGCTCCAACCCCGTGGGCCCGAAGCAGTTCGAGGGCGACAAAAAAACCCCCGAGGGCGTCTACGTGCTCGATTACGTGAACCCGCGCTCGCGGTTCTACAAGTCCTTCCACATCTCCTACCCCAACCGGAAGGATCTGCAGCGGGCCCGGGCGCTCGGCCGCAAGCCCGGCGGGATGATCATGGTGCACGGCCAGCCGTACGTCCCTGAGAACCCGAATCCCGGCCTCCAGGCGTCCAACTGGACCGACGGGTGCATCGCCCTGCTCAACGACGACATGGACGAGTTCCTCGAGCTGGTCGCCCCGGGAACCGTCATCGAGATTCGGCCTTAGCTTCCTCCCGCGGGATCCCCGCGGCCCGCTCCGCGTATCCCTCGGGGTTCCATTTGAGGTAGGCCAGGCCCTTCTCCCCGCTCCTCACGTCGGCGATTCTGAGCAGCGCCACCGCGAAGACCCGGTCCGCCCCCGGCCCGCCGCCCTTCCGGGCGATGTACGTCTCGGCGTAGCCTGCCGCGTCCTCCGCGAGAATTTCCCCGAGCTCCGGGTCGAGGCCGCTCCAGTCGTACACCGGCGGGCACACCGCGCCCTGGTACGCCGTGCCGTCCGCCGCCGCGCGGTTGAAGTCGTCCAGATCGCTCTCGGCGAGCCCGCCGTTGTCCAGACAGGCCCGCACGGACTCCCGGATGATCTCGAAACCCGCGGCCATCACGGCCTCGGCCAGCTCGCCGCCGAATTCTTCCCCGGTGTTCTCTTCCATCTCTCCGGTCTTCCCCCGCGTAACGCGCGGCGCCCGCGCCGTTCTCCCGGCGGCGCCCCGCCGCCGGCTCTCCGGCGTTCATTCTAGCAGACAACGCGGGAGTCATAAACACAATTTCAAAGCAACGGCTCCGGATTATATGATAGAATTGACAGAATTGTTCAGCGGGCCCGGGGCCGGCCCGGGGACGCCCGCCGGGACGTTCCGCCGGCCGGGCGGCCGCGTTTCGGAGTCCGGACGTCCATCATGCAGCAGAAAATCATCAGCTTCCTGTTCGCCGCAGCGGCGGCGCTGTGTTTTCTGTTCCTCGCGCACGTCCGGATCTTGGACGGGAACACCGGGTACGGGGGCCTCGCTGATTCCGCCAACCTGGCGGTCCTGCTCTCCGCTTCCTGCTTCATCGGCCTGGGCTTCTGGGCCGTGGCGTGCCGGAAGGAAATCGTCGTCCCGAAAAATCTCGCCCTCCCCGCCGCCGTCGCCGGCGGGCTGGTCCTGATCTGCGTCTGGCATTTCGCCGTCTCGGGCGGCGCCGCATTCACCCCGGCGCTCGGCGGGCTGTATTTCGCGCTGCTTTATTTCGCCTTCGCGCAGCTCGCCCGCCTGTCCCCGGCGCGCGGCCTGCTGGCGGCGCTGATTCCCGCGTGCGGGTTCGCCGGGCTGATTATCGCCCTGTTCCCGAACGCCAACCCCGGCTTTTTCCTGACGGAATCCGACACGCTGAGCCTCGGCCGGAACGATCCGGCCGCCCTCGTCGCGGCCGCGTCCGGCTTCCTGACGCTGGCGGCCTGCCGGCCCGCCGGCGCGGCCCTCAAAATTCTCCACGCGGCGGTCCTCGCCGCGTACGGCCTGCTGCTCCTGCGCCTGGCGCGGGACGCCGGCGGCCCCGCGTTCCTCCTGTCCCTGGCCGCCGCCTCGGCCCTCGCCGCGGCGGGCGTCTTCGGCACGGGCCGGAGCCGGTCCGCGGGCGCGGTGCTCGCCGCCGCCGCGGTCCTCGCGGCCGCGGCCGTCCCCGGGAGCGCCGGTCCGCTCGCGGGCGGGCTCCTTCCCGGGTATCCCCCGGAAGTCCTCGGGCGCGTGCTCGCGGCCCATCCTTTCCTGGGCTCCGGGTTCGGCACGGGCGGCAGCGCGGTCCTGCACGCCCTGGCGGAGGGAGACGCCCCCGCGGCGTTCCGGGGCGGGCCGGGCGTGCCCTTCGCGTTCCTCGCGGAGACCGGGCTCGCGGGGCTCTGCTGCCTCGCGGGCGCGGCGTGGTGGCTCTTCGGGCTGTGCTGCCGCCGCGGCGACGGGGCGGCTCCGGCGCTCCTGCGCCTCGGGATCCTGCTGCCCGCCGCGGCCGCCGCGCTGACGGACGGAATCTTCCGGCAGTCGTACGCGACGTTCCTGATTTTCGCGGTCCTCTGCTGGCTGGCGGGGCCCAAGGCCCCGGAGGATTTTTTCGTCCGCCGGACCGGCTCGAACTTCCTGGTCGGCCAGCTCGCCTGGCTCGTCCCCGCGGCCGCGGCCGTCTTCACGATCACGGGGATAATGTCCCTGCCGCTCGTCAACGAGGAGATCCGGAGCGGCCGGATCACCCCGGGCCTCATCGAGACGCCCGGATTCAACGGCATGGTGCAGGCCGACCGCCAGGCCGAGCTTTACGCCGTCCAGGCGGCGAAGCTGCTCTGCGAGTCGCACATCTACGCCATGATGCCCGAAAACCTCGGGCACCTGCGCCGGTCGGAGCGCTACAGCGTCAATCCGGAGCTGTACGAGACCCTGGCGAGAACCGAAAAAACCTACGCCGAAAGCTTGGACGAGGGCGGCGCGGAACGGAAGAAACTCACGGAAATGAGCCTCTTTCACGAAAAAATCGGCGAAATTTTGAAGAACGGTAAAAATGACTGAAAGCAGCCTGATCAATTCACATCACGTCACCGAGGCGACCAGCAGCGCGCGGCTGCCCACGCCTTTCGGGCTCTTCCGCATCATCGCGTTCCGGGACGACACGGGCCGGGAGCACGCCGCCCTCTACATGGGGGACGTCTCCTCGGACGAGCCGGTGCTCGCGCGGATCCACTCCGAGTGCCTCACCGGCGACACCATGTTCAGCCTTAAGTGCGACTGCGGCTTCCAGCTCGAGGCGGCTATGCGCCAGATCGCCGCGGCGAAGCGCGGAGTGCTGCTCTACGTGCGCCAGGAAGGCCGGGGCATCGGCCTCTTCAACAAGATCCAGGCGTACCACCTGCAGGACGCGGGGCTCGACACGGTCGACGCCAACTTGCACCTCGGCTTCCCCGCCGACGCCCGGCACTACGAGATCTGCGCCGAGATGTTCAACTATCTGGGCGTGAAGTCGGTGAAGCTCATGACCAACAACCCCCTCAAGGTCGAGGAGATGAAAAAATACTCCATCAACGTCGTCGAGCGCGTTCCCATCGAAGTCGGCCGGAACAAGTACAACGACGGCTATCTGAACACCAAGGAGAACCGCATGGGCCACTGGCTCCACCGGGAGCCCTGAGGCCCCCGCGCGCCGGATCCCTTCCCCGGCGCGGCCCCGGCAAAAAAAAAGGCTCCCGGCGCGCGCCGTGAGCCTTCGTTTTCACGGGCGGGACGTCAGTCCTTCCGGCCCGCGGAAACCACTACCACCTTGTCGTTGCCCGCCGAGCGCATGAACGCGTACGGAGACTTGGATAAGGTCGTGTGCTTGCCCGCGGCGACCGCCGGATGCTTCAGCCTGAAGTTGGCGAGAAGCGACCAGTGCTTGATCAGATCGCTGTTCTCGGGCTTGCTCATGTCGCCCCAGTTCATGTCGGAGCGCAGGGACTGGTCGAGGTAGCCGCCGTCCTTCATCAGGTCGCGGCCCGACTCGTCGCCGTAGTAGATCTGCACCTGGCCCGGCAGCATCAGGAAGCTGTTGGCGGCGCGCTTCTGCAGCCTGAAGTCCTTGTAGTCGCCGAAGAACAGCTTGGTGTCGTGCGAGGATATGTAGGACAGGGTGCTGAAGCCCTTGCCGGAATTCAGCTGCTTGGCGTACTTGCCGTAGGCGTCGTCGGCGGTCTTCATGCACTGGGTGTAGGTCATGGACTCCTTCTGGTAGTCGAAGTTGATGATGCTCCCGAAGCCGTTGTCGTACCAGAGGTCCCTGACCACGCCGTGGTCCCAGACCTCGCCGACCATGAAGAACGGCAGGTCGTCGAGCTTCTTGTCCGGGTTCTCGGCCTTCCATTCCTTGAGGGCGGCGGTGGCGGCTTCGCTCAGCTTCTTCCAGGCGTCCGGATCGACGTGCTTGACGGTGTCGCACCTGAAGCCGTCGACGCCGAACTTCCTGACGAAGTAGGTGTGCCAGCTGACGAGATAGTCGACAATGGTGGCGTCAGGCAGATCCTTGGCCTTGGTGTCGGCCTTGTTCTTAAGGAAGTAAGGCAGCGAGACCTTCTTCTTGCTTTCCGTGAGGAAATCCGGCAGGCCGCCCACGCTCATGTCGGCGTCGCCCACGCCCGGCTCGGGATAGCCCGGCAGGCCCGCGCGCACCCAGTCGGGACCCCACCACTTCTTCCAGTCGCGCGACTTGGTGTTGATGAACGAGTTAACGCTGCTCCAGGTGCCGTAGAGCCCCACCGGCTTGAAGTCGGCGTAGTCTTTCGGCAGCTTGTCCGGGTTGTTGACCAGCTCGGGGAGCTTCAGGTCCTGCAGGTCCTTGAGGGTGGCGTGGCCCGCGTGGTTCATGACGACGTCAACCATCACGCGGATGCCCCGCTTGTGGGCCTCGTCCACGAAATTGCGGAAATCTTCCTCGGTGCCGAGGTTCTTGTCGATGTTGGTGAAGTCCAGGGCCCAGTAGCCGTGATAGCCGTAGAACGGGAAGGACTCGTCCGTGCCGCCGCCGATGAAGCCGTGGGTCTGCTCGACGATCGGGGTCACCCAGATGACGTTGGCGCCGAGATTCTTGATATAGTCGAGCTTCGCGGTGAGGCCCTTGAAGTCGCCGCCGTGCCAGGTGCCGATCTCGTCCTTGCCGTCGGACTTTCTCCCGTAGGAGTGGTCGTTGGACTTGTCGCCGTTGTTGAACCGGTCCGTGAGCAGGAAGTACACGTTGGCGTTGTTCCAGCTGAAGGCCGGCTGCGGGGCGGCCTTGTCCTCCTCGAGGAGCAGGATGCCCTCGCTTTCCGCGGCCGGGGTCATGGTGACCTTGCCGTTCTTGACCACGGCGGTCTGGCCCGAGTAAGCGTCGCGCACCTTGGTGCCGTTCTTCCAGGCCTTGCCCACGCTCGCGGTCACCGCGCCGCCGTTCCAGACGTCGCAGTCCACGGCCGGGGGCTGGCGCTTCACCTCGACCTTGCGGGTGCTGCGCAGCACGCTGAGGGTCGGGACGTCCTTGGTGTAATTCAGGGTGAAGTCGTAGGCGCTCGGCAGCAGAACCTTCAGGACAAACTCCCCTTTCGCGCAGTTGGACATCTCGGCGGCCGTGCCGAAGGCCAGGGCGGTTTCGGCGTCGGGACCGAACACGGTGCCGCAGGTGCCGGCCGCGTCAGCCAGCTTAATCTTGTAGGTTCCCTTCTCGAGCGAGGCCGAGGCCTTGTAGATGTTGTTCTTCTCGTGCAGCTTGAATTCGCCTTCGGAGCCCGCGGAGGTTCCGTTGACGTAAACGAATACCGGCGTGGTCAGTTTGCCGGTCAGAGCGGGCTGCTCCTCGGCTTTTTTGGCCTGAGGCGCGGCCGCGCCCGAGGCGCTGTCGCTGTTGCAGGCCATGACGGATAAGGCTATCGCGCCGGCGAGGCCGGTCAGTAAGAGTTTGTTCATATTATTCCCCAACAAGGTTAAAACGGAAAACGGACGCGAATGACGCGGCGATAAGTCAACATTATAAGGCAATGTCCGGACGCTGTTTGTTAGATGACTTGCAAATAAGACAAAAAAAAGCCGCCCGGAGGGCGGCCGCGCGGCAGAGACGCTTTTGTCAGAGCCGGTACTTGATTTCCGGCTCGGGCTCGGCCTCGGGCCAGTTCTCGATCCTCATGCCCAGGGTGAGGCCTTCCCTCGACAGCACGTCCTTGATTTCCGACAGGGACTTCTTGCCGAGGTTCGGCGTCCTCAGCAGCTCCACCTCGGTGCGCTGGACCAGATCGCCGATGAGCTTGATGCCCTCGGCCTTCAGGCAGTTGGCGGAGCGGACCGTGAGCTCGAGTTCCTCCACCGGCTTGAGGAGCTGGGGATTGATCTTGGGCTCCTCCTCCTTTTCCGGGACGGGCTCGCTGAACGCGCTGATGTTGATGAAGGCGTCGAGCTGCTCGTGGAAAATGGTCGCGGCGTGCTTGAGCGACTCCTCGGGAGAAATGGTCCCGTCGGTCTCGAGGGTGATGACCAGGCTTTCCAGCTTTTTCCCGGGCTCGCCCGCGTACGGCTCGATCCGGTAGGCGACGTTTTTGACGGGGCTGTAGGTGGCGTCGACCAGGAGCCGGCCCTCGCCGTGATCCTTGTGATCGTCGGTGTGCGCCACCGATCTCAGATCGGATCTGTCGAAGCCCCTGCCCCGGTCCGCGAACAGATCCATGACGAAGGGAACGGAGCGGTGGGTGATGTGGCAGATGACGAGATCGGGATTGAGGATCCTGACCCCGGTCGGACAGTAGATGTCGCCCGCGGTGATCGGCCCGACGTAGTCCATCCGGCACTCGTGGTTGGTTTCGGTGAGGCACTCCGGGTCGTTGACGCGCAGGGACAGCACGGCGTCGGACATGGTTTCGTTTTCGATTTCCACGGCAATCTTCTTCAGATTGAGCAGCAGAACGAGGATATCCTCCTGCAGGCCCTCCTTGGTGGTGTACTCGTGATCCACGCCCCTGATCCTGACCGCGTTGATGGCGCAGCCGGGCATCGAGGACAGGAGTATGCGCCTGAGCACGTTGCCGATGGTAAGGCCGAAATTGGGTTCAAAGGGTTCCAGCCTGATGACCGACTGGGTCTGGGAGATCTTTTCAATGTTAGCCTGTTGAGGTCTAAAAGCACCGGTTGAGAAGTTCAAGTTTGGTTCCTCATTAGACGGAATATACTTGCGGCGGAATACGCGCGGATCCGCCGGAAAGCATAAAACGATCGTTCAATTATATACCGGACATGTAAAAATTCAAAGGATCAAAAGACCCCGGGCATGCACACAGGGTCTTCGAATCGTCTTTGTCAGGCTTCGGCGGCTTCGGCCGTCTCTTCGGCTTTCTTCTGGTCGACCAGGGTGACGTAAGCCATCTGGGTCATGTCGCCGGGACGCAGGCCGCACTTGAGAATGCGGGTGTACCCGCCGGGGCGCTCGAGGCAGCGCTTGCCGATGTCGTTGAAAAGTTTGGTTACGATGTCTCTGTCGCGGGTGCGCGCGAAAACCAGCCGGCGGTTGGCGACGCTGTCAACCTTGGCGATGGTGATGAGACGTTCGGCGACGCGGCGCAGTTCCTTGGCCTTCGGCAGGGTGGTCCTGATGGTTTCCTCTCTGAATAAGGCCACGGACAGGGCGCGGTACAACGCGGCGCGGCTGCTGCTGGTGCGGTTCAGGTGACGACCGCTCATACGATGACGCATGATATCTTCCTCACTAAAAAATTAATTGCTCGCGGATTCCGGTTCAGCCCGACAAATCGGCCGGGGGCCAGTTGTCGAGCCGCATACCGAGGGACAGACCCCGCTGAGCCAGCACGTCCTTAATCTCCGTAAGGGACTTTCTCCCCAGATTGGGCGTTTTAAGCAGCTCAACTTCGGTACACTGCACCAGATCTCCGATATACTGTATGTTTTCAGCCTTGAGGCAGTTCGCCGAGCGGACGGTCAGCTCCAGATCGTCGACGGACTTGAGCAGAACCGGATCCGGGGCCGGAGCGTGGGTCTGCTCAACCGGGCTTACCGTCTTGACGGCGTCAAGATCGACAAAGGAATACAACTGTTCGCGAAGAATGCTCGCGCCCAGGTGGATGGCCTGCTCCGGGTCCAGGACGCCGTTCGTCACGATGTCGAGGACCAGTTTGTCCAGTTCCGTTCTCTGCTCCACGCGGGCCGACTCCACTTCGTAGGCCAGGTAGCGGACGGGGCTGAAACTGGCGTCCAGCATGATGTTGCCGGCGTCGGCGAAGCCCGGTTTCCGCCCCTCTTCGGAGGCGGCCAGGAAGCCCGTGCCGCGCCTTACCTTCAGCTTCATCTGGATCGCGGATTTCGCGTCCGTCAGATGGCAGAGAACATGATCCCTGTTGACCACGGCGACCCGGTCGTCCGCGATGTCGCCGGCCAGAACCGCGCCCGGCCCGGTCCGCGACAGCTCCACGTCCACCTCGTTCGTCGCGTCGTCGGTTATGCTGACCGCCACGCCCTTGAGGTTGATAAGCAGTTCGAGGATATCTTCCCGCATATCCGGCTTGGGACTGTACTCGTGGGCCACGCCGTCGATGACGACGTCGGTGATGGCGCATCCGGGAACGGACATCAGCAGACAGCGGCGCAGAGCCTGGCCCAGCGTGCTGCCGAAACTGCGTTCAAGCGGTTCCAGCACCACGTTGGCGTGGTTCGGCTCGATAGGTTCGATGAGAACCTGCCGCGGTTTTAAAAAGTCTTTCACAGAGCCCAAAATTATTCCCTCGCATAGAGACTGAATTACTTGGAGTAAAGTTCGATGATAAGCTGTTCCTGGATGTCCTGCGGGAGATCGCCGCGCTCGGGAACATGCGTGAACGTGCCGCTCATGTTGTCGGCGTCCACTTCAATCCAACTTCTCGGCTCCATGTTTTTGGCCAGATCGAGGGCGACCTTGATGCGTTCCTGGTTCTTGGCCCTTTCGCGGACGGCGATGACCGATCCCGCGGAAACCTGGAACGAAGGAATGTTGACGGTCCTGCCGTCGACCGTGATGGCCTTGTGGCTGACCAGCTGCCGGGCTTCCGCCCGGGTCGAGCCGAAGCCCATTCTGTAAACCACGTTGTCGAGGCGCGACTCCAGAAGCTTGAGCAGGTTCTCGCCGGTGTTGCCGTTCAAGCGCGAGGCCTTCTTGTAGTAGTTTCTGAACTGGCGCTCGAGGATGCCGTAAATGCGGCGCACTTTCTGCTTTTCGCGCAGCTGGAGACCGTATTCCGAGATGCGCGGCCTGCTTTCCCAGTGCTGACCGGGAAGCTTCCTGGATCTTTCGCCTCTGGCGGCGAAAGGCTTGATGCCCGACTTGAGGAAAAGGTCCGTGCCCTCTCTGCGGCTTAATTTTATTGACGGTCCGATATATCTTGCCATTTTAATGCTCCATTATGCAAAGAAGGTGCTACACGCGGCGCTTCTTGGGCGGGCGGCAGCCGTTGTGCGGAATAGGGGTAACGTCGGTGATGTTGGTGATCTTGTAGCCGATGGCGTTAAGCGCGCGAATCGACGACTCGCGGCCGGGGCCGGGGCCCTTGACGTTGACCTCCAGGTTCTTCAGACCGTATTCCTTGGCCGCCTCGCCGGCGCGTTCGGCCGCGACCTGCGCGGCGTATGGAGTGGACTTGCGGGAACCGCGGAAGCCCGAACCGCCCGAAGTGGCCCACGCGAGAGCGTTGCCCTGGCGGTCGGTGATGGTGATAATCGTGTTGTTGAAGGAAGCGTGAATATGCGCCACGCCGTCCGCGACCTGCTTCTTTACGCGCTTGCGGGCGCGAGTTCCGGTGCTGTGTGCTGCTCTAACCATTGTGTCAACCTCGTCTACTTCTTGATTGCCTTGCGCGGACCCTTGCGGGTACGGGCGTTAGTCTTGGTGCGCTGGCCGCGTACGGGCAGACCCTTGCGGTGGCGCAGGCCGCGGTAGCAGCCGAGATCCATGAGACGCTTGATGTTTAAAGTAACTTCACGGCGGAGATCGCCTTCGACGGTGTACTTGGCGACCTGCTCGCGGACTTTGTCGAGAGAGGATTCGTCCAAATCTTTAAATTTAACGCTCTCGCTGATCTGGGCATCCGCGCAGATTTTCTTCGCGGTAGGACGGCCGATGCCGAAAATGTACTGCAAAGCGATAACTGCGTGCTTCTGATCAGGGACGTTAATACCAGCTATACGGGCCACTATAAACTCCTAATAAAAAAAGTTAAAAAAAATAGCCGCCGCAAAGCCCGTCAGGATACGCGGGGCCGACTAGTGCACATTGAAAAAACTTCAGTTCACGAATTATACATGACGCGAAGTTCTTTTGCAAATCAAAAAAAGAGCCGCAATCAACCCTGGCGCTGCTTGTGCTTGGGGTCGGTGCAAATCACTCTGATGACGCCGCCGCGCTTGATAATCTTGCAGTGACGGCAGATTTTCTTAACCGAAGCTCCTACTTTCATGATGACTCCCAACCGGGCGGCTAGCGCCCGTAATGCAATAAATTAGCCTTCTTGAGCACGTCGCCGTAAAGCACCTTGGCCTTGTGGCTCTGGTACTGCGCGATCAGGTCCATGGTAACCACGACGATAATCAGCAGCGATGTGCCTCCGAAATAAAACTGAACGTTAAACCAGCTCATGAGCATCTGGGGAACGAGGCAGACAAAGCACATGTACAGGGCGCCGGCGAGAGTCAGTCTCGTCATCACCTTGTCGATATGCCTGGCCGTCTGC
Source organism: uncultured Enterobacterales bacterium (assembly GCA_964520475.1). Classification (GTDB taxonomy): domain Bacteria; phylum Pseudomonadota; class Gammaproteobacteria; order Enterobacterales; family Succinivibrionaceae; genus Ruminobacter. The sequence goes on from CAZFNS010000001.1 coordinate 84,713, forward strand.
TCGCCCGGCCTGATGCCGGAAATCAGGGCTCCGCCCTTCCTCAGGTTGTCCGCGATCTCACGGGGATTGAACACCATCGCCGTGTAGAAGAAGCAGAAGAACATGATGGCCACCGCGTAGATAATCTCGTACAGGGGCTGTCCCGGGGACAGCAGCATGGAGATTTCCTGGATGGCGTTGATCACCGGGCCGTGATCGCCCTCGCCGCTGCTGATCCAGGCGGCGATGGTCGCCGGGAACATGATGATGCTCGAGGCGAAAATCGCGGGGATTACGCCCGACATGTTCAGCTTGAGGGGCAGATGGCTGGCCGGCGGCTCGTAGATGCGGTTGCCGTTCTGTCTCTTGGCGTAGTTGATCTGAATCCGGCGCTGGCCGAGCTCGACGAAAACCACGAAGGTGGTCACCGCCACGACGACGGCCGCGATGATGAGGATGCTGATCAGCTGCAGATCGCCCTGGCGCTGCTGCTCGAAGGTCACGCCCACCGCCCTGGGCAGGCCGGCGACGATACCCGCGAAAATGAGCAGCGATATGCCGTTTCCGATGCCGCGCTCGGTAATCTGCTCGCCGAGCCACATCAGGAACAGCGTGCCCGTGGTGAGGCTCAGCGCCGCCACGATGTAGAACTGAAACGTCGGATTGTCCACGAGACCGGGCATCATCCTCGGCAGGCCGTACGCGATGCCCGAGGCCTGGATCAGGCCGAGCAGCAGGGTTCCCCAGCGGGTGTACTTGATGATCGTACGCCTGCCGGCTTCGCCCTCCTTTTTCAGCTCGGCCAGCTGCGGCACCATGACGGACATCAGCTGGATGATGATTGAGGCCGAAATGTAGGGCATGATCCCCAGGGCCAAAACGGACGCGCGCTCGAGCGCGCCGCCGGAGAACATGTTGAACATGCCCATCACGTTGCCGCTCTGGGAGTTGAACAGTTCTCGGAGCACGTCGGCGTTGACTCCCGGCACCGGAATGTATGAACCGAAGCGGAAGATGATCAGTCCGATGATCACGAAAATGATCCTCTGCTTTAATTCACTGGTTTCCTTTTTCTGAGATCCGGGTTTTCCAGCCATTTCCTAATCCTTAATCTTCTACCCTGCCGCCCGCGGCCTCGATCGCCGCCCTGGCGCCTTTGGTTACCCTGAGGCCCCTGACCACCACGGCCTTGTCCAGCTTGGGCTCCCGCGAAAGGATGACCTTGACCGCCTTGAACTTGTGGCCGATGACGTCGGCCTTCTTCAGGGTCAGGAGGTCCACCAGCTCGCCCTCGACCTTGTTCAGATCGTTGAGAGGAACCTCGGCCGTGGTCTGGGCGATTCTCGAGAAGAAACCGAACTTCGGCAGACGGATCTTGATCGGCATCTGGCCGCCTTCGAAACCCGGCCTGGTGCCGCCGCTCTTGCGGGCGCCGGCGCCCTTGACGCCGCGGCGGCAGGTTTTGCCGACCCCGGAGCCGATGCCGCGCCCGACTCTTACCTTAGCCTTGCGGGCGCCTTCCCCGGGCTTTAAGGAATCCAACGTTAATTTCTTTTCCATGATTATTCTTCCACCTTCACCATGTAGTTGACGGCAGCGACCATGCCGCGGATCTGCGGGTTGTCCGGCAGAGTGACGGTATGACCGATGCGGCGCAGTTTGAGGGCGCGCAGCGTCGCCACGTGCTTGGGCTTGCGGCCGATGGCGCTCCTGGTTTGGGTAACCCTGATAGTCTTTTCAGCCATTTTCTTACTCCAAAATATCTTCCGGTCTGAGACCGCGCTTGGCGGCGACCTCGGCCGGGGACTTCACCGAGTTCAGCGCGGCCACGGTGGCCCGGACGATGTTGCCCGGGTTGGTCGAGCCGTACGCCTTGGCGAGCACGTTCCTGACCCCGGCGACTTCGAGCACGGCGCGCATCGCGCCGCCGGCGATGATGCCGGTACCCTCGGAGGCGGGCTTCATGAACACCGTCGAGCCGGCGTGGGAACCCTTGACCTCATGGTACAGAGTGCCGTTGTCCAGTCCGATCCTGTTCTCGTTGATGTTGACCTTGGCCTTGTCCATGGCCTTGGCGATGGCCGCCGGGACTTCGGCGGCCTTGCCGTAGCCGTAGCCGACGCGGCCGTTGCCGTCGCCGACGACGGTCAGGGCGGTGAAGGAGAAGATCCGGCCGCCTTTGACAACCTTAGCCACGCGGTTCACCGCCACGAGCTTTTCCTGCAGTTCGTTAGCCTGCGATTCATTCTTAGCCATTCTCGTTCACCTTAGAACTTAAGTCCGGCTTCGCGGGCGGCGTCGGCCAAAGCGGCGACCCTGCCGTGGTAATGGAAACCGGAACGATCAAAAGAAACAACCGAAACATCTTTGGCCGAGGCTCTTTCGGCGATGACCCTGCCTATCAGCTTGGCGGCTTCGATGTTGCCGGTATACTTGAGCTGGCCGGCGAGATCCTTCTCGACGGTGGAAGCAGCCGCGACCACGTTGCCGTCGCTTTTGATAACCTGAGCGTAGATGTGGCGCGGAGTACGGTAAACAACCAGGCGGGTGGCGCCCAATTCGTGCATCTTGGCGCGGGCCTTTCTGGCTCTGCGAAGACGAGATAACTTCTTATCCATTGCTTATACCTACTTCTTCTTAACTTCTTTGATGTGAACGACCTCGTCCGCGTAGCGGATGCCTTTCCCCTTGTAGGGCTCGGGCTTGCGGTACGCGCGGATGTCGGCGGCCACCTGGCCGACGAGAGCCTTGTCGGAACCCTTTACGACGATTTCGGTCTGGGACGGGGTTTCGACCTTGATCCCCTCCGGAATCTCGTAGTTGACCGGGTGCGAAAAACCCAGCTCGAGGTTCAGGACGGATCCCTTGGCCTGCGCGCGGTAACCCACGCCGATGAGGGTGAGCTTCTTCTCGAAGCCGTGGGCCACGCCGCGGACCATGTTCGCGACGTTGGCGCGGGCCGTGCCGGACTGGGTGTTCGCCTCGGGGGACTCGTCGGCCGGCGCGAAGACGACGGCGCCGTCTTTCACGGTAACCTTGACCAGCGGGTTGACCGCGGCGCTCAGCTCGGCCGATTTGCCCTTGACGGTGACCCTGCCGCCGTCGACGGTAACTTCAATGCCTGCAGGGATAACTACAGGAGATTTTGCAACACGAGACATTGTTTACTCCTTAAGCCACATAGCATATCACTTCGCCGCCGATGCCTTCCTTGCGGGCCGCGCGGTCCGTCATCAGGCCCCTGGAGGTGGAAATCACGGCAATGCCCAGGCCGTTCTGGATCTTCGGCAGATCGGCGCATTTCTTGTAGATGCGCAGGCCGGGGCGCGAAACGCGCCTGATCATCTCGACCACGGGTTTCCCCTGATAATACTTGAGGGTGATCTCGAGAACCTTCTTCACGTCGCCGGTAACGGCGTAATCCGTGATGTAACCCTCCTGCTTGAGCAGATCGGCGATGGCGACTTTCTGCTTGGAGGAAGGCAAACTGATCGCAACCTTACCAGAAGCCTGGCCGTTACGAATACGAGTCAATAAATCCGCGATTGGATCCTGCATACTCATAAGTCAATCTCCTAGAATTACCAGCTGGCCTTTTTGAGACCGGGGATCTCGCAGTTCATCATGTGTTCGCGAACCATGATGCGAGACATGCCAAACTTGCGCAGGTAACCGTGCGGACGCCCGGTTATGCTGCAGCGGTTGCGGTGGCGGGACGGGCTCGAGTCGCGCGGCAGGGACTGAAGCTTAAGCACCGCCGCCCACTTTTCCGCGTCGCTCGCGGTGACGCTGGAGATGATGTCCTTGAGCGCCTGGCGCTTCTGAAAATACTTCTTGGCAAGGAGCACGCGCTTTTTCTCGCGCATTAACATTGATGTTTTAGCCATATTAACAAGTCCTTACTTACGGAACGGGAAATTAAAAGCAGCCAGGAGCGCTCTCGCTTCGTCGTCGGTCTTCGCGGAAGTGGTGATGGTGATGTCAAGGCCGCGGATCGCGTCGACCTTGTCGAAATCGATTTCCGGGAAGATGATCTGCTCGCGTACGCCCATCGAGTAGTTGCCGCGGCCGTCGAAAGACTTGGGGCTTACCCCTCTGAAGTCGCGGATGCGCGGGATGGCTATGGAAATGAGCCTGTCGAGGAATTCCCACATGCGCTCGCCGCGCAGGGTTACCTTGCAGCCGATCGGATAGCCTTCGCGGATCTTAAAGCCCGCGACCGATTTGCGGACCTTGGTGATGACGGGCTTCTGACCGGAAATGGCCGTCATGTCCCTGACGGCGTTATCGAGAACCTTCTTGTCGTCCACAGCTTCGCCGACACCCATGTTGAGGGTAATCTTTTCAATTCTGGGGACTTGCATGACAGTCTTGTAACCGAACTTCTTCATCAGGTTCCCGATTACTTCTTGTCTGTAAATATCATGCAGTTTCGCCATTGTAAACTCCGATTATTTAACAAGTTCATTATTGGACTTGAAGAACCTTACTTTCTTGGAATCTTCAAATCTGAAACCGACGCGATCGGCCTTCCCGGTGGAAGGATTGAGTATCGCGACATTCGACACGTCTATGGGCGCTTCTCTGGTGATGATGCCCCCTTCGACGCCGTAAGCCGGGTTGGGCTTAACGTGCCTCTTGATGAGATTCACGCCCTGGACGACGACCTTGTGCTCCGCGGTCAGAACCTTGACCACTTTGCCGGTCTTCTTCTTGTCCTTGCCAGCTATGACGATTACTTCGTCGTTGAGACGGATTTTCCTTGCCATATTTCGACCTCTGATTAAAGCACTTCGGGAGCCAATGAAACAATCTTCATGAAGCGTTCGGTACGCAATTCACGAGTCACCGGTCCGAAAATACGGGTTCCAATCGGCTGGTACTGATTGTTGAGCAGCACCGCCGCATTGCGGTCAAAACGGATGACAGAACCATCCTGACGGCGAACGCCCTTCTTGGTGCGGACCACCACGGCGTTTACCACGTCACCTTTCTTTACCTTCCCGCGGGGGATGGCCTCCTTAACGGACACCTTGATAACGTCGCCAACGCTGGCATACCGACGATGTGAACCACCAAGAACCTTAATACACATTACGCTGCGGGCGCCGGAATTGTCGGCGACGTCCAGCATACTCTGCATCTGGATCATGATTATGCTCCGTAAATAAACAAAAAAACAAATCCGCTTCCAATAAGAAACGGTGCGTAATCTTAACACATATTCCGAAAAATATTAAGAACTTTTTGATCCCGCCCGGATAATCCCCGCGCCGGGGCGGAACGCCCCGGAAACGGTCCGGGCGCGAAAAAAAGGAGGAATCGCTTCCTCCTCCGTGACGCCCGGTTTTCCCGGCGAAGGCCGGGAAAACGGCCGGCGTCAGGCGTTCTCGACCACGCGGACCAGGGTCCAGGCGATGGTCTTCGAAATGGGACGGCATTCCCTGATTTCGACGACGTCGCCTTCTTTGGCGATGTTGTCCCGATCCTGAACGTGCAGCTTGGTGGTGCGCTTGACGATCTTGCCATAAATCGGGTGCTTCACCTTGCGCTCGATCGCGACGACGATGGCCTTGTCCATTTTGTCGCTGATCACGCGGCCATGCAATAAACGGGTTACTTCGCTCATTACTCACCTTCCTTCTTTGAAGACAACTGCGCCAGCACGAACTTGACGCGGGCAATGTCCTTGCGGGTCTTGCCGATGACCGACACGTCCTTGAGGCCGCCGGTCTTGAGCATAAGCCGCTGATTGAACAGTTTGCGCATCAGGTCGGCCAGTTCGGTGTTGAGTTCGTCAACGCTCTTCTTCTTAAGTTCACTTGCAAACATTATAATACCGCCTTAGTTACGAAAGTGGTCTGAACCGAGAGTTTGGCGGCGGCGAGGGCGAACGCCTGGCGGGCCAGATCCTCGGGAATGCCGCCCAGCTCGAACAGGATCTTGCCCGGCTGGATCGGGCAGACCCAGTACTCCACGCTGCCTTTGCCCTTGCCCATGCGAACGCCGAGAGCCTTTTCGGTAATCGGCTTGTCGGGGAACACGCGGATGAAGATCCGGCCGCGGCGCTGGATGGCGCGGGTGAAGGCCCGGCGGGCCGCCTCGATTTCACGCGCGGTAATCTGACCGCGGGTCACCGCCTTGAGACCGAACTCGCCGAATTCGACGGTGCCGCCCGCGTAGGCGAAACCGCGGTTGCGGCTCTTCTGGATCTTGCGGTATTTAGTACGCTTTGGTTGCAACATTTTCGATCTCCTTTACCTGGCCGCCTGGTTTCTGGCGCCGCCGCGTCTCGCGAAGTTCTTGGCGGGCTTCTTTTCCGGCAGGGTTTCGGTTTCCAGCGGCATGCCGCCCAGAATCTCACCCTTGAAAATCCACACTTTGACGCCGATGACGCCGTAGGTGGTGCCGGCCTCGGCCACCGAGTAGTCGATGTCGGCGCGCAGGGTGTGCAGGGGCACGCGGCCTTCGCGCAGCCATTCGGAGCGGGCGATTTCGGCGCCGCCGAGACGGCCGCTCGTCTCGATCTTGATGCCCTTCGCGCCGGCCTTCATGGCCAGCTGGATGGCTTTCTTCATGGCCTTGCGGAACATCACGCGGCGCTCGAGCTGGGCGGCGATGCCGTCGGCCACGAGTTTGGCGTCGAGTTCGGGAATCCTGACCTCCATGACCTTCACCGAGGCGGCCACGCCGGCGATCTTGGCGACCTGGGCGCGGATCCTCTCGAGGTTGACGCCCTTCTCGCCGTAGACGGCCTTGGGCTTGCCGGTGTAAATGGTCACGGTGATGCTCTTGGCCGGCCTGTCGATGACGACGCGGGACACCGAAGCGTTCTTTAATTCCTTGGCAATGTAGTCACGAACCTTATAGTCGCAGTACAGATTGTCCGCGAAATCGGCCGTGTTCGCATACCAGGTCGAGTTGAACTGCCTGGTTATGCCCAGACGGATACCTTTCGGATTAACTTTCTGTCCCATTGCTTACTCCTTTTCTGCCACAACGACGGTGATGTGGGAAGTGCGCTTGGTGATGCGGTCGGCACGGCCTTTGGCGCGGGGGCGGATGCGCTTGAGCGAGGGCCCCTCGTCAACCGTAATCTTCGAAACGTACAACGTATCGGCGTCGAGGCCCTCGTTGTGCTCGGCGTTGGCGATGGCCGATTTCAAAACCTTCAAAATGATCGCCGCGGACTTTCTCGGGCTGAACTGCAGCGTGTACAAAGCCTTGGCCGCGGGCAGGCCGCGCACCTGATCGGCCACCAGACGAGCCTTCTGAGCCGAAGTACGGGCGTTTCTGTGTATTGCGATAGCTTCCATCCTTCAACTCCTTACTTCTTGTCGGCGGCCTTGTCGGCGGCGTGACCTTTGAACGTGCGGGTCGGGGCGAACTCGCCCAGTTTGTGACCGACCATTTCGTCAGACACGTACACGGGCACGTGCTGGCGACCATTATGGACAGCGATGGTCATCCCGATCATGGCGGGAATGATTATCGAACGGCGGGACCAGGTTTTAATCGGTCTCTTGTCCTTGCTTTCCACCGCTTTCTCTACCTTCTGCAGCAAGTGTTGGTCGATAAACGGACCTTTCTTGAGCGAACGTGGCATGGTAATACCTCTTATCTGAAATTACTTATCACGGCGACGGACAATATACTTGTCGGTACGCTTGTTCTTGCGGGTCTTGTAGCCCTTGCACAGGGTGCCCCACGGCGACCTCGGCTGGATGCCCTTGTTGCGCCCCTCGCCGCCGCCGTGCGGATGGTCGATGGGGTTCATGGACATGCCGCGGACGGTGGGACGGATGCCGAGCCAGCGCTTGGCTCCCGCCTTGCCGAGCTGACGGAGCATGTGCTCGGCGTTGCCCACCTCGCCCACGGTGGCGCGGCCGTCGGCCAGCACGCGGCGCATCTCGCCGGAACGCATGCGCAGGGTCACGTAGTCGCCCTCGCGGGCCAGAATCTGGCAGAAGGCGCCGGCGGAACGGGCGAACTGCGCGCCCTTGCCCGGGTACAGCTCCACGGCGTGGACGTTGGTGCCCACGGGGATGCTGCGCAGCGGCAGAGCGTTGCCGACCTTGATGGCGGCGTGGGAGCCCGACTCGATCCGGTCCCCGGCCTTGAGCCCTTTCGGGGCCAGAATGTAGCTGCGCACGCCGTCGGCGTAGCAGATCAGGGCTATGTGCGAACTGCGGTTCGGGTCGTACTCGATCCTCTCCACCTTCGCGGGGATGCCGTCCTTCGCGCGCTTGAAATCGATCACGCGGTAGCGCTGCTTGTGGCCGCCGCCGATGTGCCGGGTGGTGATCCGGCCGGTGTTGTTGCGGCCTCCGGTTTTACGCTTTTCCTCGACCAGGCCGGCGAAAGGCGCTCCCTTATACAGGTCGGGAGTCACGACCTTGACGACGTGACGGCGGCCCGGAGATGTTGGTTTGCACTTGACGATTGCCATTTTCTTGCTCCTATTCAGCCTGGGTGCTTACAAAATCGACGGTCTGGCCCGGCATGAGGGTGACGTAGGCCTTTTTCCAGTCCTGACGGCGGCCCGTGCGCTGTCCCACGCGCTTTACCTTGCCCCGGCAGTTGAGGGTGTTCACGGCCTTGACCTTGACGCCCAGAATTTCTTCGAAGGCGGCCTTGATCTCGGGCTTGGTGGCGTCGCGGACGACGGCGACGGCGACCACGTTGTTGGCCTTTGAGACGTCGTTGGTCTTTTCGGTGACCAGCGGGCTCTTGATGATATCGTACAGACGAGACTTAATCATTATGCTAATATCTCCTCAATCTTCCTGACCGCGGCGGAAGTCACCAGGACTTTCTCGTGCGAGATCAGGCTTACCGGGTTGAAACCCGCGCCCTGCACGCTGCAGACGTCCACCTTGTAGAGGTTGCGCGCCGAGAGAGCCAGCTTTTCCTCGAAATCCGGGGTCACAATCAGAACATCCCTGAGAGACAGCTCGTTCAGCTTCTTGACGAGAGCCTTGGTCTTGATCTCGTCCACGCCGAAGTTCTCGACCACCACCAGACGATCCTGGCGGACCAGCTCGCTGAGAATGCTGCGGATGGCCACGCGGTACATCTTGCGGTTGACCTTCTGCTCCCAGTTCTGCGGGGCGGCCGCGAAAGCCTTGGCGCCGCCTCTCCAGATGGGAGAGCGGATCGAACCGGCGCGGGCGCGGCCCGTGCCCTTCTGGCGAAACGGCTTGCGGCCGCCGCCCGAAACTTCGGAACGGGTAAGCTGGGCCTTGGATCCCTGGCGGGCGTAGTTCATGTACGCCACGACGACCTGATGGACCAGGGCTTCGTTGTATTCGCGGCCGAAGGTCGTTTCGGAAACCTGCAGAGGGTTCGAACCTAACATCTTTAATTCCATGACTATCCCCCCTCCTAAGCCTTGACGCTCGGCTTGACGACCACGGTGCCGTTGATCGCGCCCGGAACCGCGCCCTTCACCAGAAGAGCGTTGCGCTCGGCGTCGACGCGCACCACCTCGAGAGCCTGAACCGTAACCCTGACGTTGCCCAGGTGGCCGCACATGCGCTTGCCCTTGAACACGCGGCCCGGGGTCTGGTTCTGACCGATGGAGCCCGGCACGCGGTGCGAGCGCGAGTTGCCGTGGGTCATGTCCTGGGTGCGGAAATTCCAGCGCTTGACGGTGCCCGCGAAGCCCTTGCCCTTGGAGGTGCCGGTGACGTCCACCTTTTTGACGCCGCTGAACAGTTCGACCTTGACTTCCGAACCGACGGCGTAGGAGGCGATGTCCGCCTCGTCGACGCGGAATTCCCACAGGCCGCGTCCCGCCGCTACCTGCGCCTTGGCAAAATGACCCGCTTCGGGCTTGTTCAGTCTGCTCTGCTTCTTCGCGCCGGTGGTGACCTGAACGGCGGTGTAGCCGTCGGTTTCCTTCGTTTTAATCTGAGTTACGCGATTTGCTTCAACTTCAATAACAGTCACAGGGACCGACCTGCCGTCCTGCTCGAAGACGCGGGTCATGCCGACCTTGCGACCGATTACGCCAATTGACATTGTTTATCCCCTCTTAACCCAAGCTGATCTGAACATCGACACCGGCGGCGAGGTCCAGACGCATCAGCGCGTCGACGGTCTTGTCGGTGTGCTCGACGATATCCACAAGACGCTTGTGGGTGCGAATTTCGTACTGGTCGCGCGCGTCCTTGTTTACGTGCGGCGAGATCAGCACGGTAAAGCGCTCCTTGCGGGTGGGCAGCGGAATCGGGCCGCGCACCTGGGCGCCTGAACGCTTAGCGGTTTCTACTATTTCCGCCGTGGACTTGTCGATTAATCTGTGGTCGAAAGCCTTTAAGCGAATGCGAATTCTTTGGTTTGGCATAATACCAGAGCTCCAAATGAAAAAAGAACAAAAAAGACAAATCCGCCTTCCCGCCCTTCCCTTTGTCTGAACAAACGGGGCAGGAGGAGACTGGTCCGAACTAAATCCCTGTATATCACAGGGGGTAATGCTGAGAGCATCGCCCGTTTAAGAGCTTTTCCATTATACAGGCTTTTTCCGGCATTTCAATAAAAAAATGATTTTGCCGCTCATTCCCGGAAAAGCCCGCCCCGGCGGGGACGGAACGGCGCCGTCCCCGCCGGGGCCGGCGCCGCGGTACATTATCATTAATATAAGATGAGGGAGGATACGGCGGCCCCTCTCCCCGTTAAAGTTCTCTGGCGGCGAGACGCTCCCGCATCAGCCGGGCGGCCTCGCGCACCCGCTCGGGCGACGCGCCGCCCGGCGCGGCGCGCTTCGCGAGCGCCGACGCCACGGAGAGAACGGGGTAGACGTCGTCCCCGATTACGGCGCTGAATTTCCTGAGTTCCGCGACGGTCAGCTCCTCGAGGGGCTTGTTCGCGCCGATGGCGTACACCACCGCCTCGCCGGCCACGCGGTGCGCCTCCCGGAACGGGATCCCCCGGGCCACCAGGTAATCGGCCAGCTCGGTGGCGTTCGAGTACCCGCCCTGCGCGGCGGCGAGGGTCCGGGCCTCGTTGACCCTGAGATCCGAAAACAGCAGGCCGGCCATGTCCAGCGAGCCGCGCCAGGTGTCGAGGGCGTCGAAAAGACCCTCCTTATCCTCCTGCATGTCCTTGTTGTAGGCCAGGGGCAGCCCTTTCAGGGTGGCGAGCATCCCCGCGAGGGAGCCGAACACCCGGCCGGCCTTGCCCCTGATGAGCTCGCAGGCGTCGGGATTTTTCTTCTGGGGCATGAGGGACGAGCCGCTGGTCACCCGGTCCGACAGTTCGATGAAGGCGGCTTCGCCGCTGTTGTAGAAAATGAGGTCCTCGGCCATGCGGGACAGATGCACCATGGAGATCGACGCGCAGCCGAGCAGCTCGAGGACGTGGTCCCGGTCCGCGACGCTGTCGAGGCTGTTCCGCGTCGCCCGCGCGAAGCCGAGATCCGCGGCGAGCTTTTCCCGGTCGACGGGATAGGCGGTTCCCGCGAGCGCCCCGCTGCCCAGGGGGCAGGAGTCCATCAGTTCCAGGCAGTTGCCGAGCCTCAGGTAGTCGCGGTCGAACATTTCGGCGTAGGCGAGCGCCCAGTGCCCGAGCGTCACCGGCTGCGCCCGCTGAAGATGGGTGTACCCCGGCATCACGGTGCCCGCGTGCTTCTCGGCGAATTCCGTCAGGATCCGCTCGAGCGCGGTGACGGAGCGGCGCAGCTCCCGCGCCTCTTTCCGGCACCACAGCTTGAGATCGGTAGCCACCTGGTCGTTCCGGCTTCTGCCGGTGTGCAGCTTCTTGCCGAGATCGCCGACTTTTTCGATGAGCTTCGCCTCGACGTACGAGTGCACGTCCTCGTATCCGGACGCGGCGACGGCGCCCAAGTCGCCTTCCGCCTCGGCGAGCAGCTCGCCGAGCGCCTTCAGCAGACGATCGAGCTCCTCCCCGGTGATGACGCCGGCGGACGCGATCGCCCGGGCCCAGCCGGCCGAACCCTCGATATCCTCTCTGACCATTCTGCAGTCGAACGCCAGTGAATCGTTAAAAGATTTGAACCTCTCGTCCGCCGCCTGGGTGAAGCGGCCGCCCCACAGAGCCATAACTGTCCTCCTGAAAAAATTTACGTTCCGGCGCGCCGCCGTCCCGGCCCGTCCCGGGAGCGGGGCTGCCCGCGCGGCGGCCCGCCGCGCTCTCCCGCGCGCCAAAAAAACCCGAAACCTCAGGCTTCGGGTTCTGGTTCCGGGCGCGGCGGGCTACCGCTGCCCCTTCCGGTTGGCGGCGTTGATGGCCCTGATGCGCGCCGGCAGGGAGTAGAGCCTGATGTAGCCGTCGGCGTCGGACTGGTTGAACACCTCGTCCTCGCCGAAGGTGCAGAAGTCGACGTTGAAGAGGCTGTTGTCGGATCTCTTCCGCACGGCGGTCACGGAGCCCTTGTACAGCTTGAGCACGACCTCGCCGCTGCAAACCTCGGCGATGCTGTTCGCCGAAGCCAGGATGGCGTCGCGCAGCGGGGTGAACCAGCGTCCGTCGTACACGAGCTGGGCGAAGTCTTCGGCGAGTCTGCTCTTGAACGACCTCAGGGTCTTGTCCAGAACCAGCTCGTCGACCGCCCGCAGCGCGGCGAGCATCACGGTGCCGCCCGGGGTTTCGTAGCAGCCTCTCGACTTCATGCCCACCAGCCGGTTTTCGGTGATGTCCACGCGGCCGACGCCGTGCTTGGCGGCGATCTCGTTAAGGGCGGCGAGACACTCGTAGGCGGACAGTTCCTTGCCGTTGACGGCGGTGACCTCGCCCTTCTCGACCCTGACCGTCACCTCTTCGGGGGCGTCGGGGGCCAGCTCCGGCGAGACCGTCCAGGTCCAGACGGCGTCGGTGGCCTTGTTCCAGGTGTCTTCGAGCTCCCCGCCCTCGGTGGAAATGTGCCACGCGTTGGCGTCGCGGCTGTAGATCTTCTTCAGGGTGGCCCGGCACGGGATGTTCCGCTCGGCCAGGTAGTTCACCAGTTCCTCGCGGGAGCGCATCTTCCACAGGCGCCACGGGGCGATTACCCCGAGCTGCGGGGCCAAGGCGGCCACCGCGCCCTCAAAGCGCACCTGGTCGTTGCCCTTGCCGGTGCAGCCGTGGGACACGGCGTCGGCGCCCTCGGCCAGAGCCTCCTCGACCAGCGCCTTGGCGATGACGGGACGGGCCATGGCCGTGCCGAGGAGGTACGAGCCCTCGTAGACGGCGCCGGTCTTCAGGGTCGGGTACACGTAATTCTTCACGAACTCCTCCCTGAGATCCCTGATGATGCACTTCGAGGCGCCCGAGGCCTTGGCTTTTTCCTCGATGCCCTCGAGATCCTCGGCGCCCTGGCCGATGTCGGCCACGAAGCAGACAACCTCGCAGTTGTCGTAGTTTTCCCTGATCCAGGGCACAATCGCCGAGGTGTCCAGACCGCCCGAATAGGACAGCACAACTTTCTTAAAAGCCATTTTTATCTTCACTCCTGATTTAATAAAGTACTTAAAACCGCCATATGAGCGTGCATACGATTCTCGCCCTCGTCAAAAATCAACGACCAGGGGCCGTCCATAACTTCGGACGTGATTTCATATTCCCGGTGCGCGGGCTGGCAGTGCAGCACGTGCCTGATGCCGGTTTTCTCCAGCAGTTCCCGGTTGACCTGGTAGGGCATGAAACGATCCCTGACCACGTCGAGGGGCGTGTCGTCGCCCATCGAGACCCAGGTGTCAGTGTAGGCGACGTCAAACCCTTTGATGTCGTCCGTGCTGTCCGTCACCCGCAGCGTCGCGCCCGTGCGCTTCGCGACCTCGGCGGCCGCCACGTACACCTGGACGTCCGGGCCGCTGCCCTTCGGGCACACGCAGGTCACGTCCGTGCCGAGCTTCGCGCCGGTGACCAGCAGCGAGTTGGCGACGTTGTTCCCGTCGCCGAGGTAAGCGAGCTTGACCTTGGAGAGATCCGGGTAGTGCTCGCGGATCGTCTGGAAATCGGCTATGGCCTGGCAGGGATGGTACAGGTCGCACAGGGCGTTGACCACCGGAACCGAGCCGTACCGCACCAGCTCCTCGAGGGTGCCGTGCCGGAACACGCGGGCCACGATGCCGTTGACCCAGCGGGACATGTTGAGCGCGTAGTCCTTGACGGATTCCCGGTGGCCGAACTCGCCGTTCTTCTGATCCAGATAGATGCTGTGCCCGCCGAGCCGGTACATGCCCGCCTCGAAAGTCACGCGGGTGCGCAGCGACGGCTTCTCGAACAGGGTCACCACCGTTTTTCCGGCGAGGTTCGCCGCGTATTTCCGCGGATCGCGCTTCATGTCCGCGGCGAGCTCCAGTATCTCCGCGAATTCGTCGGAGCTCAGTTCAAAACCTGTCAGCAAATGACGCATAAATAAAACTCCCTGTGTTACTCCGGCAGGACCGCGGTGCCGATCCGCCCGCCGCCGATAAGTTCGCCGATTGTTTCCGGACGGCTCCAGCCGCCCACGCACAAAGGCCGGCCGAGGCTCTTCGCCGCCTTGAGCGCGGCCCTGACCTTGACCTCCATGCCTCCCGAGATCGTCCCGTCCGCGATGAGAGCGGCGGCGCGTTTTTCGTCGATTTCCCCGATCAGCCTCCCGTCGCGGTCGAGAATGCCTTCCACGTCCGACAGCAGGGCGAGATCGGCGCCGAGGGCGACGGCGAGGGCCGCCGCGGCCTGATCCGCGTTGACGTTCATCAGCATGCCGTCGCCGGTGAAGCCGATCGAGCTGACGACCGGCACGTACCCGGCCCCGAACAGGATTTCGGGCAACTTGGGAGAGCCCGGCGCCGCGCTGCCGACGGCCCCGAGTTCCTCGTCGAGCCGGGTGATCTCGGTCATGCCCCCGTCCGACAGGCACAGGCCGACCGCCTCCGCGCCGCGGGCTTTCGCCTTGGCGAGCATCAGCTTGTTGGCGGTGCCGGCGAGCGCCCCGGTGATGTACGGGATCTGTTCGGGCGGGGTCACCCTCAGGCCTTTTTTCTTTTCCGACTTCATGCCTAGGGCCTTAAGCAGGTCGTCGACGAGGCAGCCGCCCCCGTGCACGAGGACGACGGGACGACGGCGTTCCCCGGGGCGCCCGGCGAGGGCGTCCCAGAGTCCCGCGTGCGCCGCGTCGTTTTCAAGCAGGGCGCCGCCCAGTTTAATGACGATCGGGTTGCCGGTCATGCTCGTTTCCTCCCCCTCCTAAAGCAGGCCTTCGTCCGGCGCGAAGCCGAAACGGATGTTCACGCACTGGATCGCGTGCGAGGCCGCGCCTTTTTGCAGGTTGTCGAGGGCCGAGCAGATCACCAGCGTCCGGTCCTCCCTCTGGTAATGTATGTCGCAGAAGGGCGTGAATTCCACGTCCTTGACCGCCGGCCAGCCCGCGGTCAGGCGCACGATGCGCTGCCCCGCGTACTTTTCCCGGTAGGCTTCGTCGATCGCCGCGTCGGTCGCGCCTTCGGCGAGCCAGGCGTAGATCGTGGCCAGGATGCCCCGCTTGAAATTGCCGAGGTGCGGCTGGAAAATCACTTCCCGCCCCAGATGACGGCTGATTTCGGGACGGTGCCGGTGTCCGAACACGCCGTAGGCGTTGAGGCTCACCTCGCAGAAGCTGTTTGCGAGCGCCGCTTTCCGGCCCGATCCCGTCACGCCCGACACGGCGTTGATTACGGGGGCGCGGCCGGGGTCGAGCAGTCCCTTCTCGGCGAGGGGCTTCAGGGCGAGCAGCGACGCGGTGGGATAGCATCCCGCCACGGCAATCAGATCGGCGCCGCGGATTTTGCCGGCGTTCCATTCCGCGAGGCCGTAGACGGCCCGGCCGAGCAGATCGGCGTTCTCGTGCTCGAACCCGTAGTACTCGGGGTAAAAAGCCGGATCGTTCACGCGGTACGCGCCCGAAAGATCGAAAACGGCGCAGCCGGCGGCGACGAGTTCCGGAGCCAGGCGCATGCTCACCTCGTGAGCCGTGGCGAGACACGCGATCCCGCACTTTTTGACTTCGGCGAGATTGGCGGCGCTGAGGGGCAGGAGGGGCAGATCCGCGTACCCGCGCAGCCGGGGATAAAGGGAGCTGAGAAGTTTCCCCGCATCGGCGCTGCCCTCGGAAACGTAAAGCCCCGCGAGGCGCAGGCGGGGGTGCCGCGCGACCAGCAGGGACAAGTCCGCGCCCGCGTACCCGCTGGCGCCAATCACAGCCACGTCAAGCATTCCGCAAAACACCTCCGTCCGATTTCCGCCCGGGCGGCGCGCCCGGAACACGCTTCCGGCGGGCCGGCGCGGCCCCCGGGATTTTCAATTGGTATATTATTACATATTTATGCAGAATTTGTGCATAAATAATGACAAAAAAGGCGGAATTTTTTCTTTTTCCGCTTAAAGCGTTTCCGTAAATATGTAAAAATATCATTATACTATGCGTCGGGCAAAAATCACGCGGAATGAAACATGGACGAAAACTTTTTTAACTTTTACGCGAAACTGGTCGCGCTGAATTCGATAAGCTCGGAAACCCCGGAGCGGGACGTTTCCAACGAGCCGGTCATAGACTTCCTCGGGGACGAGCTCTCCCGGCTGGGCTTCGCCGTCCGCAAGCTTCCGGTGAGGAACACGCGCGGCAAATTCAACCTCGTCGCCAGACTCGGCGCGGGCGAAGGCGGGCTCGCCTTCTGCGGGCACACCGACACGGTGCCCTGCGACCCGGCCGCGTGGACTTCCGATCCGTTTGTCCTCACCGAAAGGGACGGGCGGCTCTACGGTCTGGGGGCGGCGGACATGAAGGGCTTTTTCGCGTGCGCGCGCGCCGTCGCCGGGTCGCTCGATCCCGCCGCCCTGCGCAAACCCGTCTACGTCATAGCCACGGCCGACGAGGAAACGAACATGGGCGGCGCCGCCGTCCTCCGGGAGCAGTTCGACGGCAAACCGGATCTCATCGTCGTGGGCGAGCCCACCTCGATGACCCCCGTCGTCATGCACAAGGGGCACCTCGTGCAGGGCGTCAGGGTCAGGGGCAGGGGGGGCCACAGCTCCGACCCGGCCGCCGGCGTCAACGCGGTGAAAATCATGCACGAGGTCGTGGCGAAGCTGATCGAGCTGGAGGAGAAGCTCAAAACGGACTACCGGGAGCCGCTCTTCGCAATCCCCCACCCCACGCTCAACATCGGGCGGATCGCGGGGGGCGACGCGCCCAACCGGATCTGCGAGAGCTGCGAGCTGCTGTTCGACATCAGGCCCCTCCCGGGGCACGGCGCCGCCGAAATGGCCGGGCTGACCCGCGAAGCGCTCGACGGCCTGCCGGAGGGGATCAAAGACCGGGTCGAACTCTTCCTCCCCTACGAGCCGACCGAGCCCTTCGGCGGCAAGATCGCCCCGGGGACCGTGGCCTTCCTCGAGGAGGTTACCGGCAGGAAGGCCGCGGCGGTCAACTACGCCACCGAAGCCACCTACTACCAGGAAATCGCCGAGACGGTCGTGCTCGGCCCGGGAAGCATCGCCGTCGCGCACCGGCCCGACGAATACCTGGACAAGGCGGAAATCCCCGGGGCGCTGGCGGCGCTGCGCAAAATCGCCGCGAAATACTGTCTGGGGTAAACGGCCCTTCCGGGAACCGCCCGAAACCGTCCCGCCCGCGCCCCGCGCGGGCGCAAAAAAAAAGGCGCTCTCGCGAGCGCCTTTCGTGCCTTAACGGCTTGGTTTTACCTCTTCACCTCGAGCAGGATCAGATCGCCCGTGCCGGACAGAGCCACGGAGCCGCCGGATACCGTGCCGGTGGCGCCCGAGTAACCGTCCTGGACCTCGGTGCCTTCCTCGAAGCAGGTTCCCACGTTGACGCTGGAAGCCTGGCCGACGTGGATCACGACCGCGTTGTCGATGCCCTCATCCTCGTTGACGTAGGTGCGGCACAGCGAGCCGTCGCCGGTCTCGGTCTGCTTGCCCGCGCCGACCGCCGCGTTGCGGAACCTGAACTGACCCACCTTCTGCCAGTGCGCGAGCGTGGCGTCGGAGGAGTAGGAGGTGCTCAGGGTGTCGGCGTTGGCCGCCCAGTCCGCCTGGCTGGCGATGTCCGACGGGAAGTTCATGTCGGAACGGGTTCCGTGCTCGGCGTCGTTGCCCGAGCCGCCGTTGTCGTTCTTACGCCCGGTTTCGTCGCCGTAGTACACCTGGACTCCGCCCGGCAGCAGCAGGAGACCGGTGCCGAGACCCTTCATGTCCGACGGACGGCACAGCGAGGTGTCGTGCGACGAGACGTAGGAGAGGGCGTTAAGCGCCGGAGCCGAAGTGCCGTTGTTGAAAGCGGTCGCGTACTCCTGCCACAAGGCCGCATCGGGAACCTTGCAGTCCGAGGAGGAGTGATTCTGCGAGTTGCCGTTCAGGCTGAAATTAATCATCGCCGTGAACCCGCCGGTCTTGCCGTAACCCGAGCCGTCGGTCGGATCCGTTCCGAAACCGAAGTGCTCGCCGGTCATGTAGAAGCCGTTGGTCCAGTCCGCGGCGGGATCGTCTCCGCCCTTGTGGGCCGCGCGCCACTTCTCCAGGGCCGCCTGGGCGCGCTCGTGCAGGATGCCCCAGGTCTCCTTCTCCACGTGCTTGGCGGTGTCGCAGCGGAAGCCGTCGACGCCGAACTCCTCGACCCACGAAGCGAGCCAGTTGGCCTCAAACTCGGCCACCGACATGGAGCCGGAGCGGAACGCCTTGGCCGCCGGGATGTCGTGATCCGCGTCGGCGGTTCCCCACTTCTTGCTGAGGAACTCGGGGATGCTTACGCTCGGGCCGTTGTGCTCGTTCTTGAAGTCCGGGAGGTAGGAACTGCACGTGGTAAGATCGTCGTTGCCGCATCCGCCGTAAGCGTTGAACCGGAGCCAGTCCGAACCCCACCACGAATTCCACTTGGCGTCGGCATCCTCGCTGATCGGCTTGTCGTGCCAGGTCTGCCCGCCGCTCGGGGACCAGTCGTCGCAGGCATCCCCGCCGTCGCTGCGGACGCCGAAGCCGTAGTCGCACATATCCTTGAGGGTGGCGTAGCCGGAGTGGTTCATGACGATGTCAAGGACCACGCGGATGCCCCTCTTGTGCGCCTCGGTCACGAAGTTCCGGAACTCGTCGACGGTGCCCATGTTGGCGTCGATCGAGGTGAAGTCGAGAGCGTAGTAACCGTGGTACGCGTAGTGCGCAAACGCGCCGTCGCTGCCGCCGCCGGTCCAGCCGTGGGCCTGCTCGTACGGGGCGGTGATCCAGATGGAGTTCATGCCGAGCGACTTGATGTAGTCCAGGCGCTCGGTCAGACCCTTGATGTCGCCGCCGTGGAACGTGGCCGTCGTCTTGCCGGAGGCGTCGGGGTTCTTGCGCCCGTAGCTGCCGTCGTTCGAGGAGTCGCCGTTATAGAAGCGGTCCGTCATGACGAAGTACATCAGCGCGTTGTTCCAGGTGAAGCCGATGCTGGTGTCGACCACCTTCTGGACATACTTGGTCTTCTGGATGGTGTAAGAAGCGCTCGCGTCGCCGTAGGTTACGACCAGGGTCGCCTCGGCGGGCGGCTCGCCCGCTTCGGTGTCCGCGGCGGCGATCTTCTCGCCCACGCGGATGATCTCGCCGTTGGTGAACTGGTTCTCCGTGCCGTCGATGGTGTACGTTCCGGTCGTGGCCTTGGTCACGCCCTCGCCCTTGATCATCAGCGCGATGTCCTTGTAGGCGGTCGTCGGCTCGCCGTCCTTCTCCACGATCTTTATGGTCGAGCCGGCCGGCACTTCGGAGTCGCCGATTTCGACGTAAGTCTTCGTCTCGCCAACCGCCTGGGTCATGCCGCATTCCTCGATCGATACGAACTGCTTGGCGGAGAAGTCGAAGCAGGGCGCGGCCGGGGTGTACGAGATACCGTCCTGCATCGCGCCGGGATACTGATCGTTGCCGTTGCTGGTGTTGGAGAATATGGCCAGAGCTTGGCTCACCGTTTCGGACGGGGTGAAGTAGTAGAACGTTTCCGTGCATCCCTCGATCTTGGTCATGGGCGCTCCGGGCCAGGTGCCGCCGGTGTAATTCGTATTCTGGTCGAGGTAGAGCCACAGATACGGATCGTCGAAACCGTCGTATTTCAGTATGACCGAGTTTTCGGGAGCGACGCAGGTGCCGCCGCCGTTGTCCTCAACCACGTTGTCGCTGAACGTGCCGGTCGAAGCCGCCCATTCCGAATCGCCTTCGGACGGGCACTCGTCCCCGCTGCAGGCGGGAATGGTAACCGTCACGGTCTCGCTGCCGGCGCGCAGGCCCAGGTCGTCCTTGGCCGTCACGGTCAGGGTGAAGGTCTGCTCCTTCGCCCCCTTCTGGACGGTGAACGACTGCGAGGTCTCGTTGTACTTCGAGGTCACCTTGGAGCCGATGGAAGGCGTCCACTCGTAGGTCACGTCGTCGTATCCGGTCGCAACGGTGGCGTTCACGGTGACGGAGGCGCCGTTGTCCTTGTGGGTCTCGGTCAGGGTCACCGTAATGTCGGCGGTGCACTCCGCGGGCAGCGTTTCCGCGACCGCCTGAGCGGAGCCCCCGGCCGAAACCGCGGCAGCGGCGCTGACCAGTTTCCCTACGGAAGCGAGAGGCACGGTGATAACGTCGATATCCTCTTTCTCGTGGGACGTGGACTCATCCGGCCCGTAGGGTTCCGAGGCGGCGTCGACCAGAGCGGGATCCCACGGGAGCGCGTCCATCATCGAGGTGCCGAACGTCGAGAACCACATGACCTTGATGCCGTGGCTGGTCATGTAGGCGGCGTCGATGCCCAGGGCCTTGAGGGGAATCTTGATCTGGATCAGGCGGCCCTTGGGATCGCCGGTGATGTTCGGCATGAGATCCGTGTAGGTGCCGGTCTTGTAGTCTTCCGGGCCCGCGCCGTAATTGTCCGCTATGCCCATGTAAGTCTTGGAAACCGGCTGCTGGTATACCGTGGTCTCTATCCCGTTCTCCTTAAACCCTAAGACATAGCCTTCATCGTAGGAGAAACTGCCGTCCGACTTGCTGATAAACAGTCCCGGCGTTCCGACTTCCTGCGGGTGGAACATCACCATGGTGTCGACGCCTTCGTTGATCTCCCAGAATTTGGCGTTCATCCAAACGGAATTGCCGTCGTCCAGCAGACCTTTGCCCGGAGTCCTCTTGCCCGTGTTGATGGCGATGCCCGTGGGCAGGAACTGGTCGTGGGTGTAGTCGAAGTCGCTTCCGGTGTCCGCGTTGCTCATGTTCGGGAACTCGGCCATCAGATAAAGGTTCGTGTTGTCCCACGCGGCGTGGAGACTGTACATGTCGGTGGACTTCTCATGGCCGCCGCGGTAAGCTCTCGGGTCGTCGTTGGCCGCGCTGATGGCGATCAGGGTGTCGTCGCCCCAGTCGGCCGCGCCGGTGATGGTCTTGTTGGCGCCGACTTTGCCGTCCGGATTGGTCGCGTGGTAGTCGTCGCTGACGGAGCCGCTTACCGGACCGGTGTCACCGCCGCCCGGGGTGTCGCCGCCGCCCGGGGTGTCGCCGCCGCCCGGGGTGTCGCCGCCGCCGGGATTGTCGACGGTGCACTGAGCGTTATCGGTGGCCGCGCCGAGACAGTACGGATCGTCTTCCGGGCAGGTGCCGGGCTCGACCGGCTCGCTCAGGGTCACCTTAACGGTCGCGGCGTACGGCTCGGAGGTGTTGCCGTCGGCGTCGGTCACCTTGAGCGTGACCTTGTACGTGCCCGACTCGGCGTAGGTGTGCTGGGGATTCTCCTCGGTCGAGGTCTGGCCGTCGCCGAAATCCCACGCGAACTTCACGCCGCCTTCGGAAGTGTTGGTGAACTGGAAGGTTCCCTCGCTTCCCGCCACCTCCTCAAAGGTGAACGACGCGGTGATGCCGCCCGTGGAGGGCAGCGTAACCGTGACGCTCTCGGAGTAGGTCTTCGAATTGCCCTGGTCGTCGCTCGCCGTCAGGGTCACCTCGTAAGAACCCGAGTGCTCGTAGGTGTGGGTGGGGTTCTCTTCGGTCGAGGTCGTGCCGTCGCCGAAATCCCAGCTGTACTTGGTGGCGCCCGTGGAGCCGTTCGTGAACGCGAAGGTGCCGGCCTGGCCGGAGACTTCCTCCACGGTGAACGCCGCCGTGAGCTCCGGGGCCGGGGCGGCGCACTGATCGCTGTTCACGGTAAACGGCGACGCGTCTTTGGCGGCGGTGGCGCCGCTCGGGTCGGTCACGGTGAGGGAGGCGGTATGTTCACCCTCGGCGATGTTGTCCCATTCGGCGGTGATCTTGTCGCCGGACTTCGCCTTGCCGGTGGGGCCGGCGGCGTCGTCGAACGTCCACGCGTAATCCAGCTCGTCGCCGTCGGGGTCGCTAACCACGGCGGTAAAGGTGTATTTGTGGCACCCGGACAGGCTGCGCACCACGCTTACGACCGCGGGAGGATGATTTAAGGTCGGTTCGCCGCTCGCCGGGACGTCGACGGTGGCCGCGTGCTGGCGCTCCACGGTGTTGCCTTCTCCGTACGTGAAGCTTACGTAAACGTCATAGGTGGTGCCCGGCGTGAAGTCCGACATGGGCTTGGTGACGGTGTTCCCCGTGGCGGTCGTCCCGTCGCCGAAATCCCACGTGACATCCGTGGCGTCGGCGATGGTGCACGTCAGCGTGCCGTCGCTGACCGTGCACGAGGGCTCGGGGGCGACGGATCCGACGAGATTGTCGAACGGATCGGCGTTGCTGTCCTGCTCGAAGTTCGCTCTGACCTCGTCCAGAATCGTCTGCGCGTCCTGTCCCGCGTGGAGGGCGTCCTGAACGCTGGAGTAGGCGTTCTTGGTGAGCGTCCTGACCCTGTCGGCCGTCCATCCGTCGGGATTGTTAAGTCCGATGGCGCCGAAAGCCTGGGTCAGAATATCGTAAACGTCGTCGCTGCCCGAGGCCAGTTCCGTGGGAGACCATCCCGCGGGCGCGCCGATCAGATCCGCGAACGCCTCCGCGCCGAAAAGTTCCTCGGCGTTGGTGACGGCGTTAAGGTAAATCGTGCCGTAATCGCACACGGGGGAGCCGGTGCAGGTTCCCAGAGAATGGACGAAGTACAGCGAGCGGTCGTCGGTCTCCGCGACCAGTTTCGCGTCGGGATTGGTCAGGTCGGCGGCGGCCCACTCGAGCTGAGACTTGCCCATCACTCTGATCGGGTCGGCGGAGGTGCAGGCGTTGTCCCCGTCGGTGTCCAGGCAGACCTGGAACTGCCCGGCCATGCCGCTGAACTGAACCTGCAGGGTGTAGGAGAGGTCGGAAGGAGTGACGCCGCCTCCTCCGCCGCCGCCCCCGCCGTTGTCGTCGCCGCCGCCACCGCCGCCGCAGGCGGCCAATGCTACAACAGAAGCGATAGCCATCGATAAACCGGTTAATTTCATCTTCTCTGTCCCCGTGAAATTTAAGTTGAGGTTAAAAAAGCGGCCGGCCGGCGTCGCGCCGGCAAGGCACACCATCCGTTAATTTAAACATTATAGAAAAGCGTGAAAAGCATTTCAAGGCAACCTTTACAATTGATTAACATAAATGACGCTATTATGAAGCACTTCAAAATTTCGGTTTTGTCCCCTTTTACGCGGCATTGAAATTGCCGCGGGCCGCCGGCAACCGGTCCCGGCCCGAAAAAAAAGCCCGCGGCCGGGCCGCGGGCTTTACTCCGTGAGTTTCGCGCTACTTCAGGAACTGGCTCGCCGAGGCGACTTTCCCTCCGGCGTAATCCTTGACGAGAACCCTCATGGATCCTCCCGGGATGTTGCCGAGGGCCACGCTGCCGCCGGATACCTGGTAGGACGCGCCGGTGACCAGATCGACGTAGCTGCCGTCGGTCGCCCCCGACACGGTGACGTCGCCGCCGCCCGCGCCCGGGATCGCCACGATGGCGTTGTCGCTTTCATAGGTCCGCTCGAAGACCAGCGGCTCGCCCTGCAGGACCTTCATCTGGCCGCGCCGCAGGGCGATCGAGGCCTTGCGCATGGCGTTGAGGTCGGTGACGTGGCCGATGATCGGATCGCCGTTGTCGAGGTCGTCGCCGATGTACAGTCTGCCGGTGCTGCTCACCAGGTCGTTGCTGCCGGTGAGATCGGGCGGCAGGCCGACGCGCGAACCGGTTTCGTCGCCCGCGTACATTACCGGGATGCCGCGGAAGGTCCAGAGGACGTTATAGGCGAGCGCCGCGTTCGTCCTGTCCTCGCAGCAGTGCTGCGCCCCGCTGCCCGACCAGGTGTTGTCGGGAGTGAGGTCGTGGTTCTGGAAGAACGTAACCAGTTTGGTCGGGTCGGCGTACCAGCCGTCGAAGCGGTTGATCACGTCGGCGAGCCCGCCGAGGCTGCCCTTCGTCACGTTGTCCCTGAACGTGCTCATCAGGAAGAAGTCGAGCACCGAGATGCCGGAATCGCCGGTTTTCTCCGTGCCGCTCCCGGTCCTGGTGTAGTACCACGGGTGCAGCTGCTCCGGGGTGTTGTCGCCGAAGCCCTTGATCAGCGCCTCGCCGAAGACGAACAGGCCGGTCTTGTACTTCTGCCACTTCGAGGTCATGGCCATGACGTCTTCCCTCGGCATGTGCTTGAGGGTGTCGATGCGGACGGCGTCGATGCCCATGTCGATGTACATCTTCATCATCGCGTTCATGTAGTTCCGCACGTTGTCGTTCTCGGTGGTGAGATCCACGCAGTCGCCGGCCATGCTCCTGAGCTGGACTTCCTCGACGGACTCCCAGTTGTTGGTGTAGGCCTCGTGGTACCACTTGGACGGAAGCGACTGCGAAACGGCCGGGCTCCAGTAGTAGCCGGAGTGCGCGGTGTCGGCGGTTCCGGTCACCGGCACGTCGTCGTCCTGGAAGTGGACGGTGAAGGTCGCGTCGGCGTTCGGGTCGCCGGCGCACAGCCTTCTGTGCCAGGTCGGGGCGACCGGGTTGTCGTTGTCGCAGCGGTTCGCGGACTTATAATCGGCGATGTTGCCCGTGTAAATGCCGCCCATGTCGATGCCGCCCTTGCCGTACTGCGGATCGATGTGGTACTTGGTCGGGATCTTGTCGATGTAGGTCTGACCGCGGATACCGTAGTTGCTGGAGTGGTTGAGCACCACGTCCTGAACCACCTTGATCCCCTTCTTGTGAGCCGCCTTGATGAAGTCGAAGTACGTGGCTCCCGGGCTTTCGAGCCTCATGTCCGGCTGGAACCAGTCGTAGGCGTGGTAGCCGTGATAGTCGAGGCCGGATCTGTTCTCCACCGGGGGAGTGATCCAGATCGCGGTGAAGCCCATCTTCTTGATGTAGTCGAGCTTCGCGATCAGCCCCTTGAAATCGCCCCGCCAGCTCGGGTCGGTGAGATCGAACCGGTCGCGGCAGTAGTAGTTGTTATCCTCGTCGCCGTCGAAGAAGCGGGCCGTGACCACGAAGTAAATGGTCTCGTCGCGGAAGTCGGTGGCGGCGGAGGGCGTCGGGTTCTGCGACTTGATGAACCAGAAGAAGTGCTGCTCCTGGGAGACGCCGTTGGCGCCGACGACCAGCGCCCTCAGGCGGTACGCCGTGCCCAGCCCGTCCGCGGAGGTGTCCGCGAGGGTGATGGGGCCCGAGTACTTCGTCGAGGACTTGGTGGGCTCGGTATTGTCGAGGGTGTAGTAAATGTCGGCGGCCACGGTCTTCCTGTCGGCGTCCTGAGCGGTCAGGGCCACCTTCTGGTCGGCGTGGTAGCTGCCCGGGTTCAGGCTGGCGACGAGGTACGGGGCGGCCTCGACCGCGTCGACGCCGTCGGCGGTGGAGTCAAGGGCGGCGCCTTCCAGCTCGTTCCAGGGAATGTTGCTGTCGATTTCCTGGCTGTTCGGATCGGGATCGGGGACCGGATCGGGATTCGGATCCGGGTCGGGATCGGGGTTCGGATCGGGATCGGGAACCGGATCCTTTTCCACGGTTCCGCCGCCGGAAACGCTGCCGCCGGCGGAACCCGAAAGGACGCACTCCTCGAGGGTCGTCCAGGCGCCGTCGTAGCAGCCCGCGGACGGGGCGCCGGTCAGGTCGCCGGTCAGCTTGTCGCCGTTGTTGCTGAAGATGACGTTAATCGTGCTCTGGGTGATGGAGGAGGTGTCATAGAACGACCACCCCGGATCTTCGGAGGCCGTGGTCATCGCCGATCCCGGCCACGGACCGGCCAGCTCGGTGCTGTCGTCCACCCAGATGTAGATGGTCGAAGCGGATCCCTTGTAGTAGATGCCCTTCTTCTGCGGGGTCACCGCCGTGCCCTCGGTTAGGGTGAAGGTGTAGGACTTGGTCACGGTCTTGCCGTTGTCGGTGACCGTCAGGGTCACGGTCTTCTCGCCGCCGGTCGCGTAGGTCACGGTCGGGGAAGGCTCGGTCGAGGTCTGGCCGTCGCCGAAATCCCAGCTGTACTTCGTGGAGGAGGTGTCGTTCAGGGAGACCGAGGCGGTCAGCTTGCCCGTGAGGCCCGTGAAGCTGTACGTGAAGTCGATGGTGAAGTCGCCGCCGGAGGACTGTTCGGCCTTGACCTTCCCGCTGTACGAATCCGAGGCTTTGCCGTCCGAAACCTTTAGGGTGACGGTGTAATCGCCCGCGCTCGCGTAGTCGTGCGTGCCCGAGGCGTTAGTGGCTTTCGCTCCGTCGCCGAAATCCCACTCGTAGGTGAGCGCGTCGTTGTCCGCGTCGGTCGAGGTGGATTTATAGGTGAGCGTGAGCCCGGACATCTTGAGATCGGCGGAGGCGACGGGCGGGGTGTTTTCCGCCGGGGCGCCGGCCTTAACCGTCACTTTCTTGGTCAGGGACTTGTACTCCTCAGCCCCGTCGTCGTAAACGACCGTGACGCTGACGTCGTACTCGGCGTCCTTGTTCGGGTAGACGTGAACCGGCGAGAGTTCGGTCGAGGTCGAGCCGTCGCCGAAGTCCCACTCGACGGACTTGACGCCGTCCGTGACGTCCAGGGTGAAGGTCACGGACGTGCCGTCGACAGCGAAACTGAACGCCGGGGTGTCGTGGCAGGCCTGGCCGGATCCCGCCGTGACCTTCTTCGTGGTCTCGGCGATCACCCGGCCGTCCGCGCCGTACACCTTCAGGGTGACGGTGTATTCGGCGCCGGCGTCAAGCGCGCGGCTGAATTCGCTGCCCTCGCCCGTGACCCCGTCGCTGAAGGTCCACTCGTACCGGGACGGGGAGGCGACGTTGGTCAGCACGGCCCTGAAGGTCGCCTCGCCGCCGCACTCCGCGTAGGAGACCTCGAAATCGGCGGACGGCTCGTTGGCCGCGGCCACGGTCACTTCGCCCTGCGCGGTCCGGGTCGCCCCGTCGAAGTCGAACATCACGGTGTAGGGATAGGTTCCGGCCTGCGGGAAGGTCTTGGTAACCGTGTTGCCTTCCAGGGAGGTGCCGTCCGAGAACACCCAGCGGACATTCTGAGCCTGGGAATCGATGGTGAAGGTGACGGTAAGCCCGTCGGCCGTCGCCTGGGGCTGCGGCGCCGGGCTCGAAGTCCCTTCCTTGACGGTAACCTGGTACTCGTAAGGAGCCGACTCGTTCCCGTCCGCGTCGGTCACGATCAGGGTAACCGTGTACTGGCCGAAGAACTCGTACTCATGCTCCGGGTTCTCCAACTCGGAGACGGTGTTGTCGCCGAAATCCCAGCGGAACTTGACCGCCCCGCCCTTCGAGGAGTTGTGGAACTTCACGAGTTTGGACCCGTCGGTGGTCTCGGCGTAGAACAGCGCTTCGAGATCGCCGCCGCACAGGCTCCCGGTCACGTCGAAGCTCCGGGTCTGCTCGGCCTTGGCCAGCCCGTCGCTGACCGACAGCGTCACCGAGTGCTGCCCGCTGGCCGGGAAGACGCGCTCGGCGTTCTTCTGCCTGACGGAAGTCCCGTCGTCGAAAAGCCATTCGTAAGTGAGATCGTTGCCGTCCGGATCGGTGGCGTCGGCCGTGAAGAGTAAGGTGCGGCAGCCCGTTTCCTCGGCGGTGAGCCCGTTGATTACCGGCGGCCGGTTCTTTTCGACGTCGGAGCCGGTCGGAAGGTTGTTGAAGTCGCCGTTTTTGGCGTACGAGCCGGCCACCGCGTCGGGGGTCACGCCCTCGCCGAGCGCCGTCTCGATTTTGGGCAGCGCGCCGTCGAGTTTGGCCAGCACGTCCGGATCCGCGAGGCTCCGGTTCTGGGCGGCGAGCGCCTTGACCATGACCCCGGCCGGGCTGTCCGGCGTCAGTTCCGAGGAGAAGATGCCGGCGGCGCCGCCGAGCCTGGACGCCAGATCGCCCGCGGCCCGGTCAAAGGAGACGCCGTTTTTCTCCGCGTAATCGGCGAGCTGCGTGGTCAGCGGGTTGATGTAAATTTTGCCGTTGGCGGCATTGTTGATGAGAGTCGAGGAGACTCCCGCGCTCGGGCCCGAGCTCACCACGGCGATGACTCTTTTGCCCGAGGCGAGGTCGTCGTCGGTGAAGTTCATGACCGCCTGGCCGCCGGCGTCGGTAA
The DNA here is from genome assembly GCA_964520475.1 of uncultured Enterobacterales bacterium. Lineage (GTDB taxonomy): Bacteria > Pseudomonadota > Gammaproteobacteria > Enterobacterales > Succinivibrionaceae > Ruminobacter. The sequence continues at coordinate 113,116 of CAZFNS010000001.1, forward strand.
TCTTGATTTCCCGGTCGGCGTCCGTGCACGCGCTGTCGCCGTCGACGTCGAGGCACACCTGCGCCGAGCCGATGTAATCGCCGTCGATATTCTGCACCACCGAAGTCAGAGCGACGGTGCTCCCTCCCGGCTGCGGCCCCTCGTCGTCGGATCCCGAACCGCCGCCGCACGAAATCAGACCGGCGCTGAGCATAATCGCCATGGCCAGTTTTGTATAGCTACACTTCATTGCAAACTCCACCGTATTTAAATGAAACAACAACGTTTCGATTTTAACACGCCCGCCGGGCCCTTTCTTGCGCAAGCGTCACATATAACACATTTTTAACACACAAAAAAAATCCCCGCGTTCCCGCGGGGATTCTCTCACCGGTCAGAGGCCGGATCTCAGCCCAGGCTCAAGGTGCATTCCAGCGCGTCCGGATCCACGGGGCCCGGGCCCGGTTCGGACAGCGTCACCTTGACGGTCGCGGCGTACGGCTCGGAAGTGTTGCCGTCGGCGTCGGTCACCGTGAGCGTTACCTTGTACGATCCCGACTTCGCGTAGGTGTGCTTGGGGTTCTCGTCGGTCGAGGTCTGGCCGTCGCCGAAATCCCAGGCGAACTTGACCGCGCCTTCGGACGTGTTGGTGAACTGGTAGGTCCCGTCGCTGCCGGCGACCGCCTCAAAGGTGAACGACGCGGTGATGCCGCCATCGGAGGGCAGCGTAACCGTGACGCTCTGCGAGTAGGTCTTCGAATTGCCCTTGTCGTCGCTCGCCGTCAGGGTCACCTCGTACGAGCCCGAGTGCTCGTACGTGTGCGTGGGGTTCGCGTCGGCCGACGTGGTGCCGTCGCCGAAATCCCAGCTGTACTTGGTGGCGCCCTTGGAGGTGTTCTTGAACGTGAAGGTGCCGGCCTTTCCCGCGACTTCCTGCACGGTGAACGAAGCCGTTATCCCCGGGGCCGGGGCGGCGCACTGGAGGCCGTTGACGGTGAACGGGACGTCGCGCGTGTCTTCGTTGACGCCGTCGCTCACGGTGAGGTTGACGCTCTTGTCACCGGAAGACGCGAAGGTATGGGTTACCTCCTCGCCGAGGGCCTCGTCGCCGTCATCGAACTTCCAGGTGAACACCAGGACGTCCCCGTCGGGATCGCTCGCGTACGCTTTGAAATGAACCTCGTTGCAGGCGCCCGTCTCGTCGATGCCCGTGCCGTTTATCGCGGGGGCGTGGTTGACGGTGCCGCCGCCCTGCTCGCTGACGACCACGCTGCCCTTTTTGGTTACGGTCCTGCCGTTGAACTTGAAGGTAACCTCAAAGGTGTAGGTGCCGGCGCCGTCGAAGGTCTTGGTCACGGTGTTCCCGGAGAGTTCCGAGCCGTCCGAGAACTTCCAGACGGGGGACTCGGCGCTCGCGTCGATGGAGAATTCGAACCCTCCGTCGGGAAGCGGCGTGACCACGGGGCTGGGCTGGACCGGCTCGGTGCCCGAGGGATCCCTGAACGGGCTCTGGCTGCTGTCCGCGCTGAAATTGCCCTCTATCCCGGCGATGACTTCGTCCTTGGTTTTCGTGGCGAGGGCGCCCTGCACGTACGTGTAGGAGTTTTTAATCAGCGTGCCCAGGTCCAGGCTCCCCGCGGCGTTGTAGTCGTCGAGGCCCATGGCGCCGTAGGTCTCCAGCAGGATGCCGTACAGATCGCTGTTGCCCGGCGGGGTTTTGGAAAAGTCCGTTCCGGCCGGGGTGCCGGCCAGGGCGCTCAGCTGATCCGGGCCGCCGAGAAGGTTCTGGGCGTTGGTGATGCTGTTAAGGTAAATGACGCCGTAGTCGCACGGATTGCCCGCGCAGTTCCCGAGGGGGTTGGCGTAAAAGCTCGCCGCCGCGGCGTCCGTGGCGATTACCTGAGCGGCGCCGGCGTCCGTGTTCCAGTTCAGCTGGACGGGGCTGCCCGACTTGGCGCTGCCCGAGACGGCCTCGCCGTCGCAGGACGAGTTGCCGTCGGCGTCGACGCAGACCGTGTAGTCCGTCTGGCTGCCGTCGACCTGGACCTTCACCGTGTAGGTGAGATCCGGGGCCGGGTTGACGCCGCCGTTGTCGTCGTCCCCCCCGCCGCCGCCCCCGCAGGCGGCAACGGCAACGGAAGATAAAATCGCGAGTGCAAACTTGTTGAGTTTAAACATTTTGAACCTCTTTAATTATCGGAAGTTCGCCTTCCAAAGAATTAATAATCCTATTTCTTGTACCATACCGTCACTGCCGTGCCTCCGACGGAGTTGTCGCCGGTCTCGTCGTCGCCGTTCACGGTGACGTTCTCGACTTTCTTGTACCACCCGTCGACGCCGTCAATCGTCGTGTCAACGCCGCTGTGGATGACCACCTTGATGGATTTCCAGCTGTCGCCCACCGCGCCGCCGTTGATGTCGACCACCACCGCGCCGCCACGGTCGGTGCCGGTGATGTTGCTCTCGATCTGCTCCCTCGTGGTCATGCGGAACGCGGGATGCGCCTTGCGCATGGCGATCATGCCCTTATAGTAGTTGAACGTGTCGATGTAGCTGGACTTGACGTCCCAGTCGATGTCGTTCGAACCGTCCGCGGAGTTGTACGAGTTCGCGTTCATGTTCTTGGTCCGGCCGAATTCCTCGCCGGCGTGGATGAACGGGATGCCCTGGCTGACCAGGATGACGCCGTTGCCGTACGCCTGCAGTCTCTTCGCGTAATCGCCGGTTATCCCCATCTTCTTGATCTTGTCGGTCCAGTTGAGGTTGTCGTGCGCGGTGATGTAGTTGACGGACTGCTCCGGATCCGCCGCGAAAAGCGGGGTCCACATGTTGGTGCTGTCGCCGACGCCGCCCTTGACGCCCGCCATGACGCAGCCGAAGTTGCCGTCCACGTCGCCGAGGTCGTTATAGGTCGTGTTGAAGAGGAATCCGCCCACGTCGTTGTCGCTGCCGCCCTTGAGGCATTCGCGGTACTTGCCGTTGAAGATGCCGACGTGGCCGCTCGCGGCGTTCCTGATGGTGCCCATTCTCACGCGGGTCGACTCCGAGGGATCGGTGGCGAAGCCGTTCCAGGGCTCGCCGTACATGAGGAAGTTCCTGTCCGGGTACTTGTTGTTAAGATATTCGCCCCATTCCTTGAAGTCGCTGACGTCGAAGATGCCGACGAGGTCGAACCGGAAGCCGTCGATGTTGTACTCGGTCGCCCAGTACTCGAGGGAGTCCCTGATGAACCTGCTCACCATGTCCTGCTTCGCGTCGACGGAGTTGCCGCACCCCGACAGGTCGACCGAGGTGTAGTACTTGCCGGTTATGCCGGAGAACACGTTTTTGTTGAAGGTGTGGTTGTACACCACGTCCATGATCACGCGGAGCCCGTTCTTGTGGAACTCGTTGACCATGTTCTTGAACTCGGCGACCTTCTGCTTGTAGTTCTCCGTGCCGAACACCGAGGTGTAGCGGTCTTCGGGAACGTTGAAGTTGACGGGATCGTAGCCCCAGTTGTAGCAGCTGTCGTCCTGCGAGTCCACGTCGGAGCAGGTGCCGTAGTCGTACACCGGCAGGAGCTGCACGTGGGTCACGCCCAGATCCTTGAGGTGGTCGATGCCCGTTTTGGCGCCCTTGGCGTTCACGGTGCCCGTTTCAACCATGCCGGCGTAGCGGCCCCGGTTCTCGGCGGAAACGCCGGAAGACGGGCTGATGGTGAAGTCCCTGACGTGGGCCTCGTAGACGATGGAGTCCTCCCTGTTCTTCAGGGCGGGACGCGGCGCCCAGCCGTCGCTCAGATCCGTGCCGCGCATGTTCATGACGATGTTCACGGTGTTGGTGGGCTCGCCCTGGGCCGGGTAGGACGCGGGCTTGACCATCTTGCCGTAGGGATCGTGCACGGCCTTGCCGTTTACCTTGAACTGGTACTCGGCTCCGTCGAGATCGCCGTCGACCTTAGCCTCGTAGACGTTCTCGTATCCCGCGATCTGCGCCGCGCTCATCGGATAGGACTTGCCGCCCACCTCGACGGTGACGTTCGCGGAATCGGGAGACCACAGCCTGAAGGTCGTGGCCGCCTCGGTGTAGTCGGCGCCCAGGAAGTCGTAGGCGAGATCCGCCGTCTCGCAGTTGCTGGTGGTCGGATCGGCGTCGCAGTTATTTTTGGTGTTGTCCGAAGGATCGGGCTCGGGTTCCGGCTCGGGCTCCGGCTCGGGCGAGGTCTTCGCGGTGACGGTCAGCACCTTGGTGGCCTCGTCGAACTTAATCACCCAGTCGCCGGCGCCCACGGAAACGAAATCGCCCGACGCGGTCAGCGCCGAACCGGCTTTCCCGCCGAGGAAGATGCACTGATCCCCGGAGAGCGGCAGCGCCTCGATCTTCAGCTTGGTGTCGGAGTCGAAGCTGAACTCGCCGGACCATACCGTGCCGTCCGCGCTTTCCTTGGTCAGCTCGTTGGTGGCGTATCCGTCGATTTCCGCCCTGACGGCCACTTTGGCGTAGGCTCCGGCGCTCTGTTCTTCGGCCACGGTCACCTTCTTGGAGGAAGACGACGAGGCGCCCGAAGGATCGGTGACGGTGAGCTTGACCGTGTAGGTGCCGGCCTTGGCGTAGGTCACGGTCGGGTTCTTTTCCGCCGATTTCTGGCCGTCGCCGAAGTCCCACGCGTAGGTGAGCTTGTCGTTGTCGGCGTCCGTGGACTTGTCGGTGAACGTCACGGACAGGCCGTCCGCGGCGAACGAGAAGTCGGCCTTCGGATCGTGGTTGGACGGCGTTGAGGCGTCCACGAATTCGTACGTCATGTCGGCGTCTTTGACGGTCAGGATGTAGTCGCCCACCAGCGAGGTCTTTTCGTCGCCGTCCGTGGAGGTGTTCTCGACGAGCTTGCCCGGAGTGCCGGACGTGCCGTAGATCGTGCCGGTCCACGAGCAGCCGTCGACGATCTTGAAGCGCTGGTCGCCGCTTTCGTCGCCTTTGCCGGTAAGCGTGAGCGCGAGGGTCCAGTTGCCGGTCTTGGTGCTGTAGGTCATCTTGTCGAAGGTCCAGCCGTTCGAGGTGCCGGCGTAGCAGAGCTCGCCCTTGGTCTTCTCGATGTCCGCGGCGCAGGACGCGTCGTCCGGGTTGAGCAGGCAGAAGCAGCCCTCCTCGTCGGCGTTGGACTGGCAGTACGAGACGCAGAGGCCGCCGGTGGTCGCCTCGCCCTTGCAGACGCAGGCCGCGCCGTTCGGGTCGGTGTCGCACGGGTCGACGCCCTTGCCGCACCACTGCTCGTCGGTGCAGAACGCCACGGCCGACATGGACGGGATGCTCAGCGTGACCTGGCCGCCGCTCACGGTGATGTCGTCGCCGCAGGGCTGGTTGCGCGGATCGGCGGTGCCGAGGATGTCGCAGTAGGTGCCGTCCGGAACCGAGGTCTGGAACGTGTGGCTGACCTTGGCCGAGGTGGTGTTCATCGCGTAGAAGCCCTTGCTCCCGCGGGCCAGATACAGGATCCCGCTCTCGAAGCCTTTGTCGGAGACGGCGGTACCGCGGGTGGCCCGGGCGAAGCGCGGCGCGTTCAGCACGAAGGGAGTGCGGTGCTGGCACAGCCAGCCGCCCGTGCAGCGGTCGGCCGAGATCGGGCCGGCGGGATCGTGCGAGTCGAACTTGTACCCGGAATAAAGCTGGCGCACCTTGCCGACGGGGAACACGGCGAGCCAGGACTGGGCCAGATCGTATTTCGGGTTGCCCTGGGTGCCCATGGAGCAGCTGCCCGCGGAGCATCTTGGGTACTCGTCGTCGTGGTTGTTCACGAACACCTCGGCGCTGTCGCCCAGCGAGGTGGAGAGATTGAGCGCGTTGCCGTAGTTCTGGTTGTCGAAAGCGTCGGCCGTGGCGTAGACATAGTTAAAGTCGGTGACCACGGCGTTCTCGATGTAGGTGTATTTGGCCGGCTGGATGTCCGCGGCCTCGTTGGGAGCCCCGATGACCTCGAGGTAGGCGGGAGGCCTTCTCCCGGCTTTTTCCTTGGTTTTGGCGAGGATGGAGTCGATGTCGGTGTAGCCCATGTGTTTCGCCGCGTCGATGCGGAACCCGTACACGCCCATGTCCATCAGGCTGGCCAGATATTCGGCGATCTTGTCCTGGGTCGCGGCGTTGTCGGTGGCGGTGTCGGGCATGCCGGTCAGCCGGCAGGTGCGCACGTCGTTGGCGTTGGAATAGTCTATGTCGTGACCGCAGTCCGAGTGGAAATCGGACGACGTGAAGCCGTCCCGGTAGCTGCCGTCGCTGTAGGAAGAGCCGCCGATGCCCGTGCCGCTGCCGCTCGCGCGCTGGTTGAACACGGCGTCGGCGAACACCTTGACGCCCGCGTCGTTGCAGGCTTTGATCATGGCCTTAAGCTGCGTCTCGTTGCCGGTCATGGTGGTGAAATTCTTGAAGTTCACCGGCTGGTACACCGCCCACCAGTTGGCGGTGTTGTTGATATGTTCGGCCGGCTGGGAAATCTGCACGCCGTCGAACCCCGCGGGGCCGAGGTATTCCGTGCATTCCTTGGCGATGCTGTCGTACGACCACTGGAAGGGATGGATTATGACCATTTCCTCTTCGTACGAGGCCGCGAGGGCCGCTCCGGGAACGCAGGCAAAGACTACCGAGGATACAGCTAAACTAAGAAGTTTTATTCTTAAGTTATTCGAGCTCATCTTGAATACTCCGTCTGATGCAACTGACTGTGTTTTGATGGTAAAAAAATGACAAAAAGTCACAGTTTAATGCTTTTCACTCTAACATAAAACGTTTTCGGGGATCTTGACATCTATCTCATTTTATTTTCGGTTTACAACTATTTTACATAAAATGTGATCAATGTCGGATTAACGGCTTTTCGGGCTGAAAACCGGGTCGTTTCGCCCGGCGGCCCGGCGCGGGCGCGCCGCCGTCAGATCGCGAGGCCGAGCCGGTCCAGGGCGAGAATAAGGGCCGCGATGCAGCGGGCCTCCCGCAGCTCGGAGTCCGGATTGTAGATGAGATCGCGCAGCGCGCTCCGCTTCACGGGCTCCCGCGCCACCGGCTCGGGCTCGTCGCCGCCCGGGAGCCGGCGCTCGTAGAGATCCTCGGCGAGGATGAGGTGGATTTTCAGGCTCATGAACCCCGGCGCGAAATACAGGGTTCTGAGCGGGGTGAGGCGGCGGGCGCCGAGGGCGATCTCCTCCCCGAGTTCGCGCCCGGCGGCGTCGGCCGGGCTCTCGCCGGGGTCGATTTTGCCCTTGACGAAGCCCAGCTCGTAATTTTCCGAGCCGACGCAGTACTCCCGCGCGAAGACGAAAGAATCGGACGCGGCGTCGTACGGGATCACCATGACGGCGCCCGGGCCCCCGGGGATGCGCTCGTACGTGGCTTTGCTCCCGTTGGAAAACACCAGATCCACGGCCTCGGTCCGGAAAAATCTGCTGCTCCGCACCGGTCTCACGCCCGCGATCGCGGGAAGCTCCCTTTTGCCGCTCATGGCAGTTTGCCCCGGTATTTCAGCGGTATCCGCCCGTCCGGGCCGGGGCGGCCGAGCGCCGCGACGAGGCCGGCGATCCCGTCGGGAAGCGATCCCCCGGGCTTGAGCGTTCCGGTCAGGTCGTACTCGGACAGGCCGGTGATCTTTACCGCGGCGTCGAGGGAAAACATGTCGGATTCCTGGTCGACGTCCAGATCGAGCGTCTTTTCGCCGCCCCTGACCCCGACGCGGACCCGCCCGCAGTCGATCATCAGCCGCGGATCGAACGGATGCTGCACCAGAAAGTCGGTGAGCAGGATTTCGCCGTCGGCCTCCTTAAGCGCCCCGCCCGGGGTCAGCGTGACGCGGTCGAAGCGCGCCTCGGCCCCGCCCTCGGCCCGGAGCGGCACGACCGTTTTGAGGAGGGGCGCGATCCGCCCGGCGAAGGTTTTCAGCCTGACGTTCCCGAGCCTGATTTCCCGGCCCAGGCCCGTCAGGTTCACGTCGAAGCTGCCCGTGATCCTTTCCGGATCCCGCACGAACACGGTCATGCCTCCGGAGAACAGCGCCGTGAACAGATTCAGCCGCCATTCGACGTCGCTGACGCGCGCGCCGGCGATGTCCGCCGTCCCGATGCGGCCGCGCCAGAGATCGCCCTTGACGTCGTAGAGCCGCACGCCGGGCGGCAGATCGATCAGGGAAACCAGTTTGTCCGCCGGGGCGAGATACAGCACGAAGAACAGAAAAGTCCCGGCGACGAAGAGAGTTCTGACGACGGCGCGCTTAATCATTGTCCTCACCCTTTTCCAGTCTGACCAGGATCATGTTGGAGACGTACACCATGCCGTCGTCCTGCTTGTCCAGGGTTATCTCGTCGACGGTGACGCCGTAGCCGGTCTCGAGATCGGCCACGAAATTGATGATGTCCCGGTAGCTCACCGGCTCGTCGCTCTGCACCCTGACCCGCTCCGGGTCTTTTTTGTCGGGGACGGCGTTCAGGCCGGCGAGCCTGTTTTTACGGGCCGCGGCGGACACGCACTCGGGAATCTTGCGGCCGAGATCCGGCACCGCCGCGCTTTTGCGCGGGCCGACCCGCGAGGCGTTATGCAGGATGTAGCTGTAGCCGCTCCGCGCCTTTTCGAGACCCGCCCGGGCGTTCCTGAGCTGGTCGAGCCGGGGCTTGACCCCCAGGAAAAAGATCCCGGCGATGAGGAGCACGGCGAGCGCCGCCGCCATGATCGCGTTTTCCCGGGGCGTCCGCCGGCTCAAAAAGCCGCCCGCGCCGCCCCGCGGCTTCATTTCGGGCAGCCGGGCCCTCAGGCGGGCCCACGCGGCCTTTATTTTTTCCCTCACTGCCCGGTTCTCCTTATCTGCACGGTGTTAAGCAGCTTTTCCCGGCTCGGCTTGGCTCCTTCGAGCCGCCCGGAAAAATCGGGGGAGAGCCCGCTCAGGAAAGCGTCGACCCCGAAATCGGGCTTGGCGAGGAACTGCACCGTGAACTGCTTCCTGCCCCGGTCGAACTTCAGGCTCACCACCTCGATGTCCTTTTGCGCGGTCAGGTAGGGAAACAGCAGCTTCGACAGATCCACGAACCCCTCGTCGGTGCCGATCGGGGAGGAGTTCTCGATCAGCTCCTTCATCCGGGCGACGGGATCCGTCGTCTGCCCCTGCACGCCCGCGACCTGGTTGAACAGGATCCGCTGCTGGTTCCGGTAGTCGAGCGTCTCCTGCCGGACCGTCCGGATCCGCGCCGAATAGTTGACGAGCCACAGACCGGTCGCCAGCGCGATCAGCACGGCCACCTTGACCCACACGAGCATGAATTTGATGTGGTAATTGCGCTTCTTGCGCTTGGAGGACAGATTGAGCCGGCACTTGAGGGCCCCTTCCGCCAGAAAGGCGAGCGGGGACTCGACCGGGTCTTCCTCCCAAGCCTCTTTGAGCTCCTCCGGCAGCGGGCTCAGGGACACGTACTTCGCCCGCGTCCCGTCCTCCCGGGGCTCCGCGAGCATGGCGAGCCACTCTTCGGGCAGTTCCATGCCGGAGTTTTTGCCGTCGCGCACCAGCCAGGAGGAGCCGAGCCTGAGGGCGTAGCCCGCGACCTCCGGCTCGTTTTTCCCGGGGAAGGGCAGCGCGAAAACGTCGGGAACGATGATTTCCACGTCGAACCCGAGCAGGATCAGGGCCTTTTCCAGCTTGCGGAGCTCGTCCTCCCGGTAGATGGCGACGCTGTACTCCCGGCCCTGCTTTTCCAGCACCCGCACCGCGAAATCGTCGGCGTCGCCCGCGAACTCGTCCTCGATGACGTAGAGCAGCGACCTGACCGCGCTTCTTTTCAGCTTGCCGGGGAACTCGATCTTCCTGAATTTCACCGACGCGGCGGGGTAAAGCAGCGCGACCGGCCGGTCCGGCGCGACCCGGCGGATCTCCCCGAGTTCCCTGAGCGACCGGACGCGCCCGGCCGATAGGACGTTGCGGGTCTGCTCGTCGTAGGAGAACCACTCGCAGTCGCCGGGGTTGCCGGGGCCCGGACGGATAAACAGATACTCACTCATCGAGCTCGCTCCTCAGGCGCTGGTATACGACCAGCTTGGTGTCGGTCTCCCGGAAAAATCGCGACCGGAAGGAGAATTCGCGGTCCCCGAACGCGACCTTGACGTGCGCCACGAAATAATTCGAATTGGTCACCAGCACTTTTTTGAGCCGGTCGGTCAGGCCGTTCACCCGGCGCGCGTAGCTGCCCAGCGTTTCCGAGTTCAGCGCCCCGTCCGCGCTGTCCCAGCCTTTTTCGGGCCGTTCGACGTTGATGACGTTCAGCGCCGTGTTGAGATCCATCTCCCCGAGGAACAGCGCCGCGAGGAGCGGGGTCTTCTTGAAGGTCAGCATGTTCACGCTTATGTTCAGATCGCTGTTGGGCAGGGCGCAGATCAGGTTTTCCAGTCTCCGGTAGATCTCCGGGGTCATGCCCTTCACCGCCCGGAGCTCGCTTTTGTCGTAAAAAAGCCCCTGCGCGGCCAGGTGCGGGCTCGGCACGGTCGCGTAGTACTGATCCTCCGCCCCAGCGGACGATCTCATGTTCGAGTCGGCGTCCAGCCAGTCAATCGCGGAGTCCGTGACGGTCCGGGCGGTGTTGTCGTCCGCCCCCACCGTCTTCAGGAGCTGCTCGAACACCAGGGCCGGGTACCCGCCCCGGAGCAGCCTGTAGTCGGACGTCTGCGCGGCCTTGTCGCCGGCGATGTCGAACGACAGGTTGTTCCCGAGCGAGTTTATGTTGAAGCAGGCCATCTCGTCGTACACCGTGCCGCTGATCACCGCGTCGTCCAGGGGGATGACCTGGTTGGGCTGCGCCCAGTTCATGCCCAGGTAGACCTTGGACTTGGTTTTCTTGAAGTCGTCGGTCATGTACTTCTTGATGATGCCCTCGATGCCGTCGACGTACCACCGCGAGGTCAGCGTGAGATCGGTGTTTTCCGTGAGGAAATACACCCGGTTGAATCTCGCGGCTATGGTGGCTGCCGAGATGATCATCAGCGCGATGGCGAGCATGACCACCAGCAGCGCGGCTCCCCTGTTTCTTTTCATCGGTGTTCACCGGCGGCGACGTAGACGATTTTCTCAATCTCGCCGTAATCGGCGAGCTCCAGTTTGATTTTTATTCCCCCGGGCAGCGACAGCCGGTTCTGCATGTCCTTGGTCCAGGCTCCCGAACGGTAAAACTCCAGCTCGAACTTCTCCACGCCCGAGAGGATGTCCTCGAACGCCGGCTCGTACCCGATCACGGTGTCGGGGAACGGGTAAACGGCCCGCTGCAGGCTCTTGTCCTTGAGCCGGTACCAGACCCGGGCGATCTCGCCGCGCGGCAGCAGGGCCCCGGGGTTCAGGCTGCCGGCCGTGACGAAGGATATGCCGGCGTTGTCCGACTGGTACTTGTCCTCCCCGTACTCGATGACCGACTTCGCCTCCGAGCCGGTGAACCGGGACTGCCGCGGCACGGCCTGCGTGAAATCCCGGTCCATCACGGCGAAGGCCTTCTGCAGCTCCATGAGCCGCGACGCGTTCTCCTCCACGGTCTCGTCGGCGGTCAGCACTCCCGACATTATCATGAAGGTGGCCTGGGCGAGCACCGCCATAATCACGATTGAAAGCAGAACCTCAATCAGCGTAAATCCCCGGATCCGGCTCATGCTATCTGCTCACATAGGTCCGCATGTAGCCGACCGGGGAGCCGGAGCCGGTTTTCCGGGTGGTGTAAACCTCGACCTCGAGCGACTTGAAATCGGGATCCTGGGTGTTCTGGCCCCGGTACCGGTAGTACCAGGTCTTCCCGGCCAGATCCTGCTTGTCGTTCACCCAGCTGTTGCTCGGCCAGGCTTTCGTCAGCTTGTACTGGCTCAGGACGTTGTCGGCCACCATCTGCGCGAAGTACGACTCCTCCATCCCGGTCAGCCCGTGGATGGTGTTGTAGACCACGTTCATGATCGCGCCGGCCGTCAGCGCGAACACCGCCAGGGCGACCATCACCTCCACCAGCGTCATGCCGCGCCGTCTCTTCATCTCAGTTTATCCTTCTCCGGGTCAAAAAGCCTGAACCTCCCGGTCTCGGCGCCGATGATCACGATGGGATCGTCCTTGTCGTCCTCTTTCCCGGGGATCAGCCTGAGCCTGAACGGGGTCGCCTCCCCCGTCGGGTAGAACAGCACCTGCGGCTGCTCCCGCAGGACGGCGTCCCGTTCCCGGCTTTCGAAATCCACCGCCTCCAGGGTTTCGTCCTTCGTTTCGACCCTGAGCCCGCCGACCCTGAGCTCCGCGGTTATGCCCTCGTCGAACTCCGTCGCCGTGTCCTCGTCCCCGGGGCGGTAGTCGATCCAGGAGAGCTTGTCCCAGTAGGTCTCGAACATCTGCTGCTCGATGCTCCGCGACGCGGTCTTTTTGTTCCCCCGCGGGCTGAGGTACAGGAACCGGCAGCCGGTTTCCGTCACCTTGAGGCCGATGAGCCGGCCCTCCATGGCGGCCCGGTCCGACATTTCCTCCATCGTCATGACCAGCCTGCCGGCCTCTTCCCGGGCCCGGGCCGCGAGGCTGCCGTCCCCGGGCAGATTCACGGTGACGATCGCCGCGGTTATCCCGGCGATGAGGACGACCATCAGGACTTCCAGCAGCGTGAAGGCGTTGCGTCTCATGGCGGCACGACCCGTTCCGGGAACCCGCGCGGCGGTCAGCCGTTGGCGCAGCTTTCGAGGGTTTCCGTGGTCACGGCGTCGGCGTTCCAGTTGCCGATGTCGTCGCAGGTCCCGGCCTCGCCGTCGGGGCCGGCGCTGAAGACGTCGTAGCGCGCGCCGTGGTCGGAAGGAAGCTTGTAGTAGTAGGGGCTGCCCCAGGGATCGTCGGCGAGCTTTTCGATGTAGCCGCCGCTGCGGTACTTCTTGGGCACGGGGTTCGAGGAGGGCCTGGTCACGAGGGCCTGCAGCCCCTGATCCGTGGTCGGGTACCTTTTGACGTCCATGTTGTACATCTTGAGCGCCGTTTCGAGGCCCTGGATGTCGGTCTTCACCTTGCTGATGTTCGCCTCGTCGAGGCTGCCCATGACGTTCGGCACGACCATGGCGGCGAGGAGGCCCAGGATGACGATGACCACCATTATTTCCAGAAGCGTGAAACCTTTCCTTTTTATATTTGACATTTTGACTCCATAAAACACAAAGACTGCCGCGGTTAAACCGGTTATCCTCCAACCATTGTATTCATCTGCAGCAACGGTTGCAAAATAGATATTACTATAAAAAGAACAATTCCCGCCATCCCCACGATGAGCGCCGGCTCGAACACGGACAGCGCCATCGCGATGTTCCGCTTGAGCTCGTTGCTCTGGTTGTCGGCGGCGCGGCCGAGCATGCCGTCGAGCTCGCCGCTCTTCTCCCCGGAGGAGATCATGTGCAGCATCATGGGCGAGAACAGCCCCGTGTCGGAGAGCGAGCGGCTGAGACCCTTGCCCTCCCGCACCTTCTCGGCGGCGGCGTAGAGCTTTTCCTTGGCCACCAGGTTGGTCAGGGTGTCGCACGACACCCGCATGCCCTCGATGAGCGGCACGGAACTCGCGTGCAGGATGCAGAGGGTCTGCGCGTACCGCGCGGTGTTGAGCGACCGGCTGACCCGCCCCGCCACCGGGATCCGGAGGATCAGCGCGTGCACCTTTTTCCGGAACGCCTCGTTCCTCATCGCGAAGGCGAAGGCGCAGACCGCGGCCGCGGCCGCCCCGGCCAGGATCAGGCCGTTGTTCTTGACGAAGTCCGACAGGGCGATCATGAACATGGTGGATTTGGGCAGGGTCGCCTTCATGTGCGTGAACTGCTCGACCACCTTCGGGACCACGGTGGAAAGGAGGATGGCTATCACCGACACGGCGACGATCGTCAGCACCGTCGGGTAAATCATCGCCTGGATCACCTTCGCCTTCAGTTCCTGCTTGTTTTCGGTGTAGTCCGCGAGCCTTTCGAGGACCTCGTCGAGGTGGCCGGACCGCTCCCCGGCGGCCACCATGGACACGTACAGGTCGTCGAACACCTTCGGGAACCGGCGCATGGAGTCCGCGAGGGTCAGCCCCTCGCAGACCTTTTCGCGGACCGCGCCGATGATGGCGGCGTGCCTGGGGTTCTCGCACTGCTGCGCCACGGCCCTGAGCGTCTCCTCGAGCGGCATGGCGGCCGACACCAGCGTGGAGATCTGCCGGGTCACAAGGCACAGGCCGGAATTGGACATGCGCGGCTCGAAAAAGCCCCCGATCGGGGAGCCGCGCGTCCCCGCCCCGCCGGACGCGCCCTTGCGGCCGGAGCTTTCCCGCAGCTCCACCGGGATAAGGCCCATCTCCCTGATCTTCGCGCGGGCGCTTTTGACGTTGTCCGCCTCGACGGAGCCTTTTTTGGCTTTTCCGGACCTGTCCGAGGCCGTGTACTGGAACGCCGGCATGTCACAGCTCCCCGCTCGTCACGCGCATGACCTCCTCGAGCGAGGTTATGCCGGCGAGGACCTTGGAAAAGCCGTCGTCGCGGATCGTCGGGGTGTACGGGCGCACCACCTTCTCGATGGCCACCTCGCCCTCCGGGCTGTGGATGGCGGACTGCACCTCGGCGTTCACCTCCACCAGCTCGTGGATGCCGCAGCGGCCCCGGTACCCGGTCTGATTGCACTCGCCGCAGCCCGCGGGCCGGAAGATGGGCGCGGGCTCCTTAAGGCCGAGCAGGCGCATCTCGTGCTCCGTGGTCACGGAGGCTTTCTTGCAGTGCGGGCACAGGGTGCGGACCAGGCGCTGCGCCAGCACGGCGATGAGGGAAGTCGAAAGCAGGAACGGCTCGATCCCCATGTCCTTGAGACGGGTGATGGCGCCGACGGCCGTGTTGGTGTGCAGGGTCGACAGCACCAGATGGCCGGTGAGCGACGCCTGCACCGCGATCTCGGCCGTCTCGTGGTCGCGGATCTCGCCGATCATCACCACGTCGGGGTCCTGGCGCAGGATGGCCCGGAGCGCCCGGGCGAACGTCATGTCCACCTTGGTGTTCACCGGGGTCTGGCCGATGCCCTCCAGCTCGTACTCGACGGGATCCTCCACGGTGAGGATGTTCCGGTCCTTGGTGTTGATCTCGGAGATGGCCGCGTACAGGGTCGTGCTCTTGCCCGAGCCGGTGGGGCCCGTCACCAGGATGATGCCGTGGGGCATGCGGATGAGCCGGCCGATCTTGCCGGCGATGGCGGGCGTCATGCCGAGCTGCCCGAGCTCGAGCCTGACGCTGTTTTTGTCCAGGAGACGCATGACCACGCGCTCGTTGTAGCTGGTGGGGATGGTGGACACGCGCACGTCCACGGTCTTGCCGCCCACCACCAGGGAAATGCGGCCGTCCTGGGGGATCCTCTTCTCGGAGATGTCCAGCTTGGCCA
Source organism: uncultured Enterobacterales bacterium (assembly GCA_964520475.1). Taxonomy (GTDB): domain Bacteria; phylum Pseudomonadota; class Gammaproteobacteria; order Enterobacterales; family Succinivibrionaceae; genus Ruminobacter. The sequence goes on from CAZFNS010000001.1 coordinate 128,471, forward strand.
TGACCTTGACGCGCGAGATCAGGTACGGGGTGAATTTCCTTTCCAGGGAGATGTTCTCGTGCAGGACGCCGTCCACCCGGAACCTGATCACCAGCTTGTTCTCGTACGGCTCGATGTGGATGTCGGAAGCCTCTTCCTTGACCGCCTGCGCGAGCATGGCGTTGATGAAGCGCACCATCGGGGCGTTTTCGCTGTTGTCGAGCAGGTCGGCCTTGTTCAGGTCGTCGGCCAGGCTCAGGTCCTCCACGTCGGCGCCCATGTCGCTCGCGATCCGCTGCGCCTCGGAGTCGTCGTTCTGGTACCGCTCCATGAGGAGGTTGTCGAATTCGTCCCCGCCGAGCGGCGTCAGCCGGAAATTCCTCCGGGCGAACCTTTTTATTTCCAGGAGCACGGGCAGCGGCGGCTTTTCCTTGAAGCACAGCTCGAGCCCGTCCGCGTTCCGCCGGAGCACCACCCCGTTGTCCCGGGCGAAGGCGAACGGCAGCCGGCATTCCCCGCCGGAATCGTCCCGCTCGAGCTCGGCGATGAGCTCCCCGGCCGGGTCGGCGGACGTCCCGCCCTCCGGGGACTCCTCCCCGCCCGGAACCGGGACCGGACCCGGGAGTTCATCCCCGGCCGGCGCGAAATCTCCCGCCCCGGTCATAGGCCCTCCCCGGGCGCGGCCGCGCCGTCCCCCGTTCCGGAGCCGCTCACCTCCTGGATGACGTCGGGGCCGATGACGATGGTCGAGTCCAGCGCCGGCATCACGGGGGCCCGGAGGTTCACCGGCAGGAGCCGGATGCCCTTTTTGCTCCGCTCCGTCTGCTCGTCCCGGTACAGCGTGTATTTGGAAGACGACAGCGCCGAATATTCGTCGTCGTTGCGCAGGATGATCGGATGCAGGAACACCATCAGGTTCCTCTTCTCGTAGGTGCTCGAGGTGTATTTGAACATTTCGCCGATCAGCGGGAGATCCCCGAGGAAGGGAACCTTGGACACGCTTTCGAGGGTCTTGGTGTCCATGAGGCCGCCGAGCACCACCGTGTCCCCGCTTCGCACGAGCACGGAGTTCTTGATGGTGCGCACGTCGAAGGTGGCGCCGTTTTCGTTGCTCGCGCTGCTGCTGCTGACGCTCGACACCTCCTGCTCCAGGGTCAGGAGGACGCTGTCGCCCTCGTTGATCTGCGGCACGAATTTAAGCTTGGTGCCCACGGTCTTGCGCTCGATGGTGTCGTAGCGCACGGACGCGTCGGACGTGCTGGTCTGGGTGCCCGTCTTGACCGGCACCTCCTGGCCGACGTTGAACTCGGCCTCCTCGTTGTCGAGAGTGATGATGCTCGGCGTGGAGAGCACGTCGTTCTTGGAATCGGACTGCACCATGGTCAGGAGGCCGAACCAGTTGCCCTTGTAGAAGCCGACGCCCATGCCGTTGATCCGCCCGAAGGATTCTTCGAGATCGTTCACCAGGCCCGTGACCGGCACGTCGCTGTCCGTGAACTGGACCACGCCGCCGATCTGGTCCTTGTGCGCCATGCCCCACTGGATGCCGAGGCTCGCGCCGGTGCTGTCGGTCATTTCGACGATGATGGCCTCGACGAGCACCTGGGCCCGCTTGATGTCCAGCTTGCGGATTATCTCCTCCATCTCCCTGATGTGGTTGGGCTCGGCGTTGACGATGATCGAATTGGTCGCCTCGTTGCTGTACAGGTTGATTTTGGACGCGGTCGCGGTGCCGTTGGACGCCGCGCCCTCGGTGCCGGAAAGCGATTTGCTGAGGCCGGTGAGGGTTTCCATCACGTCCTCGGCCTTGGCGTATTTAAGGTAAAAAACCCGGGTGTTCCCCGACGAGGCCTGCTCCCGGTCGAGCTTGACGATGATCTTGATGACCCGCTCCCGGGCCCGCGGCTCGCCGGAAACGACCACGGAGTTCGTCCGCTCGTCGGCGACCATTTTGGGCGTCAGCAGCGCCGCGGCGGAATTTTTGGTGGAGTCGTCCTTGATTATCGCGGTGACGACCCGCACCACCTCGGCCGCCGAGGCGTGCTCGAGCCTGACAATCTCCACTTCCTGGTTGCCGGCCTTGTCGACCCTGCTCACGATGTCGGCGAGCCGGTTGACCACCTGCGCGCGCCCGGTTATGAGCAGGACGTTGGAAGGCTCGTAGTGCACCACGTTGCCGGCGCCCTGGTTGTCGATGAGTCCCCGGAGCAGCGGCGAAAGCTCGCGCACGTTCACGTTGCGCACCGGGATGACCCGGGTGATCATCTCGTCGCCCATGCCGCCGATCTCGCTGACGGGCACCCCGGCGGTCTTGGCCACCGCCGAGCGCACGACTTTGTACACGTTGTGGTCCGTCTCCACCACCGCGTAGCCGTACACCTCGAGAACGCTCAGGAAAAACTGGTAGTACTGCTCCTCGTTGAGCAGATCGTAGCTGCGGACGTTGATCTTGCCCCTGACGGCCGGATCCACGATGAAGTTCCGGTTGAGGTTCCTGCCGACCGTGTTGATGAATTCGGTGATGTCCGTGCCCTTGAAACTCGCCGAAAATTCGGCGGCGGGAACGGGACCGGCCGCGGCGAGCAGCGCCGCGGCCAGGGCCAGCAGCCGGAAGGTTCTCCGTATTCCGTTAAAGTTCGTCATCGCGCCCGCTACTCCGTTTCCAGGACGACGGTTTCCAGGCCGCCGTCTCTTCTGACCACCACATTGATCCGCGTCATGTTCTGCAGCTCGCCCATCACCGCCATGGCCTGCCCGTTGTCGGTCAGATCGTACCCGTTGATTTCCACGGCTATGTCCCCGCTTCTGAGCCCGGCGTCGATGAACAGCTTGCCCTCCGGCCCCGGCGTCAGCTCATAGCCGACGATTTTGCCTTTTTCCATGGCCGGCTTGATATTAATGTAATTGAACAGGTTGCCGGGATTGCTGAGCAGCTCGGTGCGCACGTTTTTGAGCTCCTCTTTCGCGGGGCTCTTCTTCTTCCCCTCTTCCTTCGCCGGCTCCGGCGGCGGGGGCTCGTAGGCGTCCTCGTCGAACTTCACCACTTCCTCGACGCCGCCGTTGCGGATGATGATTTCGCCGGGCTTGATCCGCTCGACGACCGCCGCGGTGCCCTCGATTTTGTCGCCGGCCGCGTAGGTGCCCTCCGTCCCTTTGGAGATGAAGGCGGCGGCGCCCCGCGACTCGTCGGAGCTGTACGCTATCCCGGTGATCTTAATGTCCAGCTTCGAGCGGCGCGGCTGCCCGTTCGCCGCCCGGGCCGCGTCCCGCGCCGGGCCCCCGCCGAACAGGAAATAATCGCCGAGCCTGACGCTCTTGCGCGCGCGGGGATCCCGGATCGCCTTAAGCTCGTCGGGCGTCAGGCCGGCCAGGGCTCCGCCCCCGGACGGCATCCTGTTCCAAAAAAAAACGGCCGCCTCGTAGCAGACCACGACGCTCAAAAGATAAAACAAATACGCGGAAATTTTTGTATAATATCTGGCGCGGTCCGGCGCGGGCCCGGCCTTGCCGGGGACGCCGGCGCCGGTTTCGCCGGTTTCGCCGGACGGCGGGTCGTCGACTGTTTCTCCTTTTTTGTTCAGGAGCGACCCGAACGCTTTAGCCAAAAACATAGACCCCCGCTCCCCGTAAAAATATTTTTACAGCGTAATCGTACGAAACGCATTGCCTATTGTAAAATGATTAACACTTTTTTTCACTGATTTTCAATAAAAATCACCAAAACAGCAGATATGCCAGAAGCTCCGCGACCGAACGTCAGACTCGACAAATGGCTCTGGGCCGCCCGTTTTTACAAAACCCGGTCAATATCGAAAGACATGATCGAGGGCGGGAAAGTTCATTACAACGGCTCCCGGGCCAAGCCGGGCAAAATCGTGGAAACCGGGGCGCTGATCGGGCTGTGGCAGGGCTTCGTCAGAATCGAGGTGGTCGTGCGGGCCCTCTCGGACCGGCGGGGCAACGCGGCCGCGGCGCGCCTGCTGTACGAGGAGACGCCCGAGAGCCTGGCCAGGCGGGAGGAGCGGGACCGGGAGCGCCGCGCGGGGGCGCTGTTCGCGCCTCACCCGGAAAGCAAGCCGGACAAGAAGCAGCGCCGGCAGCTCCTGAAAATAAAGCACGGCCCGGCCGTTCCGGGCCAGGGGGGACCGGCGGTCCCCGGGGAGGACGGACAATGACGGCACCGGACCGGCGGGGCGATCCCGGCGAAGCGGTTATGGAGCTTAACCGGAAGATGCGCGACGAAACCTTCGACGGCATCACGCCCTTTATCTTCAACGATTGCGATCTGCGGGGCGGCATCGTCCGGACGCGGGACGCCCTGCGGGATCTCATCGGGGACCACCCCTACCCGCGCTGCGTCCGCGATCTGCTCGCCGAGATGCAGTCCGCCGTGTGCCTCATGACCTCCATCATGAAATTCGAGGGGGAGATCATGCTGCAGCTGCGCGGCGGCGGGAACCTCAGGTACGCCATCCTGAACAGCAACGAAAAGCACGAGACCCGGGGGCTCGCGTCCCTGGACGGGAAAATTCCCGAAGACGCCTCCTTCCGGGATCTGCTTTCGGACCGGGCCGTCCTGACCATCACCGTCATGCCGAACCGGGGCAACCGCTACCAGGGGATCATCGCCCTCGAGGGGAACACGCTCGCCGAGTGCCTGGAATCCTACTACACGCGCTCCATGCAGATCCCCACGAGGCTGTGGCTCTTCTCGGACGCGAACTGCTCCGGCAAGGCGGCCGGCCTGCTGATCCAGGCCCTGCCCTCCGGGGACCGGGCGAGGCAGGAGGAAGATTTCGCGCGCGCGGGCCTGCTCGCGGACACCGTCACCATGGCGGAAATCCTGACGCTGACGGACCGGGAGCTCCTGTACCGCCTGTACCACGCGGAAAACGTCACCGTCTTCGGCGCGCGCCCGGTGACGTTCAGGTGCTCGTGCTCGCGCGAGCGCTACCGGGACATGCTGACGCAGCTCAACCCCGACGAGCTCGCGCGCATCCTGCAGCAGGACGGGCAGATCACCGCGGAATGCCACTGCTGCGGCAAAAAATACGTGTTCGGCCACGAGGACGTGATCGGCATCATCCGGGACGCGAAGAGCCACCGGATGTAGAAGTTCCGGACAGGCGCCCGGGAGCGGGGCCGCGGGGGCGGAAAGAAAAAAGAAAAAGGGGGAACGCCGGACGTTCCCCCTTTTTTTACCCGTGCGCCGGGACGCGGACTACATGAAGTTGTAGGCCCGCTCGCCGTGGGTCGTCAGATCCAGACCCTCGCGCTCCTCGTCGGGCGGAACGCGCACGCCGCCGAAGATCCTGCCGGCCGCGAAGAAGGCGACCGCCGAGACAATCCCGCACCAGACGATCGAAATGATCACGGAAACCAGCTGGCCGGTGAACTGTCCGGAGATCGATTCCCAGCCTTCCTTGAAGCCCGTGCCGCCCATATCGGGGGAGCAGAGGACGCCGGTGAGCAGAGCGCCGGTTATGCCGCCCACGCCGTGGACGCCGAACACGTCGAGAGCGTCGTCGGCCCGCAGGACTTTCTTGAGCCAGTGGATGCCCCAGAGGCAGAGCACGCCGGCGGCGAGCCCGATAATCAGAGCCCCGCCGATGCTGACGTAGGCGCAGGCCGGGGTTATGGCCACCAGGCCGGCGACCGCGCCGGAGCAGGCGCCGAGCAGGGACGGCCGGCGCAGCAGGATCCATTCGGCGAACAGCCACGAGAGCGCGGCGGCGGCCGGGGCGACGCAGGTGTTGGCGAAGGCGAGCGCCGCCACGCCGTCGGCGGAGAGCTCGGATCCGGCGTTGAAACCGAACCACCCTATCCACAGCAGCGAGGCGCCGATCATGGTTACGACCAGGCTGTGCGGCGTCATGTTCTCGCGGCCGTAGCCGATGCGCTTGCCGGCGAAGTAGGCGCCGGTGAGGGCGCACACCGCGGCGTTGATGTGCACGACGGTGCCGCCCGCGAAGTCGTACGCGTGCCAGGCGGAATCGATGTAGCCTCCGCCCCAGACCATGTGGCAGAGCGGGATGTAGCAGAACGTGAACCACACGGCGATGACGAAGAGCAGCGCGCTGAACTTGATGCGCTCGGCGAACGATCCGATGATCAGGCATCCGGTGATGCCGGCGAAGGCGCCCTGGAAGGAAAAGAACGTCAGATCCGAAAGCGTGCCGTTAACGTCGTTCGGGGTGACGTTCAGCATCAGCAGCTTGTCCAGGTTGCCCACGAAATTGTTGAGCAGTTCCCCTCCGTTCGTGCCGAAGCTCAGGCTGTAGCCGTAAACGGCCCACAGCACGAAAAGAAGCGAGAAAATCACCACCGACTGCGCCAGCACGGACAGGATGTTCTTCGCCCGCACGAGCCCTCCGTAGAAAAGCGCGATCCCCGGGACCGACATCAGTATCACCAGGGCGGCGCAGATCATGACAAAGCCGTTGTCCGCGGTGCTCACCGTGCCTTCGGCGAATGCCGCCGGGGAAGACAGGAGCAGGGAAACGGCGCCGGCCGATTTAAGCAAATTTTTCATAGGCATCTCCTGAAATTAAAAAATCGTCATTCATTCCCATGCAAGTTCTTTGCCAACCGTTCGCGCCGCGCGCGGGCCGGCGTTTTTCCGGCGGACTCCGCCGCGCCGGGCGGGGCGGGAAAATTCCCCCGGAGGGGAAAATCGGACATATATCATTGGATAAGCGGGGGATTATCTAATAATATATAGTTATGCCCCCTGTCCTTTCGGCCGGCCCCGGGAGAAGAAACATGAAACTGAACACCGAAATACTCGGCTCCGCCCATAAAAAAACGCTGACGATGCTGCACGGCTGGGGCGTTTCCTCCAAGATATTCTTCCCCGTCGCGGACTATCTCAAGGATTTTTACCGGATCGTGCTGATCGACATGCCCGGCTACGGCATAAACAGCAAGATCCCGGCGAACCGGTGCGACGGCATCGTCGGATCCCTGCTCGAGACCATCCCGGACGACACCGCCCTGCTCGGCTGGTCCCTGGGCGGCATCCTCGCCCAGAAATTCTGCATCATGCACCGGCAGCCCATCAGCGCGCTGATCACGGTTTCGTGCTCCCCGCGCTTCCTGAGCGACAAAAACACCGGCTGGCCCGGCATCGACCCGGTCATCCTCAAAAAATTCTCCCGGGTCCTCACCCAGGCGAACGCCGGGGCGGTGATCGACAAGTTCCTCTCCATCCAGGCCATGGGTTCGACGCGCGTGCGCGAGGACCTCAAGGTCATCAGGGATCTGCTGGCGTCGGTTCCCGAACCGTCCTACTACGAGCTCCAGGCCGGCCTGAAAACCCTGCTGGACGAGGACCTGCGGGACGGCATCGGCGGCATAGAATGCCCCTCGCTGCACATCTACGGCCGGAAGGACCGGCTCTGCCCCGTCTCCTCGAGCGCCTGCTGGGCGGGCGTGAAGAACAGCCGCACGGTGATTTTCGAAAACAGCTCGCACGCTCCCTTCATCACCGAAACGGCGGCCTTCAACGAAGAGGTCAGGCGGTTCCTCGACGCGTGCCCGTAAAATCCCCGGCGGCGTAAAAAAAAGCCCCGGCGTCCGGCCGGGGCTTGCGCATTATTTAACGAGCGTCTTGAGATACTCGTCCTTGATCTTTTTCAGTTCCTCGTCGCTCAGGATCTCGACCGGGGCGCCGTCGTTCTCCGCGCTGAAGGTGAAGCGCGGCTCGTCGATCTTCCCGAACCAGTCCTCGGCTTTGTAGGAGATTTTGTTGACGTACCACAGCACCTTGCCCTTGGGAGTGATCACCTCCGCCTCGTCGTCGACCGTGCGGTTGAGGAGGCCCCGGGCCATCGGGCTCTCGTAGGAGATGAAACCCCGGCGCCCGTACACCTCGGCGGTGTTGACGATGTGGACGTGCAGGATCTCGCCCGCCTCGTTCTCGATTTCCACGTATGCACCAAAATAGACCCGGTTTTCGCGCGCGCCCTGCTCGCTGCGGTCGAGGACTTTCACTTCCTTAAGCACGTCGGTCAGGTACTTCACCCGCCGGTCGATCTGGCGCAGCAGTTGCTTGTTGTACTGATAGTCGGCGTTTTCGCTGCGGTCGCCGAGGGACGCCGCCCAGGCGAGCTTCTCGACGACGCCCGGCCTGATTTTTTCCCAGATCTCGTCGAACTCCCGCTTGATTAAAGCGTGCCCTTCCCGCGTGACAAAATTAAAAGACATCTTCGTAACCTCCAAAAAAACCATGCCGCGGAGGCGGCATGGTTTCGAAACGTGCGGCGTCAGCCCGCGCGGGGCTTCGCGCTAGAGCTGGGGTCCGGCCTTGACCAGAGCCTTGCCCGCCGCGTTGGTCTCATACTTCTTGAAGTTCTTGATGAAACGCTGGGCGAGATCCTTGGCCTTGGCTTCCCACTCCGAAGCGTCGGCGTAGGTGTTGCGCGGGTCGAGGATGTTGGTGTCCACGCCGTTCAGCGCGGTCGGAACGACGAAGTTGAACAGCGGGATGGTCTTGGTCTCGGCCTGGTCGATGGAGTGATCCAGGATCGCGTCGATGATGCCGCGGGTGTCGCGGATCGAGATGCGCTTGCCGGTGCCGTTCCAGCCGGTGTTGACCAGGTAAGCCTTGGCTCCGCTCTTTTCCATGTGCTTGACCAGCTCCTCGGCGTACTTGGTCGGGTGCAGCTCGAGGAAGGCCTGGCCGAAGCAGGCGGAGAAGGTGGGAGTGGGCTCGGTGATGCCGCGCTCGGTGCCCGCGAGCTTGGCGGTGAAACCGGACAGGAAGTAGTACTGGGTCTGATCCTTGTCGAGGATGGAGACCGGGGGCAGCACGCCGAAGGCATCGGCCGACAGGAAGATGACCTGCTTGGCGGCCGGGCCGGCGGAAACCGGGCGCTGGATGTTCTTGATGTGGTAAACCGGGTAGGACACGCGGGTGTTCTCGGTCACGGACTTGTCGGCGAAGTTAATCTTGCCCTCGGCGTCGACCGTCACGTTCTCGAGCAGAGCGTCGCGGCGGATGGCGTTGTAGATGTCCGGCTCGGACTCGGCGTCGAGGTTGATGACCTTGGCGTAGCAGCCGCCCTCGAAGTTGAACACGCCGTTGTCGTCCCAGCCGTGCTCGTCGTCGCCGATCAGCTTGCGCTTCGGGTCGGTGGAGAGAGTGGTCTTGCCGGTGCCCGACAGGCCGAAGAAAATCGCGGTGTTCTCGCCGTTCATGTCGGTGTTGGCCGAGCAGTGCATGGAAGCGATGCCCTTGAGCGGCAGGTAGTAGTTCATCATCGAGAACATGCCCTTCTTCATCTCGCCGCCGTACCAGGTGTTCAGGATGACCTGCTCCTTGGTGGTTACGTTGAAGACGACCGCGGTCTCGGAGTTGAGGCCCAGCTCCTTGTAGTTCTCAACCTTGGCCTTGGAGGCGTTGTAAACGATGAAGTCGGGCTCCTGCTCGAAATCGGCCTCGGTCTGGGGACGGATGAACATGTTGGTGACGAAGTGCGCCTGCCAGGCCACCTCGACGATGAAGCGCACCTTCATGCGGGTGTCCACGTTGGCGCCGCAGAAACCGTCGACCACGTACAGCTTCTTGTTGGAAAGCTCCTTGATGGCCAGCTCCTTCACGGTGTCCCAGGCTTCCTGGGTAGCCCTGTGGTTGTCGTTCTTGTACTCGTCGGAAGTCCACCACACGGTGTCGCGGGAGTTCTCGTCGTCGACGATGAACTTGTCCTTCGGGGAACGGCCGGTGTAAACGCCGGTCATGACGTTCACGGCGCCCAGCTCGGTTTCCTGGCCCCTGTCGAATCCTTCCAGACCTTCTTTCGTCTCCTCGTTGAACAGGACTTCGTAAGAGGGATTGTAAAGAACTTCGGTGGTGCCGGTAATGCCGTACTGCTCCAGCACCGATTTATCAAACTTTGCCATGCTTGCGATCTCTCCAGATGTGTAAGAAAAGGTGTAATTGGATCGAAATGATTTTAAAAGATCTGGACAAATTAATCTACAGGGAAGAGCCAAAAAAACACTAACTTTCTCACATATGCGCGCGGGCGTCGCGGCGGGGCGCGGAGCGGTCTCCGGCGGATTTCCCGGGGCTTGACAGACCCGTCCCGTTTGGCTATCTTTTCGGTGCGGGGCGGACGTCCGACCCGCGCGGGAAACCCCCGCTCCCCCTGCTTTCCGGTGATGAATCATGGTAACCGTAACCCCCGCCGCCGAGGAATATCTCGCCCAGCTTCTCAAAACCCAGGCCCCCGGAACCGGCGTCAGGATTTTCGTGGCCAACCCGGGCACCCCCGGGGTCGAGTGCGGGATCCTGTACTGCCCTAAAAGATCCGTCGCCCCGGCGGACGAGATTTTCCCGCACCCCGGGTTCGACGTGGTGATAGACCCCTCGAGCCTGCCGTATCTCGAAGGCGCGGAGCTCGACTTCCGGCGCGGTGAGGACGGCAAGGGCGGTCTGACCTTCCGGGCGCCCAACCTCAGAAAATCCCCCCTCGGCCCCGGGGCCACCCTGCGGGAGAAGCTCGAGCTGTATTTCCGCACGACGGTCAATCCCGGGCTCGCCGCGCACGGCGGCTCCGCGAAACTGGAGGACGTGCGGGACGGCGTCGTCAGCGTCAGCTTTTCCGGGGGGTGCCGGGGCTGCAGTCTGGTGAACGTCACGCTGAAGGACGGCATCGAGGCCGGCCTCCGCCAGGCTTTTCCCGGGCTCGTCCGGGAAGTCTTGGACGTGACCGAGCACCGGGTCACCGGCGAGACCTGGACGGAGCGGGATCCCGGCGGCGGAGGCGGCCGGCCGGCGCCGGAAGATCCGGCGGGCGCGGCGGCGAAGGAATGAGGGAATAAAGAGACGAAAAGAAAAGACCGGGGCGCGGGCTCCGGTCTTTTTCCGCGCGGGCCGCGGGAACGGGCGGCCTACTCGGACTTCTGCGTCCGCGACAGCAGGGTCTTGGTCGCGTCGGCCGGCGATTTGCCCCGGAAGAGCACCTTGTAGATCTCCTCGCAGATCGGCATCTCCACGCTGTGCCGGCGGGCCAGCAGGTATACCTCCTCGGTGTTGCAGTACCCCTCCACCACCTGGCCGATCTCCTTCATGGCCTCCTCCACGGTTTTGCCCCGCCCGAGAGCCATGCCGAACCTCCGGTTGCGGGACTGGTTGTCCGTGCAGGTCAGGACCAGATCCCCGAGGCCGGCCATGCCCATGAACGTCTGCGGCTGCGCCCCCATGGCGGCGCCGAGGCGCCGGATCTCCACCAGGCCCCTGGTTATCAGGGCGGTCCGGGCGTTGGCGCCGTAGCCGAGCCCGTCCGAAAGACCCGCGCCTATGGCGATGACGTTCTTGACGCACCCCCCTATCTGGATGCCGACGTAGTCGGGATTCTTGTACACCCTGAGATTGAGGCTGGAGTGGATCAGCCGGGAAAACTCCTCGGTGAAGCCGTCGTCGGATCCGGCCACCGATATCGCCGTCGGCATGCCCATCGCCAGTTCCCTGGCGAAGGTCGGGCCGCTGATGACCGCGAACGGCGTCCCGTCCCCGAATTCCTCGCGGACCACGTCGCTGAGCAGCTTGCCGCTTTTCGGCTCGACGCCCTTGGTGGCCCAGACGATCCGGTGCTCCGGCGTCATGAAGGGCTTCACCCGCCGCAGCACGTCGCGGAAGCCCGCGCTCGGCACGACCACCAGCAGGATGCCGGTGTTTCGCACGGCGAACCCGAGATCGCTCGTGACGTCGAGGGATTCCGGGAAAACCGTCCCCGGCAGGAAATCGCCGTTGGTCCGGGACTCGCTCATGGCCCGCACCTTCGCGGCGTTTCTGCCCCACAGCAGGATGCCGTTGCCGTTTCTCGCGAGCGAGATCGCCAGCGCGGTCCCGTACGAACCCGCGCCCAAAACTGATACCGCGTACTTCACTTGAACACCCGAAAGAGAATTAATAAAAAAAGACAGAGTCTCGCGACTCTGTCCACCGCGGGATGGCGGTTACCGGCCGTCGTCGTTGCCGGCGGGCTGCCGGTCGGCGCCCTCGGCCCGCTGCTGCTGGGCCTGGAGCCTCTGCGCGTAGATCGCGTCGAAGTTCAGGGGCTGAAGCACGAACGGGGGAAAGCCGGCCTTGAGGATAAGCGAGCTCAGGGTCTCCCGAACGTACGGGAACAGAATGGACGGAACGGTCGCGTTGAGCGCGTGGGCGAGCTGCTGCTCGCTGAAGTTCTCGATGTGGACCAGGGCGGACTGGTTGACCTCGCACAGGAAGGCGACCGCGTCCTCCTTGGTTCTGGTGGTGACCGTGATCCTCAGGGTGACGTCGTAAACGTGGTTCTCGGGATCGATCTGCTCGTTCTTGACGTCGAGATCGATCTTGCTTTCCGGGGTCCACTCCTCGCGGAATACTCTCGGGGAATGCGGGGTTTCGAGCGAAATGTCCTTGCTGTAGATGCGAATCACTTCGAAAACCGGGTTGTTCTGTCGTGCCTGTTGTGCGTCAGCCATTTTAAAAATCCTTTGCCTGTGTGTTACCGCCGTCGTCCGCGCCGCGTCCTTCCTCCCCGCCCGGCGGGGTTTCCGCGCCTGCCGCGGCCCGGCGCATACCGGAATTATACGACAATTTGCGCATTTTGCAATTTCCCCGCTCCGGAAGGCGGGGGACGTCCCGAAAATTTGCCCGGGATCCTATTTTCTGACCACGGGGTAGCTTTTCGAGATCCAGTCCTGCATCCCGCCGTTCAGCAGGACGCAGGCGAAGCCGCCCTTCTTGAGGTTCCGGGCGCACTTGTACGCGCTCGTGTCGTCGAAGCTTTTGCCCACCACCACGACGGTTTTGGCCCGGTATTTCTCGACGAGGGAGAACTTGCCGCTCAGCAGGTCCTCCGCCGGAACGCTCACCGCGCCGGCGAGATGGCCCCGGTCGTACTCTTCCCCCGGGCGCACGTCGGCGAAAACCGCCCGGTCGCGGTTGAACATCTCAACCGCTTCCCTCGAGCCGAGCAGCTTGACGCCGTCGACCCAGATGAGGACCTGGTAGTAGATAAAATACCCCAGGGTAATCACCCAGAGGAGGCTGATGATCGGATGACGGCCGCAGAAGGAGACCGCCTCCGTGAGAAAGTCGAATGATTCCATAACCACGCACGCGCCGAACCGGCGCCGGAAAACGTCCGTCCGGCCCGCGCCGGGCCGGTTTCAGCGACATAATATACCACACGCCCGGCAATTTTGAAACCGCCGCGCGGAGGGACGCGATCCGGCCTGAATAATTTCACGCGGCGCGGGTGCCCGCGCCGCTTTTTAGTGTAAAATATTTAAGCGGAAAACCGTGAAAAAACCGCGGGCGGTATCGTGCAATCAACCTCACAAATTTAGGATACGTTATGTCAAAGAAACCATTTGCTCTCATCATCATGGACGGCTGGGGCTGCAATCCGGTCAAGGAATTCAACGCCGTGGCCAACGCGGACACTCCCGTGCTCGACGGGCTCGCCGCGAGTTTCGCGCACACCACCATCTCCGCCTCGGGGGGCGACGTGGGCCTGCCGGACGGGCAGATGGGCAACTCCGAGGTCGGCCACACCAACATCGGCGCCGGCCGCATAGTGTACCAGGACCTCACCCGCATCACCAAGTCCATAAAGGACGGCGACTTTTTCACCAACGACGTCTTCAACAAGGCGATCGACGCCTCGCTGAAAGCGGGCCGGGCCGTGCACGTCATGGGGCTCATGTCCCCGGGCGGGGTTCACAGCCACGAAAGCCACATCCTCGCGCTTTTCGATCTGCTGGCCCGCAAAGGCGTCGAAAAAGCGTACTTCCACGCCTTCACCGACGGCCGTGACGTGCCGCCGCGCAGCGCCCAGAGCTCCATCGACCTGTTCGAGGAGCATTTCGCCAGGATCGGAACCGGGAGATTCGCCTCGGTCGTGGGCAGATACTACGCCATGGACCGCGACAACCGCTGGGACCGGGTCGAGGAGGCCTACAACATGCTGACGCTCGCCGAATCCCGCTTCGCGCCCTTCGCCTCCGCGTCCGACGCGCTCGCGGCCGCGTACGCCCGCGACGAGAACGACGAGTTCATCAAGGCTTCCGTCGTCGGAGAGCCGGTCGGGATGCAGGACGGCGACACCGTGATCTTCATGAACTTCAGGGCGGACCGGGCCAGGCAGATCTCCCGCGCGTTCGTGAACGACGACTTCGCCGGCTTCGCGAGGAAGAGCCGCCCGGCCGTGAACTTCATCATGCTGACCGAGTACGCCACCGACATCCCGGCGGCCTGCGCCTACCCGCCGTCGGATCTCGTCAACACCCTCGGCGAGTGGCTGTCCTCGCACGGCAAGACCCAGCTCCGGATCTCCGAAACCGAAAAATACGCGCACGTGACCTTCTTCTTCAACGGCGGCGTGGAAACCGTGTTCGAGGGCGAGGACCGCATCCTCATCCCGAGCCCGAAGGTCGCCACCTACGACCTGCAGCCGGAGATGAGCTCCCGCGAGCTGACCGACAAGCTGTGCGAAGCCATCGAAAGCGGCCGGTACGACGTCATCATCTGCAACTACCCGAACGGCGACATGGTCGGCCACACCGGCGTCTACGAGGCCGCGGTCAAAGCCTGCGAAGCCGTCGACTCCAGCATCGGGCGCGTCATCGAGTCGCTGAAGAAGGTCGGGGGCGAATGCCTCATCACGGCCGACCACGGCAACGCCGAGAAGATGAAGGATCTCGAAACCGGCGTGCCCTACACGGCCCACACGAACCTGCCGGTGCCGCTCATCTACTTCGGCCGCCCGGCGGAAGCCGTCGAAGGCGGCAGGCTGTCGGATCTGGCCCCGACCATCCTGAGCCTCACCGGCATGGAGATCCCCCCAGAAATGACCGGCAAGCCGCTGTTCAGGCTCAAGTAGCGGCCGGGGGGCGGACACGCTGATGATCGGACGGCGCGTATTGGCTGCGGCGCTTTTTCTGGCCGGGACGCTCCTCCCGCCCGCCCCGGCCGCCGCGGCCGCCGCCCCCGGGCCCGGGGCGGCGCCTTCCGAAAAGTCGGCCGCGGCCATAAAACGGGACATCGCGCGGCGGAGCAGGATCCTCAAAGAGCACGAACGCGATCTCGACGCCCTGAAAAAAGAGCGCGAATCCTACGACCGGTCCATAAAGCGCCTCGACCGCCGGCTCAGCCTGACCGAAAGCCAGATCCGGATCGTTTCGGGGCAGATCGCGGGCTACCGGGCCCAGATTTCCGATCTGGAAAATCTCGAGGAACTCAGCCGGAAACGGCTCCGGGCCATGGTGAGGAACCTCTACGTCGCCGGCAACGACTCCCCCCTCAAGATTCTGCTCGGCGGGGCCGAGCCGGGCCGGAGCGACCGCTACCTGACCTACTGCCGGGTGCTCGCGCGGCAGCGGCGCGGCCTGATCGCCGACATGGAAAAGAGCGAGGCCGACCTGAAGCGCAACCAGGCGAAGCTCGAGGGCAAGCGCCGGGAATTCAGCGGGCTCAAACGCGAGTACGACCGGAGCATGGCCGCGCTCAGCCGGGAGAGAACCGCGAGCAAATCGAAGGAAGAATCCCTCCGCTCGGACATCGTCGCCGAGAAAAAGCAGATCGAGGCGCAGGAGAGGGCCCTGCGGGAGATTGAGCGGACCATCGCCGCCCGGAAAGCCGAGCTCGCCAGAAAAAGAAAAGAGGAAGAGCGGAAGGCCCTGGAGTCGGCGCGCCTGAAAGCGGAGCGGGAAGGCCGGAACTCCGAGCAGGCGGTGCGGGAGGAAAAGGAAAAGCTCGCGCGGAGCGGCGCCCTGCACGGGCTGGGCAAAAACCTGCCGCGGCCCGCGGCCGGCCGCATAATCAGGAATTTCGGCGACACCAGGTTCACGAGCACCAAGTGGACCGGCGTGGTCATCTCGGGCAGCCCCGGCGGCAGCGTGACCGCGGTGGCGCCCGGCGACGTCCTGTACGCGGGCTGGCTCAACGGCTGGGGCAACATCATCATAATCGATCACGGCCGGGACTACCTCACGATATACGCCAACAACGGCGCCAATCTCGCGGCCAGCGGCGCGCGGGTGCGGACCGGCGAGGTCATCGCCAGAATCGGGAGCAGCGGCGGGCTGCCGGATCACAGCCTGTATTTCGAGATCAGAAAAAACGGCGCGCCGCTCGATCCCCGGAAATTTTTCAGATAGGAGTGGCCCGATATGCGCCTGACTGTTTTTCACGACCGTTCCCCGGAACCCCAATGGACCAGAAGTCTCGGGAAGCTGCTGGACGGCCTGACCTGGGAGGAACTCAGGGCCATGGGCCACGTCCATCTCGCCGTTTTCAACGGCGGCGTGGCGGGCGTGGCGGCCACGCGGGAAAACCGGATCGTCTACCTCAAGGTCAGGGACATCACCCGGCGCCGGGGCGTCGGCAAGTACCTGATCGAGGAGACCTGCGGGTACGTCCTGGCCGATTACGCCGAGGTGTCCGTCGGCGTCGGCATGTTCCCGGAGGAGGAGCGGGACGGCGTGATCTATTTTCTGGAAAGCCTCGGCTTCACGCGCTCGCCCGGCGATCCGGACACGTACCTCTACCGCGACTGACCCCGGGCGCGAAAAAAAGCGGGTCCGTCCCCCGGGGACGGACCCGCCGCTCCGCGGCGGCGGAGCCTAATTTCCGAACACCAGATCGTAGATGGTCTGGGACTTGTTCTTCAGGGTGTGGAGCGCGCTGATCCGGCGCACGGTCTTCGATCTGCCCCTGATCATTATGGTTTCGGTTCTCGCGATGTTCCCGTTCAGGGACACGCCCTCGAGCAGATCCCCCTTGGTTATGCCGGTGATGGAGACGATGATGCTGTCGGTCCTCACGAGATCCTCCAGCTTCAGCACCACCATCGGCTCGATGCCCATGGCCTCGCACCGCTTCGTTTCGATTTCGCCGAAGGCGACGTTCTCCGGGGTGTTCCCCTTCGCCAGCGGGCGCGGCACCAGCCGGCCCTGCATGTCGCCCTCGAGGGAGCGGGCCACCGCGGCGCTGATCACCCCCTCCGGGGCCCCGCCGATGCAGTAGAGGAAGTCGATGCTGGTGTCGGGCATGCAGGTGAGCACGGAAGCGGCCACGTCGCCGTCCGGGATCGCGAAGACGCGCAGACCGAGCTTGTGCATGACGGCGATGGCCTCGTCGTGGCGGGGTTTCGCCAGGGTGACGCAGGTGAGCTCGCCGTAGGACTTGCCGAGGGCCCGCGCGATGCGGTAGATGTTCTCCTCCAGGGACATGTTCAGGTCGATCACGCCCCGCGCCTTCGACCCCACGATGAGTTTCTCCATGTACATGTCGGGGGCCTTGAGGAACCCGCCCCGGTCGGCCGCCGCGAGAACCGCCACCGCGTTGTACTGCCCCATGGCGGTCATGCGGGTGCCGTCGATGGGATCGACGGCGATGTCGACCGGCTCGCCGCCGCGTCCGATCCGCTCGCCGATGTAAAGCATGGGCGCCTCGTCGATCTCGCCTTCGCCGATGACGATCTCGCCGTCGATTTCCATTTCGTTCAGCATGTATCTCATGGCTTTCACGGCGGCGCCGTCGGCGGCGTTCTTATCGCCCCGGCCGAGCCAGTGGTAGCCCGCGAGCGCGGCCGCCTCCGTCACGCGGCAGAACTCTAAAGACAATTCTCTTTTCATAAAACATCCCCGATGTCAGTGGAAAGGACCGGGCGGTTCCCGCCGCCGGTCAGGTGTAATCCGCGCGCCCTCATATCCCGGCGATCTTCAGCCGATCCACGAGCACGGAGCCGAGATCCGCCACCTGGCGGGGGTCGTGATCGCCCGCCGTGGCGACGATGCCCGCAAAGATATCCTTAAAGTTCCCGGCCACGGTGAACTCGGCGACCGGGTGCCTGATTTCGCCGTTTTCCACGTAGAACCCGCTCGCGCCCATGGAGAGATCGCCGTTGATGATGTTCATGTTGCTGCCCATGGTGCCGTGGACGATGATCCCGCGGTCCATTTCGCGGATGAGCTCTTCCTTCGTGCGCAGGGGCCCCCGGCTGTCCGTGAAGAAGGTCGTGCTCACGCCGCGGTTGTGGCCGTTGTTCTTCATCTTCAGCTTGTTGGCGAAGTAATTGTTGAGGAAATAATTGCGCGCCTCGCCGTTCTCGATAATCGTCATGGGGGAGGTTTTGACGCCGTCGTCGTCCAGGTAGCACGAGCTGAGGCTGCCGCGCACGTGCGGATCCTCCCGCACGTTCATCCATGCGGGCATGACCCGCCGGTTCAGGCAGTCCGTGAGGAACCCCGCCTTGTAATACTGGATGTGGCCGTCGAGGGCGGAAAACAGCATGTAGGCCAGGAACTGGGACATCCGCGCGTCGAAGATGACGGGATAGTCGCCGGTGCTCAGCTTCGCGGGGCAGAGCTGGCTGACCCCGTCGCTCACCGCCTCGTCCACCAGGGCCTCGTCCCGCCACAGGTCGCCGAACTTCGGGGCGTAGGTGTAGGAGACGCCGGTCTTCCTGTCCCCGTCCTTCTCGCACATGACCGCCAGGCTCCGGGTGTACGTCGTCGACGCGGTGCCCGCCGTGAGCCCCTGGGACGTGGCCATGGCCGACAGGCGCGTGGTCGCGTTCTCCTCGGCGCTGTCCACGGAAATCACGGCCTTGTGGGCTTTTTTGGCCCGCTCCTCGAGGATCCGGCACCTTTCGAACATTTCCCCGGGATCGGCGTCCATCGGGTGGAACACGTCGAAATCCACGGGCTCGAAGGCGAGAAGCTCGGGCGGGGGCAGGCGGGCGTCGGGGTCGCTGTCGGTGTGCCCGGCGATGCTCAGCGCGGCCCTGATGCTCTCGTCGATCGCGGCGTGCGACAGATCGCTGGTGGACACCGAGCCCCGGGCGTCGTTCCGGTAGACCGTGATCCGCATGGTCCGCCCGTTGGTGAAGGACACGTTCTCCATGTCCGCGTTGCGGCACGAAACCGAGAGTCCCGCGGCCTTGTCTATGCGCGACTTGGCGGCCTCGGCCCCCAGCGACCGGGCCTTCTCCACCGCGTACTGCGCCAAATCCTCCAGATTCTTCAGCTCCAGCTTAACATCGCCGTCCATTTCAATATTTTCCACACAACCCGCCTTATAGTGCTAGAATACACTAAATTCACCGAAGGATCTCTAAAAATGCCCGGCCGTTCCGATTTTTTTCCCAAAAATGATACCCCCGGCAGCGGCGGGCGGGTGTCCAAAAGCGAGGAAAAGCGGCGCGCGCTCCGCCTGCGCGAAATCGGCGTCGCCGTAACGGGTCTGGCCGATTCGGAACTCGCGCGCGTTCCCTTCGGGGACAACGACTCCCTGCGGGAGGCGATCCTCGCCGCGCGGAAGCTCCGGCCCAGATCGGAGGAACTGCGCCGGCAGATTCTGCACATCGAGGCGCTGCTGCGCTCCGTCCCCGGCGAGGAGGTCGGGGCGATTGAGAGCATGCTTAAGGCCCTGACCGGGGCGAAAGTGGCGGAAAACGCCGCGTTCCACCGCCTCGAAAGCCTCCGGGACGAACTGATCGCCGCCGGGACGGACAAGGTCAACGAACTGGCCGCGGCGCATCCCGAGCTCGACCGGCAGCGGCTCAGAGCCCTGACGCTGAAGGCCAGGGAGGAAGCGCTTTCCGGGAGCGGCGCCAGGAGGCGCTACAGAGAATTGTTTCGGTTTTTAAAGGAAAATATCGCCAATCAGGACGGCAGCAATGACTAAGCTCAAGAACTTCCTTTTAACGATCGCCTGTTTGTTTTTCTTACCGGCCGCGGGGACCTGCCTCGCGGGGGAATTCATCATCGACGTACGGACCCCCGAGGAATACGCGGCCGGGCACGTCGAGAACAGTCTGAACATCCCCTACAACGAGATCGTCGAGGGGGTCACCGCCAACGACATCAAGCGGGAAGACACCATATACCTCTACTGCCTCTCGGGCAAGAGAGCCGAACGGGCGCGCTCCGCGCTCACCGACAGCGGCTACGCCAAAGTGATCAACCTCGGCGGCTACGACAGCGCCGCCATCTACTTCGAAAAGAACCCGGTCCGCTGACCGGCCGGGCCGGCTCCGCGCTACTCCGAGCCGCCCACGGTCACGGAATCGATCCGGAGCGTCGGCTGCCCGATGCCCACCCTCACCGACTGGCCCTGCTTGCCGCACTCGCCGATGCCCCGGTCGAACTCCAGGTTGTCGCCGACCATGGAGATGTTTTTCATGACCTCGACGGCGCCGCCGATCAGGGTGGCGTTTTTGACCGGGTACTTGATCTCGCCGTTTTCGACCCGGTAGGCCTCGGTGGCGGTGAAAGTGAATTTGCCCGCGACCGGATCCACCTGTCCCCCGCTGAAATCCACCGCGTAGATGCCGTCGTCGATGCTCCCGATGATGTCGGCCGGGCTGTCCTTGCCGGGCAGCAGGTAGGTGTTGGTCATCCTGGGGATGGGCGGGTGGTAGTAGTCGTCCCGGCGGCCGTTGCCGGTGGGCGCGGCGCTCATGATCGCCGCGTTGAGCCGGTCGTACATGAAACCCTTCAGCACGCCGTTTTCGATGAGGACGTTCCGGCGGGCCGGCACGCCCTCGCTGTCCACGTTGAAACTGCCCGTGCCGTCGGGCACGGTGCCGTCGTCGACCACGGTGCACAGGGGCGAGGCGACCTGCTGTCCCGTCAGGCCGGCGAAGACGGACTCGCCCTTCCGGCACGCGTCCGCCTCCAGGCCGTGGCCCACCGCCTCGTGGATCAGCACGGCCGGCCAGCCCGAGGCGAGCGCCACCGGCATGGTCCCCGCCCGGGCCGGGCGGGCCCGGAGGTTGAGCAGCGCCTGCCGCACCGCGTCCCGGGCGGTGGCGAGGTAGCGCGGCTCGTAGCTGATGACGGCCGAAGGTTCGGTCACTCCGCGGATGAAGTCGAAGGGCAGCACGGGAACCTCCCCGAAAAAGTACGAGGCGTCGGTGATCCGGCCCGAGGCGCTCCGGCCGTTTTCCGACACGCCGTTCTCCTCGACGATTACCGAGCAGCTTAAGATCGCGTAGGGCGTCATCTCCCCCGCCGCGTTGCCTTCGGTGGTGAACAGCAGGGTGTTTTCGTCGGTCAGGGTGAGCATCACGCTGACTTCCCGCACCCGCGGGTCGAGGGAGCGGGCGAAGGCGTCCATCTCGCCGATCATCCCCACCTTGCGCTCCCGGCTTATGCCGTTGATGGGATCGTAGTTCACGGCCCGGTACACCCTGTAGTCGGGGTTCATGTTCAGGATCACGTCGCCCGAGGCCGGCTTCAGTTTCCCGGAGATCGCGCGCACCGCGCGCACCGCCTCGTGCAGGTTGTGGTTGGACAGCTCGTCCGAATGCGCCAGGGCGGTTTTTTCCCCCACGACGGCCCGCACGCCGAACCCCTGGTCAATCGAAAACGATCCCGATTTGATTTTGCTTTCGCTCAGGCGCCACCGCTCCAGCACCGTGCTCTTGAAGAAAATGTCGCCGAAATCGACCCCGGACGTTTTGATCCGGCTCAGCATGCTCTCCACGTAATCCAGATCCATGCCGTTCCCGGTCACCAGTTTCCGGGAAGCGATGTCGACGAGATCAGCCGCTGTGTTCATAGTAACCCCGCAAGTACGCGCCGCGCGCCCCTGTATATTAATTGGCTATTATAATTCCGCGCCGCGGGGATTTCCGCTACGCGCCGCGCAATTTTCAGGCCATGACCACGTCGTACTTTTCCCGGCGGTACAGATGCTCGGCGCGCACCTCCACGGGCTTGCCGGTGAACACCTCGAGCTCGGCGAGGACGTGCCGCTCGTCGAGCCCGAGAGCCCCGGCCACGTCAGGGGACGCGTAGACGATGAACTTTTCCGCCTTGTAGGCGCGGTTCACCCGGAGGATCTCCCTCATGATCTCGTGGCACACCGTGGCGACGCTCTTGACCGCGCCGCTCCCGCGGCACTCCGGGCACTCGCAGCTCACGAGGTGCCCGAGGCTTTCCCTGGTCCTCTTGCGGGTCATTTCCACCAGCCCGAGCTCCGAGAACTGCGAAACCGTGGTTTTCACCCGGTCTTTGGCGAGTTCCGAGCGGAGGATGCTCATCACCCGCTCCCGGTGGGTCGGGTCGGTCATGTCGATGAAATCGATGATGATGATTCCCCCGAGGTTGCGCAGCCTCAGCTGCCGCGCGATCGCCGCGGCCGCCTCGGCGTTGGCGTTGAAGATCGTGTCCTCGAGGTTGCGGCGCCCGACGAACGCCCCGGTGTTGACGTCGATGGTGGTCATGGCCTCGGTCTGATCGATGATCAGGTGGCCCCCGCACTTGAGGGGCACCTTGCGGTCCAGGGCGCGCTGGATCTCGTTTTCCACGTCGTAAAGATCGAAGAGCGGCGCGTCGCCCGAATAAAGCTCGATTTTCCCGGCCATCTCCGGCACGAATTCGCCGCAGTAGCAGGAGAGCTCCCGGCAGGCCTGTTCCGAGTCGACCCTGATCTTGTCGATGTCGTTGCCGAGGAAATCCCGCAGCAGCCGGAAAGCGAGGGACAGATCCTCGTACAGGATGGTCCCGGGCCCGGCCCCCCGGGCGCGCGCCTTGACGTTGAGCCACATGCGCTTGAGGAGCGTGGCGTCCTGCTCGAGCTCCTTTTCGCTGACCCCCTCGGCGGCGGTCCTGACGATGAAGCCGCCGATATCCTTCTCCACGTAGCGGGCGACCGTCTCCTTGAGCCGGGCGCGCTCGGCCTCGCTCTCGATCTTCTGCGACACCCCGACGTGGGCGCTGTCGGGCATGAACACCAGGTAGCGGGAGGGCAGGGTTATGTCCGTGGTGAGCCTCGCTCCCTTGGTCCCTATCGGATCCTTGACCACCTGCACGGTGATGTCCTGCCCCTGCCTGACCAGGGCGGAGATGTCGCGGACCTTGAAGTGCTCCTTCTCGCGGGGGTTCACGCACTCGGTGTGGGGCACGATGTCCGAGGCGTGCAGGAAGGCCGACTTCTCGTGGCCGATGTCCACGAAAGCCGCCTGCATCCCGGGCAGGACCCGGTTCACCCTGCCCCGGTAGATGTTCCCGACCATGCTGGAGCTCGAGGGGCGCTCGACGTAGATCTCGGACAGCATGCCGGAAATGACCAGCGCGACCCTGGTCTCGAAAGGCATCACGTTCACGAGCATCTCATTCATTTCCGTACCTCCGCAGCATGTCTTTCAGCACGCTTCTTATCTCCGCCTGGGGCAGCCCGACGATCGAGCTGACGCTCCCGCGCACCGCTTTCACGAACGCGCCGCCCGCCCCCTGGATGGCGTAGCCGCCGGCCTTGTCCGCGGGCTCGCCGGTGGCCCAGTAGCTTCTGATGTCGTCGTCGTCCGGCTCGGCGAAGTCGACCTCGGAGACCGTGGCGCCGCACGCCGTTCCGCGGGCGCAGAGCACCGCCCAGCCGGTGTGCACCGTGTGGGTTCTGCCGCCGAGAAGCCGCATGAACGCGGCGAATTCGGCGAAACCGGAGGGCTTGCCGAGGATCCTGCCGCCGAGGGCGACCGCCGTGTCCGCGCCGACGACGACGGCGTCCGGGCGCAGGGCGAAGACCGCGGACGCCTTCAGCAGGGCCGCGCGCCCGACGTACGCGGACGGGTCCTCCCCGGGGAGCGGGCGGGGCTCCTCCCCCGCGGCGGGGACGACCTCGAACCCGAAGCCCGCCTGCCGGAGCAGTTCCCTTCTTCTCGGCGAGGCCGAGGCCAGCACGATCCCGGGGCTACTCGTCTTCATTTTTCGGGCTGATCAGATGGTAGACGGACATGAGGATGATGTAGAGGACCGGCCAGCAGACGAAACTGGAGACGGAGGTCCAGAAGATGTTGTAGTCCACCGTGACGACGCCGAACAGGTGCTCGCCCCAGAACAGGATGAACTGCCCCAGGAAATTCACGGTGCCGACGGCGATGGTGATCTCCACCAGGGAATAGTACTTGATCGACTCGAACTGGGACGAAAGCATCCAGACCATGAAGGAAAAGGCGGCGGCGTGGATCCCGAGCGTGGTGCCGAGCAGGAAGTCCATGCACAGGCCGGTGACCCAGCCGGTCATGACGTTCACCCGGTCGGGCAGCGCCACGGCCCACACCAGAACCGTCAGGCAGGCGTAGTTGGGCAGATAGTCGCTCACCGACGCCGGGAGCTTGATGATGGAAAGAACCAGCGCCGCCGCGATGGACAGCCATACCAGCAGAAAAACGCCCGTTCCCTTAATCGTCATTTCCGCCCTCCCGCTCCGGTCCGGGGGCCGGGGCGCCGTTCCCGTTCTCCGCCGGCCCGGCGCCGTTCGCGTCAGCCGCGG
>CAZFNS010000001.1:152823-232072 GCA_964520475.1 uncultured Enterobacterales bacterium
AGCAGCAGCATGTATCTGAGGCGGTCCAGCGTGGCGAGGGGCTGAGCCTTGATTTCGGCGAACTGCAGTCCCTCCTTCCTGTCGAACACGGTGACCGTGGCGACCGGGTAGCCCGCCGGGAACCTGCCGCCGAGCCCGGAGGTGATCAGAAGATCCCCCGCCTGGATGTCCACGTTGCGGGGCATGTTGACCACGTTCAGCTCGTTGATGACGCCCGTGCCGGTGGCGATCGCGCGGATGCCGTTTCTCATGACCATGACCGGGATCGCGTGGTTCTGATCCGAGATCAGCAGCACCCGGCTGACGGACTTCGCCGCCGAGATGACCTGCCCGACGACCCCCTGCTCGTTGATGACCGGCTGACCCTCGTACACCCCGTCTTTGCGGCCGCGGTTGATCATCACCGTGAGGGAAAAGGGATTGGTGTCGACCATCATGACCTCGGCGCCCATTTTCTGGTAGGGCTCCTTGATCGGGGAGTTGTTCAGGCGGCGCAGCTCCTCGTTGTCGTGGATGACGCTGTCGTAGCGCAGCAGCTCGATGCGCATGTCGGAGAGGGTGTTCTTCAGGGCCCGGTTCTCTTCGGCGAGCTCCTGGTAGGATTTGAGGCGCTCGCCTCCCGAGGCGATGACGGAGACGGGGGCGTCGGCGATGTAATACACGGAGGTCAGGTAGCTTTCCACAAAATACCTGACGTCCTTGAAGGCGTCGGAGTTGTTGTCTACCAGCACCAGGACCAGGGAAAGGACGACCGCCAGCGCCAGGCGGACATTGGGGGACATTCCACCGCTGTTAGGACCATCTCGCATTTACACGGCTGCTCTATTCGAATAGGGAGATTCCCTTCTCGTCGTAGACCTCCAGGGTCGCGCCGCCGCCCCGCGCGACGCAGGTCAGGGGATCGTTGGCGATCTTCACCGGGACCTTGGTGTGCATGTGGATCACCTTGTCGATGTTCCGGAGCAGGGCCCCGCCGCCGGTGATGACCATGCCGCGGTTGGAAATGTCCGCGGACAGTTCCGGAGGCGCGTTGTTGAGAGCCATGGACACCGCCTCGAGGATGCTGGTCAGGGGTCCCTGGATGGCCTCCATGACTTCGGTGGACGTGATGACCACGGAGCGGGGAGCCTGTTCGATGATGCTCTGGCCCCGGATTTCCATTTCGCGCACCTCGTCGTCGGGTCCCTCGCACGCGCAGCCGATTTCGATCTTGATGTTCTCGGCGGTGACCTCGCCGATCTCGAGCCGGTGCTTGTCCCTGATGTAGTGCACGATGGCCTGGTCGAACTTGTCGCCGCCCGTCCTGACCGACGAGGCGTAGACGATGCCGCCGAGCGCGATGATGGCGACCTCGGTGGTGCCGCCGCCGATGTCGATGACCATCGAGCCGCTGGCCTCCGTGACGGGGAGGCCGGCGCCGATGGCGGCGGCCATCGGCTCGGTGATCAGGTAAACTTCGTTAGCCCCGCAGGTCCTTACGGAATTCCTGATGGCGTTGCGCTCGACCGGGGTGGATCCGTACGGCACGCATACCAGGACGCGCACGCCCCGCGAAATGAACCTCAGGAACTTGAGCGACCTGGTGGGGATGGACCGCATGAACTCCTCGAGCATGCGCTCGGTGTACTTGCAGTCGGCGATGACGCCGTCCTTCATGGGCCGGACGACCTTGATGTTGTCCGGAGCCTTGCCGAGCATTTTCTTCGCCACGCTGCCCACGGCGACCGCCGACATGAGCCGGCCCCCGCCGTCGCGCTCCTTGACCGCCACCACGGAGGGCTCGTTCAGGACGATTCCGGTGGATTTTACGTAAATGAGGGTGTTGGCCGTGCCGAGGTCAATCGAAAGGTCGGTCGAATATAAAGATCTTAACTTGCTAAACATTAAATTTATTCCGGATATGATTTCCAGTGCAGCCGGACGCTCCCGCCGCCGCGGGGCGCCCGTCCGGCGCTTCCGCCGCGGGCGCGCGCCTCTTATCGTCGCTCGCGCGAAAGGGGCCGGAACCGGCCCCGTTTTTTCGCGGTATACAAAAACTACCGAATTATAACACGGTTTATTTTATGTTTTCATAAAAACTTGCAAAAGACGGGAACGCCCGCGCGAAGGCCGGAGGGGCGTTTTTCAGTCCCCTTCCGCCCCGCCGGGCGCCTCTCCCCCGTCCAGTTTCCAGGCGATGTCCGCGGCCTTGGTCACCTCCGTGCTGCGCGTCTCGTAGGAGTTCCCGCCGCACTCCGCCCCGGAGCAGGATCCGTCCGCGAAGGGGACCCGGCAGACGGCCGAGGAGGTTATCGTGTACTCGTAGCGGACGTCGGCGCCCGGATCCGCGCTCCCGAAGACCTCCCGCACGCCGACGTCCAGCCGCGCCAGGCGGCAGCCGGGCCGCAGGCCGCCGCACAGCGGGTGCACGCTCCGGTCGGAGGAGCACTCGGCGGGGAGGACGGATCGCGGGGCCGGCGTCCCGCCCGCCCACAGCGGCGAATCCAGCGAGCCGTTCCGCCCGTTCACGGGGAACAGGAGGGCGAGGGCGTACTCGGTGCCGGAATGGGCGAGCATCTCGGCCTGGGCGCCGTACGACACGGTGAGCCGGTTCTGCGCGCTCGCGGCCAGCATGCCGGCCAGGGCGGCGATAATCAGCGAAAACAGCACGATCACCGCGATCACGGTGAGAATCATGGAGCCTTTGGCCTTTGCCGGGACGGTTCTGTTCATGGGGCGCGCCTATTCGTACTCCGCGTTGGCGCGGATCTCGACCCGGTGGCTGACGGCGACGGACTCGTCCTCCGCCGACAGCGCGAGCGTCAGGGTAACCGCGTTCTGCCGCTCGCGGGCCGTTCCGTCGTCGATTTTGAAAAGGTCGACCCTCACCCCGTGCTCGCCGGGGCGGGGATTGTTGAGGGCCGTCTCGGCGCCGCCGCGGCGGCAGAGCAGCCGGCCCGCGCCGTCGGCGCGGTAGCTCACTTCGCCGTTCCCGTCCGTGAGATAGAGGACGGTCCCGCTCCGGAGCGGCGCGCCGGCCCATCCCGCGAGGGTGACCCGGTACGGGCCGGCCGCGCACGTCCCGCCCGCGGCGCCCTCCCGGGCCGGCGCCGCCGCGGCGACGCCGAGCCGGCCGTACGAGCGGTCGGGCCGCAGGTACCGCAGCTCGTAGCCGCCCGCGCCGGCCCCGCACAGGGGATCGCCGTCCCCGAGGTTCAGGATCACGGTACCCGCGCCGTCCGTGTCCGCGACGCGGTAAGCGGAGACCGGGACGGTGAAAGAGAGCGCGGGGCCGGACGCGCCCGCGGCGCTCCGGGCGGAGACGCTGTACGGCAGGGCGGACTCGATCTGGATCGCGAGCCTCATGACCAGGTTGTGCGCCGCGGCCGCGAGCTGCACCCGCGCGCCCGCCCCGGCGTAAATCTTCGCGCCCCGCCACAGGAAGGACGCCGACGCCGCCCCGGCGGCCGCGAGGATCACCATGGCGGTGACGAGCTCCGCCAGGGTGAACGCCGCCCTTTTCCCGCCCATCTAGTAGTTTCCCCTTATAAACTGATATTCGGTGACTTCGCGGCGCGGCGACAGCACGCTGATCCTGACGTTCTTCACCGGCACGTCCGGGAACCCCGCCCCGGACACGACGCGGCTTTCCACCGCCACGGCGACGTAAAAGCCCGCGTAGGCCGCGCAGGCGACGTCGCCCGCGTCCCCGCCGAGACACGACAGGCCGCGGGAGCCGTCCGTGAAATAGTCGGCGGGGAGCAGGCAGGCGCCGTCGCCGCACACCGCCCGGGAGATCCGCGCGCAGGAGGAGTCGCCCGCCGGGCACGCGCCGTCCGCGCCGAAGCACCGGTCCCTCAGGGCGGCGAGCCGGCAGAGGCTCGCCGACGCGAAATCGTCGGCGTCGTTGAAATTCTCGGGCCGGGGATCCGCCCTTTCCCCCGGATCCGGGCCGAAGTCCCCCGCGGATACGCACGGCGCCGCGGCGCAGACCGCGACGCCGCCGTAATCCAGGTTCTCGTCGCACCGGCACTCGCCGCCGCGGTGATCGGAATGCTCGTCGAAATCCCTGATTTTGATCTGATTGAACACCCGCCGCGCGAGCAGGTCGGCCTTCATCTCGAACACCGGTTCGGCGGAGCGCACCCCGAGCGCCCCGACGGCGGGAACCATGCCGGCGAGGACGATCCCCATCAGCGCGATGCCGATGACCAGTTCCAGAAGGGAAAAACCCCGCCGCGCTATTTCCATGACACGTCTCCCTCGCCGCCGACGGTGACCGCGCACGATCCCCCGGGGCCCGCGAACCTCAGCGAGACGGGCGCTTCGCCCGAGAGCTGGCCCAGCCCGTTGAACCGCACCGCGGCGCCGGTTCCCGCCGGCGCGACGCCCGGGACGCGGCCGGCGAGCCGCAGCGACGCCGGTCCGGGGCAGGAGCCCTCCGGGCAAAGCCCGTACTCTCCCGTGGGGAACGCCTTGAAGTAAATCCCGGGGGACGCGCCCTGGGCGATGGCGGCGCTCTGGGCGGCGAGCAGAAGATGCGCGGCCTCGCGGCAGGCGGCCGCGTGCCCGCCCGTCCGGACGAGCCTGGGCGCCGCGGCCGCCGCGAGGATGCCCGCGATGACGATGACCGAAACGAGCTCGACCGCGGTGAAGGCCGACCGGGCCCGCCCGCG
Organism: uncultured Enterobacterales bacterium; assembly: GCA_964520475.1. GTDB lineage: Bacteria > Pseudomonadota > Gammaproteobacteria > Enterobacterales > Succinivibrionaceae > Ruminobacter. Next base: position 157,479 of record CAZFNS010000001.1, read on the forward strand.
GCGCGGCCCGGCTTTACTCATCGCCGTAGATATGCGGGGTGATCAGCCCGAGGGACGGCACGTACGTGAAGCTCATGTACTTTTCCGTGGTGTTGTTGGGGGAGTTGTAGCCGCCGCTCTCGTTCCGGTCGAGCGAGACGATCAGGTAGTAGTGGCAGATGCCGTAGTTGCTCACGTCGCTGCCGTTCACCGATCCGGTGTTGTACGAAATGAAGTACTTGTAGTCGCCCGAGCCCGAGCCGGCGTCGCTGAGCGTGACCGTAGCCTTGGGCGGGTTCTGGAGCATGCTCTCCCAGATGTCCTTGCAGGAGGTAGCGTTCATGCCCGAGTCGTAGTACGAGGCGCGCTCGGCCGTCACCGGGGACGAGGAGGAATTGATCGCCGAGGCGGCGATGGGATAGCCGGGGCTCATGGTGCCGTCGTCGACTTTGGCGGCGGACGGGGTGGTCAGATAGAACCGGCTGCCGTCGTACTGCACGCTGTTCACGCCGTCGATCCGCGGCCTGCTCTTGGCCTCCCACTGCGCCCGGACGAGCAGCACGCCGGTGGCGAAGTTCCCGGCCACGCCTTCGACGCTGGCCTTCTTGGCCTCCGAGGTCACGTCGATGAAGCGGGGCAGCGCGGTCGCGGCCAGAATGCCCAGTATGACGATTACTATAATCAGCTCCACGAGGGTGAAACCCCGGGAGTTCCTCTTATTTCCGACACTGCGTTTCATTTCGATCCCTGACTCCCCAAAAGAGCGCGGGCATCCTGCCCCGCGCGAACCGCCGGCCCCGGACCGGGCCCGGCCCGCATTAATTATAAATCATTACCGCGGGCGGGCCGTACAAAAAATCGGATCCGCGTTGCGCGTTTGTTGAGCCGATCCGTGTTTTTCCCCGGACGCCCCGCGCGGGCGGAAAAGCCGCCGCTACCTGCCCTGCATGGCGCCGTACATGTCCCACATGGGCGTGAAAATGCCGAGGGCGAGCACGGTCACCATCCCCGCCACGATCAGCAGCAGCAGGGGCTCGATCTTCGTCGCGAGCGACTTTACCGCGTAATCCAGCTCCCGCTCGTAGTACTCCGCCCCGTCGTTCAGCAGCTCGTCGAGCCGGCCCGTCTCGTCGCCGACCGCGAACATCTGCAGGACCAGCGGGGAAAAAGCCCCGGTCTGGGCGGCCGCCCGCGCCAGCGGGACGCCCCGCTCGATCTGCGCCCGCATGCCGGAGACCCTTTCCTCGAGGAATTTGTTGCCCAGCGATTCCGCGACCAGCCGGATGGAAAGGTTGAGCGGCACGCCGGCGCTTATCATCAGCGCGAAGCTGCGGCAGAACCTGCCGAGCAGCCCCATGGTCGCGAGCGGCCCGATCACGGGCAGCCGGGTTTTGAGGCGGTCCCACCGGAGCCGCGCCGCCGGGCGCGCGAGGATCCGGTTCGCGGCGAGGACGGCGAGAACCGCCCCGCCGAGCAGGGCGGGCCACCAGTGCACGAAGAACCGCGAGCAGCCGATCAGGATCCGGGTGGCGAGCGGCAGCTCCACGCCCATTTTCCCGAACATGTCGGCGAAGACCGGGATGACGAAGATGTTGAGCACGATCAGCGCGGCGCCGATGAAAATCAGCACGATGGCCGGGTAGCGCATGGCCGCGGCCGCGCTCTGCCTGGTCCGCAGGTCCCGGTCGAGGTAAACGGCCAGCTGGTCGAAGGCGGCCTCGAGCCGCCCGGAGCTTTCGCCGGCGTTGATCAGCGACACGAACATGGGGCCGTAGATCTCCGGCTGGGCGGCCATGGAAGCGGCGAGCGACCTGCCGCCGATCAGATCGCGGTTCAGCTTTTTCAGGGATTCCCTGAGGCGCGGGTTGTCCGCGGACTCCCCGAGCCCGGCTATGGCCCTCATGATGGGGATGCCCGCCTTGCTCAGCGAATACATCTGCCGGCACAGCATGACCAGGTCCGCGGTTTTCACCCGCTTCCCGAAAAGCCGCCCCGCGGGCCCGGGCCTTTCCTTAGCTTTCACCGGCGCGATCTCGACGGGAATCATGCCCCCGGACTCGATCTCGTCCATGACCTCGGACTCGCCGTTCGCCTCGGAAAACCCCTCGACGTATTTTCCCGACGGGGTTTTGGCCCTGTACCTGAATCTGGGCATCAGCCGGTGACCTCGCAGAGCCGGATCACCTCGCTTAAGGTGGTGACGCCCCGGACGGCCAGCTCGTACGCCCGCGCGGCGAAGGGCCGGTAGCCCGGGCTTTCCCGCGCGCGGCGCGCGAACAGCTCGAGGTCTTCCCGCCTGAGGGCGTCCATCATGTCCTCGCCGACGACGAGCAGCTCGTACACCCCGGTGCGCCCCTTGTAGCCGGTGAAATTGCAGTACTGGCAGCCCTTGCCCCCGTTGCCCCTTTTGAACCGGTGCGCGCGCTGCTCCGCCGCGGGGACGCCGAGGGCCGCCTCGATGAAGCGCTCCTCGTCCGGGTCGGGGTCGCAGAAGCCGCCGCACCGCGGGCACACCAGCCGCACCAGCCGCTGCGCGAGCACCGCCCGCAGCGAGCCGGCCACCAGGTAGCCGGGGGCGCCCATGTTGACGAGGCGCATGGCGCTCGACACCGCGTCGTTGGTGTGCAGGGTCGACAGGACCAGGTGGCCCGTCATGGCGGCCCTCAGCCCGATTTCGGAAGTTTCCCCGTCGCGCATCTCGCCCACGAGGATCACGTCGGGGTCCTGCCTGAGAATGGACCGCAGCACGTTGGCGAAGCCGAGGCCGATCTTCGGGTTGACCTGGACCTGGGTCACGCGGGGCAGATGGTACTCCACCGGATCCTCCACGGTGATTATCTTGACTTCGGGCGTGTTGATCTCGCTCAGCGCCCCGTAAAGCGTGGTCGTTTTGCCGGATCCCGTGGGGCCGGTGACCAGGATCATGCCGTGGGGCCGGCGGATCTGGGCCCGGAACCGCTCGAGGATGTCCGGGGGCATGCCGGTGGCCTCCAGGGCCAGCAGGCCCTCGGCCTGGTTCAGGATGCGCATCACTATCGACTCGCCGTACTGCGTCGGCAGGGTCGACACGCGGACGTCGATGTCGACGCTGCTCCCCGAGGCTTTCAGGTAGAACCTGCCGTCCTGGGGCAGCCGCTTTTCGGAGATGTCGAGCCCCGCCATGAGTTTGATCCTCAGGGCGATCGCCGCCCCGATCTCGGAGCCGGGCAGAATCTGCTCGGTGAGCCTCCCGTCGATTCTCTGCCTGATGCGCAGCGCCCCGGCGTCGGGCTCGATGTGGACGTCCGAGGCCTTCGAGGCGATCGCGTCCTCGAACACCGATTTGAGCAGGTTCACCACCGCGGCGTCGGACGAGTCGTCGACGTTCAGCGTGCCGCCGACGTCCGTCTCGAACGCCGACCGGGAGATCTCGCTCTTCAGCTGATCCGCGTACCGGGCTATGCTTTCCGTGTTTTTGTAGAGCAGCGGCAGGTATTTCAGGATCTCCGACTCCGGCGCGATGACGAAATCCACCTCGCAGGGATCCAGCCGGTCGGTGATGTCGTCGAGGGCGTAGTAGTCGAGGGGATCCGCCACGGCCACGGTGATCACGTCGTTGCCGGTGTTGCCGTTCCGCGTCCGGGAGAGGGCCAGGGCCCGCCTCTGCCGCGCGGCGCTTTCCGGGAGGAGCCGCGCCGCCGCCCCGTCGATGTTCACCCGGGAAAGGTCGGTGTACACCGGCATCCCGAACTGCCGCCCGAGCGCCGTGCAAATGTCGGCCTCGGACGCGAGCCCCAGGGCGACGATCGCCTGCCCGAGTTTGACGTTCGTCTCCCGGGAATAGCGGAGGGCCTCCTCGACGTCCTCCGGCGAGACGACGCCGGACTGCACGAGCACGTCGCCTATCCTCAGTCTTCTTCCTCTGCTGTCTTCCGGCATTATTTACCCTTCTCCAAAAGCCTGATGCGCTCCTCGGCGAATTCGCGCGACGGCCGGCTCAGATACAGCGCGGCGGCCCGCCGGTACGCCCCGAGGGCCTCGCTCCGGTTGCCCAGCTTCTCCTCGGAGATGCCGAGTCCCAGGAACCATTTCCCCTCGCCGGTTCCCGCGGCGGCGAGCGCCCGGTAGGCCTCGGCGGCCGTCCGGAAATCGCCGTTCTCCCGGGCCGCGGCGGCGAGCGTGGAGTAGTAGTCGATATTCTCCGCCACCGGGGGCCTCGCCCCGCTCAGGACCTTTTCGGCCCGCGCCGAGTCGCCCTTGCTCCGGTAGACCCGCGCGAGGAACAGGCGGTAGTCGTGGCAGCGGGGGTTCAGGGCGATCCCTTTGGCGAGCACCCCGGCGGCCGCGTCGTAATCGCCCCGGCCGTAGTACAGGCCGGCGAGCTTCATGCGGGCGTCGTCGTCTTTGGGATCGTCCGCGAGGACGCTCCGGTACTCCGCGGCGGCGCGGGCGGCGTCGTTCCTGCCGAGCGCGGCGAGGGCCCGGTTCCGGTGCAGTTCCTTGCGCGCGTCCGGGGAAAGGCGGCTTTTTTCGACCTTCATGCTCGTCCGGCCGGCCTCCGGGTCCTCCCGGGCGGGCTCCTCCTCGAAGACGAACTCCTCCTCCCGGGGCAGAGCCGCGTAGGCCGCTCCGTCCGGGGCCGCGGCCGGATCCCCGCCTTCTTCCCCGCCCGCCGGGACGGGAACGGTTCCGGCTTCCACCGGGGCGAACGCGCGGTCCGGCGCTTCCGGATCGGGCGCGGGTTCCCGCGCCGCGGAAACGGCGGGCTCCGCCCGCTCCGGGGCGGGAGCGGCCGGCCGTTCCGCCGGGGCGGCCGCCGGGAGCGCCGGAGCTTCGGAAACGGCGGCGGGCGCCGCCGGAGCGGGAACGGGCGCGGCCGCGGCGGTTTCCGCCGGGGCGGGACGCGCCGCCTCCCCGCTCCCCGGGGAGCGCATGAACCACCCGCCGGCCGCGGCGGCCGCGACGACGGCGGCCGCGAGGGCGGCCAGCCCGATCCGGCGGGCCGCGCCCGGCCCGGGCTCCGGCGGGACGTATTTCTCGTACGCGCCGGCCGATTTTCTTTTGTTGAGTTCCCTGAGGGCTTTGTTTATCACGCTCATCACTGCGCTCCGGGGATGTAAAGCAGTCCCGCGGCGGCGACGGCCGCCGCGGCGAGGACCGCGAGCAGTTTCAGCCAGCGGGGGAAGGCGCTCCGGGGCGCATCGCCCGCCGCGCCGTCCGCGGCCGCCTCTTCGGCCACGCGCGCGGGAACCTCGCGGATCCCGTACCCGTAGCACAGGATCAGGCATTTGTTCGCGATGATGTTAATCAGTCTCGGGATGCCCCGCGCGCGCCGGTGGATAACCTTCGCCGCCCGCGCGCCGAAGACCGGCGCTCCCCGGTACCCGGCGGCCTTCATCCGGTAATTGACGTAGCTCCGGGTCTCGTCCGGGGTGAGCGGCCTCAGGGCGTAGGAGAAGGAGATGCGCTGCCTGAGCTGCCTCAGGCTGTCGCGGCGCAGCCTCTGCTCGAGCTCCGGCTGCGCGAACAGGACGATCTGCAGCAGCTTGTCCTGCTCCGTTTCCAGGTTGCCGAGCAGCCTGAGGGCCTCGAGGGTCTCGTCGGGCAGGGCCTGGGCCTCGTCTATGACCATGACGGCCCGGCCGCCGGATCCGCTGATCTCGAGGAGCCGGCGGTTGATGCGATCGATGAGGTGCGGCCCCGCCGCCCCGTCCGGGTCGATCTGCAGCTCCCGGGCGACGGAAAGGTAAAGCTCGCCCGGGGAAAGCATGGGATTGGGGATGTACACGAGTTCGTAGTCTTCGGGCAGCGTCGCGGTGAACATGCGCAGCACCATGGTTTTGCCGGTGCCGACCTCGCCCGAGATGCTGATGAAGCCCTCCCCGTCGAGCAGCGCCGCGCGGAGCACCTCCAGGGCCTCCTCGTGCGGGGGGAGCCCGTAGTACAGGCTGGTGTTCGGCGTCAGGCCGAACGGCCGCTGCTCCAAACCGAAAAATTCCCGATACACCTGCCACCTCCGCCGTCGTGTTTCCCGCGGGCGGGATCCCCTAAAACCCGTCCCCGGCCCCGCCGCCGTCCTTCGGGGGGTACCACTTGCGCAGCAGATCCAGGGAGCGGCCGATTTCGCCTTTCATGGCGTCGCCGTCGGCGACTACCGGCCTGAGCAGGATCACCAGCTCTTTTTTGCTCGCGTAGTTGTTGCGGTTGGTGAACAGCTCGCCGAGATAGGGGATGTCCCCGAGGAGCGGCACCCGGGAGACCAGTTCGCCCGTTTCGGTTCTCATCAGACCGCCGATCAGGATGATGTCCCCGGATTTGACCCGGACGACCGTGTCCGTTTCCCGCACCTCCGAACTCGCGAGCGGCAGATCCATGGAAGACTGGCCGCCCCCGAGATTGACTTCCTTGTTCTCCTGGCTCACGTTGATCACGGCCGGGTGAATGTGCATCAGGATCTCGCCGTCGTCGCCGATCTGGGGCAGCACGTCCAGGGAAACGCCGCTGAAGAACGGCTTGAACTCGACGTCCGAGGTGATGTAGTTGCTGCTCGTGGTCGTGCTCGCCGAGGTGTCGACCGAAATGTCGGTGAGGAAATACGAATCCGTGCCCACCTTCATGACCGCCTTCTGGTTGTTGAGCGCGGTGATGCGCGGGTTGGACAGGGCGGTCACGTCGCCCTGCGTCTTCAGAAATTCCACCAGGGCGTTGAAATGGGACGAGGCCGCGGAAAAGGATCCGCCCCCGCCGATGACGCCGATGACGGAATCGGAGGTTCCCCCGTTGAAGGGCACGGCCGTGCCGAAGGTGAACGTGTGCCCGGTCACCGCGGACCAGTCGATGCCCTGCGCGTAGTTTTCGTTAAGGGTGACTTCCAGGATCTTCGCCTCGATCACCACCTGGCGGCGCAGGGAGCCGCCGATGCCGTCGAGGTAATCGCGCACGTTCCGGATGTCCTCGGGCATGCCGCGCACGGTCACGGAGGAGGCGTGCGGGTTGACCTTCACCATCCGCCCGTCTTCTTCGCCCACGATGGCCTCGAGCGTTTCCTGCAGATCCTTCCAGAAATCGCTCTTGGCGCTCGTGGTCACCCTGGTGCCGCTCGAGTCCCGCGTGCCGGAATCGCCGGACGATCCCCCGTCGGACCACGAGGACGAGTCGCCGCCGTCCTCGTCGTCGGCCACCGTGTTGTTGACGACCGCGAGCCGCGTCTCCGCGTCCCTGACCATGGAAAGATAGCCCACGACGACGGTTTCGGTGCGCATCCCGGCGGGGTACACGTAGTAGACCCCGTCCTTTTTCTCGGCGCTGTAGCCGTACATTCTGTAAACGGCGTCGAACACCTCGTCGGGAGTGGCGTTCTCGAGGGTGAGGGTGATGTTGCCCGCGACGCCGGGGTGGACGGCCACCGGCACGGAGGCCTGCCCCGCCACGCCCGCGAAAAACTCGGCGGCCGGCACGTTGACCGCCGCCACGGAAATCCGGTCGGCGTCGCCCGCGAGGTATTTTTCGTCCGGGGGACTGTCGGGATTCAGCTCGGCGAGCACGTCGTCCGGCACTTCCGCGAGGCCGGACTGCCCGTACGCGGCCGCGAGCTCCTCCTCCGCGTCTTCGGGAGCCGGATGACTGTACACGCAACCGGCGGCCGCGAACGCCAGCAGCCAAAGCGCCGGTTTAAATATCTTTCTCATTTCTTGTCCTCGGTGCCGAAAAGGGACAGCCTCACGGTTTCCGGACTCCCGTCCTTCTTCAGCACGACGTGGGATCCGCCGATCGCGGCGACCCTCAGGCCGAAACACTTCTCCCCGGGGCGGCAGGTCCTGCCGCTGATTACCGCCGCCTTCCCTCTTTTGCCCTTTATGACCGCCTGCAGGCGCAGAGGGCCGGAGCCGGGCTCGCCGGCGGCCGCGCCGGCGCCTCCCGCTCCCGCGAACGGCGCGGTGGGATCCCGGAGCGGCGGCTCCCCCGCCCAGACGGCGGCGGACAGCAGGAGCAGAGCGGCCGTTAACAGATGTCTAGGCATGGATAAAGTCCCTGTCCGTACTTAAAGTATACACTTCCAGCGTCACTTCAGAAACCGGATATTCCAGCGCGCGCAGTTCGATCGCGTGCCAGAGGAAGCGGTGCGGGAGGTTCTCGAGGGCGAGGAGATGGCTCATGATGCCGGCGTACCCGCCCCGGAAGGTGACCCTGACGGCGTGCCGGTAAAGACCGGCCCCGGCGCCCGGGGAAACCAGCTCCTCGGGCGGCAGGTTCTCCATGGCCACGAGTTCGATGTCCCCCGGCGTGTTCAGCATTTCGCCGAGAATTTTAACCATCTGCTCCGGGGTCACCAGCGCCGCCAGGGCTCCGGCCGATTCCTCGTCGAGCCGGGCGAGCTCCGCCCCGACGCTCGCGATCTCCTCTTTGAGGGCGGCGTTCGGATCCGTCCCGGCCTTCGCGTTCCAGCTCTCGAGCTCCGCGGTCCTGGCCGCGAGCTCCATGCTCGCCGCGGCGGCGCCGGATCTTATCCGGGCCGCCTCCGCGGCGTTCGGGTCGATCACGTAGAAATAAGCCGGGAAGACGATCGCGGCCGCCCCCGCCAGCGCGACCATAATCCTCTCCCGCGCGCTCAAAGCCGCGACTTTCGCCTTATATTTCCTGTACAACCGCCCGATCATGGCCGCTCCGGCTCCTCTTCCCCGCCGGCTTCGTCCCCCGGCACTTCGCTTTTGAGAGAAAATTCCAGGGGCCCGCCCGCGGCGCCGCGCGCGAACTTCACCGCGCCGAACGACAGGCCGGCCAGCTCGGGACGGGTCCCGAACTGCTCCACCCAGCGCGGGACGGCCCCGCCGTCCCGCGCCAGGCCCTCGATTCCCGCGGCGCCGTCCCTGACGGTGAACCCGGTCAGCGTTATGCCGTCGTAATCCAGGGAGGCGAGCGCCTTCATGAAGCCGCCGAAACCGCCGTTCCCCGGGGCTTTCCGCGCCGCGACGAAAGCGGCGAAGGACTTTTTGGCCTCGAGGGTCTCCTTCAGGCGGCCGAGCCTCCCGGCCAGTTCCGGGTCGGCCGCGCGCGCCCCGGCCAGCTCCCGCGCCCGCAGCAGCCGCTCGTTCGCGCTTTCGAGCTCCGCCGTAATCCGCCGTTCCTCGGCGGCGGCCGCGTTTTTCCGGGCGACCGCCCATCCCGAGGCCGCGCCCGCCGCCAGCAGGATCAGGAGCCAGGCGGCGAGCATGTGCTTAAGTCCCGGGAATTCCTCCCGCGGCCGGAATTCCCGGCCGTAGAGATTTATTCTAGTTTTTCTCATCGGCGGGGGCTCCTTCCCTCATCATGCCCAAGAGCGGGGCGAACGCCGGATCCCAGCCCGGCATACCCGCGATCACGGGGTCCCCGCACACGGTGTAGCCCGCGTCCCCCTCCGGTTTCGCGCCGCCCGCCGGGACGACCTCGACGATGCGTTTGAAATGCCGGCTCAGGCCCAGGGCGACGTTCCGGGGATCCGCGGCGCCCGCGACGAGCAGCAGCCGGCTCATCGGGGGAAGGCCCAGCCCCGACGTGAAGAAATCGTCGTTGATTTTGAGGATTTCCGCGGCGAGCCTGCCGACGGCGGGATCGCCGGCTCCGGGCGCGGCTTCGTCCGCGAGCCTCCGGTAGCCCCTCAGAACCCTCGAGTAGCAGAGTTCCCCGCCGAACACCCCGAACACCGACAGTTCCCCGCCCCTGGGCAGGTAGAGCGCGAGAGTGAGCCGCGGCGGCTCCTCCCCGCCCGCGCCCGGAACCGGCCCGGAACGGTAGGTGGAAACGAAGGCGGTCATGGCCAGGTCGAACACCGTTATGCGGGTCAGGTCCGCGGCCTCGCGCACCGCCTCGGCGAGCAGGGACACCAGGCGCTTTTCGGCCAGCACGAAATTGAGGGCGGGTTTGGAATTCTTGCCGGTTTTCGCGTCGAAGTAGTCCCAGGTGTAGTCGGCGATCTTCCCCGGCACGGAAGACTCGAGGGCGCGGTTCATCGCGAGGCCCCGCAGTTCCTCGTCGGAAAGCAGCTCGTTGCGGGGCTGCCGGACGACGGTGTAGAGCCCCTGCCCGAGAAAGGCCTCCGCCCGCGCCGAGGCCGGGACCCGGTGGCGCGCGCACAGCTCCCGGACGGCGTCCTTCCAGCCGCCCGCGCCCGCGCAGGGCGTCCTGTCCGTCTTCAGCCCGCCGGGGCCGGACAGCATGAAGGTCACCTCGTCTTGCGCGGCGCCTATAACAATTCTTGGTGCGTTACCCCTGGACATGGCTCGAAGGCCCCGGAACCGGATTTTATGATTTATAATTTCTCATGTGAACTTTATCATGTAAAATTTGCCGATACTAAAAAAATAGCCTGTGAGCCGTTTAAAAGTATGACGCGCGTTTGAATACTCGGGAATTTGCTTTTTCCCCCCGGGCGGGACGGGCGGGGACGGTTCCCTCCCCCGGTGGCCGGGCGCCCGGCCGGGAAAAGGACGAATAAATATTATTTGCATATTCGCAAAATTTGTATTATAATGCGAAGAGACTGCGGGATCCGGGGCGGGAATTTTTTTTGCCGCCGCGGCGCGCCGATCCCCCGCGTTCATATATAATATGTCGGGGATCCGGCCGGGGAACGTTCCGGTTTCCGCGGCGGAAAAGTCATGAAGGAACGTACGCCGAGGCGTAAGCAAAGCGGAGAAAGAATACGGCGCAAAGACGCGGAGAAAAGCAAACAAAAAAGTTAAAGTAAAGTAAAGTAAATTAAAGTAAGGTCAACACGGAGAAGCAAGGTCAGAGCGGGGTTTTGAAGTCATTTATATCGCAGTTCGGATTTAAGTCAGTTTCTTAAGTTTCGTTTTCGCATCGTTTTTATTTGGGAAGATTCAGGTTTAGGCAGGAGGAAATCATTATGTCGGGACGCGGAGTCAACAAGGTTATTTTGCTGGGCAATCTGGCGGCGGATCCGGATTACCGGATCCTGAGCAACGGGGACAACTGCATGGCCACGGTGAACATGGCCACCAACGAGTCGTACAAGGATCAGCAGGGGGTCATGCAGGACAGGACCGAATGGCACCGCCTCGTTTTCTGGGGCCGGCTGGCCGAGATAGCCCACACGTACCTGCGCAAGGGCGCGCAGATTTACGTCGAGGGCAAAATCAGGACCCGCAACTACGAGGATCAGAGCGGGCAGCGCCGCTACATCACCGAAATTCAGGTCACGGAGATGCAGATGCTCGGCTCCAAGGCGCAGAGCCAGCAGGACGCCGGGTACCAGAACCAGAATTACGGGTCGTCTTACGGCGGCCAGGGCGGCGGCTATCAGAACCGCCAGTACGGCGGCCAGTACGAGAGCCAGTACGAGGGTCAGAACGGCCAGTACGGCGGGCAGTACGGCAGGAGCCAGGGCCAGTACGGCGGTCAGGGCCAGTACGGCGGCCAGTCCTCATACCGCGGCGGGGGATACGGCAGGCAGCAGCCCGACGCCGCGCCGTCCCAGGGCTACGGCGGAGCGCCCGTGCCTCCCGTCCCGCCGGCTCCGGCCTACGGCGGCGCGCCCCTGCCTCCGCTGCCGCAGGCCCCGGGGGAAAGCGCGGGCGCCGACGCCGGCAAAAACCGGGGAGAGCAGCAGACGCCGGGCAATCTGAACCTCAGCCAGGCGCGGACTCCGGACAAGGAGCAGGTTCCGAAGGAGCCCGACATGCCCCAGACCCAGAAGTTCGACGAAGGGGATCTGCCCTTCTAGGAACGCGGGCGCGGCGCGCCGGTTCCGGCCCGGGGTTTCCCCGGGCCGGATTTTCGTTTCCGGGCGGACGGGCGCGGCTCCGCTCCGGGGCCGCCCGCCCCGGCCCGCGGCCCGCCCCGCCTGACAACGCATGAAAAATGTGGTATATTGTTCGAGTCCCGCGGGGCCCGGGAGATCGCCCCATGCCTTTCCGGCATCTTCGCTTTTTCAAGGTTTAAGTCGGTGTTTAAACATTACGGAAAAATCCTTCTGGCCATAGCCGCGTCCTCCGTATGCGCGGGAGCGGGGGCGGACGGCGCCGCGCCCGTTCCGGACTCCGGGAACGGCGCGTTCATGCAGGTGACCGACTACGACAAAAGGTGCTACGGGGACGTGCCCGAGTACGTGGCCCCGGACCGGCGCGAGGACGTGAGGAAAGTGCCGATTTCGATCTCCTCGGACAGCATGCAGTCCAACATCAGAACCGGCATCAATTATTCGGGCAACGTCGAGATCGTGCAGGGGCGCAAAACCCTGAAGGCGGACGAAACGACCTTCAACCAGGCCACCCAGGAAATGACCGCCTCCGGCAACATCCACTACCAGGACGGGGAGATAACGGTCCGCAGCCCCAATTCGCTGTACACCAACCTCGACACGAACCAGACCGAGCTCAACGACGCGGTTTACCAGATAAACGGCACGGTCGTCCGGGGCAAGACCAGGAAGGCCGTCCTCAACAACGGGGAAAAGACCATCACCCTGCACGACGCCTCGGTGACGACCTGTCCCGCCGACCAGGAGTCCTGGTCCCTCGAGTCCGACAAAATCAGCATCGACCAGTCCAAGGTGTTCGGCGAGGCGTACAACACGGTGTTCCGCTTTTACGACGTTCCCCTGCTGTACCTGCCCTACTTCAACTTCCCGGTCAAGAACGTGCGGAAATCGGGGCTCCTGTACCCGGACATCGAATACACCTCCACGGACGGCGGCATGCTGACCATGCCCGTTTACTGGAACATCGCGCCCAACTACGACTTCACCTACAGTCCCAAGATCATCTCGAGAAGGGGGCTGCTGAACACAGGCGAGTTCCGCTACATGCCCTTCCGGGACACGTCCGGCATCCTGTACGCGCAGTACATCAACCACGACCGGCGCGACGCCCCCGACGGCAGGCCCAATCCCCGGGAAAGATGGCTGGTCAACTTAAGGCACGGCAGCTACTTCCTCGGCCGCGACCTGGGCGTGGAGATCGACTACACGCGGATACGCGACAAGGATTACAACTACGTCAAGGACTTCGACCCGGACATAACCGAGCCGATCGACAACCAGCTGGTCAAGTCGGGCCGGGTCTTCTACGACGCGGACAGGCTGGAGGCGTCCGTCCTGTACCTGCAGTACCAGCAGCTGGTTCCGGAGATCTACCGGACCGGGCTCCCCTTCAAGCTGATGCCCCGCGTCGAGCTGGGCTGGCACGACACCCCCGCGTCCTTCCTCAGCTACGGCGGGAATTTCGAGTATTCGCGGTTCCAGCTGGATCATTTCGAGAGGCAGCGGGGCTATAAGGGCGAGCGCTACCACTTCCAGCCGGAAATCGAGATTCCGTTCGTCAACAACGAGGGGCTGGAGATCCGGGCCGCCGGGCGGGGCTTCATCACGCACTACAACCAGAACATCCCGGCGTCGCTGAGCCCGGTGTACACGTTCTACGGCTTCGGCCCCGGGACGCTCGACGATTCCGTCACCCGGTACCTGTACGAGGCGGAAGTGTACGGCAAGGCGGTGTTCGTGAACGACCGGGGCCCGTTCGTCATGACGGTGGAGCCGGAAGTCCAGTACATGTACATACCGTACAAGGATCAGAGCGGCATCGGCATATACGACAGCACCGACCGGGTGTACGACTTCTATTCCCTCTTCAGCTACAAGAAATACGCCGGCATCGACCGCATCGCCGACACCAACCGGATAAGCTACGGCGTCACCTACCGGATTTTCGACCGCGACTACCGGGAGAAACTGCGGTTCAACCTGGGGCAGGGCTACGATTTCCGCAGCCAGAAGATGAATTTCTATCCCGACTTCAACGTCAGCTCGTACCCGCGCACGCCCGTCGCGGCCAGCCTGAACCTGAGCCTGTGGGACTACCTTTCGGCGAACGGCGGCATGGTGTACAACACGGAGAGGCGGGAAACGTCCACCTGGTACACGCAGGTGAACGGCATGTACGAGGACTTCAAGGCGCAGCTTTCCTACCGGTACATGCGCGACGGCAACCGGACGGTCAACGCGGACATCATCGACCTCAAGCAGCTCGGCGGCACGGTGAGCTTTCCGATCACCGCGGACGTCAAGGGCATAGCGGCCATGTACTACGACCTCGAGCAGCACCACAACATCGACCAGAAGCTCGCCCTGAAGTACGAGTCGTGCTGCTACAGCGTGGGTTTCAAGGTCGAGAGGTACAAAAAGCCCGACAACTACACCCTCACCGCCAAAAGCGAAACGAAGGTCGGGGTGTTCTTCGAGCTCAAGGGCCTGACCGAGCCGGCGGAGAACAACACGTTCAACCCGGAAACCAAGCTGATTCCCTACAACGAAACGATCAATCTGAACAGATAGGATTTTTACGATGTCATACCAACCGCTTCTCAGAACGGCCGCCGCGGCGGCTCTCGCCGCCGTCCTCCTCGCCGCGCCGGCCGGCGCGGCGGAGTACCTGGTGGACCGGACCGTGGCCATCGCGGGGGACGAGGCGATTTTATTCAGCGATCTGAACGCCGAGATTGTCAAGTACAAGCAGTTCCTGAAATCCAAGAACGCCGAGATGCCCCCGGACGACATCCTGCGGAAAAACGTGCTGGATCAGCTCATCACCCGCCGGCTGGTCCTGCAGCTGGCCGCGAAAAACAACATCGAGATCAGCGACACCGACCTTGACCGGGCGATAACCCAGATCGCCGAGCGGGCCGGCACGACCCCGGAGAAGCTCATGGACGGGTACCGGGCCACGGGGCTCAGCGACGCGGCGATCCGGAATTCCATCCGGGAAGACATCATCATCGACGAAATCAGGCAGAGCCAGGTGCGCAACCGCATCCGCATTTCCGACGAGGAAGTGAACCAGCTCGCGGACGTGCTCAAGCAGCAGGCCGCGCACATGCTCACCTACCATCTGGCGGTAATCAACTTCGTCCTGCCCGTCTCGCCCACCCCGGCGCAGACCGACGCGGCCAACCGCAAGGTCAGCCAGCTCATGAGGGAACTGCACGCGGGCCTGCCCTTCGCCGACGCCGCCCGGAAGTACTCCGAGACTGGCAACGCCGTCGACGGCGGGGACATCGGCAAGCTCACCATCAACGAGATCCCGCCCTTCGCGGCCGCCGCCGTTTCCCGGGCCTCCGCGGGCGACGTGCTCGGGCCCGTCAAGACGGACCGGGGCCTCACCGTCATCAAGGTGTACGAAATCGAAAAGCTGAAACCCGAGCCGATCGAGCAGGTGAAGGTCCGGCACATCCTCCTCACCACCAACGTGATTTTCGACGACGAGGCGGCGGAGAGCCGCCTGAAGACCCTGAGAAACGAGATCATAAACGGCGGGAGGAAGTTCGACGAGACCGCCCGGATGTACTCGAACGATCCCGGAACCTCCTACAACGGCGGGCTCATGGACTGGATGAACCCCGAAGTGTTCGACCCGCGCTTCCGCGACGCCGTGGCCAAGCTGCAGCCCGGGGAAATCAGCGAGCCGTTCCGCAGCGGCTTCGGCTGGCACATCGCCGAGCTCATCGACCGGAAGGTCGACACCGACTCGATCGAGGCCTACAAGATCAAGGCGAGGGAAATAATCTCCAACCGCTCGCTCATGGAAGAGAGCGAAAAGTGGGAACGGGAACTCCGGGACTCCTCCTACATCAAAATCCTGAATTAGCCCCGGCCGCCCGGCATTTTACGGAGAAGCAGGCATGACGCGAGATTTGGTGACGGACGGGCACGCGGCCCGCAGGCGGTTCGGCCAGAACTTCCTCCGGGATCCGCGCGTGATCGCCGGCATCGTCGGGGCCCTGAACCCTTCCCCGGACGACAACATCGCCGAGATCGGCCCCGGCCTCGGGGCCCTCACCGTCCCCGTGAGCGCGAGGGTGCGGAAGCTCCGCGTGATCGAGCTCGACCGGGACCTCGCCGCGCGGCTGCGCGACGACCCCGGGCTCGCGCCGCGGCTCGAGATCCACGAGGCCGACGCCCTCAGATTCGATTTCCGTTCCGTCGCCTCCCCGGAAAACCCCGTGAGGATCTTCGGCAACCTGCCCTACAACATCTCGACCCCGCTCATGCTGCGGCTTTTCGCCCAGACCGACGTCATCAGGGACATGCATTTCATGCTGCAGAAGGAAGTCGCGCTGCGGCTCGCGGCCGCGCCGGGCTCCAAGGACTACGGCCGCCTGTCGGTGATCACCCAGTACCACTGCCGGGTCATCCCGGTGATGGAGGTCGCGCCCGGCGCTTTCCGCCCCGTCCCCAAGGTCACCAGCGCGGTGGTCAGGCTCGTCCCCCACGCCGTCAAGCCGTGCGAGGCCCGGGACGTGAAGAAGCTCGAGCAGGTTCTCGCCGCGGCCTTCGGCCAGCGGCGCAAGGCCCTGCGCAACAGCCTCGGGGCCCTCTTCACCGGCGCCGAGCTGGAGCGGTGCGGCGTAAGCCCCGGCGCGCGCGCCGAAAACATCCCGCCCGCGGGCTACTGCCGGCTGGCGGATTATCTGACGGAGCGGGAAAGCGGTTCAAACGGATGAAAAACGCCTGGATACTCGGCCTGACCGGAGGAATCGGCTCCGGGAAGAGCACGGTCGGAAATTTTCTCGCGGAGTTCGGCTGCGGCCTTGTGGACGCCGATGTGTGCGCGCGCGAGGCGGTGGCTCCCGGCACGGAGGGTCTCGCCGGCCTGACCGGCCGCTTCGGCCCCGGGATCCTGCGCGGAGACGGCACCCTCGACCGCGCCAGACTCAGGACCGTGGTTTTCACGGACCCGGACAGCCTCGACTTCGTAAACGCCCTCCTCCATCCCCTGATCGGCCGGATCATCGCCGAGCGGCTCGCCCGCCCGGAGGGGGCGTACACCGTGCTGATGGCGCCCCTCCTGTTCGAGAAGGGCCTCGACCGGCTGACCGACCGCGTGCTCTGCATGGACATCGGCGAGGAGGTCCAGATCGCCCGGACCATGGAGCGGGACGGCTGCAGCCGGGAGATCGCCGCCGCCATCATCAGGCGCCAGTGGCCGGCCGAACGGCGGCGGGCGCGCAGCGACGACGTCCTGGTGTCCGATTTCCCGACCCTCGCGGAGCTGAAGGAAGCCGTGCGCGCGCTCCATCGCAAATACCTCGCCCTGAGCGGGGGAGGAGGGCAGGCGCGGTGACGAAAGTCAGATGCCCCGCGTGCGGGCGGGAGACCGAATGGAGCCCGGCGAACCGGTACAGGCCCTTCTGTTCCGAAAGGTGCCGGACCGCCGACCTCGGCGGCTGGTTCTCCGAAAGGTACCGCATTTCCTCCCCGGCCGCGCCGGAAGACCTCGAGGACGAAACCCTGGCCCGGGAACTCGAAGAAGCCCGGGAAAACGGCGCCCGCGAAAAATAAACCCCCCGAACCCGCGGTTTTACGCGGTTCCCGTCATTTTCTCCCTTTCGTTAAAAAAAATAAAACCCCGGCTCACGGGAGGGCGGCGCGTGGGTTATAATTTATGAAGGGTTACTGTTTCTCGAGGTCTGCTTATGGGTGGCGTTCTTGCAATGGTTCTGGCCGGCGGCGAGGGAACTCGCCTCCAGCCTCTCACGGTGTCCCGGTCGAAACCGGCGGTGCCGTTCGCGGGGAGTTACCGCCTGATCGATTTCGTGCTCAACAACTTCGTGAACTCGGACATCATCAGGATATTCGTGCTTACCCAGTTCAAAAGCCAGTCGCTGTACATGCACATCAAAAAGGGCTGGACGGTCAACGGCATTCCCGGATGCTTCATCGACCCCATCCCCGCTCAGATGATCCTGGGCAAAAGGTGGTACGACGGCACGGCGGACGCCATTTATCAGAACCTCAGCTTCATCAAGTACAACTCGCCCGAGCAGGTGTGCATCTTCGGCAGCGACCACGTGTACAAGATGGACATCCGGCAGATGCTCAATTTCCACCGGAAAACCGGCGCGGTGCTGACGGTCTCCGCCATCAAGGTTCCCATCAGGCAGGCCAAAAGCTTCGGGGTCATCGAAGTGGACAAGGACTGGCGGATGATCGGGTTCGAGGAGAAGCCCCGCAACCCCAAGCCCATCCCCGGCGACCCGGAGTACGCCCTCGCGTCCATGGGCAACTATATCTTCGAGTCGGACACGCTCTACGAGGAGCTGGCCATTGATTCCGTCAGCGCGGAATCGTCCCACGACTTCGGCTGCGACATCATCCCGGCCATCTTCCCCAAAAAGCCCGTGTACGTGTACAACTTCCTCGACAACCGCATCCCGAACGAGAAGACCCCGGGGTACTGGCGGGACGTCGGGAGCATCGACATGTACTGGCGGACGAGCATGGAGCTCCTCTCGCGGAATCCCGGCTTCGAGCTGCACAATCCCGACTGGCCGCTGCACACCAACTACCCGCCCCTGCCGCCCGCCAACTTCATCGACACCGCCGACGTCAAGTGCTCCGTGTCCGAGAGCATGATCTCCTCGGGGTGCCGCGTCGTCGGGGCCACGGTGCACCACAGCATCTGCGGGTTCAACTGCCGCATCGGCGAGAGCGCGGAGGTCACCGATTCCGTGCTGCTCGGCGACGTGGACGTCGGAGCGGGCTGCGTCGTCAAGAAAGCCATCATCGACAAGCACGTCAGAATCGCCCCCGGGACGGTCATCGGGGTAAACCCCGAGCACGACCGCAACTTTTTCACCGTGTCCGAAGGAGGAGTCGCGGTGATACCCAAGGGCGCGAAGATAGGTTTCTGATATGAAAATTCTTTATCTGACGTCAGAACTGTGCGACTTCGTCAAGACGGGCGGACTCGCCGACGTGGCCAAGGCTCTCCCCATGGAGCTCGTCAAGCGCAGCCACGACGTCAGAATAATGCTTCCGTGTTATTCGAAAATAAACAATTTTCAGCAGTATCCGGTCATAGCCGACCTGACCCTCACCAATCCCCAGAACAGCGGCAGCATCCCGTTCAAAATCCGGGAGGCGAAGCTGATGAACGCGGTCACCGTGTGGCTCGTCGACAACGGGCACTACTACGACCGCGCCAGCATCTACGCCGAGCACAACCAGGCCTACGGCGACAACGGCGAGCGGTTCGCCTTCTTCTCCGCGGCCGCGCTGCTCGCGGCCGAGCATCTGAACTTCGCCCCCGACATCGTCCACTGCAACGACTGGCACACGGCCCTCACCCCCATGATCCTGGCCCTGCGCTACCACGGATCGCCGTTTTTCCGGAACACCCGCACCGTCATCACCATCCACAACGGCGCCTTCCAGGGGGTGTACGACCGCGGGCAGCTCTGGATGCTCCCCGAGCTGGCCCAGGTCAACAACGAAAAGCTGACCCAGGGGTACAACACCATCAACTTCCTGAAATGCGGGATCTACTACGCCAACAAAATCAACACCGTCAGCCCGAGCTACGCGGAGGAGCTCACCACCTTCCTGGGCGGCCACGGCATGGCGCAGAATTACCTGGACCGGATCAACGATCTGTGCGGCATCGTCAACGGGTGCGACTACTCGGACTGGGATCCGTCGGTGGATCCGCGGATAACCTTCAATTTCACGGCCGGCACCATCGCCGACAAGAGCCTCTGCAAGTTCCTGCTGCAGGAAAGCTCCGGGCTGCCGGTCTGCAACAAGCCGCTGTTCGGCATGGTGTGCCGGCTCACCGAGCAGAAGGGCATCAACCTGCTCATCCCCATCCTCGACGAGCTGCTGCAGAACCAGATCCAGCTGATCATCGTCGGGGCGGGCGCGCCCGAGCTCGAGAACGTCCTGCACGGGTTCAACGACAAATACCGGGAGAGCTTCGTGTTCCGCAGCGTTTACGACGAGAAGCTCGCGCACATGGTCGAGGCCGGCTCCGACTTTTTCCTGATGCCGTCCATTTACGAGCCCTGCGGCCTCAACCAGATGTACAGCCTCGCCTACGGCACCCTGCCCATCGTCAGGGCGGTCGGCGGGCTCAAGGACACGGTGATCTGCTACGACGAGGATCCGCGGGAAGCCACCGGCTTCATCTTCCAGCAGGCCGAGCCCCAGGCTTTCCTGAACTGCATCCGCCGCGCGCTGATCTTCTACCTGCAGGAAAAAAGCGAGTTCATGCGCATCCGGCAGAACGCCATGCGGGTCCGCTACACCTGGTCGTCGTCGGTCGAGGAGTACGAGGAGATGTACCGCAGCGCGCTCGGGACGAACCCGTGACGGGACGCGCGGCGGTGGCGCGGCGGCGCCGCTTCTGCTAATATAACGGCATTCCTTTTCACCGGAACTTACCCGCGAACCATGAAAGATTTTATTGACGGAATCGGCGAGCCGCGCGATCTCGATCTGGCCACGTCGTTTTTGGCGCCCCTGCAGGGCGCGGCCCTCCTCGTCGGGAACCCCGGCCTCGCGCTGCTGACCGGCTGCTGCGCCGCGGGCATCCTGCTGTCGCTGCCCTGCCTGTTCCTCGGGCTGATCACCGTGCCGGTGTTCATGAGCATAGCCGTGCTCGCCGTCGTCGCCGCGATCGAGGATCCCGGGGAGCCCCCGACGCGGGTTCTCCCCCTCGCCTGCGCGAATCTCCGGGCCCGGATCGGCGTCTTCACGATCATGGCGCTGTTCCCGCTGCTGCTCGCCGTCATCGCCTTCTGCGCCGCCCGGGGCGGCCCCTTCGACCGCGCGGCGTACGCGTCCCTCGCGTACCTGTGCTTCGCCCTGGTTTACGGCGTCGCGGCCGCGCACGCCGTGATCCTGGCCGGCCGCGGCGGCGCCTCGGCCGCCTCCTGCTGCGTCGCGGGCATCGATCTCCTCTTCAAGAAGCCGGCGCTGCTGTTCGGCCAGCTGCTGATCTGGCTCATGGGGCTGGCTTTCTGCCTCGCGGTCATGTTCTCCTACATGATCGTCATCCCGTGGTGCGGCGTGGCCCCCGGAACGCCGCTCTACCTGGTCTGCAGCTACCTCCTCCTGTTCCTGGTGCTGACCGGCTTTCTCGCCTTCTACCTGACCGGGGTGGCCGTGCTCATGTGGCGCTGGTTCGGCCCGGCCCCCGCGCCGGAAGGGGAAGGGCCCGCGGGGGACGGCGGAGACGGGGAAGAGGAGTAGCGCCTCAGGCGCCGAGCGCCTTCAGGGCTTCCTCCGCGCTCATGCCCTCCCCCATAAGTTTCCTGAGCTTTTTCTCCCGGAAGTCGGGCCGGCCCTTGTTGCGCCGGTCGCGCTCCCGGATCTTCGGGCGCGGCGCGGCCGCGGCCTTCCCGGCCTTTTCCGGAGCGCGGTCCTTTTTCTTCTTTTTGGCGAACACGGCGATCCGGTTTTTGGCCCTGAGCCCCTCGACGACCCGCGTGACGATCCGTTCGCCCGTGTAGCGCTCGGCCTTGCCGAGCATCGGCACGTCGTGGGCCTCGACCAGATTTATCGCGACCCCCTTCCGCCCGGCCCGGGCCGTCCGGCCGATGCGGTGCACGTAGACGTCGGCGCCGCGCGGCATGTCGAAATTGATCACGTGGGTGACGTCGGCGACGTCGAGCCCCCGCGCCGCCACGTCCGTGGCGAGCAGGATCCCGGCGGGGTCCGCGGCGAATTTTTCGAGGGCTTCCAGCCGCCGGGCCTGATCCATCTCGCCGCGCAGGTACGCGAAGCCGATGCCCTCCCGGTCGAGTTCCGCGGCCAGATACCGCAGGCGCTCCCTGGTTTTGACGAAGACGACGGCTTTGACGATTTTTTCGGATTTGAGCAGATGTTTCAGCAGCTCGGTCTTGTGTTCGAGGCTGTCGGCGTAGATCGCGTACTGGGCGATCTTCTTCTTCTCGGAGCGGGGCGAATCCACGCGGATCTCGACCGGGTTTTCCAGAACCTCGTTGGCGAATTTCGCGAGCAGCTCCCCCTCCAGGGTGGCGGAGAACAGGAAAGTCTGCTCCCGCCGGCTCGCCGCGGCGGCGATCGCCGTGACGTCGTCGTAGAAACCCATGTCGAGCATCCGGTCCGCCTCGTCGAGAACGAGGATCTCGACGCCTTTGATGTCGAACAGCTTTTTCCTGAGGTACTCGCGCAGGCGTCCCGGGGTGGCGACGACGACGTCCGTGCGGCTGCCGAGATCCGGCAGCTGCTCCTCGTGATCGACGCCGCCGATGATCGCGCCGGACGTGACCCGGGGCAGATATTTGGCGAGCAGCCTGACCTGCTCGTGCACCTGCAGGGCCAGCTCCCTGGTCGGGGTCAGGACGAGGATCCGGCTCAGGCCGTGCCGTTTGTACGAGAAGTCGATCAGGTGCTGCAGGCACGGCAGCACGAAGGCCGCGGTTTTGCCCGTGCCCGTGGGCGCGTCGGCGAGGACGTCGTGCCCCGCGAGCGCCTCGGGGATTACTTCCCGCTGCACGACCGTCGGCTTCCGGTAGCCGAGATCCTCCGCGGCCCGCAGCAGCCGCTCGTCCAGCTCCAGTTCGGAGAATTCCATGTCAGCCGCTCGTTCCCTTAAGTTTTTCCTCGCGGTACGCGATCACGGCCGCCGCGGCCCGGGCGTCGGACGGCCGCGCGGGAGCCTGCCGCCGCAGCAGGACGCGGAACAGCTCGAGATCCGAGCAGTCGAGGAAGGCGTCGTACTCTTCGAACTCCCGGTCCCCGGCCAGGGGCAGGCGCTCGGCGACGTAGGGCTCGAGCATCAGGTCGAGCTCCTTCATGCCCCGGCGCGACTTCCACCGCAGGCGGTCCCATTCCGTCTCGCTCTTCACCGGCTCCCTCCCCTACACGGCCACCGGGGCCCTGATCGCCGGGTACGGATCGTACCCCTCGACGATGAAATCCTCGAACCGGTAGTCGAAAATCGACTCCGGGCGGCGGGCGAACCGCAGCGTCGGCAGTTGCCGCGGGACGCGCCGCAGCTGCTCGCGCGCCTGCTCCAGGTGGTTGAGGTACAGATGCACGTCCCCGCCCGTCCACACGAACTCGTGCGGCTCGAGGCCGCTCTGCTGCGCGGCCATGTGCAGCAGGAGGGCGTAGCTCGCGATGTTGAAGGGCAGGCCGAGGAACGTGTCGCAGCTGCGCTGGTAAAGCTGCAGGCTCAGCTTCCCGTCCGCGACGTAGAACTGGAACAGGGCGTGGCACGGCGGCAGCTTCATCTCGTCGACGCAGGCGGGGTTCCACGCCGAGACGATCATGCGCCGGCTGTCCGGGGTGTTCCTGATCTGATCCATAACCCGGGCGATCTGATCCACGCTCCCGCCGTCCGGGGCCGGCCAGGCGCGCCACTGGCGGCCGTACACCGGCCCCAGATCGCCGTTTTCGTCGGCCCATTCGTCCCAGATGGTCACCCCGTGGTCGCGCAGGTAGCCGATGTTGGTGTCCCCGCGCAGGAACCACAGCAGCTCGTAAACGATCGAGCGCAGGTGGCACTTCTTGGTGGTGAGGAGCGGGAAGCCGTCCCTCATGTCGAAACGCATCTGGTACCCGAACACGGATTTGGTGCCCGTGCCGGTCCGGTCCGTTTTGACGGCGCCGTTTTTCAGGATGTGTTCCAGCAGATCGAGGTATTTTTTCATGTGCAAATTCCGTATGCCGGGGCCGGGAGAACCGGCCCGGCGGTCGTCAGTTCACGTGCAGGATGTCGGCGAGGCCCTTGCTCTTCAGGTAGTCGGTGTAGAGCTGCCTGATCCCGGCGGTGCTCGAGAGCTTGATGGCCTTCGCGAAGATTTCCTCCAGCTCGGCGGCGCTGACCCGGCGCAGCAGGTACTTTATCCGGGCTATCTCGGTGTAGTTCATGCTCAGCTCGCGGAAGCCCATGGATAGGAGCAGGACCGCCCCGAGCGGATCGCCCGCCATTTCGCCGCACATGGCGAGAGGCTTGCCGAGCTCGGTCACGCAGATCCGGTGCAGGCGCCGCAGCACCCGCACCATGGCGGGATTGAAGGAGTCGTACAGTTTGGCGACGTACGGGTTGTTGCGGTCCACGGCCAGGATGTACTGCGTGAGGTCGTTGCTGCCGATGGAGAAAAAGTCGAGGTGCCGGGCGAGATCCTCGAGGAGGAACATGGCCGCTGGGACTTCGATCATCGCGCCGAACTTGGGGTAGGCGATCACGGAGCTGTATTCCTCGCATATTTCCCGGTAAGCCTGGTCGAACATCTCCTTGGCCCGGAGGACCTCCTCCAGGCTCGACACCATCGGCAGCATGATCTCCAGGTTCTCGTACTTGCGGTTGGCCTTGAGCATGGCCCGGAACTGGGTGCGGAGGAGCTCCGGCTTGTCCAGGCTGATCCTGATGCCCCGCCAGCCGAGGAACGGGTTGGCCTCCTCGAACGACAGGTACGGCAGCGGCTTGTCCCCGCCTATGTCCATGGTCCGCATGCGGACGCGCTTGCCGGCGAAGGTCCGGAGCAGCTCCTCGTAGTGGACGCATTCCTCCAGCTCGGTCGGGAAGGAGTTGTGCATCATGAACTCCACTTCCGTCCGGTACAGGCCCACGCCGTCGATCATCGACGTGACGGTTCCGCCGTCCTTGTCGAAGGCCAGGCCCGCGTTCAGCTCGACGGTGACGCGCACGCCGTCCGCGGTGACCGCGGGCTCGTTCTGCTCCGAAACGAACAGCCGGGTGTTCTCCTCGTCCCTGAGGATGTTGCCCCGGTACTCGGTTATCACCCCGACCGGCGGGTCGATGAAGAGCTCCTCCCGGTTGCCGTCCAGGATGAACAGGTGCCGGTCGAGCTTCCGCGTGGAGATGTCGACGCCCATCAGGGTGGGGATGTTCAGGTTGCGCGCGAGGATCGCGGCGATGGAGTTGGCGCTGCCGCTGACCGAAATGATGCCGGCGATCCTTTCCCGCGGCAGCTCGGCGATGAGGGAAGCGGTTATTTCCTCCGCGATTAAAATCACCGGCTCCGAGAAGGCGAATTCCTCCAGGCTGCTGTGGGCCAGCCGGGACAGCAGGCGCTGGGCGAGGTCCCTGATGTCCAGAGCCCGCTCCTTCCGGTTCTCCCCCGAGCAGGCCGCGATCATCTCCTCGGCGATCAGCTTCACCGCCGACGACGCGGACCAGCCCTCGTCGCAGATTTTGACGTCGACCTTCCGGCTGAAATCGCTGTTCTCGATGATGTCCTGGTAAGTCTCGAACACGTCGGACATGCTGGCGTTCTTGAGGTTGCCGCTGACCTTGAGGGACAGGGAATCGATGTCCAGCTGCAGCTGGAAAAGCGCCTGGTGAAACAGCTCGTACTGGGTCTCCCGGTCGTTGTTCTTGCGCAGCAGCACCTGCTCGAGCTGCATCTGGGGCTGCCAGACCCAGCCGCGCGCGATGGCGATGCCGCCCGAGCCGAACGAGCACTTGATCGGCTCCGAGTTGTTCACCTCGGTGTTCCGCTGCCCGGCCAGGTAAACCGTGGAGGAAATCTGGGCGGCGAGCGACACCAGGAAGGACTCCTCGGCCTCGGTGAACTGCCGCGACTCCTTCTGCTGGATGATGAGGACGCCGAGATTCATGCCGTCGTAGTCGATGGGCGCCCCGAGGAAGGATTTGAACTCCTCCTCGCCGATCTCGGGAATGTATTTGAAGTTGGGATGCTCCTGGGCGTTGGCCAGGTTGAGCACGACGCGCTTTTTGCCGACCAGGCCCGTCAGGCCCTCGCCGAAGCGCAGGGTCACCTTGCCCTCCGCGCCGCTGCTCAGGCCGTCCGTGGCGGCCAGGATGTTCCTGCCCCGGGTGTGATCCGCGAGGTAAACCGAGCAGCAGTCGACCCCGAGGGCGCGGCGGGTCCTGACCACGACCAGCTTCAGGGCCCGGTTCAGATCCTTTTCATTCAGGAACGCCTCAACAATCTGTCGTAAAACGGTAAGCATCACTGTCTCCTTGTGTTGCGGGGAACCTGCTGCGCGCTGCGGGGATTCTGCCGGCTGTCCCTGTTTTTCCGGCCGGGGCCGCCCCGCCCGCGCCCGCCGGCGCCGGCCGCCGGCGCGTCCGGCCCGCCGTTCGCCAGCGCGCGGGGAATGAATTCCTTGAGAATTTTCCGGTAAACGTCCCGCTTGAAGGAAATGACCTGCCGGACCGGGTACCAGTAGCTGACCCAGCGCCAGCTGTCGAATTCCGGCGCGCCCGAGGTGTTGAACCTGATTTTCCCCTCCGCCCCGCGGCAGAGGGTGAGCAGGAACCACTTCTGCCTCTGGCCGAGGCAGACGGGGCTCTCGTTCCACCGCACCAGCCAGCCGGGCAGCTGGTACTTGTACCAGCGTCCCGAGACGCACAGGATCTTCACGTCGTCCGCCCCGAGGCCGAGCTCCTCGCCGAGCTCCCGGTACATGGCCTGCACCGGGGTTTCCCCGTCGTTTATGCCGCCCTGGGGGAACTGCCACGAATTCTGGCCGATGCGCCGGGCCCACAGAACCTGTCCGCGCTGATTGCAGATAACAATGCCGACATTCGGTCTGTAGCCATCATCGCGTATCAATTTCTTCCCCCGGTCCGGTCTGCGCGGCAAACGCCCCTCAAAACAGACAGTTTAGCACAAATACGGCAAAGCTTACAGCCGGACGGGCGGTTTCGGCGGTTGACAACTCCCCCGGCGGATGTGCTATATTTGGCCGGACACAGGCAGGAGAGGTATCGGCAGCATGATCCCGCGATCCGAAGAGGAACTCATGGCAATGGCCCGCCGGCTGAACGGCATGACGGCGGGCGAACTGGCGGCGGAGCTCAATCTGCCGCCGCCCGGCCCCGCGGGCGGCGGCAAGGGGTACGTCGGCCGGCTCGCCGAAACCGCCCTCGGCGCGTCCGCGGGATCCAAGCCGTACCACGATTTCGCCGCCCTGGGCGTCGAGCTCAAAACCATCCCCCTCCTGCGCGGCCTGACCCCGGCCCAGAACACCCGCGTCTGCGTCCTCGAGCGCGGCGGCCTGCTCAACCAGACCTTCGAGAACTCGAATTTTTACAACAAGATCCGGCGGGTGCTGTGGCTCCCCGTCGAAGGCGATCCCGCGCTTCCCCCCGCCGGGCGGCGCTTCGGCGCCGCGTTCCTGTGGAGCCCGGGCGCCGGGGATCTCGCCGTCCTCCGGCGCGAGTGGGAAGAGATCGCGGAAGCCGCGGCGCTGGAAGGCCCCGGCGGCGCGGGCCGCGGCTCCGCCGGCTTCGTCCTGCTCGCTCCGTGCGGGAGCGCCCGCGGGGAGCGGCGGTACGCCTTCTACCTCGGGAAAAATTTCACGAAAAAAATCGTCGCGGATTTTCTCGCCGGCCGCCTCTGACGCCGCCGGCCCGGCCCGCGGGCGGCGCGCCGGCGCGCGCGGGATCCCGAATCCCCGGACAGGATTTTTATATTGATATTTTTAATAAAATCGCGTCCCGATATTGACACGGCCCGCCAATTCGGATAATTTTGTCTGCATAATCGTGCGCAGCGAAAAAACGTCCGCCCGGCGCCGCGCCCGGCGGGTTTTTATGATTTTTGATTCAGGAGAAAAAGACAATGAGCACAACCGTAAGAGGTTTCAAGGAAAAATACAAGGTGACGTTCAAAATCACCAAAGAGGCCGCCCAGGACGCGAAGGAGATCTATCTGCTCTGCGACTGCAACGCCTGGGATCCCGTTCCCCTCACCAAGAACAAGGCCGGGAGCTTTTCCCTGACGGTCGAGATCAAAAAGGACGACGCCCTTAAGGACACGTACCAGTACCGCTACCAGTACATCATGCCCGACGGCTCCGAGAAATACGACAACGACTGGGACGCCGAGCTGTACATCCCGAACCCGTTCAACGGCGACAACTCCGCGTTTACCATCCCCGCCGAAAAGAAGGCGGGCTGATCGCGGCGCGTCCGCGCGGATCCCCGGGCCCGGCCCGGGGATTTTTTTTGCCCCGCGCGCCCGAAAAAAAAGCGGGGGAGCCGCCGGCTCCCCCGTTCGTTTGCCTGTTTCGCGCGCGGCGGAACTACTCCCCGGCTTCCGCGGCCGGGGCGGTCTTCGAGACCAGTCTCTCGGCGATGCGCGCCGCCCTGCCGTTGCGCTCGCGGAGATAGTACAGCTTCGCGCGGCGCACCCGGCCGTGACGGGTGACGGTTATGGAGGAAATGAGCGGGCTGTGCGTCTGGAACACGCGCTCGACGCCTTCGCCGTTGGAAACCTTCCTGACGGTGAAGGCCGAATTGATGCCGCGGTTGCGCTTGGCGATGACCACGCCCTCGTAGGCCTGGAGACGCTCTTTTTCGCCTTCGACCACGCGCACCTGCACGCGCACGGTGTCGCCCGGCCTGAATTCCGGAACGTCCGTCCGCATCTGTTCTTTTTCAATCTGTTCAATTAAGTTCATAATAAATTCCCACCTAGAATATACTGATAACTCTCCACTGTTCAACCTTACGATCTACTTGGACTCGCGTTCACGCAGATAAAGGGCAAGAATTTCTTCCTGCTCGTCAGTCAGAGCTAGGTTATTTAAAATATCCGGCCTTCTTTCGCAGGTCCGGGCCAGAGACTGCCTCAATCTCCATTTTCTGATCTCCTCGTGGTTTCCGCTCATCAGGACTTCGGGCACCTTCATCCCGTCGATTTCCGCGGGCCGGGTGTACTGCGGGTAATCCAGCAGCCCGGCGGCGAACGAATCGGCGCCGGCGCTCAGCTCGTCGCCGAGCACGCCCGGGATCAGCCGGGACGCCGCGTCGATCATCACCATGACCGCCAGCTCCCCGCCGCTCAGGACGTAATCGCCGACCGACCATTCCTCATCGACGTATTTCTCGATGACTCGCTCGTCGATCCCCTCGTACCGCCCCGCCACGAAAATCACCTCCTCGCGGGAGGCGAGCTCGGCGCAGCCCCGGTGATCGAACCTGCGCCCCTGGGGCGAGACGTAAATGACCCGCGCCCGCGGCAGCCGCGCCTTCGCCTCCAGGATGGCGTCCCGGAGGGGCTGAACCGTCATCAGCATGCCCGGCCCGCCGCCGAAAGGACGCTCGTCGACCTTGCGGTGCCTGTCGTGAGCGAAATCCCTGGGGTTCACGCAGAAAAGGGAAATTATTCCTCTCTTCGCGGCCCGGCCCGTGACGCCGTACACGGTAACGGCCTGAAACATTTCGGGGAAGAGGGTTACCGCACCTATTCTCATAAACGCTCCGTCCGTTTACCGGATGACCCGCGTCAAAAGTCGGGTTCCCAGTCGACCAGTATGACTTTCCTGTCGAGATCCACCGTTTTGACCACGCCGGTTATGTACGGTATCAGCCTCTCCTTCTTGTCGTACGGATCGTTCTCGGGGGCTTTAACCACCAGCACGTCGTTCGCGCCGGTTTCCATCATGCTCCCCACCACGCCCAGACGGCAGCCCCCGAGGGTTTCGACGCCGAGACCGATAAGATCGATCCAGCGGTACTCCCCTTCGGCCAGCCTGGGCAGGGAACTCGGCAGGATGCCGATTTCGCAGCCGGTGAGCTCCCGGACCGTCTCGCGCGCGTCGAATCCTTTGACCCGCGCGACGAATCCGTCGGCATGCGGCTTATGGTCCGTGATTTCCGCGCCTTCCCACGACCCGCCCGGCTTGCGGTAAAACCAGGGCTTGTAGGCGAAAAGGCTCTCGGGAATCTCGGTGTAGGATATCACCCGGATAAAGCCCCTGACGCCGAACACGGCGCCGAAGCGGCCCATCACTTCAGGTTCTTCCTTGACCATAGCGTCGCTTCCCGGCCGTCCGATCCTACTCGGCCGGAGCCGCGCGCGACGCGTCTTTGACGAGCCGCTTCACGCGGTCGGAAAGCTGCGCCCCTTTCCCGACCCAGGCGTTGACCTTATCGAGATCCAGGACGAGCTTCTCGGAGGCGCCCCGGGCCACCGGGTTGTAGAACCCGAGGTCCTCGATGTATCTGCCGCTCAGGGCGCGGCGGGAATCAGCGACCACGACGTGGTAAAACGGATTCTTCTTCGAACCGCCTCGCTGCAAACGAATAACTACCATATTTTCCTCTTGTCACAGGGTTGATAAACCGACAAAACAATTTCGCCGTATACAAAACAGGTTGTAGAATTTTAACGTTTTTTAAAAATAAATCAAGCAAAATTTGCGCGGGGGCGCGCCCCGCGGGGCTCCCGCCCTTCCCCGGCGCGGCGGGAAAAACAAGGGGGATCCCCTTCCGGGGATCCCCCGCGCGCGGGTCCTCACGGCTTCGGGCGCGGCGGCGGGGGGAAGCCGCCCGCCGGCATCAGATCTTTGACCAGGTTCAGCATTTTCCGGAGCCCGCCTTTGGCCTGCAGCTTCTTCATCATGTGCTGCAGCTGGGTGAATTCCCGGACGAGTTTGGTGACCTCGGAGACGTCCACGCCGGCGCCCGCGGCGATTCTCCGCTTCCGGGAGGACTTGATGATTTCCGGGTGCCTTCTTTCCTTCCGGGTCATGGAATTGATGATGGCCTCCTTCATGTAGATGACCTTGTCGTCCATCTTGCCCTTGACCTCGTCGGGCAGGGAGCCCATGCCGGGCAGCTTGTCCACCAGGCTCATCATGCCGCCCATGCTGCGCATCTGCACGATCTGCTCCCGGAAATCGTCGAGATCGAACTCCCGGCCGGACTTGAACTTGTCGGCGAGCTTCTCGGCGTGCTTCCGGTCGACTTTGCGCTCCATTTCCTCGACGAGGGACAGCACGTCGCCCATGTCCAGGATCCGGCCGGCCATTCTTTCGGGGTGGAACGGATCCAGCGCCTCGACTTTTTCGCCCGAGCCGACGAACTTTATCGGCTTGCCGGTGATCTTCCTGACGGACAGCGCCGCGCCGCCGCGCGCGTCGCCGTCGGTTTTGGTGAGGATCACGCCGGTGAGCGGCAGGGCGTCGCCGAACGCCCGGGCCGCGGCGGCCGCGTCCTGACCCGTCATCGCGTCGACGACGAACAGGGTCTCGACCGGATTGAGCGCGGCGTGGAGCTCCCTGATCTCGTTCATCATCGTCTCGTCGACGTGCAGGCGGCCCGCCGTGTCCACGATGAGCACGTCCATGAATTTGAGTTTCGCGCTCGCGAAGGCGGCTTTGACGATATCCGCGGGCTTCTCCTCGGGCGACGAGGGGAAGAACTCGGCTCCCGCCGCGGCGGCTAGTTTCTCGAGCTGCTCGATGGCGGCCGGGCGGTACACGTCGGCGCTGACCACCATCACTTTTTTCTTCTGCCTTTCCCGGAGGTACCGCGCGAGCTTCGCCGCGGTGGTGGTCTTGCCCGCGCCCTGCAGGCCGGCCATCAGGACCACGGCGGGAGGCTGGGCGGCCAGATTCAGCTCGGCGCATTCGTCGCCCATCACCTTCTTCAGTTCCTCGAAGACGATTTTCACGAATTCCTGGCCGGGATTGAGCGCCAGGCTGACCTCCGCGCCCAAAGCCTTCTCCCTGACGTCCGCGATGAAGTCCTTAACCACCGGCAGGGCGGCGTCGGCCTCGAGCAGCGCCATTCTGACCTCGCGCAGGGTGTCCCTGATGTTGTCCTCGGTAAGCTTGCCCCGGCCCGTGACGCCGCGGAGAGTCTTAGTCAGTCTCTGAGTTAAATTTTCAAACATTTCCCGTTCCGAAAGTGATGCCAAGCGATCGGGCGCCGCCCGCGCCGCGCCCCCCGCACATTATAATGCAAGGAGACGCGCTTTAACAGTCCGAACCGTTCGCGCCGCGCGCGAAAAAGCCGCCCGGAGGCGGCTCGTTTACCGGCTGGCGGTCGGTTCCGCCCGTCAGGCGTTGACGATGAAATCGACGCCCTGCTGGATGTCCTTGCGGAGAGTCTCCAGCATGCCCTCGAGGCATTTCTCCTCGTAGGCGCTCAGCTTGCCGACCGGCAGGTACTCCTTGACGCCTTCGCGGCCGAGCACCACGGTCTGCGCGAAGAACGGGGCGTAGCCCGTTTCGCTTTCCACGTAAGCCGGGGCCTCGACGCCCTCCTCGCCGCTCAGGCCGCGGACCACGGCCAGGGCGAAGCGCGCGCCGGCCGCCGCCATGGACAGGGTGGCGGAACCCGCGCCCTTCTTGGCCTCGACGACTTCGGTGCCGGCGTTCTGGACGTGCAGGGTGAGATTCTCGATCTGCTCCTCGCTGAAGGAGCCGAAGCCCTGGGCGTGCGAGAACAGGGGCAGGATCGTGGTGCCGCTGTGGCCGCCCACGACCGAAACCTTCACCGAGCGGCGCTCCGCGCCGGTCGCGTCGGCCCAGAAGGTCTCCGCGCGCAGGGTGTCGAGCATGGTGACGCCGAACAGACGCTTGCGGTCGTAGCAGCCGGCCTTCTTCAGCACTTCGGCCGCCAGGGGAATCATGGTGTTGACCGGGTTGGTGATGATGGCGACGCACGCCTTCGGAGCGTTCTTGGCGACGGCCTCGACCAGGGACTTGACGATGTTGGCGTTAAACTTGAACAGGTCGCTGCGGTCCATGCCGGGCTTTCTGGCCATGCCGGCCGGGATCACCACCACAGAGGCTCCGGTGAGGGCCTCCGCCAGACCGTCGTCGCCCGTGAAGCCGGCGACGTTGACGTCGGTCGAGATATGGCTTAAATCGACGGCCACGCCCGGAGTCGACGGGGCCACGTCGTAAAGAGACAACTCGGAGCCCTTCGGCAGCTGAGTCTTTAAGAGAAGGGAAAGCGGCTGACCGATGCCGCCCGCGGCGCCCAATACTGCAATTTTCATTATATGCGGAACCTCTGCGATTGATTACTGATGACTGCGTCCGATGACGATTTGCTGATAACTCATTAACACAATAAATCATCATTAATGAGATAATTCAATCATTCCATATTACCCCAAAACTCCCGGCCGTGCCACTCACAGCCGTTTAAAACAGTAGCGGATTCAAATTTTTAACCTTCCCGCCGCCCCTTATCGGTGCACCGCGCGGACGGGCGGGATCCGCCGCCCGGGGCGCCCCGGCCCGTTCTCCCCGGTCTTATGCATAAAAAATGCATAATTATGCGCCGTCGCTTTTTTCCTGCTATAATCGGCGTATAAAAAGGGAGGAGGGATTATGGAAGAGCGGGAAATCGCCCCGTCGGGCAATCTCGAAAAAGTTTTTCTGGAACTGCTGAGCGCCGAGTGCTGCACCTCCCAGGCGGAGATGGCGGACGCCCTGCTCGCGCGGGGCTTTCCCGGCATGAACCAGTCGAAGGTGTCCCGGATGCTCACCAAATTCGGCGCGGTGCGCAGGCGGAACGCCAAAATGGTCATGGTCTACTGCCTTCCGCTCGAGACCGGCATCCCGGCCATCGACAAAACCATCAAATCCCTGATTATCGACATCGCCCACAACGAGAGCATCATCGTCATCCGCACGAGTCCGGGCAGCGCGCAGATGATCGCGCGGATGCTCGACTCCGTCCGCCAGGCCGAAGGCATCCTGGGAACGATCGCCGGGGACGACACCATCTTCGTGACCCCGAAAACCGGCACCGACATAGCGGATCTGTGCGACGGCATCAGGGAACTGTTCCGGAACTGACGCGCGGCCCCGCGCCGGCGGGGCCGCGCGCCGGTCCCCCGTCAGATCGCGTCGTCGTCGGTCTCGCCGGTACGTATGCGCACCACGTGCTCGCAGTCGTACACGAAAATCTTGCCGTCGCCGATCTTGCCGGTGCGCGCCGTCCTGACGATGCTGTCGACCACCTCGTCGCAGATGTCGTCGCGCACGACGATCTCGAGCAGCGCCTTGGGCAGGAAATCGACCTGATATTCGGCGCCCCGGTACAGTTCCGTGTGCCCCTTCTGCCTGCCGAAGCCCTTGACCTCGGTCACCGTCATGCCCTCGATGTCCAGGCCGGACATCGCCTCGCGCACGTCGTCGAGTTTGAAAGGTTTGATTACCGCACTGACTAATTTCATGTTTACCCCCAAAAATACTGACACTTGTCCGCATATCGTAATGCAAGATGCGCGCCATTTTTCTGCGCGGCGGCGCCGGGGGAAACGAAAAAGGCATGATTTTCCGTTCGAAAATCATGCCTCGGCGGGATTGCGGGGAACTTCTTACCCCGTGTACTCCGGCATTTCGTCGAACTTCAGATAGGAGTAAACGTCCTTTTCCCGGCCCCGCAGAACCCCGACTCCCGCAAAGTACTCCTCCGGCGTCGGGATGCGGCCGAGCGCCGCGGCGACGGCGGCCAGTTCCGCGGAAGCCAGGTACACGTTAGCGCCCTGGCCGAGGCGGTTCGGGAAGTTGCGGGTCGAGGTGGAGACGACCGTCGCGCCGTCCGCCACCCGCGCCTGGTTGCCCATGCACAGGGAGCATCCCGGGATTTCGCACCGCGCGCCGACCCTGCCGAACACGCTGTAGAGCCCCTCGTGGATCAGCTCGGCCCGGTCCATTTTGGTCGGCGGGGCGATCCAAAGCCTCGCGGGGAGGCGGTTCGGGCACTTGGCCAGAATGGCGGCCGCCGCCCGGTAGTGGCCGATGTTGGTCATGCACGAGCCGATGAACACCTCGTCGATCGGCCTGCCGGCCACGTCGCTCAGCACCCTGGCGTCGTCCGGGTCGTTGGGGGCGCAGAGCACCGGCTCCGTAATCTCGCCCATGTCGATCTCGAGGACCGCCGCGTATTCCGCGTCCGGGTCGGCCCTGAGCAGCTCGGGATCGGCGAGCCACGCCTCCATGGCCGCGACCCTCCGCCCGAGGGTTTCCCGGGACTCGTAGCCTTCCCGGATCATCCATTTGAGCAGGGTGACGTTGGATCTGACGTACTCGACGACCGGCTCCCGGTTGAGCGCCACCGCGCAGCCCGCCGCGGATCTCTCGGCCGAGGCGTCGGCGAGCTCGAAGGCCTGCTCGACCTTCAGATCCGGCAGACCCTCTATTTCCAGGATCCGGCCGGAGAAGATATTCTTCTTGCCCTTCTTCTCGACGGTGAGGAGACCGGCCTCGACGGCCTTCAGGGGGATCGCGTGGACGAGGTCCCGCAGCGTGATGCCGGGCCGCATCTCCCCTTTGAACCGGACCAGGACGGACTCGGGCATGTCGAGGGGCATGACTCCCGTGGCGGCCGCGAACGCGACGAGGCCGGAGCCGGCCGGGAACGACACGCCCAGGGGGAACCTGGTGTGGGAATCGCCGCCCGTGCCGACCGTGTCGGGCAGGATCATCCGGTTGAGCCAGCTGTGGATCACGCCGTCCCCCGGCCTCAGGGCGACGCCGCCCCGTTCCTCGATGAACCCGGGAAGCGTGTCGTGCGTGACCACGTCCACCGCCTTCGGGTAGGCCGCGGTGTGGCAGAACGACTGCATGACCAGGTCGGCGCTGAAGCTCAGGCACGCGAGGTCCTTGAGCTCGTCGCGGGTCATCGGCCCGGTGGTGTCCTGGGAGCCGACCGTGGTCATTTTCGGCTCGCAGTAGACGCCCGGCCTGACGCCCGCGGTCCCGCAGGCCCGGCCCACGATCTTCTGGGCCAGGGTATAGCCGCCGCCCGCGTCCGGGACCTGCTTCGGCCGGGCGAAGACTTCGCTTTCGCCGAGGTTCAGATGCCTTCTCGCCCGGGCCGTCAGACTGCGGCCGATAATGAGGGGAATGCGGCCGCCCGCCCTGACCTCGTCGAGCAGAACCCCGGTTTTGAGCTCGAAAGTCGCGAGCGTTTCCCCGCCGTCGTGAGCCGCGATTCTGCCCTCGTACGGGTAAAGGTCGACGACGTCGCCCGTGTTCAGCGCCGACACGTCCGTCTCGACGGGCAGGGCGCCGGCGTCCTCCATGGTGTTGAAGAAAATCGGCGCGATCTTGCCGCCGAACACAAAGCCGCCCGAGCGCTTGTTGGGCACGTGGGGGATGTCGCGGCCCATGAACCACAGCACGCTGTTGGCGGCGCTCTTCCGGGACGAGCCCGTTCCGACCACGTCGCCGACGTAAACGAGCGGATGGCCCTTTTCCCTCAGCCGGGCGAGTTCCGTCACCGGGCCGGTGACGCCGGGCTCGTCCGGGTCGACGCCCGGCCGGGCGTTTTTGAGCATGGCCATGGCGTGCAGGGGGATGTCCGGCCGGCTCCACGCGTCGGGAGCCGGGGAAAGATCGTCCGTGTTGGTTTCGCCCGGCACCTTGAACACCGTCAGCGTGATCTTCTCGGCGAGCGGGGGCCGCGAGGTGAACCACTCCGCGTCGGCCCAGGACCGGATGACGGCCAGGGCGTAGGGGTTGCCCCCGTCCGCGAGGGCCGCCACTTTGCCGAAGGCGTCGAAAACGAGCAGCGTGCGGGAAAGCGCCTTGGCCGCGGCGGGAGCGAGCTCGGCGCTTTCGAGGAATTTCACCAGGGAGGCGACGTTGTAGCCCCCCTGCATGTCGCCCAGCATCTCGACCGCCCTGACGGGGTCAATCAGCGGGCTCCGGAGCACCCCGTCGGCGATCTTGGTCAGGAAATCGGCCTTGACGTTCGCCGCCTCGTCGACTCCCGGCGGGATTCTGTTCTCCAGCAGAAAAACCAGCTCTTCCCCGGATCCTTCCGGCGGATTCTGCAAAAGCGCGGCGACCTCCGCCGTCTCCTCCGCGGTAAGCGGTTTCGGGGCCACCCCCGATTTTGCCCTTTCTGCTGCCATGGCATGATAAGCGTCTAACACGATTCTGCTCCTTAATTACGTTCGCATCCCGGAGGAAACGGCCCGGACCGCGTCCGGATCCCGCGGAAACGGCGGGCGCGGACCCGGTTCCCCCGCGCGCGGCCGATATTCAGTATAAATGAATTCACCCGAAATTCATACAGCCAAAAAGAGCCCGCCCGGCCGCCGCGCGGGCGCGAAAAAGCCGGGGGCGGACGCCCCCGGCTTCGCGCTGCCTGTTTTGTCCCGCGGACGCGCCGGACATGCCGCCGCCGTTCCTCCGTCAGTGGCGGCCGTGCGGATTCGGTCCGAAGTACGGCTCGCGCATTCCCCCGCGGTTCGGCATCCTGCGGGCGGGCGCCCCGAAATGAGGCCTCGGGTGCAGGGGCGGCCGGTGATGGAGACGGGGAGGCGGCCGGTGATAGTAGTGGTGGTGATGGTAGTAGTAGGGATAGTCCACCGGCGCCACGACCACGGGAGTGACCACCGACGGCGCCACGGTCACCGGATATCCCGGCACGTAATAGTCGTAATCGGGGCCGACGTAGAAACTCGTTCCCCCGCCGCCCACGGACACCGTCACCTGGGCGTTGGCGACTCCGGCAGCGCCAAAAAGCAGGATGCCGGCTGCCGCCAAAATTTTGATGAACCTGTTCATAGCACTCTCCTTGTTACGATACGGAGCGGAGACATTTCCGCTTCTCTGATTAAATTATAACAAAAACCCCGGATCCTTTTTGTGTCTGATTTCTTACCAAGTTTTACAAATTGTTACAGGCCAGGGAGCCGAGATAGCGCTTCCAGTCGAAGGCCGGGCCCGGATCCGTTTTCCGGCCCGGGGCGATGTGCTCGTGCCCCACGATGCGATCGGGCGTGATCAGCGGGTAGCGCCGCGTCAGCGCCAGGGTGGCCAGCCGGAGGCTCCGGTACTGCGCGTCGGCGTACGGCACGTCGTCCGCGCCCTCGAGTTCGACGCCGACCGCGAAATCGTTGCAGGCCTCCCGCCCCCGGAAGACGGATTTGCCCGCGTGCCACGCGCGGTCGTCGAAGGAGACGAACTGGATCACCCGTCCCGTCCTCCTGATGTAAAGATGGGAGCTCACCTCCATGTCCCGGATCTCGTCGAAGTAGGGGTGAACGCCCGCCGGGAGCTTCCCCGTGAAAAAGAGCTCCACGTAGTTCCCCCCGAACCGCCGCGGCGGCAGGGAAATATTGTGAATCACCAGGAGGCTCACCTCCCCGCCCGGCCGTTTGCCGAAGTGCGGCGAGGGCACCGCCGCGGCGCCGTCCATCCATCCGTCCCTTATCTCCGGAACGCCGGTCAAAAAGCCGTCCCGCATCTTTTCGCGCCGCCTCCCCGGCCGGCTCCCGCTCATCCGGCCTCCGCCGTATAGTATTATGAGTCCGGAAAAAAATTAAAGTTCACCGCGCCCGGGGCGGATTGCGAACCGCGCCCGGGCCAAACGACATTTTTACCCGCCCCGGATTGAAAAGCGGCGGGAGGGTGCTATAATACCCGACATAACCGATAGGTTTAATGGAGACGGCGAAGGAGCGTTACGAATGAAAACCTGCGAGCGCGTTACCGATCTGATCGGCGCGACCCCGCTCTTGAGGCTGGCCAGGTTCGCCGGGCTGCGGG
Organism: uncultured Enterobacterales bacterium; assembly: GCA_964520475.1. Taxonomy (GTDB): domain Bacteria; phylum Pseudomonadota; class Gammaproteobacteria; order Enterobacterales; family Succinivibrionaceae; genus Ruminobacter. The sequence goes on from CAZFNS010000001.1 coordinate 195,484, forward strand.
ATCTCGGCGCGGACGTCTACGGCAAGCTGGAATATTTCAATCCGGCGGGCAGCGTGAAGGATCGCATCGCCAAGGCCATGATCGAAGACGCCGAGGAAAAGGGGCTCCTCCGTCCCGGTTCGGTCATCGTCGAGCCGACGAGCGGCAACACCGGCATCGGCCTCGCCGCGGTCGCCGCCGCCAAAGGGTACCGGATCATACTGACCATGCCGGAAACCATGAGCATCGAGCGCCGCATACTCCTCAGGGCGTACGGCGCGGAGCTGGTCCTGACCGAGGGCGCGCTGGGCATGAAGGGCGCCATCGCCAGGGCGCGGGAAATCGCCGCCGCCGTTCCGGGGGCCTTTATCCCCGGCCAGTTTTCCAATCCCGCCAACCCCCGGATCCACCGCCTCACCACCGGGCCCGAAATCTGGGAAGACACCGGCGGCGGGGTGGATATCTTCGTGGCCGGGGTCGGCACGGGCGGCACCGTGACCGGCGCGGGCGGGTATCTCAAGTCCCGCAAGCCGGAAGTCAGGGTGGTCGCCGTGGAGCCGGCCGGATCGCCCGTCCTGTCCGGGGGCCGGGCCGGGCCGCACAAGATCCAGGGCATCGGCCCCGGGTTTGTGCCGGAGACGCTCGACGTCTCCGTCTGCGACGAGATCATTGCCGTGGAAAACGAGGACGCTTTCGAAACCGGCCGGGCCCTCGCCCGCGAGGAAGGCCTGCTGGCGGGAATCTCCTCGGGAGCCGCCGCGTGGGCGGCCGCCCTGCTCGCGAAGCGGCCGGAAAACCGGGGGAAGATTATCGTCGCGCTGCTGCCGGACACCGGCGAGCGGTACCTTTCCACCCCCATGTTCACCGAGTAAAATCACCGGATTGACGCCATGAAGACGAAGACGCGATATACGGACCCGCGAAGCGAAACGCCGCGCGCCCCGGCCGGGAACGGGGCTCCGTTCCCCGGCCGCTTCTTCTTTCTCTCCCGTTTCCCCTGTTGTCCGTGTCGCGGCCCGGGCGCGGGGTTCGTCCGCCTTTAGCGCGGATTTTCCGAATTAAACCAGACTCCGCCCGACCGCCCGGGTTCCCCCGCCGGGACGCCCCGGATCGCGCGGATTTTTTCCTTTTCTCGAGAGGCATGACTATGATCGACACGCAGGAGAGTATAACGGCGAAACTTTGCTCGTTCGCCCGCGCTTACCACTCCAATCACGAAAGGCAGAAGATTTTCGACGACTACCTTGCCTACGATCTGATGGGCCGGGAGGAATACGAGGAGATCGGCCAGCTGATCGAGCACGATTACCGGGCCGATCTTTTCGACCCGTCCGCGACCTTCAAGGGCACGCGGATCCGGGACAAGCTGGACCGGTTCATCGCGCCGATTCCCCTGTCCCGCGCGGCGCTCGCCGAACGCGAGCTCTGGCGGTTCGCCTGGGAGCGGGGAGAATGCCAGTACGTGATCTGCGGCGCCGGGATGGACACCTTCGCGTTCCGCAACGAAAACCGGGCGATCCGGGTCTTCGAAATCGACCATCCGGACACGCAGAGGTACAAGCTGGGCAAAATCGCCCGGCTGCAGTGGAACATCCCGGAAAACGTCCGCTTCGTTCCCGTGGACTTCCTCAGGGACGACATGGCCGAAAAGCTGCGGGAAGCCGGATTCGACCCCGCCGCGCCCTCGTTTTTCGCCCTGCTCGGGGTGACCTATTACCTGCCCCCGGCGGCGTTTGAGGAAACTCTGGGCAAAATCGGCTCGCTGTCTTCCGCCGGGAGCAAGCTGGTGTTCGACTTCCCGGACGAGACGACGCTGCGGGACGACGCCCCGGAGCGGGTGCGGATCCTGGCCGGCATCACGGCCGCGCTCGGCGAGCGGATGCAGCACGGGTACCCGTTCGAGGAAGTGCGCGGGGCGCTCGTCCGCCAGGGCTTCATCGTGGACGATCACGCGACGCCCCCGAAAATCCAGAGAAGGTTTTTCGAGGGCCGGAGCGACGGCAAGACCGCCTACGAGAACATCCACATCGTGCTCGCGAAGAAAGGCGACCTGTTCAACGAGAGCTACTATCTCTACATCTGAGCCGGGCCGCCCCGGCGGAGCGTCAGGCGGGATCCCCGCCGGCGCTCCCGTCTTCCCCGGCGATGCCGAGATACTCCCGGATCTTGCGGATATAGAGGTTCCCGATTACGCTCGGCAGGGTGTTTTTCCGGGTGATGTAGCCGATCTCCATCGTGCTGCTCTCCTCCACCGAGTCCGAGTCGAAGGGCACCGCGACGTAATCGTCCCCGTTCAGTTCCTCGCAGATGATCCCGGAGCACAGGGTGTACCCGTTTAAACCGACCATCAGGTTCAGCATCGTCGCCCGGTCGTTGGCCTTGACGGTCCGCAGGTAATCCCTGGTCCCGAGGATCTCCTCCGTGAAGTAGAAGGACGTCGCGTCCCCCTGCTCGAACGAAAGGCAGGGATAGTCGCGCAGTTCCTCGAAGCGGATGCTGCTTTTGCCGGCCAGGGGATGCCCCTTCCAGATGTAGACGTAGGCGTCGCAGTCGATGAGATGATGGAACTCCAGCCCGGCCGCGCGCAGCAGCTTGCCCAGGGCGGAGCGGTTGAATTCGCTCAGGTACAGGATGCCGATCTCGCTTTTCAGGGTCGCGACGTCCGTGATGACGTCCCGGGTCTTGGTCTCGATGACGGCGAACTCGTACCGCGTGGTGTCGAACTCCCGGACGAGCTCGACGAACGCCTTGACCGCGAACGAGTAGTGCTGCGTGGAAACCCGGAATTTTTTCTTCCGGCCCTTCGCCCTGCCGAAACGGTCGATCAGCTCCTCGTACTGGCCGTAGAGCTGCCTGGCGTAAACGATGAAGTCGGCGCCCTCCGGAGTGAGGGTCACCCCTCTCCCGGTGCGGTAAAAGATCGTCATGCCCAGTTCCTTTTCCAGCTCCTGGATCGCGCCGCTCAGCGAGGGCTGGGCGACGTACAGGATTTCCGAGGCCTTGTTGAAGGATCCCGCCTCCGATATGGTGATGGCGTAATAAAGCTGCTGAAGCGTCATGAACCGCGCCCCTCCTCCCGCCGGCGTCCGTTCCGGGGCGGCCCCGGAAACCGGCGGCGCGCCGGCGCCGCCGCGCCGCCGGAAACATGCGTCTTATTTTACCATTTTACGCGGGAAGCGCGCAGCCGCGAAACGCGCGGCGAAGGGAAGGGCCGCGCCGGCCGGGCCCGCCGGGCGCGGAAAAGCCGCCCGGCGGGGGTTCCCTCCGGGCGGCTTGATAGCGGAAAAAAGCTGGCGGATCCGTCAGCCCTCGTAAAGGCCTTTGCTGAAGTACCGGTCGCCGCGGTCCGGAAAGATGACGACGACGTTGCCCGCGGCCCCGGACGCGATCAGCTTTTTGGCGGCGGCGTACGCCCCTCCGGACGACGAGCCCGCGAAGATGCCGTACTTCGCGGCCAGATCCCGGGAGCCGGCGAAAGCCTCGCCGTCGTTGATTTTGATCACCCGGTCCACCAGCGTCATGTCCATGGTCGCGGCGATAAAGTCGTTGCCGATGCCCTCGATGTCGTAATCGGCGTGCTCGCCGCCGCCCATGGTGGATCCCACGGGATCGGCGAGGACCGCCTTTATGCGCGGATCCCGCTCCTTGAGGTAGCGCGCGGCGCCGCTGAAGGTGCCGCCGCTTCCCGCCCCGGCGACGAGATAATCCACTTTTCCGGCCAGATCCCCGTAAATTTCCGGGCCGGTCGTCTCGTAGTGGATCCGCGGGTTCGCCGGGTTCCTGAACTGATCGAGCACGACGGCCCCGGGGATGGACGCGCCGACCCGCTCCGCCTCGGCGGACGCGAGCAGCATGCCGCCCTCGCGCGGCGTGTTGATTATTTCGGCTCCCAGGGCGCGGAGCAGGGTCTGTTTTTCCTGAGAAAATTTGTCCGGGACGACAAAGACCACCCGGTACCCTCCGTTTAAGGCCGCGAACGCGATGCCGAGGCCGGTGTTCCCCGCCGTGGCGGCGACGATCGTGCCGCCGGGCTTAAGGGCTCCCGTTTCCTCGGCGGCGTCGATCATGGCTTTCCCCGTTCTGTCCTTGACGCTTCCGGAGGGGTTGAAAAGTTCCAGTTTGGCGAACAGGTCGGCTCCCGACGGAAAATTTTCGCGCCCGAGCCGCACCAGCGGCGTGTGTCCGATGAGTTCCTGCGTGGAATCGTAGTATGCCATTTTCTTTCCTCGGTTCGTCCGGCGGGCGGAGCGGGGAAAACCGCCTTCGGCGCGCTTTCCCCCGTCCCCGCCCGCGCGGACCGGCTCTCCTTTCCGGTTAAATGTCGTAGTTGTCCTCGATGTTGTCCATCAGACCGTACTCCATGAGGATTTCCTCCAGGCGGTCCTGGGTAATCGGCTTGGGAATGACGAACTGGGTGTTGTTTTCGATGTTGTTCGCCAGCTGGCGGTACTCCCGCGCCTGCTGGCACCCGGGCTGGAACTCGATGACCGTCTTTTTGCGGATCTCGGCGCGCTGCACCACGTTGTCGCGCGGCACGAAATGAATCAGCTGGGTGCCGAGCTCCCGGGCGAAGGCCCGCACGACCTCGATCTCGCGGTCGACGTTCCTGCTGTTGCAGATGATGCCGCCCAGACGGACCCCGCCCTGGCGCGCGTATTTCGCGATGCCTTTGGAGATGTTGTTGGCCGCGTACAGGGCCATCATCTCGCCGCTCGCCACGATGTAGATCTCTTTGGCCTTGCCCTCGCGGATCGGCATGGCGAAGCCGCCGCACACGACGTCGCCCAGGACGTCGTAGAAGACGTAGTCCAGATCGTCCGTGTACGCGCCGAGACGCTCCAGCAGGCCGATGGAGGTGATGATGCCGCGGCCGGCGCAGCCGACGCCGGGCTCGGGGCCGCCGGATTCGACGCAGCGCGCCCCCTTGAAGCCTTCCTTGAGGATCGCCTCCAGATCGATCATCTCGCCCTCTTCGCGCAGGGTGTCGAGCACCGTACGCTGGGCCAGGCCGCCGAGCAGGAGCCTCGTGGAGTCCGCCTTCGGGTCGCAGCCCACGACCATGACCTTTTTGCCGCTTTCCACCAGTCCGGCCGTGAGGTTCTGGGTGGTGGTGGACTTGCCGATTCCGCCCTTGCCGTAAATCGCTATCTGTCTTAATTTTTGAGCCATTTCAGTCAGTGCTCCTTTTTCCTTTAATCTTTACTTGCCGCCCACCGTCGCCGAGTAGATCCTTTCCAGCAGGGAAAGCGCGCCGCGGTAGCCTATGTAACTCTTGTTGATCACCACTTCCTCGGTGGTGGGCACGCCGATTTCGATCAGCAGGCCCTTCTTCTCCTTAACCACGTCGGTCTCCCAGGTCGTTCCCAGGATCAGCGGGATGCCCGAGCCGAAATCGGCGTTCTTGAGGGATTCCTCCACGAGATAGCCGTCCTCGATGAATTCCGGCTCCACCGACACGCCTTCGGCGATATGGCGGAACTGCTCCCGGATCCCCTCCCGGAAATGATCGGGGGGATTGTCGGTGATAATCTGCTTGACCGGAATGAGCCCCACCTGGTCGGCGAGAAACTTCGTGTACGCGAAGGTGTAGCTGCTGTCGCCCACCACCGCGAACCGGGAAGGCAGACCGAACCAGTATTCGGAGAAGAATTCCGCGAAATGCTCGATGAAGTAGTAGTAAAGCTCGGCTTCCTCCGCGATGAACCGCTCGGCCGGGGCCGGGTCGATCCCCGCGAACGCGACGACCTTGCGGATAAAGGCGCTCGTCGCCTCCTCGCCGATCGGCAGCTCCGGAATGTGCAGGTAGGGCTGACGGTATTTCTTTTCGAGCAGCTGAGCCGTTTTCACGCCGACCCACGAGGAAACCACGAGATTGAACTGCGCCTCGGGTATTTTCTTCCACTCCTGCGCCCCGCCGCTCTGGGGTCCGAACAGGACGTTGACCCGGAATCCGGCCGCCCGCAGGATCCGCACCATCTCGAGGTAGTCGCCCCGCCAGTTCTGGTTAAAGTACGGCGTTTCGAACCAGAGATTGATGAGCCCGGGGGTCTTCGGCCCGTTGTAGCCGCCCACGAACTGGTTGATGATCGCCTCGAGCACAATCTCGTGGCCGGTCAGGTTGGTGCCCTTGAATCCGCCGGTGTCGGCGTAAACAATCGGGTAGCCCCGGTGCTGGTATCCTCTGACCACGGACGCGACGTCGTCGCCGATCAGCTCCCCGGAACAGCCGGTGAGCACGACGAACAGGTCGCCCTTCATGACGGCGAGCGACGATTTTATCAGATCGTCGAGCTTCTGCTCCCCGCCGAAAACCACGTCGTTCTCGCCGACGTTGGCGCTGGGGACGTTGCCGCCGCCGGCGCCCGCCGATCCCTGGAACCCGTTGTCGAAGCTCACCAGGAAAAACTGCTTGTACATGCAGCCGGGGCCGCAGTTGGCGATCGGCACGCCGCCCTTGATCGCGGCCACGGAATAGGCGGCCCCGACCGTGCAGCCGTAGTGGGGATGCACTATCGTACCGCTTGTCTTTACGTTCTTGTCAATCGACATAGTACACTCCAATCCTCTTTGTCTTTAAAACTGTTTACTTCACCACTTCGTCCAGAATCCCGGGATTCTTCGACAGCGCGAACGGATCCTCCTGGTTTATCCACCAGTCGGTGTACGGCAGGGTCACGTGCCGCTGGAGAACCTGGTTGAAGCGCTTCCGGGACAGGATGTCCAGGATGATCTCGCCCAAGCGGATCATGCCGTCGTAGCCGACCGGAATGTGCTCGTCGCCCAGGGCGAGCGCGGGGATGCCGAGCTTCGCGGCTTCCGGCGCCAGTCCCTGGTGGCGGATGATCACGAAATCGGGCTTCACTCTCCGGAAAATGTTCGGCAGCTGGTAGGCCTGCGTCTTGCTCACCGTGAAGTGCCCGACGTCGCCGTAGTGATCCACGAGATACTTAAGGGTGTTCTGGTGCTCGGCGCCGCTGTCGTAAACGGGGTCGTGGTGGAAGACTATGGAGCCGTCCACCCTGATGCCGATTTCCCGGAGCACCGAGATAAGCCCGTGCGAGTACGACGAGCCCGTCATGATGAAGCCGGTCACGCCCTTGAATTTTTCCCGGAGCTCCAGGATCCTGGGCATGACCCGCTCGTGCTCGGACTTGATGTATTCCTCGGTCTCGGCTTCCTTGCCCACGACTTTGCCGATGGCCCTGAGCCAGTCGTCCGTCGCGTCGAATCCGTAAGGCTGCGGCGCGTCGATCTGCGGCACCCCGAAATGCTGCTCGAGCACCGTCGCCATGTACGAGCCGAGCGTGTGGCAGAAGGTCGCCGTGGCGACCGCCTCGGAGGCCTGGGCCAGCTCGTCGAAGCTCGCGGTGTCGATCATGTAGTTGACGCGCAGCCCCAGCGGCTTGAGCAGATCGGTGAAGTAGTCGGTGCCCCAGAGCGCCACGATGTTGATCAGGTCGTTCTGTCTGACCGGATTTTTTTTGACGATCTGGCGCGCGATGCCGTGCTGGGAAATGTCGAAACCGGTGCTCCAGTGCTTCGACCGGAAGCCCTCGCAGTGCAGCGGGATTACCGGGACGCCCACCTCGGGCTCCATCTCCTCGGCGATGCTGTCGATATCCTCGCCGATGATCGCGGTGGAGCACGACATGGAGATGAAGATCGCCTTCGGGTTCATGCGCTCCTTGGCGTCCCTGATCGCCTGGCGCAGCTTGGCGCTGGCGCCGAACACCATGTCCTTCTCCAGCAGATTGGTGCAGAAAATCTGCAGGTTCTGGATCGGCTTATGCCGGCGGGTGAGTCCCATCTTGAAGGCCAGGTTGAACCAGGCGTTGTCCGCCGCGCACCCGATGGGCGAATGCTGGATGAGGATGCAGTCGGTCAGGTTGCCCACCTGGCATTCCACGATCGCGTTGGCGCACATCGTCTGCTGGTTGAAGGGCGTCGCCAGCTCGCAGAGCCGGCAGGAGCTGCCCCTGCCCGCGCAGCCTCTTTTCCTCTCCTTTCTCTCGTCGTAGGCGGATTCCTTCACCAGGTCCGACGCCGTGCCGTCCCAGGCGATGATCGTGCCGAGCCGCATTTCGCGGTTTTCGACGGTGCTCATATCCAAATTTATTTTCTTTGCCATATCTCCTTCCTCCCCCGGCTCCGCGGATCGTCTCCCGGAGCGGAACGCGTTTAACGGCGCGCGGCCGCCCGATCCCTTATCCGGGAGCGGGCCGCCCGCCCGTCAGTTTTCCCGGCGCGTCTGCCATTCGTCCGTTTCCCAGAGCCTGTCCCGCACGATTTTGTCGAGAAGCGGGCCGATCGGAAACGGCGCCTCGTATACGACGAAGCCCCGCGCCTCCAGAAAATCGGACGCTCCCCGGCCGATTTTGCTGACGATCACGGCTCCGGCGTCCTTCAGAACGTCCGCGACCCTCGCGAACGCCTGCTCCTCGTGCTCGCCGCCCGAGCAGCAGGCTCCGGTGGCGCGGCTTTCCAGGTAGCGGTAGCCGCCGCCGGACACTTCGAAAATGTGAAAGCTTTCGGCTCTGCCGAAATGCTGGTTCACGACCTTGCCGTCGGTGCTCGCCAGGGCGACTTTGTAAGTCCCCTCCCGGGCGCACGCGGACGCCTCATCCCCGCAGCCGGGGCACCCGGCGCAGCCGCCTTCGGGATCGCGGCCGGTGACTTTACTCAAATCCGAAACCTCTCCGTCCTGTCAATCAAGAAAATAAAGAGGCTTGCCATGACTGTCCATGGCAGCCTCCGTTGTCTGTACTCAAAACGGTTACTTGACCGCGGCGAACGCCTTGTCGAGTGCCTCTATCAGATCCTGCACGTTCTCGGTGCCGATGGACAGGCGGATCGTGTTCGGCTTGATGCCCTGATCGAGCAGTTCGTCCGGCTCAAGCTGCGAGTGGGTGGTCGAAGCCGGGTGGATGACCAGCGACTTGACGTCGGCCACGTTCGCGAGCAGCGAGAAAATCGCCAGATTGTCGATAAACTTCTTCGCTTCCTCTTCTCCGCCCTTGATCTCGAAGGTGAAGATGGAGCCGCCGCCGTTCGGGAAGTACTTCTTGTAGACCTCGTGGCTGGGCTCGCTCGCGAGCGACGGGTGATGAACGGCTTCCACCTGCGGATGGCTGTTCAGGTAATTGACGATCTTGATGGCGTTCTCGACGTGGCGCTCGACGCGCAGGGACAGAGTTTCGAGGCCCTGCAGGAAGAGGAACGCGTGGAACGGCGACAGCGTGGAGCCGGTGTCGCGGAGCAGGATCGCCCTGATGTAGACGGCGAAGGCGGCGGGACCGACCGCGGCCGCGAAGGAAATGCCGTGATAGGACGGGTTCGGCTCGGAGATCCACGGATATTTGCCCGAGGCCTTCCAGTCGAACTTGCCGCCGTCGACGATGACGCCGCCGATGGCGGTGCCGTGCCCGCCGATAAACTTGGTGGCGCTGTGCACGACGATGTCCGCGCCGTATTCAATCGGTCTCACCAGGTACGGAGTGGCGAAGGTGCTGTCCACCACCAGCGGGATGCCGTGCGCGTGGGCGATCGCGGCCACCTTTTCGATGTCGATGACGTTCGAGTTGGGGTTGCCGAGCGTCTCGATGAGGATGGCCTTGGTGTTGTCTTGGATCGCGGCCTCGAAAGAGCCCTCGACGTCGGGATCGACGAAGGTAGCCGTGACGCCGTTGGTCAGCGGCAGGGTGTGGGCCAGCAGGTTGTAGGTGCCGCCGTAAATGGTCTTGGAGGCTACGATGTGCTCGCCGCTCTTCGCCAGCGCGCTGATGGTGTAGTTCAGCGCCGCGGCGCCGGACGCGGTGGCGAGAGCCGCCACGCCGCCCTCGAGGGAAGCGATGCGCTGTTCGAATATGTCATTGGTCGGGTTGGTCAGACGCCCGTATATGTTGCCCGCGTCCCTCAGGCCGAAACGGGCCGCCGCGTGCTCGGCGTTATGAAACACGAAGGAAGTCGAGGCGTAAATCGGCACCGCGCGCGCGTCCGTCGTGGGGTCCGCCTGCTCCTGGCCGATGTGCAGCTGTCTGGTCTCGAATCTCCAGTTCTTGGAATCGTTGATGTTGGTCATGTCCGTTCTCCTTTTAAATTCCGTTTGCAAAGTTTGAATCGTTTGTTTCGGGCGGATTCCGGCGCTCCGGCCGGCGAGCCTTCCCAAAACCTAGTATGTGTATATGATACCTAAGTAATTTTTTTTGTCTAATACAAAAAACAGATACAAAGTTAAAGGTTAAACCTATAACCCGCGGGCCTGAGCCGGGAGGCGAAAGAACCGCCGCGCGCCTTTCCGGCGGTCCGGAGCCGTTCCGGGCGCTCCCGGGACGGGCCGCCCCGCGCCGCCTGGGCAAAAAAAATCCGCCCGGAGGCGGATTTTCGCTAATGTCGTTCGGATCAGGCGAGAACCAGCTCGCGGGCCCGCTCCTCCAGGAACCTGTCCTGCTCGGGGCACTGCCTGCCGTCCTCAATCGAAACGTACCTGTACGCGCCCGCGTCGGCGAGCAGGGCTCTCAGGAGCATGTTGTTGAGGTGGTGGCCGGTCTTGTAGGCCTTGAACTCGCCCACGATGCTCTGCGCCGACATGTACAGGTCGCCCACGGCGTCGAGCATCTTGTGCTTCACGAACTCGTCCGGGTAACGCAGCCCCTCGGGGTTCATCACGTGGAAATCGTCCATCACCACCGCGTTCTCGAGGCTGCCGCCCAGGGCGAGGTTATGGGCGTGCATGAACTCGACGTCCTTCATGAAGCAGAAAGTCCTCGCGCGGCTGATGTCGCGGAGAAAATTCTCGCCGGTAAAGTCGAGGGTGCAGTGCTGCAGCGATCTGTCCATCGCCGGATGGTTGAAGTCAATCTGCAGGTCCAGCTTGAATCCGGACTTCGCCGGGCTCAGCTCGGCCCACTTGTCCTCAAGCTCGACCCTTACCTTTTTCAGGATCTTGATAAAGCGCTTCGGCTCGTCGAGGATCTCGATGCCGGCGCTCTGGATCAGATAGATGAAAGGCAGAGCCGAACCGTCCATCACCGGAAGCTCCGGCGCGTTGACCTCGACGTACAGATTGTCGATTCCGGCGGCGCTCAGCGCGGCGCTCAGATGTTCTATGGTCGAAACCCTGTCCCCGGCGTCGTTGATTATGGCGGTGCACAGCTCGGTGTCCCTTACCATTTCGGCCGAGGTCTTCATGTATACCTTAGGAGCAAGATCAGAGCGGACATATACAATGCCTGTGCCGGCCGGTGCTGGCTTGAAGGTCATGGAGACCTTCCTGCCCGAATGCAATCCTATGCCGGAAGCGGAAACTTCCCTTTTGATTGTACGTTGTCTAATCATCATATTGTGTATCTCTTTACCTTAGTCAGAAACCGTACTCGCTTCCCTTTGTTTTCAAGGGATTATTGCCGTCAATTCTTATCCCGGTTGTCTATGGTCTTTGTCACAACTTATGCCATAAGTTTAACATAGTTCACAAAATCGTACAAGTTTTTTTCGGGAGGGTTCCTTTTCGCCGAAACAAAGAAAAAGGGAGGCGCGGACGCGCCTCCCTTCCTTAATTAAGAATTAAGCGGCGAACCGCCGGCGGATCAGCCGGACTTCTTCGTCAGCCAGTCCGGGAGCACGCAGGAATTGTCCGGGAACATTCCGGCGGGCTTCGCCGGGGCCGGTTTCACGACCTCGTCCGAGAAACTGCCCTCGCCGGCCGGCTCCGGATCGGAGAACATGCTCGAGGTCCGCGCGGTCTCGGCGCCGCCCGGGTACTGCGACTGGTTCAGGATCGTGTTGATGTTGTCGGCGTTCGACTTGTCGGCTTCGGTGAGGCCCGCGAGCACGATGGTGACGCTGACCGCGTCGGGCTTCATGTTCGGGTCGATCACGAAGCCGAACTTGGTGTCCGAATCGTCGGTGGCGAAGCTCTGGTGCAGGATTTCGCCGATCCGCTGGTAGCGCTCGAGGCCGAGTTCCTCGTTCATGGTGATGTTGACAATGAGGCCCCTCGCCCTGCAGTTGGAGAAGTCTTCGAGCAGCGGGCAGTTCACGGCGCTCCTGATGGCCTGCTCGACGGCGTCGTCGCCCTCGCCCTCGCCCATGCCGATGAGCGCGGTGCCCGAGCGCAGGAGCATGGTCCTGATGTCGTTGAAGTCAAGGTTCTGGTAGCCGCACTTTTCGATTACGTCGGCGATGCCCTGGACCGCCCTCTTCAGCACGTTGTTGCATTCCTGGAAGGCGCCGACCAGGGAAATGTTTTTCGGCAGGTAGCGGAGCAGCTTGTCGTTCGGGATCACGATGAGGGCGTCGACCTCCTCGCGGAGCTTCTCGATGCCCTGCTCGGCCTTGAGGAGCTGCTTGCGGCCCTCGAAGGAAAACGGCTTGGTGACGATGGCGACGGTGAGCGCGCCCAGCTCCTTCCTCGCGATGTTGGCGATGACCGGGGACGCGCCGGTGCCGGTGCCGCCGCCCATGCCCGCGGTGATGAAGACGATGTCGCACTTGCCGATCTTTTCACGCAGGATCTCGCGGCTTTCCTCGGCCGCGTTCCGGCCGATTTCCGGGTTGGATCCCGAGCCGAGGCCGCGGGTGGTGTTAACGCCGATCTGGATTCTGTTTTTCGCGGTGTTTGAGTTCAGGGCCTGCAGATCGGTGTTCACCACCATGAAGTCGACGTTCGCCACTTCCTCGTTGATCATGTGCTGGATGGTGTTGCCGCCGCCGCCCCCGATGCCGATAACCTTGATGACCGCCTTCCCGTTGTCGGCCGGCACGTAACCATCCGCAGACGCGTCCGCGGCGCGTAATATATCACTCATTTCGAAATGTCACTCCATGGTCTGACCGCGCAGAACCGCGATAAATTTTAAAAGCGCGAAACCGCGGCAAAACAGCCGGCGCGGAATAACCGCTCCCCGCGACGCCGGACACCCGGCGTTTCGTTATAGAAAACAGGCCGGTGGGAAACAATCCCGCGGCCGCGTCCGTTCTGCATTTTATGCTAGTATATATCAGAAAGTCCGATTTTTTTCCAATATATTTGCGGCAAAACAAAAAAATGATCCCGCCGCGCCGGCCTTTCCCGCCCGGCGCTACATGTTGGCGGAGAACCAGTCGAAGACCTTCCGCCTGATCCGGCCGTACATCCCGGCGTCTTCGCCGGCCTTCTTGCGGCTTTCCAGTATTTCGCCGAATTTTATGAGACCCAGCGTCGCGCACCCGGAGTAGGCGTTCACGGCGTCGGACAGGCCGTCGATGTTGTTTTTGGCGATCCGGTGCACCCTGATTTTGCCGGCGTAGCCGGAAAGGCCGTTGTTCGCGAAGATTTTGGCGACGCACTCGTCGAGGCACCGGGTCTCGGCGCCGCCCCCCGCGAGGACGAAGCCGGCCCCGAGCACGAGGTCGCCGCCCGCGGCGCTGACCTCGTTCAGTTTGGTAAGGACCCTGATGATCAGCTGGTTGTACCCGGCCTCGATCGATTCCGCGAGATCCCCCTGGTTGATCTCCTTCTCCTGGGAGTTCCGGGCTGGGATCAGGATTTTCTTTTTGGATATGATGTTGTTCGGCAGGGCGAAGCCGTAGTCGCGCTTCAGCACCTCGGCCTCCTTTTCGGAAAGGCCGTACGTGACCGCGATGTTCTGGGTAATGCGCCCGGCGCCGTACGGGCAGGAGCCGGTGTAGACGCAGTGGCCCCGGTCGTAAATGGTGATGTCCGTGGTGCTTTTGCCGATGTCGAGCACGCACACGCCGAGATTCTTTTCGCTCTCGCCGGCGACCGCGTAGGCCGTCGCCTGGCCGCTGAACACGAACTCGGGGGCGTATTCGGACTCGATGCAGCACAGCGCCCTCCTGATGTTCTCGAGGAAGGACGACTGGGCGAAGACCTGGTGGACGCAGACCTTGAGCTGGCCGCCGCTCATGTCGATCGGATCCTCGACTCTTTCGTTGGAGTCCACCTGGTAGTAGTTCGGGATGGCCGTGATCAGCTCGTAGTCCTTGATCCGCAGCGCGTTGGCCACGTGATTGGCCCTGATGACGTCGTCTTCGGTTATCGGGGAGCGGCGGAGATCGCACGATCCGGTGTTGTTCCGGTACGTGATGTACTTGCCCGGGACCGAAACGAGGATGCGGGGATTGTTGATCATGGGCAGGGTGGACTCGTCGTACGACCGGGCCACGGCGTTCTGCGCCATGTTGTAGGCGGTGGAGATGTTCTCCTTGAGCTTGTCCATGCTGACGATGCCGTCGGCGTTCATGCCGGTGGTCCGGCACCGGCCGTAACCGATGATCCTGATGCTGTCGTCGTCGAACAGAATCGCGCCGCAGACTTTTATCTCATTCGTGCCCAGATCCACGGAAACAATGTAGTCCTGGGTCCTGACGTTGTTCAAATCATTAACTGCCATCGGTTGCCCCGCTGCTGTCAAACCACTTTACGGCCACGCCCGTATCATATCTTAAATCAATGTATTCTATATTATTTTTGTCCTGAATGTGCGGATAAACGTCGATAAAATTGTTCAGCCTTGAAATAAACCTGTTGTTGAAGTCCGACGAGGAGTCGACGGTTTCGTCCCGCCCGAGCCTGAGCTTCAGCCCGCCCTCGAGCTCCAGATCCCAGATAAAGTTGTCGTCGAGATTCAGGCGGGCGATGCGGAAGCCGTAGGAGCGGAGATGATTGTCCAGATCGCAGTAGGTTTCGTAAACCGCCCGCGCCAGGTTGTCGGGGCCGCTCAGGTAGGGGAAAGAGCCCCCGAGATCCGTCTTCCCGGGATAGATGACGCTCCAGTCCGAAACCAGCACGCCGTCGTTGAAGTACGCGAGCGGCTCGTGCTCCGTGACGCGGACCGCCAGGATGTCGGGCAGCTTTTTCTGGATCGTGACGCGGTTTATCCACGGCATGCTCTCCATGTACTCGCGGACCCTGACCGGATCCATGGTGTACAGGTTGCGGCTCTCGGGGCCGGCCATGAAGTAGTCCTCCACGTCCTTCTGCGTCAGGTACTTCAGATTGCCCTTGATCTGCACCTTCCGGACCTGTATCGCCTCGACGTCCGTCAGCTGGTCGTACAGGTAGCCGATGAGGCAGCACTGGCCCGCGAGCGCGGCGAGGAAAAAGATCACCCCGAAAATGTACTCGCCCCTGGTGATGCCGGGTTCGGCCGGCTGGTTCCTGGTCTTGATCACCCTGTTTCTATTTCCTTTCTTTCATCGCGGCGATGTCCAGCCGGCACGCGGCCAGGACTTTGGCCAGCCGGCCCACGTTGCCGGCGCCCTGGGTCAGCAGGATGTCCCCGTCCCGGATGATGTCGGCCACCAGCCGCGGCACGAGGTCGGGGGAGGACGCGAAGCACGGCTCCACCCTGCCCCGCAGGCGGATGGACCGGCAGAGGGCCCTTCCGTCCGCGCCCACGATCGGATCCTCGCCCGCCGGGTAGACGTCGAGCAGGATCAGCTCGTCGACCAGGCCGAGCACTTCGATGAAATCCTCGAAGCAGTCCCTGGTCCGCGTGTAGCGGTGAGGCTGGAAGATCATCACCAGCCGGCGCCCGGGCCAGCCGGCCCTGACCGCGCGGATGGTCGCTCTGACCTCGCTCGGGTGATGGCCGTAATCGTCGACCAGCATGACCCGGCCCCGGCCGGTTTCGAACTCGCCGTACTGCTCGAAGCGGCGGCCCACGCCCTGGAACGTGCCCAGCGCGTCGAGCACGGACTTGTCGTCGATGCCGCTTTCGGCGGCGACCGCCGCCGCGGCGGCCGCGTTAAGGGCCATATGGAACCCCGGGATGGTCAGTTTGACGTCGAGGACGGAACCGTCCTTTTTGGTGATCTTGAAAACGGAGTGATCCTCGTTCTGCCGGAAATCCGAGACCCGGACGTCGCTGTCCTCCCGGGCGCCGTAGGTGATGACGCTCCGGCCGATCCGCGGCAGCAGCTCCCGGATCACGGGATCGTCGTTGCAGACGACCGCCACGCCGTAGAAGGGCAGGTTATGCAGGAACTCCACGAACGCCGTCTTGAGCTTCGCGAAATCGCCGCCGTAGGTGTCCATGTGATCTTCCTCGATATTGGTCACCACGGCCATCATCGGCTGCAGATGCAGGAACGAGGCGTCCGACTCGTCGGCCTCGGCGATCAGGTAGCGGCCGGTGCCGAGCCGGGCGTTGACCCCGGCGCTGTTGAGCAGGCCGCCGATGACGAACGTCGGATCCCGCCCCGCCTGGGCGAAGATGCTGGCGATCAGGCTGGTGGTGGTCGTCTTGCCGTGGGTCCCCGCCACCGCTATGCCGAACCGGTAGCGCATCAGCTCGGCCAGCATTTCGGCTCTCCGCACCACCGGGATGCGCAGCTCCGCGGCCCGCAGCCACTCCGGGTTGTTCCTTTTTATGGCGCTGGAAACGACCACCACGCTGGCGTTCTCCACGTGCCGGGCGTCGTGCCCGATGAACACCCTGACGCCCCGGCTCTCGAGATGGGCGGTGACGGCGCTCGCCGCTATGTCCGAGCCGGTGACCTCGTATCCCTCGTTCGACAGCACTTCCGCGATGCCGTTCATGCCGGCGCCGCCGATGCCGACGAAATGAATGCGGCGGACCTTGTGCATCTGGGGCACTTCGAAATTTGAACCGGTCATAAATACTCCTGAGTAAAACGTCCCGGGCGGGCCGGGGGTGAATCAAGCGTCCGGGCCGGCCAGTTCCCGGCACGCGTCCGCGACGGCGCGGGTCGCGTCGAGCCGCGCCGCTTCCGCGGCGATCCTGCTGACCTCGGCCAGTTTGGCGCGGTCGGCCTGCCAGCCGGTCAGAATGTCCGCGAGCCTTTCCGGCGTGAGCTCAGTCTGCGGCAGGCAGATCCCGCCGCCCCGGTCCGCGAGGCTCCGCGCGTTCTTGGTCTGATGGTCGTCGACCGCGCTCGGCAGCGGCACGAACACCGCCGGCATCCCCGCGGCCGCGACCTCGGCCACGGTCAGCGCCCCGGCGCGGCATATGACCGCGTCGCTGCCGCGGTAGGCCCCGGCCATGTCCGTGATGAATTCGCGCACCGTGAAATCCTTCACCCCCAGGGCGCGGTACCGTTCTTCCGTCTCCGCGGCGTTGCCCCGGCCGGTCTGGTGGGTCACGCGGATCGCGGCGCCTTTTGCCTGGGCGAGGCTCACCGCCGCGGGCACGGTTTCGTTGAGGACCCGCGCGCCGAGGCTGCCGCCTATGACCAGCACGTTGAGGCCCTCGTGAGCGAAATTTTTGGGCAGCTCGGCGTGCAGAGCGAGCACGTCTTCCCGCACCGGGTTGCCCGTGACCGCGGCGTTTTCCCGGCGGATCGCCCCCGGGAACCCGAGCAGGATCCGGTCCGCGAACCGGGAGAGGATGCGGTTGGTCACGCCCGGCGAGGCGTTCTGCTCATGCAGCGCGAGCGGCACGCCGAGCAGCCGGGCGGCGAGTCCCCCGGGACCCGAGGCGTAGCCGCCGAGCCCCAGCGCGACGTCCGGCCGGAATTTCCGGATGACGCCGGCGGCCTCGAAGACGGCCCGGGTCACCGTGAACGGCGACAGCAGCTTCCGCATGAGGCCGTTTCTTCTCAGCCCGCTGATTTTTATGAATTCTATCCGGAAACCGTGCTCGGGCACCAGGCGGGCTTCCATGCGCTCCCTGGTGCCGAGCCAGAGCACCTCGAACCCGCCGTCCGCGGTCAGTTCCTTCGCCACGGCCAGCCCCGGGAACACGTGCCCGCCGGTGCCGCCGGCCATTATCAGAATCTTTTTCATACCTCAAATCCGCCAATCAGTTGCCCGCCGCTTCCGCCGGCCCGACGCCCTTCCCCGGGGCGGCCCCGCGCCGGGCGCCGTGCTTCTGCCTCTGCTGGGCCTTCTTAAGGCCGATCGCGCGGGCGAGCCTTCTCTCGTAGCTGACGCGCAGCAGCAGCGCCGTCGCCGTGACGCAGGACACGAGGCTCGTCCCGCCGTAGCTTATGAACGGCATGGTCAGCCCCTTGGTGGGGAAGACGCCGCAGATGACGCCGACGTTTATCAGCGTCTGCATGCCGAACCACCCCGCGATCCCTATGGCGCAGAACCCGTGGAAATAATTGCGGTCGGTCTCCGACCGCAGCGCCTCCATGCCCATCCGGCCGGCCCGCAGCACCAGGAGGAGTTCCAGGGCGAGCACGAACATCAGGCCCGCGAAGCCCCATTCCTCCCCGAAGATGGACATGATGAAGTCGGTGTGCGGCTCGGGAAGGTAGCTCAGCTTTATCTCGCTGTTGCCGAGGCCCTGGCCCCACAGCCCGCCCCGGGCGAGCGCCATGAGCGAAAGCGACAGCTGGTAGCCCTCGTTCTGCGTCGACTTGAAGGGGTCCAGATAGCTCACGATGCGCAGGATCCGGTAGGGATTCATCAGGATCAGCGCGGTTCCCGCCGCGAGGGCCAGTCCCGCGAGCATCACGATGTTCTTCCAGATCATGCCCGCCATGAAGAACATCAGCATGAAAATGCCGGTGAGCACCGCCATCGTGCCCATGTCCTTCTGGAAATAGAGGGAGACGAGGATCAGCAGAAGCGGCAGGAAAGCCTTGGCCACGCTCGCGGTGTTCCTGATCGTGTCCCGGTGCCTGTCGATGAACCCCGCCCAGAAAACGATCAGGGCGAGTTTGGCGAACTCCGAGGGCTGGATGTTCACGAACCCCAGGGACAGCCACCTCCTCGCGCCGTTGATTTCCCGGCCCGCGAAATCGACGACGACGCAGAGCAGGAGAACCGCCGCCATGAACTTCCACCGGCCGAAGGACGACCACTGCCGAGAGGTCACGTTCAGCACGACGATATAGACCGCCGCCGCCGCGAAGGCGTAGCACAGCTGCCTGATGAAGAAATGAAAATCGCTGCCGAATTTGCTGAGGCTCACGTAAACCGACGACGAGTACACGGCCATCAGCCCCGTCGCGATGAGGACGACGGGCAGCACCAGGAAGCAGGGGTCGAACATCGCGCCCCCGCCCGCGCCGTATTTCCCGCCCCCGCCGGCCGGGCCGCCGAAAAGCTTCATCAAAACTTCCTCACCAGATCGGCGAACGCGTCGCCGCGCTCCTCGAAACTCTTAAACTGATCGAGACTGGCGCAGGCCGGGGCGAGCAGCACCACGTCGCCGGGACGGGCGATCTCCCCGCGCGCGATCGCGACCGCGTCGGCCATGTTCTCCGTCAGCCTGGCCTCGGGCCCCAGGGCGGCGAGCTTTTCCCCGTCCCGGCCGAAGCACAGCATGCAGGCGATCTCCCGGCCGAGCATGTTCTTGATCGGCGTGAAGTCCTGCCCTTTGCCGAGGCCCCCGGCGAGCAGGATGAGCCGGCCGCGGATCCCGCTCTTGAGGCCCGCCACGGCGGCGAGGGTCGAGCCCACGTTGGTGGCCTTGGAATCGTCGTAGTACCGCACGCCGTCGAGTTCGCGCACCAATTGGCAGCGGTGCGGCAGCCCCCGGAATTCCCTGAGGGCCCGGAGCTCCGCCTCCCGGCTCACGCCGAGAGCGTCCGCGAGCGCCAGCGCGGCCAGGGCGTTCAGCTCGTTATGCTGCCCGGCGATGCCCATTTCCGCCACGGGGATCAGCGGCTCCCCCCGGAGGGACAGCCAGACCGCGCCGTCCCTGACGACGCGCCCGTAGTCCCGGTCGTCGAGCCCGAAGCTCGCGTGGAAGCGCCCGTCCGGCGGCACGGTCGCCGGGTCGCCCCGGTTCACGACGATCCGGTCCGCGTGCGCGAAAATTCTCCGCTTGGCCGCCAGGTACCGTTCCATGCTGCCCCCGTAGCGGTCGAGATGATCCTCGCTCAGGTTGAGGATGACCGCCCCGGCGAGCTTCAGGGTCGAGGTCGTTTCGAGCTCGAAGCTGGACAGCTCCAGCACGTAGGCGTCGGCGTCGGGGGAAAGGACGTCCAGGGCCGGGACCCCGATGTTCCCGCCCATCCCGCACTTTTTGCCGTCCGCCTCGACCATAAGCGCCGTGAGGGTCGTGACGGTGCTTTTTCCGTTCGAGCCGGTGATGCCCACCGTAGGGGCCGCGGCGTGCCGGGCGAAAAGCTCGATGTCGCCGATTATCTCGGCGCCGAGCTCCCGCGCCCGGGCGAGCGCGGGCTGCCCGATCGGGACGCCGGGGCTCACGACCAGGGTTTTGAACCCGCCGAGAACCTCCCCGTCGAGCGGGCCTTTGACCAGTCTGACCGCGGGACTCAGCTCGTTTTCGCCCGCGGGCTTGTCCCGGGTGTCGAACACCGCGGGCGTCACGCCGCTCCGCAGCAGAAAATTGACCGCGGAAACGCCGCTTTTGCCGAGTCCGACCACCGCAACCGATTCGTTCATTTCGCGACTCCTTAGCGCAGCTTAAGCGTGATGAGCCCGGCGAGCACCAGCACCAGGGTTATGATGGAAAAGCGCACCACCACCCGCGGCTCCGGCCAGCCGCACTTCTCGAAATGGTGGTGCAGGGGAGCCATCTTGAAGATGCGCCGCCCGTTCCTCAGCCGGTACGACCCGACCTGCAACATGACGCTCACGGTCTCGATCACGAAGATCCCGCCCATGATGAAGAGCAGGATCTCCTGCCGGGCGATCACGGAAATCACGCCCAGGACGGCGCCGAGGGAGAGCGATCCCACGTCGCCCATGAACACCTGGGCCGGATAGGTGTTGAACCACAGGAAACCCAGGCCGGCGCCGATGATCGAGGTGCACACCAGCACGCATTCGGCGGCGCGGGGCACGAACGGGATGAAAAGATACTCCGCGTATTCGGCGTTGCTCGCGAGGTACACGGCGATCCCAAGCCCGGCGGTGACCATCATGGTGCAGGTGATCGCGAGGCCGTCCAGGCCGTCCGTGAGATTGACCGCGTTCGAGGAGCCGACGATGACGAAATACACGAAGGGAACGAACAGGATCCCGAGATCGGGCATGAAATTCTTGAAGAACGGCACCACCAGCTGCGTTTCCGCGGGCGTCCGGGCGACGAGGTACAGGGTCAGGCCGACGGCGACGGCCGTCACGGACTGCCAGAAATACTTGTATTTGGCGCGGAGCCCGTGCGGATCCTTGCGGACGATCTTCAGATAGTCGTCGGCGAAACCGATGAGCGCGTGGGCCAGCAGGGCGAAGATGACGATCCACACGTTGACGTTGTCGAGCCGGCACCACAGCAGCATGGAGACGGCGATTACCCCGATAATCATGATCCCGCCCATGGTGGGGGTGCCGCTCTTGCTGAAATGGCTCTCGGGGCCGTCGTTCCTGACCACCTGCCCGAAATGCAGCATCTGCAGCCGCGCGATCATCCAGGGCCCCGCCGACAGCGACAGCGCGAGCGCGGTGATGAGCGACCCGATGGCTCTCACGCTGATGTAGTCCACGACCCTGAGCGCGCCCAGTCCCGGGAAGACCCCCGACAGCCAATCGGCCAGAAATACTAGCATTTGTTCCCTCCGCAGTACGATTTGACGAATCCGGCGACTTCCTCCATATGCATGAAGTGCGCGCCCTTGACCGCGATGGTCAGAGGCCCGCCGGCGGCGAGGATTTCCTTAAGGCGCTCCTCGAGTTCCCCGCGCGTCGCGAAACTTTCGGCGTGTCCCGGGGCGAAGGCCCGGGCGGCCTCCGCCGCCAGGGGGCCCGCGGTCAGCAGCGCGTCGGCCTTGCCCCGGGCGTAGGCTCCGACCCGGGCGTGCAGCTCCGCGGCCCGCTCCCCGAGCTCGCCCATGTCCCCGAGAATGAAGATCCTTCTGCCCCCGAACAGCGCCAGGGTGTCCGCCGAGGCCATCACGGCGTTCACGGAGGCGTTGTAGGCGTCGTCGATCAGGGTCACCTCGCCCAGCTTCTCGACGCTGAGCCGCCCCGGGGCCGGGGCCGTCCCGGACAGGCCCGCGGCGGTTTCCGCGAGCCCCGCGCCCGCCATGCCGGCGAGCGCCGCGGCGCAGAGCGCGTTGGCGACGTTGTGTCTGCCGGAAACCCTGAGGCTTACCGGGGCCTCCCCGGCGGGCGTGACCAGCGTGAAGGAGAAACAGCCGTCCCCCGCGGCGGCGACGTTCTCGGCCCGGTAGGCGGCGTCCGCGCGGCCCCCGGCCGAGAAGGCCGTCAGTTTCATCCTGCCGCCGTACTCCTCCAGCCAGCGCCCGTAAAACTCGTTGTCGGCGTTCACCGCCCCGGGCAGGCCCCGCGCCGCGGCGTAGTCGAGGATCTCGCTTTTGGCCCGGTACACCCCGTCGAGGCTGCCGAAGCCCTCGAGATGCGCGCAGCCGACGTTGTTGACGGCCACCGCGTCGGGCTCCGCGAGGCTCACCGAGGCGGCGATCTCGCCCGGGTGGTTGGCCCCCAGCTCGATCACCGCGTACTCGGTGCCGGCCTCTATCCCCAGCAGGGACAGGGGCACGCCCACCGCGTTGTTGAAATTGCCCGGGGTCGAGACGGTCCTGCCGGCGCGGGAGAGGATCGCCGCGGTCATTTCCTTGACCGTGGTCTTGCCGCACGTGCCCGTCACGCAGACGACCCGGGCCCGGCCGCGCCGGCGGTTCATTCGCCCGATGAGGCCGAGCGCCGCGGTCGTGTCCGCGACGACGATCTGGGGGATCCCCGCCGGGCAGACATGATCCGTCACGACCGCCGCGGCCCCCTTTTTCTCCACTTCCCCGATGAAGTCGTGGGCGTCGAAGCTGGCGCCCCGCAGGGCCACGAACAGGGCCCCGCTCACGTCCTTGCGGGAATCGGTCTCGACCCGGGAGACGACGGGGTTCCCGCCGCCGGCGATCCGGCCGCCGATCCGCCCGGCTATTTCCTTCAAATCAGCTGGTATCAATGCAGTTCCGCTCCCGTCAGTTCCGCGGCGACCTCGCGGTCGCTGTAATGGCGCCGCGTCTTGCCGACAATCTGGTAATCCTCGTGCCCTTTTCCCGCGACGAGAAGCACGTCGCCGGGCCCCAGGGCGGCGAAGGCCGCGGCCGTGGCGGCCCTGCGATCCTTCTCCACCGCGTAGTTGCCGTAGCCGCGGGCGCCCTCGAGCATCATGGCGATGATCCGGTCGGGATCCTCGGTGCGCGGATTGTCGTTGGTGAACACGACGTGGTCCGCGAGCCGGCACGCGATTTCCGCCATGACCGGCCGTTTCCCGGCGTCTCTGTCGCCCCCGCATCCGCAGACGCAGGTGACCTTGCCGAACCGGTGCTCCTTCACGGCCTCCAGAGCCTTCTCGAGGCCGTCCGGCGTGTGCGCGTAGTCGACCACGATCATGGGCTTGCCGGGAGTCCTGAAGCATTCCATTCTGCCGCGCACCGCCCGGAGCGCGCCCGCCGTCGCGGCGAGCTCCCCGAGGTCCGCCCCGTAAACGAGCAGCGCGCCCATGGCGCAGAGCGCGTTCTCCGCGTTGAATCCCCCGATGAGCGGGACGGTCAGCTCCGCCCGGCCGTACGAGCCGCCGACCGCGATCCGGATGCCGTGGGGCAGATAGTCGGTTTTTTCCGCGAAAAGCGTCCGTTCGCCGCCAATCGGCGCCGCGCCGTACGCGAGGGCCCCGGGGAGCTTCGCGAGGAAGTCCCGGCCGACGGGGTCGCGCGCGTTCACGACGCAATTGCGGCTGTCGACGGACTCGAACAGCCTGAATTTGGCCGCGGCGTAATTCTCCATGGTGCCGTGGAAATCCAGGTGATCCCTGCTGAGGTTCGTGAAGGCCGCTATTTTGAACCTGAGCCCGCTCACCCGGTTGAGGGCGAGGCCGTGGGAGGAAACCTCCATGACGGCGGCCTCGGCGCCTTCGTTTCTCAGCCCGCGGAGGACGCGCTCCAGATCGGTCGCCGCGAGGGTCGTGTTCGGGCTCGGCCGCAGGTTCCCGTAGAACCCCGTCCCGAGCGTGCCGAGGAGCCCCGTCTTTTTCCCGAGGGCGCTGAGCCAGCCGGCGATAAGGTGCGTGACGGTGGTTTTGCCGTTGGTGCCCGTGACCCCGATGAGGTCCAGCTCCGCCGACGGGCAGCCGTAGAAAACGGAAGCCACCGGGGCGAGCTTAAGCGCCAGATCCGCGGCGCCCACGCAGGGAACGCCCGTTTCCGGCGGGACGAACCCGTCGCCCGCGTCCTCGTAGAGCACCGCCGCGGCGCCTTTGCGCACGGCGTCGCCGATCGCGGTCCGCGCGTCGAAATTCGCGCCCCGGAGCGCGACGAACAGCGCCCCCGGGGTCACTTCCCTGCTGTCGGTGCAGAGCCCGCGGATTTCCGCGTCGGGAGGATCCTTCATCAGGGATCCCAGCATATCCTTCAATCTTGCCATTTTCATCCTCGGCCGGCGCCCGCCGCCTTTGCGGCCGCCAGGGCGGCCCTGTCCTTGTCCCGCAGCGTTTTCATGCTGCCGTCCGGATTGAGATCGTCGGGCGGGACGTTGTAGAGTTCCAGCACCCTGCCCATGACGTCCGCGAACACGGGTCCGGCCACCGTGCCGCCGAAAAACTTGCCGGCGTGCGGCTCGAAAATGACCACCGCCATGGCGAAACGGGGATTGCTCATGGGGGCTATCCCGACGAAGGAGGCGAGGTACGACTTGCCGTAGCCGCCGCTCTCGGCCACTTTGGCCGTGCCCGTTTTGCCGCCCACCCGGTACCCCGGGATCCGGGCCAGCGTGCCCGTGCCGCCGCCTTCCACCACGGATTCGAGCGCCTCGAGCATGCGCGCGGTCTCCGCGGCGTTCAGCACCCTGGTGCCGGCGGGCGGCGCGCTTACTTTGGTGATGGACAGCGGTTTCCTGACGCCCCGGTTCGCGAAGATGCTGTACGCCTGGGCGATCTGCAGCGGCGTGGCCCTGATGCGGTAGCCGTAGCCCATGGTGGCGCGCTCGATGTCGCTTATCCGGCCCTTGCTCCTGATTTTGGGCAGGAACCCGGGCGACTCGCCGATGAGGCCGAGATTGGTGCGGCTGCCGTAGCCGAAGGCCGCGAGCGTGTCGACGATCTCGCCGGCTTTCATGGTCAGGGCGACGCGCGCCATGCCGATGTTGGAGGAAAACCTGATTATTTCCCTGAGGTTGCCCGAGGCCATTTTGTGGCTGTCGGATATTCTCTTGCCGTTCACCTCGAAGGGCCGGCAGTCGAAAACGTCGTCCCAGCCGACGGTCTTGCGCGCGAGGGCCCCCATCGCGATCAGCGGCTTGGTGGTGGAGCCCGGCTCGTACGAGTCCGTCACCGCCCGGTTGCGCGCCTTTCTCGACTCGTAGGATTCCAGGCTGTTCGGGTTGTAGGACGGGGAGTTGACCATGGCGAGGATCTCGCCGGTCCAGGCGTCGATGAGCACCAGCGTGCCCGAGGTGGCCTGATTGATCTCCACGGCGTACTTGAGGGCCGTGTAGGCTTTGAGCTGCAGGCGCTCATCGATGCTCAGGAACAGGTCGCCGGCCTTCTTCTCCTCGAGGACGGTGCCCACGTTTTCGATGAAATTGTTCTCGTTGTCTTTCTTGAAGCGCTGCTTGCCGGGAACGGACAGCAGATAATCGTTGAACTGCTTCTCGATGCCCTCGGTGCCTATGCCGTCGATGTCGGTCCGGCCGATAAGATGGGCGTTGACCTCGGCGGTGGGGTAGTAGCGGTGCAGGATCTGCGACTGGTTGACCCCCGGGATGGCGAGTTCCCGGATCCGGCTCAGGGCGAAGCTGTCCACCTCTTTGGCCAGGACGATTTCGCCCCGGTCGGAGGAGAAGATCTTGCGGCGCATGTTCCGGTAGCACTCGTCCCGGGCCGGGCCGGGAGCCGCCGGATCCCCGCAGTCGCACACGTGGCACGCGAGCTCCTTAAGCTTATCCTCCATGGCCGCCCGGACGGCGGGTTTCCGGAGGGCCTCGTGGAAGGACTTCCGGTAAAGGGACACCGAGTAGGCGGGCACGCTGACGGCCAGCTGCTCGCCGTTGCGGTCCAGGATCATGCCGCGCTTCTGGCTGTCCTTCTTGATCCTGACGATCCGGTCGTTGCCCTTGGCGATCAGCCAGCCCGGATCGTAGATCATGACGTAGAAGAGCCGGGCGGCGATGCCCAGGACGACGACCAGCACCGCCGCCAGGATCAGGACGGTCCGTCCCCGCGACACGAGCAGCTCCCCGCTGCCGCCGTTGCCGAACAGGGCCGTCAGAACGCGCCTCGCCTGTTTATTCATCGCCGGTCACCGCCGCCTTGCGCAAATCGACGACCCTGCGGCTGTCCACGGCGGGCTCCGTCATGTTCAGGCTCCGCTTGGCCACGTCCCTGATGTGCGAGTATTCCGCCAGGGTCTGCTGCTCCAGTCTGAGATGCTGGTACTCCTGGTAGAGCCGATCCTGCTGCGCGTATTCGTTGTTTATTTCTATGTTGACGTTTCTGGTTTCCTGGACTTCGGAGATCAGCATGCAGCTGACGGCGAGGGCGGCCGCCAGGCTCGCGAAAAAGAAGATGTTGTTTCTGCAGTAAACGATGACCCGCTCCCTCAGGCCGGGCTCGTCGGCAGGGACGGCTTCGTTAGCGTCAAATGTCATAGTTCCACCTTCTGGCCGCTCTCAGGACGGCGCTGCGCGCGCGGGGGTTCGCCGCGATCTCGGCCGCGGAGGGGTAAACCGGCCCGCCTTCGGTCCGGAAAGTCCTGGTCCGGAGAATCGCGCTTTCCTCGACCGGCAGGCCCCGCGGCGGCGGGACGCCCCTTTCCGCCTTTCTCATGAAATTCTTTACGATGCGATCCTCGAGCGAATGGAAGCTGATGACCGCGAGGACCCCGCCCGGGGCCAGCAGCCCGGCGGCGTTTTCCAGAGCCCGCCCGACCTGGTCGAGCTCGCCGTTGACCAGTATCCGGATCGCCTGGAAGCTCCGGGTGGCGGGGTGCCGGCCCTTTTCCCGCGCCGGCACGGCCCGGGCTATCAGGGCGGCGAGATCGCCCGTGGTCCCGAAAGGTTTTTCCGCCCGGCGGCGCACCGCGGCCGCGGCGATTTTCCGGGCGAATCTTTCCTCGCCGTAATCGCGCAGGACCCGCGCGATTTCCCTCTCCCCGGCGGAGTTTATCCAGTCGGCCGCGCTGAAGCCCGAGGACGGATCCATCCTCATGTCCAGGGGGCCGTCGTTCATGAAGCTGAAACCCCGGGACGGATCGTCGAGCTGGGGTGAGGAAACCCCGAGATCGAGCAGCATGCCGCTGAGCCCGCCGGCCGCGCCGTAGGGTTCGAGCAGGCGCGGGGCGTCGGCGAAGCAGCCGCGGATCGCGCGGAACCGGGGGTCGCCGATCGCGGCGGCCGCCCCGACCGCCTCGGGATCGCGGTCGATGGCGAACAGGCGCCCGCCGGGGCCGAGCCGCGCCAGGATCTCCCGGGAATGGCCGCCGCGGCCGAACGTGCAGTCGAGGTAGGCGCCGCCGGGCCGGACGTCCAGCGCGTCGACCGCCTCTTTGAGCAGAACCGTCTTGTGGCTATAGTCGTTCATATACGGCAGTCTGTCCGTAAAATCCGGTTCGCGGCAAAGCCGCCGGAACCCGGGCCCGGGACCCGGGGAAACGAAACCGAAGGTGAGCCGGCCTGTAAGCCGGGTTCTGTCTGATTGCTCAGCGGTAATCATTCATCTGGACCGGCGGTCGCCCGCCGGTTCTAGCGACCAACCCGCCTCTTACGCGGGCAGCGTCAACGAGGCCTATTAGGTCTTGCTCCGGGTGGAGTTTGCAGAGCCATGAATTGTCGCCAATCATGCGGTGCGCTCTTACCGCACCTTTTCACCCTTGCCGCGAACGGCGGTTTGTTTTCTGTTGCACTGGTCGTGGATTCGCATCCCCTAGGCGTTACCTAGCACCCTGCCCTGCGGAGCCCGGACTTTCCTCCCCCTCGCGCGTATGCTTTTTACGCACGGCCGCGAAGCGGCGATTACCCGGCCGGCTCACACGCAGATTATACCATACAATGCGCGTCTTGTCCGACATATTCAGCCGCCGCCGTCCCCCGCGGGACCGTCCGTTTCCCGGCCGCCGCCTTCCGCGATCAGCCGGGCGTAGAGATCGTTTTTGCGCAGGCCGTACATCCGCGCGGCGACGGCGGCGGCCTTCCGGGCGGGGAGTTCCTCCGCGAGGAGGCGCAGCAGTTTCAGCGCCTCCGGGGGAACCCCGTCCGCTTTTTCCTTATCGGGCGGGGCGAGAACGATGACCATTTCCCCCTTCAGG
Organism: uncultured Enterobacterales bacterium; assembly: GCA_964520475.1. Lineage (GTDB taxonomy): Bacteria > Pseudomonadota > Gammaproteobacteria > Enterobacterales > Succinivibrionaceae > Ruminobacter. Next base: position 223,606 of record CAZFNS010000001.1, read on the forward strand.
AAGCCCGGGTCGGCCCGCAGGGCCCCGGCGAGCCCGGCGCAGGTCGCGTAGTACTTCGTTTCGAACGCCTTGGTGAGCTCCCGCGCGACCATGACCTTCCGGTCCCCGAAAATCTCGGCGAGGATCCCGGCGGTCGCGAGGATGCGGCGCGGCGCCTCGTAAAAAATCAGCGTGCGCTCCTCTTCTTTCAGAGAGGACAGTTTCTCGCGCAGGGCCGCTTCCCGGACCGGCAGGAACCCCTCGAAGGCGAACCGGTCGCTCGGCAGGCCCGAGGCGCTCAGGGCCGTTATCGCGGCGCAGGCGCCGGGCAGCGGGAAAACGGCGATGTTTTTCTCCACGCACGCGGCGACCAGGCGGTACCCGGGATCGGACACCACGGGCGTGCCCGCGTCGGAAATCAGCGCGACCGAGTGTCCCTCCTCTATGAGCCCGGCGATCTCTCCGGCCCGCGCGCTTTCGTTGTGGTCGTGGAAGCTGACGAGCCTGGGGGATTTGACCCCGATCCGCTCGAGCAGGGGCAGGGAATGCCTGGTGTCCTCGGCGCAGATGATGTCGACGTTTCTGAGCACCTCGCAGGCTCTCAGGGTGATGTCGTCCATGTTCCCGATCGGCGTCGGGACGACGTACAGGGCATTCTGAATTTCGCGCATATTTTAACGACCTTTTTCACTTGAGGACAGGCAAAGTGTGTATAATAGCACCTGTCAGACAACAGTTAGTCCCGAGAATCGGCAAATGTCCGGAGACGTTATGCATTTTAAATTATCCGCGTTTGTTTACATACTCCTATTTTTGACCGTTCTGAACGCCTGCAGCGTGCTGACCGGCCATGACTCGTCCCTGAAGCCCCAGCCCTTCGGCAAGCTCGAGCACAACTCCGAATGGTACTCGGATCAGCTGAGCGCCTCGGATCCCGAATACAACTACGACTGGCAGATCCTGCTCGCCAGGGCGTACTCGCACGAAGGCAACACCCGCGCGGCTTCGGAAGTCCTGAAGCAGATGCGCGAGACGGCCGTCACCCCCCTGCAGGGCAACATAGCGGACATCATCGAGGCCCAGGTGAAGGCCAGATCCGGCAACGTCAGGGCGGCGCGGCAGCTGCTCGACTCGGTCAGCGTCATCTCCCTTCCGCCCGGGGCCGCGACCTACTACCATTCCCTGAACGGCCGGGTCAGCGAGTCGGGCGGGCTTTACCTCCAGGCGGGCCAAAGCTACCTGAGCCTCGCCGAGAACCTGCCGGAAAGCGAGCGCCCCCAGGCGTACCAGCGGGCCTCCGCGGCTCTCGCCAAAGCCTCGCCCAAGGATCTGGTCGCCGGATACAAGCAGTCTCAGGATAAGATCTCCCGCGGCTTCATGCAGTACTTCCTCATCGCCAAGAACCGCAGCGACGCCTCGCGCGCCCGGCTGATGGAAAAATTCGCGGAAAAATATCCCGACCACCCGCTCACCGCCAACGCCAAGGCCGGATCGCGGCAGACCGGGGCGGCCCCGGCCGGGGGCGCTCCCGACAACATCGGCGGCGGCGACACCATCGCGGTGTTCCTGCCCCTCACCGGGCCTTACGCCAAAATCATCGGCCAGCCGGTCAAGATGGGCATCCTGCACTCGTACCGCGACCGGGGCATAAGCGTCAAGCTCAAGTTCTACGACACCTCGGCCGGCACGATCACGTCCCTTTACCGGGAGTCGCAGAACGACGGCGCCCGGGTCATCATCGGCCCGATCATCAAAGAGGAGGTCGACCAGCTGATCGCCCTCAATCCGGCGGTTCCGGTCATCGCCCTCAACACCGCCAAGAACCTGTCCGAGGACGCCGCGGGCGGCGGCCGGGTGTTCTACCTGACGCTGACCCCCGAAAACGACATGTACAACGCCATGCTCGAAATGACGAAGGATCGCGTGCAGAAGCCGGTGATCATCGCCCCGAAAAACGAGCGCGGGGACCGCGTCGCCGGAGCCCTCAACAGCTTCTGGCTGCGGCAGAACGGCAGCCCCGTCAACCTGTGCTATTACGGCGACATGAACTCCATCGAGGGCAACGTCAACGGGTGCCTCAACGGCTACAACAGCTACGACGGCGTGTACATCTACGGGACTCCCGTCGAGACCGCCAAGATCAGGGACTCGGCCCGGGGCTACATCGGGGACAGCGCGCTCTACTACGCCGGCTCGAAGAGCAACGACGGGCTTTCCCAGACCGCCATCGCCCAGAGCCTCAAGGGCATCAAGCTCGGCGATCAGCCGTGGATGCTGAAGGACAGCAACGCCAAGTCCAAAGTGCAGGCTCTGCTGCCGAAGGCGAACGGCGACACCCTGAGAAGCTTCGCCATCGGCTACGACGCGCTGAACCTGGCTCTGCACCTCAACGACATGATCACGGGAGACGACAGCTCCATCAGGGGCCTGAGCGGGGACATCAGCATCGGCCCGGACGGCCGGCTCCGGAGGATCATAACCTGGGAGATTATGGGAAACTGACCGATGCCGGACGACATTCAGCAGTACCTTGAGGACACGATCAACACCTGTCTCGAGAACACCCTCGCCGCCGTGTCGGGCATCCCGCAGGAAGCCTTGGAAAACATGGCGACGGCGGCGGCCGTGATGAGCCTCAGCCTGCCCGACCACAAGATCATCTGTCTCGGCAGCCCGCTCTGCCAGCCGCTGTGCACCCTGTTCGCCCTGGTGCTGAACTCGAACCACATGTACCGCAACCGGAAAATCAACGCCGTGACCCTCAACGGCGACGCCGCGCTGATAAGCCACCTTTACCCCAACCTCGGCGCCGGCGAAACCCTCAGGGTGCAGTTCGAAAGCGTCGCCGCCTCCGGCGACACCCTGCTCATCGTCACCGACGGCGCCGCCGACAGCCGCAATTTCGCGGGAGTCGCCGCCGCCGCCCGCGAGCGCCAGGTCCCGCTGGTCGTAATCGGCCACATCCGCGACGCGGCCGTAAGGGACATGCTCACCGAGGACGACGTGCGGATAACCCTGAACACGCGGGACCAGTCGAACTTCACCGAGGTGGCTCTGGCCGTGCTCAACATCTTCAACGTTTTTCTCCGCGACATCCGGGCATAAAAAAAGCGTATCGCCGAGGCGATACGCTTCTCCGCGGAATCTTCCCCCTACTCGACGATTTCAAGCGTGGGCTTTTTTCTCCCGGCGGCCGGTTTCGCGTCCGTCTTCCGATCCTTGATAACCGGGTGGGGCGATATCTCATTATCCACTTCCTCGACGGCGGACAAATGCTCCTTGACGAGGGAGTCTTTGTAGTAATCGTCGTACCCGGTTTCGGGCAGGAGGTACATCCCCAGTTTCGGATCCTCGCGGGGGTAGATCGAGGTGACCGCTATCATGGGCACGTAAACGGAATGCGGCACGCCGCCGAAGCGCGCGTCGAAAGCTATGCCCCGATCGTCTATTTTGAGGTTCAGCACCGCCCTGGGAGATATATTGAGAATAATCAGGCCGTTCTGGGCGTACTGCAGGGGCAGATCCACCTCGGGGAAATTGACGTTCACGGCTATCTGCGGGGTGAGCATGTTGTCAATCATCCAATCGTACATGGCGCGCAGTATATAGGGCCGGCACGGCGTGACTTTAATACCCTCTGCCATATAATCTCCTGATTTATGAGTTTCAGTGCAATAATAACACATAAACAGCCAAATAAATATACAAAGGAATATATTTATTTGGCGATTTTGCCCGCGGGCGTAAAAAACCCCGGAGGCCCGGGGTTTGCGAAAAAAACGAACCGAACGCGTCAGCGCTTCGAGTACTGCGGACGTTTGCGGGCCTTGTGCAGACCGACCTTCTTGCGCTCCACGCGGCGGGAGTCGCGGGTCACGTAACCGGCCTTGCGCAGTTCCGGACGGAACGACTCGTCGTACTTGATGAGAGCGCGGGTGATGCCGTGGCGCACGGCGCCGGCCTGACCCGAGCTGCCGCCGCCGGCGACGGTGATGAACAGATCCAGGGAGTCCTTAAGATTCAGCAGTTCCAGAGGCTGGCACACAATCATGCGCGAAGTCGGACGGGTAAAGTAGTCCTCGAGCTTGCGCTGGTTGATGACGATATTGCCGGTGCCTTTCTTAATGAACACGCGAGCGGTGGAACTCTTGCGGCGTCCCGTGCCGTAGTATTGATTTTCTGCCATTTACTCAATCCTTAAATGTCTAAAACCTGAGGTTTCTGCGCCGCGTGTTCGTGAGAAGCGCCCGCGTAAACCTTTAACTTACGGAACATCGCCCGGCCCAGGGGGCCCTTCGGCAGCATGCCGCGCACCGCCGACTCTATAACCATTTCCGGCTTCGACTTGATAAGCTTGTCGAAGGTTATCGACTTAATGCCTCCCGGGAAACCGGAGTGGGCATAGTAAACCTTGTCCGAGACTTTTTTGCCCGTGACCGCGACCTTGGCGGCGTTTATGACGATGATGTAATCGCCCGTGTCCGCCGAGGGAGTGTACTCGGGCTTGTGCTTGCCTCTCAAACGCGAGGCAATCTCCGTGGCAAGGCGGCCCAAAGTCTTGCCCTCCGCGTCAACGACGTACCAGTCACGCTTGATTGTGTCCGGCTTGGCAACATAAGTTTTCATTTATATATAACCCAACTTAAAAAGTTAAACATGCGGTACCCGCTAAGACGGTACCAAAAGCATTCTCCGGAGCCTTCCGTCCCCTTCGAGACGGGGCGTCCGTCCGCCTGCCCGGCAGGCGTGGAGCTGTGGGCGTGCTAATAATACATTAAAAAAAGATTTAATGCACGTTTTATTTGCGAAATCGCCCGAGCCGGGGCAAAAACCCGCGGAACGGCGTTTCCGCGGGCCGCGGCCGCCCCCGCCGGGGCGTTCCGGCGCCGAAAATTAACATTTGTGTCCGTTTTTTGAGATAATGCTTATTATGCGCCCCGTCTTTGTCATATAATCATTGCGGGATCGGCGGCGCGCCGCCCGGGGGACCGCGCGCGCCCCTGACACAATCTGCTTAAGGAGGGGGAGAACTCATATGGACACCACCACGGTATACGTGTACGTCATATTGTCCGCGATAGTGGGAATCGTCGTAGGCTTTGTCCTGCGTCATTTCTTAATCAGGGACGCGTCGAAGCTGGAGCTTCAGGACGAGGTCACGAAACTCCAGAGAGAAATGTCGACCCAGCGGAGGATCCTGACCGATTTCTTCCAGAATTCCGGCACGCTGTTCGATCAGCTTGAAAGCAGCTACACCGAATACGCCAGATTCATGAGCGAGCAGTCCAAAAAAATCATCCCCCAGTTCGGCAACATGTACGAGTCGGGGCACCGGAGCGTTTACCATGCCCCCCACCAGCCCGACCGCCGGGAAATCGTCGACGCGGACGAGGCAGAGCCGATCGCCGAGCCCGAACCGGGGCCCGGGAACGCGAAGAACGGAGGCGCGGGCGCCTGACGGCTCCCCGCGGGCGGGCGGCGGGACCCGGGGTTCCGCCGCCCGTTTTTTTGCCGCGCGGGCGCGCGGTTTTTTGCCCGCCCGCCCTTTAATCCCGGGAAAAAATCCCCATTTTACACAATAGGATGTCCCGTTGGCCTTTGACCCGCCGGTCGCCCGGTCTGAACTTTCCGTTTGTTTAAGGGTCATACGTATGACATCGGACTATGATTTATCCTAATTGCATACGGAGAAATGATAATGCTAAAAATCGTAAAAACGGCCTGCGCCCTGGGAGTCGCCCTTGCCATAACTTCTCCGGGGACTTTCGCGCTGGCGGACGCCACCCCGTTAATCGGCTCCCTGACGCGGAACGCCGACGGGACGCCCTCTCTCGCCCCGCTCATCGCCAAGGCGGTTCCGGCCGTGGTAAACATATCCGTAGACGGTAAGAAAACCCTGAACCAGAACGCCTTCGACATCCCCGAGGAATTCCGGTTCTTCTTCCCCGAAATGCAGCAGCGCGAAAGAAAGTTCACCGCCCTGGGATCGGGCGTGATCATCGACGCGCGCAAAGGCTTCGTCATCACCAACAACCACGTGGTCGAAGGAGCCGACAGCATCAAGGTCACGCTGCACGACGGCCGCGTGTTCGAGGCGACCGTGAAGGGGACCGACGAGCAGACGGACTTCGCCCTGCTCGAGCTCAAGGATCCGAAGAATCTGACCGAGCTGAAGTTCGCGGACTCGGACGCCCTGCAGGTGGGCGATTTCGTCGTGGCCATCGGCAATCCTTTCGGCCTCGGGCAGACGGTGACCTCGGGCATCGTCAGCGCCCTCGGCAGAAGCGGGCTTAACATCGAAAATTACGAAAACTTCATCCAGACGGACGCCGCCATCAATTCCGGCAACTCCGGCGGGGCCCTGATTAACCTCAAGGGCGAGCTCATCGGCATAAACACCGCCATCCTCGGCAAGGCCGGCGGCAACATCGGCATAGGTTTCGCCATCCCCTCGAACATGGCTCACTCCATCATCGATCAGCTCATCTCGAGCGGCAAAGTGTCGAGAGGCCTGCTCGGCATCACCGGCACCGGGGTCACCGAGGATCTGGCCAAGAACTTCGACTACCACAGCGTGAACGGCGCCTTCGTGAACGAAGTCATGAAGGATTCGGCGGCCGCCAAGGCGGGCATAAAGTCCGGCGACATCCTCACGACCATAAACGGCGTGCCGATCGCCAACTTCGGGCAGCTGCGGGCCAAGATCGCCACCCTCGGCGAGGGCGCCAAAGTCAGGATCGGGATATTCAGGGACGGCAAGGAAAGGGAGGTCGAGGTAACCCTCGGGGGCGACTCGTCGTCGCCGGAAGCGGTGAAACACTCCAATCCCCTGTTTGAGGGCGCCAAGCTCGCCGAATCCGACGGCGGCGGGGTGCTGGTCACGGAAGTGAAGGAGAACAGCACGGCCGCGCGCTACGGCCTGGTCAAGGGCGACGTAATCGTCGAGGCCAACCGGGAGAAAGTCAGGAGTCTGGCCGACCTCAACAAGGTTCTCGGCAAGAAGACGCGGTTCCTGGCTCTGAAGATCAACAGGAAAGGCATGACCGTTTACCTTACCAGCAACTACTGATAACCCGGATCGTAAACAAACAAAAACCCGGACGGCGCCGTCCGGGTTTTTTGTTTTCGGGCTTAAAGCTGCTCCGTCAGCACCACGGTCCGCGAGATCCGCTCGCCGTCGCGGACGATGGTAAAATTCAGGACGCTGTCCGGCCGCGAATCCGCGATGATGGTCATGGCCTGCCTGATGTTCACCACCTGGGCGTTGTTGATGGAAACGATGAGATCGCCGGGCTGCAGGATGCCGTGGGCCGGCCCGCGCGGGTCGATGCTGGTGATGACTATGCCCGCGAGACGGCTTTTGTCGGGGGCGATGTCCGTCACGGCCTCCTTGGCCCCTATCCCCAGGTAGCCCCTGATGACCCGGCCGTGATCGATGATGTCGCGCATGATCGCGAGGGACTGGCGGGCGGGGATGGCGAAGCTGATGCCGTTGGTCTTCACTTCCACGGACGAAAGCGTGGCCGTGTTGAGGCCGATGAACTCGCCCAGAGTGTTGACCAGCGCCCCGCCGGAATAGCCGGAATTTATCGGCGCGTCGGTCTGGATGAACTCCTGGATGCCCGGGGACAGATCCAGGGTGTTTTTGAAGGTTATGCCGCTCCCGCTGCGCCCGATCGCGCTGATAATCCCCATGGTCACGGTCTGGCCGATGTTGTAGGGATTGCCGATGGCCAGAACCACGTCGCCGAGGCGCGGGCTCCGGTCCGGGTTGTAGTGGATGACCGGCAGATCGTCGTTGGTGGTAAGTTTGAGCACGGCGATGTCCGTTCTCTTGTCGTAGCCCACGACGGAGGCCCGGTACAGCTTGCCGTTCCTCAGCTGGGCGTAGACGGTGCTGCCGATGTAGGAGGAGGCCTTCATGATGACATGATAGTTGGTCAGGATATAACCCTGCTTGTCGACGATGACGCCGGAGGCGGAACTGAGCTCGTCGGTGCTGGACGAGCTGCTGTCCTGGCTGCCGTTGTAATCGGAGTCGGTCACCCGGATGAAGATGTTGACCACGGCCGGGGCCGATTTCTCGATGGCTCCGGTGTAATTGGCGGGCTGATCGTCGGCGAAGAAGGAATAGGAATTGGCGTCGGACGAACGCGCCCTGACCAGATAATCGGTAAGCAGCACCGCGGAGCCGATCAGCAGACCGGCCAAAACGGAAAATAAAAGAGATCTCATAGGGATGGGCCGTCAATTATATTTAAAATATATAATATATGCATTATACATTTCTCAAATACAAAAGCTAACGGTTTGTGGCGAAAAATCAAAGACGGAAAAAAAGAGTGGTGCTGATACCCAGAATCGAACTGGGGACCTCACCCTTACCAAGGGTGCGCTCTACCGACTGAGCCATATCAGCACGCAAGTTTGTTCAAAATGCCCGGCGATGACCTGCTCTCACATGGCGAATGCCACACTACCATCGGCA
>CAZFNS010000002.1:0-7155 GCA_964520475.1 uncultured Enterobacterales bacterium
GACTCGATGCGGATGCCCTTGAACTTGTCCTCGTTGTCGCGGTTGCGGAGCACCATCCTCTTCACGATGACCATCGCGTCGTGCACCGCGGCCTTGAGGGTCTTGCCCTGGAGGATCCGGCCCATCATGACCGAAAGGAAGATATCGCCGGTCCCGGGCAGGAACACGGGCACCGACACGTACGGCAGCGTGAAATACTCGCCGTCTTCGGCGCTGTAGCCGACGACGGCCTCGCCGCCCTCCACCCGGCAGCTGGTGACCACCGCGGACTTCGCCCCGAGCGCCCTCACCCCGTCGACGAGCGCGTACGCCTCGGCTTGCGTCAGATCGTCCCGGAACTCCCCGCCGGTCAGAAAAACCGCCTCGGTGTAGTTGGGGACGCAGCAGTACGCCACGCCGGAGAGTCTCCTCAGGTCGGCCACGGTCCGCATGGTCATGCCGTTGTACAGGGAGCCGTTGTCGGCCATGATCGGATCCACGAAGATCGGCACGCCGTTCCGGGCCTGCGCGCCGCAGAAATCGAGCAGCAGATCGGCCTGCTCGGAGGAGGTGATGAGGCCGGTGGAGATCGCGTCGAAGCCGAAGCCGAGTTCCTCCCAGACCCTGATGGAGCCCCGCATGTAGGCGGTGGCGTCCTGGATCTCGAACTTGCCGTACTCGAGGGTGTTGGAAACGAGCGCGGTCGGCAGGTTGTAGATGTGGAAGCCCATGTTGGTCAGCACGGGGATCATGGCCGACAGAGCCACCTTCCCGTAGCCGCAGATGTCGTTGATGAGCAGGATCTGCTTGCCGCCGGTCTTCATGTCTTTACCTCCCCAAAGCGCCGCGCTTTCCGGGGCCCGGCCGGATTTCCCGCCGGCGGGAGCCCCGCTCCCGGCGCGGATCAGAAGTCGAAATCGAACTTGTACACGGCGTCCACGGCCTGCTCGATCGAGTTCACGGCCTCGAGGTAGAAGCGCGGGAACATCTCGTACCTGATGCGGAACTCGGAAACGGCGTTGTAGATGCCGTAGCCGTAAGCCACCTGAACCTTCGGCAGCACGTACGCGGACACCTCCACGGCAGTTTCGTCGCCCTCGCCCCGGGAGTCGAGAGCCATGTCCTCGAGCCCCACGGCCTCGCCGATGTTGCTTATCATCCCGCTGGTCTGCATCAGGCCGGCGCTGAGCAGCACCTGGGTGGCCATGTCGCTGCCCCCGCTGGTCTGGTCGAGCCCCTTGCCGCGCAGGAGGTACGACAGGGCCTCGCTCTGGCTCATCGCGGGCCGCGAGAAGATCTGGACGTTGGGGCTGTTCGCCGAGCCCGTGACCATGATGCCGGCGGTGATGTTCTGGTTCTCCATGGCATGGGGGTTGCGGATCGCCCGGATGCTGAGGGCCGGGTTCGCGGGATCGCCGGTGAAGGCCACGTACCCCTGCTCGATCAGGAGGTTCTGGCCGTAGGCGTGGAACGTTCCGTCCTCGAGCTCGATCTTGCCGACCAGCGACAGCGGCCGGTGCGGGCGCTGGGTGAGCTTGAGGGCGCCGTGCATGTCGGTCCGCAGGCCGAGCGCGCGCACGTTGATGTCCGGCCCGAGGTCGATGTCGACGCGGAGCACCACCGGCGAGTCGTACCCGCCCGGCTCCACCAGGTTGCCGTTTTCGTCGCTCACGAGCTCCACGACGTCGCTCGAAACCGAGACGGAGCTCTCGGGCAGATCCTTCACGACGATGCGCGCCTGCGGCACCCGCACCTTGCCGGACACGCGGCTCATCGTGTCCGTGAACCTGCCCTCGATGTCCGCCTGGAAAATGCCGTCGCCGTAGCCGAGGAGCCGCACCGGGATCTCCTCGGTGCTGATTTTGACGCTGGCCGACACGGCCGGGGCCCAGGCCACGTCGCCGGTGACCGTGCCCTTCTTGCCGTTGAACAGGAACGAGGAATCGATGTCCGCCCTGCTTCCCGCCACTTCCATGACGGTGTTGAACTTGGTGATCTCGCCCACGTTGACGGCGGGGCTCAGGCTCATGTCGTCGATCCGGAGCTGCCCGTAGAATTCCGGCGCGGCGAGGTTCCCGGCGTAGCGCCCGTGGCAGACGAACTTCCCGCCGGCCGCGGTGATGTCCTCGCTGAATTTCTCGGCGAGGCCGAGATCCAGGCCGTCGACGTCCAGCGTGCCGCCCAGGGTCCGCGCGGAACTGAGGGCGCTTATGCCGAGCTGCGACCTGAGGTTCCCGTGCTTGCCGAGATCCACGACGAGATCCGAGGTCAAATCGTCGCCGTCCAGGTTCGCCTTAAGCCCGAGCCGGTCGATTTTGAGGCGCTGCCGGTTGTAGTAAACGGTGTTGGCGGCCTCTTTGAGCTCCACCTGCGCGCGGGGCCGGCTCCCCTCCATCTCGAAGTTCGCCGCGATCGCCACGGGGTTCTTCACGTACAGGGTGTCGGGCAGGAACTCCTTGAACTTCATGACGTTGAGTTCCGGTATGTCCAGGTTCACGCGGGCCTTTTTGGCGGAGTAGAACGCGTCCGAAACGTTGATCGCGATTTCGTTCACGTCCCAGGAATGGCCGCCCGCCGTGACCGCGAGCTCGGGCTTCAGGGCCACGGTGAAGTCCACGCGCTTCGCGAGTTTGACGTCGGCGCCCTTGAGCCCCGCCGTGAGTTTGTGCAGCGTGCCGGTATAGACGTCGCGCGCCTTGGCGAGCCCGCCCCTTAAGGCAAGCGACACGGGCCCGGCTATGGTGCCGGAATCGAGCGTCAGGTTGTGCTCGCCCTCGCCGCCCGAGAAGAGCAGGTTGAAGTCGCTCAGGTACTCGTCGCTTCCCTGGTGCATCTCCTCGAGGTAGACCTTGAGGAACGCGTCGTCGAGGTACATGCCCTTGAACCAGGCCTTGCCCGCGACGTCGGCGTTGCTGATGTGCAGGTCCATGGCGGCGAGTTCGGAGATGAACCACTCGAAGTCGAATTTCGGGGCGTCGATCGTCCCCCTGACCTTGAAGGAGCCGTCGACCTGGCCGGACCAGTCGGGCATCAGCGTGCCGAGGTTCTGCAGGGTGAACTCCGCGTTCACGCTGAGTTCGTCGCCGAGCGTGCCGCTGATGTCTACGGTGTTCCGGTCGCCGGCGGAGGCTTTGATCCCCTCGATGACCCCGCGGTAGGCGGAGTTGAGCTCGAGGTTGCCGGACGAAAGGGACAGCGGGTAGCCCGCGTAGCGGCCGTCCGCCTCGAGCCGCGTCACCTTCGCGTACCAGTCGGTGAGGCTCTGGTAATGGAGGTAGGCGGTCATCCCGAAGTCCAGCGCCCCGTCCATGTCGGGATTGTAGCGCGCCAGATCGGTGATCTTCACGTCGAGGGAGCCGTCGTACGAGTACTGGCCCTGCCAGACGGCGTCGCCCGCGGCGGCCACCCGGTCGCCGTTGTCCGAGTTCACCTCGAATTTGCGGATCCACGCCTGCGCGAAGTCGGTGCCGACGTCGGCCTCCACGTCGAGGACCGGGAAATCCATGGCCTCGACGCCTTTCGCCGAGAGCTCGGCGTCGATCCCGCCCAGGGAGCCCGAGGCCTTGAGGTTAAGCTCGCCGACGGCGTAATCGGGCTTTTCCCCCGTGACCGGCCAGCGGGCGTGCTTCACCCCGACGTTCGCGGAAAAAGGCAGCCCCGGGGCCAGAACGTCGCTTCTGGCCGTGACGTCGGCGTCGGTCGCCCCGCGGACGATCACCTCCGCGTTGAGATCGGCGAGGTCCCCGGTCACGGCGGCCTTGAGCTTATGGGTATTGAGCAGACCGAACCAGTCTTCGTTGCGCGAGAAGGCGAAGAGGTGCGCGGTTATGGGGTAGTAGGCGTCGAGGGCGATCGAGCTGTTCAGCAGCGCGGCGTGGCCGAGCTCGTGGTTTATCCGCAGGCGGTTGACGAAGATCTCCGTCCCCACGTAGCTCATCTTGAAACCGCCGTCGAAGATCCCGGTGTCGAAACCGTCCATCCGGTAGCGGGAATTCTTGATCTCGACGTTTTCCGCGTAGAGATCGAACGGCAGGATCACGGTGACCAGGGGCTCGATCTTCGCGGCGATCTCCTTGCGGTCGTACGGATCGCGCAGCGGCTCGGGCTCGGGCCCGGCCTCTTCCCCCGCTTCGGCCCCGGCCTCCGGCTCCGTTCCGGCCGGGGCGGCCGCGGTTGCGCCGCCCGCCGGGGCGGCGGCGCCGGCTTCGGCCGCGGCGGCGGTCCCGGCTCCGGCGGTTTCCGCCGCGTTTTCGGCGTTTTCGGCGGTTTCCGCCGCGGCTTCGCCGGCGGCGGCCCGCCATTCGGGGTGGCGCGCCAGCAGATCGGCGAATTCCACCTTCTTACCGGAGTCGCGCAGGGCCGCGAGGGCCTCGCGGTCGGCCCCGTGGAGCAGGGTGTCGGAGTACTCTATGCCGAGGTAGGCCACGTCGAGCCGGGGCCCCTCCCACACGGCCGAAGCCCGGCACTTCTCCACGGCGACGTCGATGATGTCGGAGAGCATCCAGAAGCCGTCGACCTCAATCGACTTCGCGTTGAGGCGGATCGGGAAGTCGAGCACGAAAGGCTCCCCGTCGTCCGGAACCTCCTCGGGTTCCTCGGCGACCGGGTTCACGAGGGGCGCGGGAATGACGGCGAGGGTCGGGTCGACGCGGGCGGAGCTGTCGCGGGTCCTGACCATGTCGCCCTTCTCGTTGAGACCGAAAGAGTGGTTCTCGTAGAGGCGGTCCCTGAGGAAGTCCCCGATGAGGGGCACCTCCTCCGGCCTGTTGCCGAGCACCAAGAGCACGTCTTTGGTCCGCAGGTACTCGACGTCGAGGCGGCGCGACAGGAGTCCCCACACGTCGTACTTCACGGAGACCTCCCCGGCGTCGACGTGGATCGTGTCCTCGATCTTAAGGCTGAAATTCCTGAGGGTGAAGCCGCGGCCGAAGCTGCCCGCGGCGAACTCGCCCCCCACCATCGGCACGGCGGCCTTCACCCGGTTCCAGACCACCTCCGAGCCGGACTCGGTGAACACGACCCACCAGACGAGGGCGAGGACGAGCAGGACGAGGAACAGCGCGGCGGTCAGAGCCAGCCGCGCGAGTTTCAGGCAGAAGCGCAGCGCCCCGCGGGCCGGGGAGCCTTTCCCCGCCGCTCCCGCGTTTTCCGTAACCGGCGTTTTTTCTTCAGTTTCACGCATAATTGAGAACCACCGCTGTCTTTCCGGCCGGAGCCGCGTCAGATGTCCGGGCCGATCCCGAAATGCACCCTGAACGGAATGTGCGTTTCGGAAACGCCGAAGCCGAAGTCGAACTTAATGAGGCCCACGGGCGACACGTAGCGCACGCCCGTGCCCGCGCCCACGATCGTCTCGTCCGATTTGTAATCGTTGGTCGCCTGGCCGGCGTCCACGAACCAGGCCCAGCGCATATTCTCGATCACCGGGAGCTGGATCTCCGCCGTGCCGGCCGTCAGGTAGCGGCCGCCGGCGAGATCGCCCGAGGCGTCGCGGTTGGAGATCGACTTGTAGGCGAAGCCCCTCACCGAGTTGTCGCCGCCGACGAAGAACCGGTACGAAGGCGGCGCGGCCTTGGCGTCGGGGCCGACGTTGACGCCCTGCTCGACCTTGAAGAGGAGGCGCGAGTTCCGCGTGGGATTGAAGAGCCACTTCGCCTGCGCGTACAGCTGGACGAAGTTGACGTCCGCCCCGAGGGCCCGCGACGACGTCAGGATCCTGAAGGTGTAGTTCTCGCCCCGGGCCTGGTCGCGGCGCGGGAAGGACCGCGCGTAGTTGACGCGCAGCGTCGGGCCGATCGTCCAGGCGTTCCCTTTCTCGAGGCCCTGGGTGTAGTCTTCGTACTGGACGGTGACGCCGCCGTCGAACGACCACGGCCGGTGCTTCCTGGTGACGAAGTGCCCCTGGAACGAGGTGATGTCGTCGAGGGTGTCGTTGAGGTCCTCGTGGGACTGCTGCGCCTGGAGGTAGAAATAGTCGGACAGGGGGTTGTGGAACGGGATCTTGTAGCGGGTCAGGAACTCCTGGCGGACCTGCGAGGCCTCGATCTGCATGAGCAGGGAGTCGCCGCGCTCGTTGAGGAGCGGCATGTTCCAGGTCACCTTGCCCCGGACGCCCTCGTCCGTCGCGTAGCCGAGGCCCACTTCCATCACGTTGAACTTCTTTCTCTTCAGGTTTATGTTGATCGGAACCTGGTAGTTTTCGGTCTCCTCGATCAGGGGGCTCACCTCCGCGTCGGAGAAATAGCCGGTCTCGTAAAGCCGCGAACCGAGGCCCGAGAGCCGGTACGCGTCGAAGCGGACGCCCTCCCGGATATCCACGATCTCGGCGATGGCCGGCCGGTAGCGGACGTCCCCGCTGTAGCGGACTTCGCCGAAGCGGTACCGGCGGCCGCTGTTGAAGATCAGGCGGACGTCGGCGTAATTCTCTTTGAGGTTGGCGTAGACCTTCGAGAAGATGAAATGCCCGTCGAAGTAGCCGCGGGTGATCGCGGCGGCCATCATCTTCGATTTGAGGCCTTCGTACTCCTCGTGGGAAAGCGGGGTGTGGCTCTTGATCTTCAGCCCTTTGAAGATCCTCATGTAGCCGGGATCGGTGGCGGCCTCCCCGAGCACCTGGATGTCGGTCCGGCGCACCCACATCTTCTTGCCGGGCTCGACGTAGACGACCAGCACGGCCGACGTCGCCGACTTGAACTCCATGGCGACCCCGGGGTTGTAGAAGCCGAACACCTTGACGGCGTCCCGCACCCGGGCTTTGATTTTTTCGATCGTGGCGGAGCTGCTCAGGTTGATGCGCCGCATCTCGGGCATGGTCTGCAGGTACGCCCTGACGTTCTCCCGGGCCGCCTCGTCGTTTTCCAGGCTGACCTCGTACTCCACGACGAGCCCGAGCGCTTCCTTGGACGCGTCGGCGTTGAGGTTCTTGACGGGCCGGGTGTAGAAATCCGGATCCCGCTCCGGGCTCTTTTCCGCCGCGGCGCCCGGCTCCCCGCCGTACACGGTGTCGGCCCGGGACGCGGCCGGCAGCAGAAGCAGCGCCGCCGCCAGACATGACATTAAACAGCAAAGACGAACGAACATATACCCGCAGCTTATCCGAAAACAGCCCCAACCGCGCCGGGGAGCGGCCCGCCGCTCCCGCGCTCAAATATTACCATAAACGCCCGGGACAAAACG
>CAZFNS010000002.1:7255-12586 GCA_964520475.1 uncultured Enterobacterales bacterium
GCGCCCGCCCTCGCCCCGCCGCGGGGATCAGCGCTTCGCCGGAGCCTCGCGGTAGAACGGGCAGGTCCTGCGCAGCACCGCGTCCATGTGCGCCCCGATCCCCTGCTCGTCCAGCCGGGCGACGGCCTTCTCGTCGAGGTCGTAGACCAGCGCGTAGCGGTAGTACTTCGCGGGGGAGTTGTAGAGCCCCGCGATCGCGCCCTTGCCCCGGAAGCATTTCGCCCGGAAGCGGTACACGCCGTCCGGGTTCTCCTTCGGCTCGGAGGAAACGTTGCCCGCGCCGTCCGCGAAGGCGAGGCCCGAGCAGCGCTTCTTCATCCCGGCGACCGTTTCCTTAAAACCCGCGAAGGACGGCGCGGCGACGGTCTCCACGGTGATCTGGTACTCCCGCGGGTGCATGTCGTCGAGCTCCACGGAGCAGATGGCCTCGCCGCCGAACTCCCCGCTCGAAACGTTGAACGTGTGGCCCGCGTAAGGATAATTCTCCTTTTCGGCGGGCCCGTCCGCCGCGCCGGCGCCCCCGAGGGCGCACGCCGCCAGAACCAGCGCCGCCGCCCGCGGCGTCTTCCCGAAAAACATCCCGGCACCTCCCGAAAGCGCCCCGTACGGCCGCCGCGGCGGGCGGGACGGCCCGGACGGCGGATAAAAAACGAAAAGCCTCCCGCGCCCCGGAAAGCTCCCGCGCCCGCCCCGGCCGCGCGGACCGGGGCGGCGGCGCTATTTCTTGATGCAGAGCCCCGCGTGGACGGCGGCGTGCAGATCCTGGATCGAGTGCACCTCGGCCGTCTCGTCGACGCCCGTGTCGTTGGCCATGCAGGAGGCGAACGCCGCGTTGAGGGTGGTCGCGTAGGTCACCTTGTACTGCAGCGCGCCGCGGCGCATGATCCGCGAGTCCTCGATGGCCTGCCGGCCCTCGGTGGTGTTGATTATGTAGTTGTACACGTGGCTCTTCATGAAGTCCATGATATGCGGCCGGCCCTCGTAGACCTTCTTGACCTCGCGGCAGGGAATGCCGGCGGCCTGCAGGGCCAGGTAAGTGCCGTGGGTCGCGTCGATCGCGAAGCCCTCGCGGATGAGCCTCCGCCCGAGCTCGGGCAGGCGGTGCTTGTCCGAGTTGCGGACGGACAAAAGGACGTGGCCGCCGCGCTGGATCTTGGCGTTGGCGCCGAGCTGGGACTTGGCGAAGGCCTCGGCGAAGGTCTTGCCGATGCCCATGACCTCGCCGGTCGAGCGCATCTCGGGCCCGAGCAGCGGATCCGCGCCCGGGAACTTGTTGAACGGCAGCACCACTTCCTTGACCGAGTAGTACGAGGGGACGATCTCCTTGGTGTAGCCCTGCTCCGCCAGGGTCTGGCCGACCATGACGCGGGCCGCCACCTTGGCGAGGGGCACGCCCGTGGCCTTGGACACGAAGGGCACGGTGCGGGCGGCGCGCGGGTTGACCTCGATCAGGTAAACCTCGTTGTCGCGCACGGCGAACTGGGTGTTCATGAGGCCCACGACCCCGAGCTCGAGGGCGAGCCGGCGCACCTGGTCGCGGATGACGTCCTGGATCTCCGGGGTGAGCTGGTACGGCGGCAGCGAGCAGCTGGAGTCGCCCGAGTGGATGCCGCACTGCTCGATGTGCTCCATGATCCCGCCGATCACGACGACCTTGCCGTCGCTCACCGCGTCGACGTCGACCTCGGTGGCGTTGGACAGGAACTTGTCGAGCAGCACCGGGGCCTCGTTGGAGACCCGCACGGCCTCCTTGAAGTAGCGGCGCAGGTCGGTCTCGTCGTAGACGATCTCCATGGCCCGGCCCCCGAGCACGTACGAGGGGCGCACCACCAGCGGATAGGTGATGGCGGCGGCCTCCTTGACGGCCTCGTCGAGGGCGAACACGGTGGCGTTGCGCGGCTGCAGGAGGTGCAGGCGGTTGACGCACTGCTGGAAGCGCTCGCGGTCCTCGGCCCGGTCGATGGCGTCGGGGCTGGTGCCGATGACGGGCACCCCGGCCTTTTCGAGATCGAGGGCGAGCTTGAGCGGGGTCTGGCCGCCGAACTGGACGATCACGCCGAAGGGGTTCTCCGCGCGGCAGATCTCGAGCACGTCCTCGAGGGTCACCGGCTCGAAGTAGAGGCGGTCCGAGGTGTCGTAGTCGGTGGACACGGTCTCGGGGTTGCAGTTGACCATGATGGTCTCGTAGCCGTCCTCGCGCAGCGCCAGGGCGGCGTGCACGCAGCAGTAGTCGAACTCGA
The DNA here is from genome assembly GCA_964520475.1 of uncultured Enterobacterales bacterium. Lineage (GTDB taxonomy): Bacteria > Pseudomonadota > Gammaproteobacteria > Enterobacterales > Succinivibrionaceae > Ruminobacter. The sequence continues at coordinate 9,496 of CAZFNS010000002.1, forward strand.
TGCCCTGCCCGATCCGGTTGGGCCCGCCGCCGAGGATCATGATCTTCTTGCGGTCCGAGGGGGCCACTTCCGTCTCGTCCTCGTAGGACGAGTACATGTAGGAGGTGCCGGTCGCGAACTCGGCCGCGCAGGTGTCGACGCGCTTGAACACCGGCACCACGCCCAGGCGGTTGCGGAGCTTTCGGATCTCCCGCTCGGAGGTGCCGACGAGCTTGCTGACCCGGATGTCGGAGAAGCCCCGGCGCTTCGTCTCGCGCATGAACGCCTCGTCGAGGCCGGCGAGCCCCGCCTCGGAGATCCGGTCCTCGAAGCGGATGAGCTCCTCGATCTGGGCGAGGAACCACGGGTCGATCCCCGTGAATTTCTGCACCTCGGCGAGGCTCATGCCGAAGCGGAACGCGTCGCCGATGTACCAGACGCGGTGGGCGCCCGGATCCTGGAGCTCGTGCTCGATCCGCATGCGGGCGTTCGGGTCGCCGGGCTTAACCACCGGGTCGAGGCCGCTCCGGCCGATCTCGAGGCCGCGCAGCGCCTTCTGCAGCGATTCCTGGAAGTTGCGGCCGATCGCCATCACCTCGCCCACCGATTTCATCTGGGTGGTGAGGCGGTCGTTGGCGAGCGGGAACTTCTCGAAGTTGAAGCGCGGCACCTTGGTCACCACGTAGTCGATCGAGGGCTCGAACGAGGCGGGGGTTTTGCCGTCGGTGATGTCGTTGCGGAGCTCGTCGAGGGTGTAGCCCACGGCGAGCTTGGCCGCGATCTTGGCGATCGGGAAGCCCGTGGCCTTGGAGGCGAGCGCCGACGAGCGGGACACGCGCGGGTTCATCTCGATGATGACCATGCGCCCGTCCGCCGGGTTGACCCCGAACTGCACGTTGGATCCGCCGGTCTCGACGCCGATCTCCCGGAGCACGGCCATCGAGGCGTCGCGCATGATCTGGTACTCCCGGTCGGTCAGGGTCTGGGCCGGGGCCACGGTGATCGAGTCGCCGGTGTGGATGCCCATCGGGTCGACGTTCTCGATCGAGCACACGATGATGCAGTTGTCGTTCTTGTCGCGGACGACCTCCATCTCGTATTCCTTCCAGCCGATGAGCGACTCGTCGATGAGGAGCTCGTGGGTCGGGGAAAGATCGAGGCCGCGGTTGCAGATCTCCTCGAACTCGTCGGGGTTGTACGCGATGCCGCCGCCGGACCCGCCCATGGTGAACGAGGGGCGGATGATGCACGGGAAGCCGACCTCGGCCTGCACCGCCCAGGCCTCTTCCATGCTGTGGGCGATGCCCGCCTTCGGGCAGTCCAGGCCGATGTTCTGCATCGCCCGGTCGAAGCGGTCGCGGTCCTCGGCCTTGTCGATGGCGTCGGCCGTGGCGCCGATCATCTCGATGCCGTATTTTTTGAGGACGCCGTTGTTCTCGAGGTCGAGGGCGCAGTTGAGGGCCGTCTGGCCGCCCATCGTCGGGAGGATCGCGTCCGGCCTTTCCTTTTCGATAATCTTCTCGATGACCTGCCAGGTGATGGGCTCGATGTAGGTCGCGTCGGCCATTTCCGGGTCGGTCATGATCGTGGCGGGGTTCGAGTTGACGAGGACGACGCGGTAGCCCTCCTCCTTGAGGGCCTTGCAGGCCTGGGTGCCCGAGTAGTCGAACTCGCAGGCCTGGCCGATCACGATGGGGCCCGCGCCGAGAATGAGGATGCTTTTGATGTCTGTGCGCTTTGCCATTTACTGCCCCCGCCGGTATTCCCTGATTAAATCGATGAAATGATCAAACAGAGCCGCCGCGTCGTGCGGGCCCGGGCTGGCCTCGGGGTGGCCCTGGAAGCTGAACGCGGGCGCGTCGGTCCGCTCGATGCCCTGCAGGGTGCCGTCGAAGAGCGACACGTGGGTCGCCCGGAGGCACGGGGGCAGCGTGGCGGCGTCGACCGCGAAGCCGTGGTTCTGGGAGGAGATCATGACGGTGTTCCGGGCCAGATCCCTGACGGGATGGTTGGCGCCGTGGTGGCCGAACTTCATCTTGACCGTCTTCGCGCCGCTCGCGAGGGCGAGCAGCTGGTGGCCGAGGCAGATGCCGAAGACCGGGACGCGGCGGGCGACGAATTCGCGGATGGCCTCCTGCGCGTAGAGGCACGGCTCGGGGTCGCCCGGGCCGTTCGACAGGAACACCCCGTCCGGATCCATGGCCAGGACCGCGGCCGCCGGCGTGTCCGCCGGGACCACGGTCAGGCGGCAGCCCCGGGAAACCAGCATTCTGAGGATGTTCCTCTTGACCCCGAAATCGTAGGCGACCACGTGCAGGGGCAGCTCCTCCGGGCGGAACTCCCGGAAGCCCTCCCCGAGCGCCCACGTTCCCTGCGTCCACTCGTACGGGGCGCGGCAGGTCACCTCGCGGGCGAGATCCATGCCCTTGAGCCCCGGGAACGCCCGGGCCCTCTGCAGGGCCTCCTCCTCGTCGGGGTTCTCCCCGGAAAGGATGCAGCCCGCCTGGGCGCCCTTCTCGCGCAGGAGGCGGGTCAGCTTGCGGGTGTCGATGCCGCAGATGCCGGGCACGCCGCGCTCCGCGAGGTAGTCCGAGAGCGCCATGCGGCTCCGGAAGCTCGAGGCGAGCGGCGGCAGGTCGCGGATGACCAGGCCCTGGGGGTGGATCCGCGGGGACTCCTCGTCTTCGGGGTTGCAGCCGTAGTTGCCGATGTGGGGATAGGTGAGGGTGACAATCTGTCTGGAATAGGAGGGATCGGTCAGGATTTCCTGGTAGCCGGTCATGGCCGTGTTGAAAACGACTTCGCCCGCGGCGGCGCCCGCCGCCCCGAACGAAACACCCCTGAACACCGTGCCGTCCCCGAGCGCCAGTAACGCAGAATGAGTCAAGATGACCTCCGGAATGGTTGTTATGGTTACGGGCGCGGCCCCGCCCGCGGCGGGCGGGGGCGCCCCCGGCGAATGAGAGCCGGATCTAAGGCATTTTATACCATTGCGGGTTTTTATCAAGTCCAAAACGCAAACGCCCCGGGCGGCTCCCCCGCCCCTAAAAAAAGAAACGCCGGCGGGCCCGCCGTCCCGGGGACGGGGCCTGCCGGCGCGGGCCGGGCCGCG
>CAZFNS010000002.1:12686-24061 GCA_964520475.1 uncultured Enterobacterales bacterium
CGCCGGCGGGCCCGCCGTCCCGGGGACGGGGCCTGCCGGCGCGGGCCGGGCCGCGGCGGCGCCGCTAGCTGATGCCCGCCTGGACCAGATCGTGGATGTCCATCGCGCCTACCACGTTGTAGTCGGCGTCGACCACGACGAGCGAGGTGACCTTCTTGTCCTCCATCAGCATGAGCGAGTTGTAGGCCATGCCGTCGGGGCCGACGGTGTAGCACCCCCGCTTCACGAAATCGCCCACCAGGTCGGTCCGGAAGTCGACTTCCTTCGCGAGGGCCCTTCTGATGTCGCCGTCCGTGAAGATGCCGTAGAGCTTCTCGCTGTCGTCGAGCACGACGACGAAGCCGAGCTTCTTGCGGGTGACCTCGACCACGGCCTCGCCCAGGGTGTTCCCGGTGTGGATGATCGGGATCTCGGCGCCGGTGTGCATGATGTTCTCGTTGTGCATCAGCAGCCTCCGGCCCAGGGCCCCGCCCGGGTGGCTCGCCGCGAAGTCGCTCTTGGTGAAGTTCTTCATGCCGGAGAGGGCGATGGCCAGCGCGTCCCCGAGAACCAGGGTCACGGTGGTGCTCGAGGTCGGGGCGAGGTTGAGCCGGCCCGCCTCGGAGGTTATGTAGGTGCACAGGTGGATGTCGGAAATCCGCGCCATGGAGGACGTGGGTTTCGACGTGATGGAAATTATCTTTATGCCCCTTCTTTTGACGATGGGCAGAATGGTCATGATCTCGCTGCTTTCCCCCGAGTGGGAAATCGCCAGGACGAGATCGTTCTCCTGGATCATGCCGAGGTCGCCGTGGCAGGCTTCCCCGGGGTGGACGAAGAACGCCGGCGTGCCCGTGCTGGCCAGCGTGGCGGCGATTTTCGAAGCGATATGACCCGACTTGCCGACCCCGGTCACCACAACTTTTCCGGAGCACCGGGAAATCATTTCAAGCGCCTGTCCGTACTCCGGCTCGTCGATGTGCCGGGAAAAATCGCGCAGGTGCTCTATCTCTTTCTCTACTACATCCCTGAAAGAATTCATGCAACGTCATCCTTGTACTGTCTGCCTTGCGGCAATGTCACACCCGATTTCTGTTATCCTGTTACCCTGATTGCAATGACAACTTCCGTGTCTTGTCCGTCGTTTTTCTTTTGTCGCGATTTTAACCGCCCCGCGCGCCGGGAAACGCGCGTCCGCGCGCCTTCCAATAATAATAATATCCTAAACGCGGCGAAAAACAAGGGGAATTCCGGGGCCGGATCGTCGCCCGGCGGAAGCGCTCCCGGCCCCGGGCCCCGGAAATCAAAGCGTGAGCATTGTAACACAAACGCGGGGATTGATGAACATTTGTACCCCCCCCTTGAAATTTGAACCCCGTCACAAACTTTTCCGGGCGCGGGGCCCGGGACCCGCTCCGCCCGCGGCCGTCGAATATTGCGTCTTATTGTTTTGTAAAACAACTCCCGAAAGTATAAAATACGTCCTTAAAGACCGATGAGACACAACCAGCCGGAGCCTTGCCCATGAACAGCAGCAACGAAGAAAACGGGATCCCCGCGGAGAGCGGCGCGCCCGCCCCGGAAGCGCCCGCCGGAACCCCGGCTCCCGCCCCCGGCGGGGACGCCCCGGAAACGCCCGCCGCGCCGGAGCCCCCCGCGGAGCGGGCCGGGAGCGGGGCGCCCGGGCCGGCCCTCCTGCGCTTCCTGACCCCGGCGCCCGGGCAGCAGTACGAGGAAGAGCCCTTCGGCGAGCTGCTGCTCAAGTACGCCGCGATCGCCGCGGTCATGTTCCTCGCCTGGGCGGTCACGGGGTACCCGGCGTCCGTCGAGGGCAGGTCCGCGGCCGCGCTCGTCTTCGTCGTCCTGTTCTTCGCCCTGCCGCGGCTCTTCTACATCCGCTACTACCGGGCGTGCCGGAACCGGGAGATCCTCGCGGACTACGCGCCCGCGACGTTTACGGAGAGGGTCGTCTACTCGACCAGAAGGAACGTGTCCTCCCTGTTCATGAGCGCCTACTCGGGCGTCATCGTGTTCTACGCCCTGGTCGCGCGCTCCCGGACGGTCGGGTGCATAATCCTGCTCGCGTTCATCGCCTTCGCGCTCCTCAACTACGTGCTTAACATGCCGGGCTTCAGCCGGCTCATGAACGCCGACGCCCGCCTCGCCGTCCACCGGTTCAACCGCCGCTTCATCACCTGCCTGCTGACCGGGCTCGTCTGCTTCGCCGCGGGGTACTTCCTCTACGTTCCCGGGCCGGATTTCGCGTACGCGCGCAAGGTCCTGTTCGGGGTCGTCAACCCCGAGTACAGCGACTCGCTCTTCGTCACCTTCCTCGGGACCGCCGACTATGTGGTCGCCGCGATCGATCTCGCGCTGGGCGCCCTCGCCCCGACGCCGTGGTACGGGCCGGTCCTCGCGATCCTCGTGGCCCTGCCCATGGGCATCGCGGGCACCCATATCGCCATCGTCCTCAGCCAGCTGTGCCTGCCGTTCGGGGAAATCCGGACGATCGCCGGCCCGCAGCCGTGGGTGAAGCCGCGGCGGAGCTTCCTGGTCAGGCACTGGAAATCCATCTGCCTGCCGCTGTTCCTCTGCGCCTTTCTGTCGGCCGTCTACCACTACGGGGCCCCGCTCTACCTCAAGTACCAGGAGCAGCTGATGGTCTACAACAACACCGAGATCAAGCCCGAGGCGGAGCTCATCGACGGGGTCAGGTACCGCAAGGGCACCCTGAGCGCCATCGACGAGGCGCAGAAGGAAGGCCTCGGCGGGTTCCAGGATCTCCTCGCCGACTCCTCGCACGAGATCAACGAGCTCTTCGACGCGCTCGACGCCCCGGCGGAGAACTTCGTCGCCTGGTTCAGGGCGCGCGCCGGGCAGTACCCGTTCGCCGCGGGCGACGCCCAGCTCAAGCAGTCCTTCGTCAGCACCCTGCGGCTCCGGAACCTCGACAACTCGCTCAACAACATCCGCAAGGACACGGCCGCGATGGCCGAGGGGATCCTGCGCGAGACCCGGAAGAAGATCGACGAGATCCTCGCCGGGAACCGCGAGGACGAGAAGGCCGAGCCGCGCAAGCTCGGCCAGAACATCGACTCCTACCTCCTCTACCGGCTGTACACGAGCAACAACGTGTACTTCGACCTGCAGTCGGACGAGCGGATCCAAATCCGCCTGCCGAGCACCGAGACCGTGCTGATCCGCGACTTCGACGACGCGGGCGCGATCTGGTTCAAATCCCCCGACTCCAAGGTCCTGCAGTCCATCGAGGACGAGCTGTTCGCGGGCGACGCCGGGGCGGAGGCTCCGGAAGACGCCGCCCCGCCGGTTCCCCCGGAGGAAAACCCCGAGGCTCAGAAGGAGTACTCGGACGCCCTGACGGCGCACCTTTCGGCGCGGCTCGACGCCTGCCGCCAGCTCGTCACCGAAGAGCTCGCCAAGGCGCTCAGGATGCCCCTCGACGCCGAAAGCTCCGGCGTGAAGAAGCCGCAGCCGGTCAACACCGCCATCGAGGGCGCGGAAACCAACGAGTACGTTCCCCCCGAGGAAGGCTACGACCCCGAGGAGGACGCGGACGGGGAGGAAGTTCCCGCGGGCGGGGAAACCGGGGAGGACGCCGCCCCGGCGGACTGATCCGCCCGCCGGAGCCGCGGCCCGGCTCAAGGCCCGCGCGGGACGGGCCCCGGCAGGATTCCCGCGGCAGACCGCCCGCGCCGGGGCGCGGGTCCGTAAACGACTGAATCCCGGGACACACACCATGAAAATCACCGTTTTACTGAGCGGGGGCGTGGACAGCTCGACCTGCCTCGCCCTCGCGGCCGCCGAGCGCGGCGCCGCCGCCGTGGAGGCGCTCTGCGTCCGCTACGGGCAGAAGCACGAGCGCGAGGTCGCCTCGGCGCGGGCCGTGGCCGCCCGGCTCGGGGTGAGGTTCGCCGAGCTGGATCTCACGGCCGTGTTCGCGGGGGCGAAAGGCGCCCTCATGAAGGGCTCGCCCGAGGCCGTGGACCACCGGAGCTACGCGGAGCAGCTTAAGGATCTCGGCGGCGCCGGGACCGTCGGCACCTACGTGCCCTTCCGCAACGGCATCATGCTGGCGGCGGCCGCCGCGGCCGCGCAGATAAACGGCTCGGAGGAGGTCTGGTACGGGGCCCACCGCGACGACGCGGCCGGCCGGGCCTACCCGGACTGCACGGAGGAGTTCGTCCGGCACATGGGCGCCGCAATTTACGAGGGGACGGGCCGGGGGATCCGGCTGAGAGCCCCGTTCATCGCCATGAACAAGGCGGAGATCGTCGCCGCCGGCCTCAGGCTCAAAGTTCCCTACGAGCTCACCTGGAGCTGCTACGAGGGCGGGGACCGGCCCTGCGGCACCTGCGGCACCTGCATCGACCGGAGAAGGGCCTTCGAGCTCAACGGCGCGCGGGATCCCCTCCTCCCGGACTGAGATCCCGGGGCGCCCCGGACGGAACCACAACCCCCGCGCGCCGGCGCGGGAACCGGAACGGAAGAAATGTACAAAGTTAAAAAAAGGATCGTCGTCAGCGCGGCCCACCGCCTCAGCCTCGACTACGACAGCAAATGCTCGGCGCTGCACGGGCACAACTGGATCATCGACGTGTACCTGCGGAGCCCGGAGCTCGACCGGAACGGCATGGTCATGGACTTCACCGTCATCAGGAAGACGATCACGGACGCCCTCGACCACCGGATCCTCAACGACGTGATGGACGCGAACCCCACCGCCGAGAACCTGGCCCGCTGGGTCTGCGACCGGCTCGGGCCCCGCTGCTACCGGGTGGACGTCGAGGAAAGCCCGGAGAACTCGGCCTCCTACGAAAGAGACGGCGAGGGGAACGGGGATCGTGGATAAGTACCCCGTAAGCGAGATCTTCGCGTCCGTGAACGGCGAGGGCCCCCTGTCCGGGGAGCCCGCCGTCTTCGTCCGCCTGCTCGGCTGCAACCTCCGCTGCTCCTACTGCGACACCGCCTACGCCTGGGATCCCGCGGCCGGCCCCCGGCTGACCGGGGAGGAGATCCTCCGCCGGGTCGCGGGCTGCGGGGGCCGCATCCGCAACGTCACCCTCACGGGCGGGGAGCCCCTGTACCGCCCGAACGCCGCCGCGCTCCTCGAGCTGCTCGCGGGCGCCGGGTACCTGGTGAACGTCGAGACGAACGGCTCGGTGAACCTCGCCCCCTACCTCGCGCTCCCGCGCGCGGACCGGCTCCTCTTCTGCTGCGACCTGAAGCTGCCCTCGAGCGGCGAGGCGGAAGCCAACGATCCCGCGAACCCGGGGCTCCTCCGCCCCGGCGACGTCCTCAAGCTCGTAATCGGCGCGGAGGAGGATTTCCCCGAGGCGCTGCGGGTGATAAAAGAGGTCCGGCCGCGCTGCCTCGTGTACCTGTCGCCGGCGTTCGGGAAGATCGAGCCGAAGGAAATCGTCGCGAGGCTTCTCGCATGGTCGCGGGAAACCGACGTCTCCCGCGTCCGGGTGCAGCTCCAGCTCCACAAGTACATCTGGGATCCCGCCGCCCGCGGGGTGTGAGGGGCCGCCCCTCCGGCCGTCCCCGCTCCCGCCCGGGTTCTTCCCCCCCCGTCCGCCCCGCCTGCCGACGGGGCGAATATTTTTTGATAAAAACATAATAATTGTACTTCGGGTGATGAACTTATCGCGCGGGCGGTATATCATATAAACAGAGGGAAATGCGCCCGGCGGCCGCGGAGCGGAGGAACGCGGGCGCTCCCCCTTTATAAACAAAACAACTCATAATAAGGATTGAAAAATGTCAGAAATCTTCAAAAAGATACTCCTGGGGGCCGCTCTGATCGCGGGATGCTCCCTGGCGTCGGGATGCACGACCTCGGGCGAGCATCTCAGCAAATACAAGGACCTCGACGTGAGGGTCAACTACACCAGCACCTTCGTGCTGGAGCCGGCCGCGCACAGCCCCGAGTCCGTTTACATGAATTTCCGGGATCTGTCGGGTTCCGATCTGGACAAAATCTTCAACACCAAGATGGCGGCCGAGATCTACGACGATCCCAACCTGGCCCTGGCCCCCGACTCGGCGACCGCCGACATCGTGATCAACGCGACCATTTCCGCCATCGACAACTCCAGCGTGCAGTCGCAGGGCGGCGTCATCACGGGCGCGGTGGCGGGCGCCGCCACCGGCGCGGTGATCGCGTCCTCGCGGCACGGGCACGGCCGCTTCCATCACCACCACCGCTACTCGGGCGGGGAAGCCGCCCTGCCGCTGATCCTCGGCCTGGTCGGCGCGGGCATCGGCTACATCATCGACGACAATCTCTCGGTGGACAAGATCGTCTTCACCGTGACCCTGGACGTCAGGCAGCGCGACGGCGAGGGCGGGTTCTACCCGACCAAATACACCACGGCGGTCCTCTCCGGGCAGCAGCTCAACATGAACCGGGCCCAGGCCACCGACCAGCTCTTCACCAACCTCACCAAGAGCTTCCACCAGCTCATCAAGCACTGAGCCGCGCGGGATTTAAAACGAAACGGGAAAGGGGGAAAATCCAAAGATTTTCCCCCTTGTCTTTTTCGTTCTTCGCTCTCTTTACGCTCTTCGCGCGCGCGGCGTCCGCCTCTCCCGCCGTCCCGGGATCCGGGCCGGCGGCGGGGGCCGCTACTTCTTCAGCAGCTTCTTGACGTCGTTCTCCGAGCGCGGCGCGCCGTGCAGAACCTGGCCGTCGATGATGAAGGCCGGGGTCCCGTTGACCTCCAGGGCCTGGGCCGCGGCGCGGATCTCGGCGAGGATCTCGTCCACTTCATCCTTCTTGGACAGATCGAGGACGGTCTTCCAGTTGAGACCGAGGGACTCGACGAGCGTCTGAAGTTCGATCTCGTTCGAGAGCCGGCCGGTCCTGGTCATGAGCTCGTTGTTGTACCGCACGTACTTGTCCTTGTCGAGGTTGTAGACGGCGAGGCCCACCCGGGCGCCGGTCAGCGAGATCTCGGAAAGGATCGGGAACTCCATGTAGATGTACCGGGTGTCCGGGGAATGCTTCAGGAGGTCGATGAGCAGCGGCTTGGCCTTCTTGCAGTAGCCGCAGTTGTAGTCGAAGAACTCCACGATGGTGTGCTTGGCGTTCGCCGGGCCGGACTGCGGGAACTGCCTGCTCTTCAGGATGCGCTCGATCGTCTTGCTCTCCTCCGCCTTCTTCAGCTCCGCCTGCCGGGCCTGAACCTTGGCGGAAGCCTCGATCAGCACGTCGGGATTGTTGACGATGTAGTCGTGGACGATTGTTTCGATCTCCTCCCGGGTGAATTCGGCGTAGGCGGGAGAGGAAACCAGGGCGGCGAGAACCGCCGCCGCGCAGAGAGTACGAATCTTCATAAGAATCCTTCAGATAACGTCGGACCGCGTCCGACGGCCGGGCGCGGGACGCCCGAGGGCCCGCGCGGCTCGTTCAAACCTGCCCCCGCCGCGGCGCGCGGGCGCCGGCGCCCGGGGGCGCATTTTGCAATTCTCACAAAAAACCCGTTAAATTGCAACTTTTTCGGGGAAAAATTTCCCCCGCGGGAACGCCCCGGGCGGCGCGGCCCCGGGCCCGCGCCCCGTTTGCGCGCCGGGCGCCCGCGGACGACCGTTTTTCATGAATCGCGGGGCGTTTTGTTGTAGAATATTCACTGTTCTCAGGGCGGGGCGAAAATCCCCACCGGCGGTTACAGCCCGCGAGCCTCCCAAGGCACGATCCGGTGAAATTCCGGGGCCGACGGTCACAGTCCGGACGGAAGAGAGCGGATCGACGGCCCGTTAAGGGCGGCCGTCCGGCTCCGGCCCGCTTAACGTTTAATTGAGCTGATGGAGCGTCAGATTTTGAGACAGTTTAATTTGCTGAATATCTTCGGGGAAACCCCGGAGGAAAGAGTCGGGCTGGCCCTCGAAGCCCTGCGCGAAGGCAGGGGCGTGCTGGTCGTCGACGACGAGAACCGCGAGAACGAGGGCGACATCGTCTTCGCGGCGGAGAACATGACCGAGGCCCAGATGGCCATGCTGATCCGCCACTGCTCGGGGATCGTCTGCCTGTGCATGCCCGAGGGGCGGACGCGGGAGCTCGGCCTCCCGCAGATGGTGAGCGAAAACACCAGCGCCTACGGCACCGCCTTCACCATAAGCGTCGAGGCGGCCGCGGGCGTCACCACGGGAGTCAGCGCGCGCGACCGCCTGACCACCGTCAGGGCGGCGATCGCCCCCGGGGCCCGTCCCGAAGACCTGCGCCACCCGGGTCACGTGTTCCCGCTGGCGGCCCGGGAGGGCGGCGTGCTCGCCCGCGACGGCCACACCGAGGCTTCGGTGGATCTGGCGCGGCTCGCCGGCCTCTCCCCCTACGGGGTCCTCTGCGAGCTCACCAACGACGACGGCACCATGGCCCGCCTCCCCCAGGTGGCGGCCTTCGCCCTCGCGCGCGGCATGACCGTGGTGAGCATCCTCGACGTCGTCGCGTACCGCAAGGCGCGCGGGGTCTGACCCCCTCTCCCCCGTCCCGCCCCCGGCGGGCGTCCGGACGCGAAAAACCCCGCGGCGCAGCCGCGGGGTTTCTCATAATCTCTCACAATCCGGGCGGCGGGGCCGCGCCCCGCTTCCGCGCCCGCGCGTCACGACTCGTTGTAGATCTCCAGGTTCTCGGTGGCGTCGTTCCACGCCTTGGCGGCCTTCGCGGCGTCGTTGCGCATCTCGCTCAGGTAGTCCAGGTAGGCGTCGTCGATGTCCCCGGTGATGTAGCGGCCGTCGAACACGGACGTCTCGAATTCGGTGAGCCCGGGGTTCTCGAGGCGCACGGCCTCCTCCAGATCCTCGAGCGACTGGTAGATCAGCGCGTCGGCGCCGATGGCCCGGCACACCTCCTCGCGGGTCTTGCCGGAGGCGATGAGCTCGGCGCGCGACGGCATGTCGATGCCGTACACGTTCGGGTACCTGATCTCCGGGGCCGCGGAGGCGAAGTAAACCTTGCGCGCGCCCGCCTCGTGGGCCATGTCCACGATCTGGCCCGAGGTCGTGCCGCGCACGATGGAGTCGTCGACCAGCAGCACGTTCTTGTCCCGGAACTCCGAGGGGATCGGGTTCAGCTTGTTGCGCACGCTCTTCTTCCGCTGCTTCTGGCCGGGCATGATGAAGGTCCGCCCGATGTAGCGGTTCTTGACGAAGCCCTGGCGGTAGGGCACGCCCAGGCACCGGGCCATCTCCACCGCGATGTCGCAGCTGGTTTCGGGAATGGGGATAATCACGTCGATGTCGAGATCCGCGAATTCGCGGCGGATCTTCTCGCCGAGCATGGTGCCCATGCGCACGCGCGCCGCGTAGACGGACACGCCGTTCATGATGGAATCGGGCCGCGCCATGTACACGTACTCGAAGAGGCAGGGCCGGAAGCGCGTCGCCGCGGCGCAGATCCGGGTGTGCAGCACCCCGTCCTTGGTGACGAAGATGGTCTCGCCCGGGGCGACGTCGCGGACGAGCCTGAAGCCGAGGATGTCGAGGGCCACGCTTTCCGAGGCGACCATGTACTCGGTCCGGCCGTTCTCGCCCTTGCGCTCCCCGAGCACCATCGGGCGGATGCCGTCGGGATCGCGGAAGGCCACCAGGCCGACGCCGAGCACCAGCGTCACCACCGCGTAGCCGCCCCGGATCTGCTCGATCACGCTGCTCACGGCCCCGAAGATCTCCTCGGGGGTGATCACGTCGCAGTCGCGCCGGGAGATCTCGTGGGCCAGGATGTTGAGCAGCACCTCCGAGTCGGAGGTCGTGTTGAGGTGGCGGTGGATCTTCGCGCATTTCTCGCGCAGCTCGCGGGCGTTGGTGAGGTTGCCGTTATGGGCGAGGGCGATGCCGAAGGGGCTGTTCACGTAGAAGGGCTGGGCCTCGGCCGCGGAAGAGGTTCCGGCGGTCGGGTAGCGCACGTGCCCGATGCCGATGTTGCCCTTGAGGCGGTGCATGTGCCTCGCCTCGAAGACGTCGCGCACCAGGCCGTTGGACTTGCGCAGCTTGAAGTTGCCGCGGTAGCTGGTGACGATGCCGGCGGCGTCCTGGCCCCGGTGCTGCAAAACGGTTAAAGCGCTGTAAAGAGCCTGGTTCACCGGGGAGGTGGCGACGATCCCAACGATACCGCACATTTTACACATCCTGTCAAACTGGTTGCGCCGGGGCGCGCGGAACGCCCGGACGGAAAAAAAACATGCCCGGCCCGAGGGGGCGGGGCATGCTTAATTATAATCTTTTTAAATCGCTTGGCCACAAAAAAAATGCCGCGGCCGTCCCGCGGCCGACCGGCGTTTTTTTACGCGCGAAGGGGCGCGGGCGTTGTCCCCGCGCGGTTCCGGCCGTTTCCGGACCCGCCGGGCCGCGGCGGCGCCGTCCGGCCGCCCGGTCAGAAAATAAGCGCCGGAACCGGACGGGGCTCACGCCTCCCCGGCCTTTTCCTCGGCCTTAAGACCCTCCCGTCCGGTCTTCCCGGCGTCTTTGCCCCCGTCTTCGCCGGCGCCGGCGGCGCCGTCGTCACCGGGTTCCTCTTCGGGCTCGGTCTGCGACTTGCCGAGACCCCCGAGACCCACCGAGTCGAGGGTCATCTGGGCGAGCTTCATGACTTCGGGACGAAGGACCGACTCTTTGTACCAGGTCTCGTTCTTGAGCCCGGTAAGGAAGCCCACGTTGAACACCAGCTGCAGGACGCAGGCCGCGACCAGCACGATCACCGCGCCGCGCACCGCCCCGAAGACCATGCCGAGCAGGCGGTCGGTCCCGGTGAGCCCCGTCTTCTGGAGCACCAGGGTGATGATGTAGTTCACGAGGCCGATGGCCATAAGGGTGCCGGCGAACAGCACGAACAGCGCGATGGTGATCCTCACCAGGGTGTCCTCGGTGAAGGTGAAGAGCGCGGCGACCGGCTGGTAGAACTTAACCGCGACGAAGAAGGCCGCCGCCCACGCGACGAGCGACAGGATTTCCTTGACGAAACCCCTGGCCACGCTTATCAGCGCGCTGAGCAGCACGATGCCGATTATTGTGTAGTCAATCCATTGCATATTAATTTTTCCGTAAAATGAAGTCCCGGGAGCCGCGGGAGCGGGTCCCGCCCGTCACGCCATGCAAATATATCATAATTTCGCCCGGGGCTCAATCGGCGCGCGCCCCCGGCCGGGGGCGCGCGGCGCTTGACAGCGCCGGCGAAATGTAATAAAGTGACACTGTCCGAGAGGAAGCGCGGTTCCCGCGCGATCCCGAAGCAGTCTCCCGGCGCCGCCCGCGGAGACGTTTCAGAAATGGGGTCCGGTCCTCCCGTATTCTTACCCCGCGTACCAGGCCAGGTCCGGAAGGAAGCAACCAGCGTGGGAGTGAGGAGTACCGGGAAGCGGCTGGGCCCCGCCTCGTTTTAT
>CAZFNS010000002.1:24161-31352 GCA_964520475.1 uncultured Enterobacterales bacterium
AACCAGCGTGGGAGTGAGGAGTACCGGGAAGCGGCTGGGCCCCGCCTCGTTTTATGTCCCCGTTTTGTTTTTTACCCCCTTCCCCTCCGCCGCGCCCGCGCGCGTTTCGGGCGCCCCGTCCCCCCGCTCCGCCCCGGGATGTGCTAAAATTCCCTGTGACCCCCCGCGCGGCGGGCGGGCCGGAGCCGGAACACAGCGGGTCTTGACTTATGATTTTTTTTGAGAACACCTCCCACCAGAGCTTCCACGATCTGATCCTGGGCGATTCCGTCTACATCGACAAAACCGCCCAGATCCTGACCATGTACCAGAACCGCGGCAAATTCGAGATCCTGGTGCGGCCCTGGGGCTTCGGCAAGACGATCCTGCTCGACACCATCGGCTTCATCTTCCGGCACGGCGCCGGCCACGCCTTCCTGCAGCACCTGAACATCGCCTCCTCCGGATACTCGTTCCCCGAGGAGATCGTGATCAAAATCGACCTGGACGACCGCAAGATCAGCTCGCCCGCGAGTTTCCGGGCCTTCATGCTGTCGCTCTACAAGGCGCTGCTGTTCGAGCACAGCGTCACCTACCGGCTGAGCCGCGACCTCAGCACCTACTGGCTGACCGTCCACTTCATCAGGGAGATCTCCCGCGCGAGCGGCAACCGCAAAATCGTGCTCCTCATCGACAACTACGACCGCCCCTTCTTCGCCTGGCTCGCGGGGAAGATCGAGAATTTTCCGGGGCTGTACGCCGAGATGCTGGACTTTTACCACGCGGTTTACGACTCGGGGGACTACATCGACTGGTTCCTCGTCTGCGGCGAGAGCAAGTTCGCGCTTTCCACCGAGAAGCACGAGGGCATCCCCTACCTGTCCGACATCAGCTACACGGATCAGACCTCCTGCCTGTGCGGCTTCTCCGCCGGGGAGATCCGCAAAAGCTACGAGGACATCATCCCGGACGCGGCCGAGAGCCGGGGGGAGACCGCGAGCATGTTCCTCGGCAAAATCGCCGAGTGGTACGGCGGCTACCGCTTCACCCCGCACAACATCCCGGTGGCGCGGCCCTACAGCATCAAAACCTATTTCCAGAAGAGCGCCACCGAGGAGCAGATGAAGCCGGTCTATCCGGCCGCGCGCCTCGCCGGGTTCCTGCCGCGGCTCCTCGCCAAGGCCGGCCGCGCCCACGAGAAGTTCCTCGCGCCCAACGACTGCGGGTACTCGTTCGCGGACAGCATCAACCCCTTCGCCGTGAGCCTGTTCCCGCTCCTCTCCCAGCTCGGCTTTTACTCCTTCAACTCGATCGCCCCGGCCGAGGGCCTGAGCTTCGGCCGCTACAACTACGGCTCCACGATGGTGAACCACGAAATGAACAGCTGCTACCTGCAGCTCTGGGAGGCGGCCGAGAAGCTCGGGGCCCGGATCCGCCGCTAGAACTTTGCGCAACGCCCGGGCGTCAGAAATGCACGATCCCCCAGCCGCGGCGCGCGGCGATCTCGCAAAGGTTGCGGTTGTAGGAGCCGGGGTTCGCCACGAAGGCGCGCTCCACCGTCTCGAGGAGGGGGACGTCGTTGACGGTGTCGCCGTAGCCGCGGCTGCCGCGCAGATCGAGGTTACGCTCCCGGCAGAAGGCGAGCAGGCGCTCCCGCTTGCCCTCCCGGTGGCAGTAATCGGGATAAACGTCCAGAACCCGCCCCGCGGCGTCGTACCTGACCCGGGTGCAGACGAAGCCGTCGGCGCCGAGGATCCGCGCCGTCTGCCGCACCAGGAGGTCGATCGTGGCCGAGGCGAGGATCACGGCGTGCCCCTCCGCCCGCTGGCTCGCGATGAGGGCCGCGGCCTGCGGGGACACGCGGGGGCGCAGCCAGTTCTCGCGGTAATCGGTCAGCAGATCCCCGAGCTCCTCCTCGGTCCGGCCCTTCACGACGGCGATCACGTACCCGTAGTACCGGCCGATGTCCAGGGTGCCGTTCACGAACATCTCGCCCGCCCGGCGGTTGAAGCTCAGGTAGTCCGGGGTGATGACGCCGCGCCGGATCAGGCACCGGAAGAACAGATCGTTGCTGTCCCCCCGGAGCACGGTGCCGTCGACGTCGTAAACCATAAGCGCCATGCCGTCCCCCCTCCCCTTCCCGGGATCCCCCGCTTCCGCGGGGCAAAAAAAAAACAACCGTCACTTTTTCATGATGATTGTTTCGTCGGACGCGCCGCCGCCTCGCCGGCGCGGCGCCCGCCGCGCGGAAAACCTCCGGCGGCGCGATAAAGGATTCGCTCAGGAATTTCCGGTCTCGTGCAGATCGTACGGGCAGTCGTTGGCGAACTCGCGCCTCGCGAGATCGTCGGCGGTGATCCGGCCGAGCGTCACCAGAAAAGCCTCCATCTGTTTTACAGATATGGTGTCGAAATCCAGGGCCCCAAGAACGGCAAGATGCTGTATAAATTCCTGGTTCTCCCGCAAATTTCTGCCGATTTTAATAATTCCCTTCATAGCTTCGTCCACTTACACAACAAGCAAAATCTCGAACTCAATAAAAGCTTAACACTACGGATTTATTATTCTTATCAGTTTCGCCGTCTTATTATCACTATGTACCACCGATTGTTATTATAGCACATTTTTTAGTCTGGTGCACGCGCCGCGGCCCCGCGCGGATCAGTTTTTCACTTACAAAGATAACAGAAATTTTGAGGTTTTCCACAATTCCGCGCGAAAAACCCCGCGGGATCACATTTTTGAAATCGTTTTCATGACGAGGGTCATAATTTCGGCGAAAAGTTCGCGGACCGGGCCCGAAAAATCAGCCCGGCAGGCCCCGGACGGGGCGCCTACACGCTCACCGTGCCGCGCTCCCGGATCTCGCGGCGGGCCCGCTCGTTGTCCACGGAGTAGCCTTTCCCCTCGGGATGGCGGTAGAGGAGCGCGACGCCGTAGGGCATGGTCTCGGGGATCTCGTAGGTCCGCGCCGCGGCGTAGTACTTCGGCGCGGCGACCCCCGCCTCGCGGTACACGACGTAGCACCGGACGCGCGCCCCGGAGCCGTGGTAGATCCAGCCGCGGCGGCCGGTTTCGAGCGCCACCCCCACCGGCTCGATCGGCACGGGCGCGGCGCGCCTCCTGATGCAGCTTCGCAGGCACAGGAAGTACAGCCAGCGGCCCAGGATGTAGAGGGAATTCAGCAGGCAGAAGGCCGCGCCGAGCTTGAGGGTGCCCGCGAGGCCCGCGATCATGAAGCGGCCGGGAACGGCCCAGAGGAGCGCGAAGCAGGCGGCCATTACGGAAAAGTAAATGAAAAACGTCCGGCCGGGCCCGCGCCTGCAGACGGTGTCGACGACGGGGTCGTCGAAGCTTATGCCCGCGCGGTCCAGTTCTTCCCTGGTCTTGCAGAAATCGGGATATCCTTGCTCAAAATCGGCCATCTCGCTCACCCTCCGGCCCGCCGTCCCCGCGGCTACTTCCCGGACGCCGCCCGGGTTCCCCGCCGGGCCGCCGGGGCCCTGGCGGCGCGCCGGCCGGCGGTCCGGCCGGACCGCGCGGCCCGGGCGGGCGCGGCGGCCTCCCAAGTCCCGCTCTTTTCGTCGTAAAACGCCGTGAACCCGGTCGACTTGCCCTCGGCGTTCTCGGCCGTCACGTACTGCTTCTTCGTTTTGCGGGAGAAGCGCACGATCGTGGGGTTGCCGTCGGGGTCGGCCGCCGGGGCGGTCAGGAAGTACCTGAACTTCGCGGGCAGCAGGTCGGCGCGGGCGACGAGCTCGCTGACCTTCGGCGCCCTGGTTTCCCGGACCTTGGGGAAGGCGCTCGAGGCGAGGAAGATGCCGGAGGCGCCGTCGCGCAGCACGAAGTGGGACTTGCCGTCCCGGCACGGCAGATCCGGGAAGTCCACCGGATCCTCGCGCGGCGGGGCGACCTCGCCGTTCTTCAGGATCTTCCTGGTGTTGCCGCACTCGGGGTTCGTGCAGGCCATGTAGTTGCCGAAGCGGCCGCTCTTTAAGGTCATCGGCTTGCCGCAGCGCTCGCATTCGACGGCCGGGCCCTCCGCGCCCCGGATCTTGAACTCCCCTTCCTCGATCTCGTAGCCCGGGCAGTTGGGGTTGGCGGAGCAGATGTAGATCTTGCGGCGTTCGTCGATGACGTAGCCCCGCATCACGGCGCGGCAGACCGGGCAGCGCCGCCGCGTGCGCAGGAACTCGCTTTCGGCGTCGTCGGTGACCAGGGCCGGCAGCTTGTCCTCGGCCGTGAGATTGAGGGTCCGGCGGCAGGAGTTCTCCGCCTTGCCGGACTTGCCGGCGTAGTTGGAGCAGGCGAGGAACACGCCGGTCGCGGCGTTCTTGATCACCATGGCGCTGCCGCAGTCCGGGCACTTGACCGAGGTCGCCACCGACACGTTGCCGCGCATGCCCCCGTCCGCCTCGGATTTCTGCGCCGCGTCGAGCTCCCGGCGGAAATCGCGGTAGAAGGCGTTCAGGCAGTCGAGCCAGTCGAGCCGGTCCTCGGCGATGTCGTCGAGCTTGTTCTCCATGTCCCGGGTAAAGTCGTAGTCCATCAGGTCGGCGAAGCTCCGCTTCAGGCGGTCCGTGACGATCTCGCCCATTTTCTCGGCGAACAGGCGCCGCTGCTCGATCTTAACGTAGCCGCGGTCCTGGATGGTGGAGATGATGGCGGCGTAGGTGGAGGGCCGGCCGATCCCCCTCTTCTCGAGCTCCTTGACCAGGGTCGCCTCGGTGTAGCGGGGCTCGGGCCGCGTGAAGTGGCGGGCGGCCGGGTACTCGGCGCCCGCGAGGACATCGCCCGGGGCCATCGGGGGCAGGAGCGCCTCCTTCTTGGCCGGGAAGATCTTCATCCAGCCGTCGAAGCTGACGGTTTTGCCCGAGACCTTGAAGCGGAAGGCGCCGGCCTCGGCCGTGGTCTCGCGGTTCAGGACCACGGCGTTCGCCATCTGGCAGGCGACGGCGGAGGCGCGGATCAGGCCGTAGAGCGCGGACGCGTCCCGCCCGAGCGCCTTGGCCACCGCCGCGGGCTCGCGCTTCACGTCCGTGGGCCTGATGGCCTCGTGGGCGTTCTGGGCGTTCCCCGCGGAGCTGTAGCGGCGCGCCTTCTCGGGCAGGTAAGCGGCGCCGTAGACCGCGCCGATGTAGCTCCTGAGGTCGGCGAGCGCCTCGTTGCTCAGATTAAGCGAGTCGGTTCTCATGTAGGTGATGAAACCCGCCTCGTAAAGGGACTGGGCGAGCATCATGGTCTTCTTGACGCTGAACCCCAGCCGGTTCGAGGCCGCCTGCTGCAGGGACGAGGTGTTGAGCGGCGGGTACGGGGCCGGCCGCGTCTCCTTCTCCTCGTTCTTCGTCACGGCGAGGGTCTCGCCGCGGAGCTCCTCCAGATAGCGGCCGGTCTCCTCCTCGGACGAGGAATGGAAAGGCTTGTCCCGGTAGTGGGTCAGGGAGAACCTGACCTGCTCCCCGTCCTTCGGGACGAGGGCGTCGACGGTCCAGTACTCCTCGGGAACGAAGGAGCGGATCTTCTCCTCCTTTTCCACCACCAGCCGCACGGCGACGGACTGCACGCGCCCGGCGCTGAGCCCGCGGCCCACCTTCTGCCAGAGGAGCGGGGACACCATGAAGCCCACGACGCGGTCGAGGAACCTCCGGGTCTGCTGCGCCTCGACCATGTGCATGTCCACCTTGGAGGGGTGCTTGAAGGCCTCGGTGATGGCGTGGGCGGTTATCTCGTTGAAGACGACGCGCCGGAAGCGCTCCTCCGGCAGGTCGAGCACCTCCTGGAGGTGCCAGGCGATGGCCTCCCCCTCGCGGTCCAAATCGGTGGCGAGGTAGACGTAATCGCTTTTCTTCGCGTCGGCGATCAGATCGGACACGACTTTTTCCTTGCCGGGCAGGATCTCGTACTGCGGATCCCAGCCGTCCTTCTCCGGGTTGATGCCCATGCGGCCGAAGATCTTTTGATCCTTCTCGGCGGGGGTTTTCGCCCTCTTGGGAGCCGCGGCGGCGCCGGTTCTGGACTGTCCGGCGGGAAGGTCGCGGATGTGGCCCACGCATGACTTGACCACGTAGCCGCCGCCGAGGAACCTGTTTATCGTATGCGCCTTGGCGGGCGACTCCACTATGACCAGTGACTTGCCCATATTTCCATTACCTCAATGTCTCGTCGCCGCCGCGGGGCCCTTCCCGGCTCCCGCGCGCGGCTTTTTTATTCGTTTTTTTCGCGGCCCGCCGGCTTTTTTATCCGTGCGCGGGACGCGCGCCCGCGGCCGGCCGCGGCAACCCCCGGTCAGGGGGTCTTGAAACCCGCGCGGCGCAGGAGGGCCGCGGCGAGCTCCGCGAGCCCGGCGGCGTCCTTCCCGGTCAGCAGCCCGATGAGGCCTTTTTTGCGCCTCTCGCTGTATTTGACGGTCAGGACCGCCGCGTATTTGTCCGCGGACGCGGCGATGTACTCGTCCGACGTCATGATCTCGTCCACGAGGCCCAGCTCTTTGGCCTCGGAGCCGAGCCACACCTCGCCGGTCGCCAGCTTCTCGACGTCGGCGCCCGGGCGGTGCTTCGCCACGTGGCTCTTGAAGATCGCGTGGATCTGTTTCACTTCCTCGCGGCACTTCTCGCGCCCTTCCTCGGTGTTCTCGCCGAAGGTCGTGAGGGTGCGCTTGTATTCCCCGGCGGTGATCTGCTCGTAGTCGACGTCGTACTTCTTCATGAGCCGGTTGAAGTTGGGCAGCTCCATCACCACGCCGATGGAGCCGATGTAGGCGAACGGGGCGGCGATGAGCCGGTCGGCCACGCACGCCATCAGGTAGCCGCCGCTCGCGGCGACCTGATCCACCGCCACGGTGAGCTTCGCCCCGGTTTTTTTGAGGCGCCCGAGCTCGGCGGCCGCGAGGCCGTAGCCGTTCACGGTCCCTCCCGGGGAGGAGAGCCGCACCACGACCTCGTCGCCCTCGGACAGATCCCCGGCGAGCAGGTTGACCGCCCTTTTGAGGTACTTGACCTCGGCGCAGTCGGGCGATCCCGTGAAATCGACGACGAACATCAGCTTGCCGGTGACCGACACCGACAGATCGGGGTTCACGGCCAGGGTGAAGCCGTCCCGGCTCACGATCCGGGCCGGGCCGGTCAAGCCCTTTCGCGCGGGCTTCGCCGGGGCGGCCGCGGCGGGCTTTTCCGGAGCGGCGGCCGGTGCGGTCTCGGCGGGCTTTTCCGGGGC
>CAZFNS010000002.1:31452-35997 GCA_964520475.1 uncultured Enterobacterales bacterium
CGGCGGGCTTTTCCGGAGCGGCGGCCGGTGCGGTCTCGGCGGGCTTTTCCGGGGCGGCGGCCGGGGCGGTTGCCGCGGGCTCTTCCGGAGCGGCGGCCGGAGCGGCCGCGGCGGGCTTTTCCGGAACGGCGGCCGGGGCGGCCGCGGCGGGCTTTTCCGGGACGGTCCCGGCCGGGGCCCCTTTCCTGCCTTGGCCCCCCTTCGCGGCCGCGGCTTTTTTCGCGAAATAGCGGAGCGCGAGGACGCCCTTAGCGGTCAGCCGCTTGGGATCGGCCCTGCCCCGGGAGCCGCGCAGGGCGGCGCTTTTGCGCCTCAGCCGGTTGAAAACCTCCAGGATGTCGTCGTCCGCGGCGTTGAGCATGCACTTTTCCAGGATCTCCTTTTCGCGGGCGAGCTTGTCCCCCCAGTTCTCGATCCTGAGGACGATCCCGTCGTCCTTTTTGAATTTTTCCCGTTTCGCCGCGAAGGCGATGACGCTTCTGAGCACCGCGCCGGCCGCCAGGACGAAAAAGACCAGGGCGGCGGCGACCACCGCGGCCTTCGCCGCGAACAGAAGCAGATCCAACCAAAAACCGTACATGATAAGCGCGCCGCTCCCCGTTGCCGTCCCGGCTCCGCGGCGGGGCCCGGAGCCCTTCCGCGCGGGCGCTTTTTTGCCCCCGCGCGCCGGAACGATTGAAAAAACAATGCTAAATTACAATTAAAGCGCGGGGGTTTGTCAAGGATATTCTGTTTTTTTACGAAAATTTTAGGGGAGGCCTCCTCTTTTGCGGGGGAGGTTTTCGGGCGGGATCCGCGCCCGGGACGGGCGGATCCCGGGCAAAAAAAAGCCCCGCGCGGGGGCGCGGGGCTTTTCCGACCGTGCGGCGCGTCAGACGCGCATGAAATCGATGTGGATCAGCGTGCCGCTGACCGGGTGGCGCTGGATGGCCACCGGCTTGACGGCGATCTCCTCGCCGCCCTCCACGGCCAGCACGATGGTCTCCTCGTAGAAAGCCTTGTTCTGCTGGGCCGTGAACACCCTGATGCCGTCCAGGGACAGGGCGACCGCCTCTTTGCCGCCGCCGTAAACGATAACCGGAAGAAGGTTGGAACGACGCAGGCGGCGGCTCGCACCTTTCCCGAAGTCTTTGCGAATCTTCGCTTCAAATCTGAAAGCCATTTTGAATCTCTCTTAATAAAGCCAAAAAAAAACGGTGCGGGCGATGCGACCGTCGCCCGCGCTGGCGCTGACGAATCAACGGGAACGGATTTTACCATCCGGGGACGGTTAAATCAAGGGCGGCGCGAAATTTTTCCCGCGCCGCGCCCGGGCCTAGAGCCGCGCCCGCAGCTGCCGAAACACGATGAACACCGACAGGATGGCCATCAGCGAGGCCATCACGATCAGGAAGATCGCGGAGCAGGTGATCACGTAGTTGACGGAGAGGAACTTCTGCACGATCTCCACGAGCCCCCAGATGCTCATGACCATCATCAGGATCGTCGGCAGCAGGGTCACGTGGTAGTTGGCGCCCGACTTGATGAGGTACAGCGTCACAGCCAGCAGGGTCAGCGAGGCGAGCAGCTGGTTGGACGAGCCGAACATCGGCCAGATCGTGGTGGCGCTGCCCGAGTAGACCATGACCGCGGCGATCAGGATGACGAGGAAGGAGGCCGAGAAGGTGTTGGCGAGGGTCTTCCGGGCGATCTTCAGGGCCGCGAAAGCCCCCGCGCTCAGTTTGTGCCGGCCCGGTTCCACTTCCTCGGGCTTCACGAAATTCTTGTTCTCGCGCACGTACGACGGCGAGAAGAGCTCCTGCCAGACGAAGCGGCCGAGCCTCGTGGAGGTGTCCAGGGAGGTCAGCATGAACGCGGAGATGGCGAGGCTGATGAACACGGTGCCGATGTGCTCCGGGATGCCGATGGCCGTGAGGAACCGGCCGATGCCCGAGCTGAAGGCCGCCACCGGGTTGGCGCTGATCGCGGCGAACTGGGCGTCGGTCAGGAAGATCACCGCGATGAGGCTCATGACCCCGAGGACGCCCTCGACGATCATGCCGCCGTAGCCGATGAGCTTGATGTCGTTTTCGGAGCGGATCTGCTTGGAGGTGGTGCCCGACGACACCAGGGAATGGAACCCCGAGCAGGCGCCGCAGGCGATCAGGATGAAGAGGTTCGGGAACAGGTTCGAGACCCCGCCCGACGCGTCCTTCACGGCGAAGCCGGAGAAGACCGAAAGCTCGGCGGCCGGCCGGTAGGCGGCGATGCCGATCACGCCGAGGATCAGCATGGCGTAGAGCAGGTACGAGCTCAGGTAGTCGCGGGGCTGGAGCAGCCACTGCACCGGGGTGACCGACGCGGTCAGGGCGTAAACGCCGAGGAAGGCGAGCCAGAACAGCCGGACCGTTTCCGCGTCCCAGCCGAACACGGCCGCGGGATCGAAGGGCACGACGGTCGAAACGTAGACGGTCACGAACACCAGCGGGACGAAGATTACGCTGGCGGTCCTGAGGGAAAGGCCGAGCACGTTGACCGCGATGTTGAAGAGCGGGGCCATCACGATGAAGATCACCGAAGCCGTGGCCACGGCGGGGCTGGACGTGAAGATGCCGGCGACCAGCATGCCGAACACGGCGACGACCAGGATGAGGCACGCCCAGCAGAAGAACAGGAACAGCTGCCGGCCGAGTATGCCCATGAGCTTCTCGATGACGTAGCCGATGGAGTGGCCGCCGTTGCGCACCGACAGGAACAGCGCGGCGAAGTCGTGGACCGCGCCGATGAACACGCAGCCGCCCAGGATCCAGAGCAGCGCCGGGCCCCAGCCGAACTGGGAGGCGACGATGGGGCCGATGATGGGCCCCGCCCCGGCGATGGAGGCGAAGTGGTGGCCGAACAGGACGCCGGGATGCGTGGGCACGTAGTCAACCCCGTCGTTGTTGACGACGGCGGGGGTCGGGATCCGGCCGTCGGTCTTGAACAATCTGCTGATGAAACCGCCGTAAAATTTATACGCCACGGCAAAGTAAACCAGGGCGAAGGCAAGTATGAGAACACCGTTCATGGCAAAAAAAACCCCGCGGGGGCGTCCCGGGAGGCGGCGCGCGGTCCCCGCGCGGCCCGCCCTCTGACGGTTCCGGAAAACTCCCCGTTTAATATTAGCGTGAAGGCCGGACGCGGCGGGGACGGTGCCCTCCCGCGTCGTTTCGCCGCTGATTATATCACAAACGGCCGCCCGGCTATAGATCGCGCGGCGGAACGGAGGCGGAAAACGGGACGGGCCCCGCCCCGCCCGGGCGCGAAAAAAGCGCGGGCGGCTCCCCGCCCGCGCTCCCCGGCGCGCCTTTTCCCTACAGCGACGCCTCGAAGATCGCGAGGATGTCCCGTTCGGCGAGCGGCACGTAGTTGTGCGGCCGGTCGAGGCCCTCGTTCGCCGCGACGTGGCGCGCCATCTCGGCGAGCCGCGAACCGTCGATCCCGACCTCGGCGAGGCGCATGGGGATGCCGAGGGAGGCGAAGAAGGCGGCGGTCTCCTCAATCGCCTTTTCCGCCGCCGCGCGCTCGGGCAGCCCCGCGTCCACGCCCAGGACGTTCACGCCGTAACGGGCGAGCCGCCCCGCGGTCCGGTCGCTCAGGATATGCCGCATCCACCGCGGGGTCAGGATGGCGAGCCCGACGCCGTGGGTGATGTCGTAGTAGGCCGAGAGCGCGTGCTCCATGGCGTGCATCGGCCAGCCCGAGGAAGCCTCCCCGAGCGAGAGGATGCCGTTGCAGGCCAGGCTGCAGTTAAGGAAGATCTCCGCCCGGGCGTCGTAGTCCCGGGGATTGTCCCGGACGATCTTCGCGTTCTTGATGAGGCTCCGGAGCGACGCCTCCATCATCCCGTCCGCGAAATCGTTCGGGTCGGCGTTGAAATACTGCTCCATCACGTGGTTCATGGCGTCGGCCACCCCGGCGGCCGTCTGAATCCACGGGACGGTGAAGGTGTACTCCGGATCGACGAAGGACGCGACCGGATAGAGATGATCGTCCAGATAGCCGATCTTGTCGTTGGTGTCCGGCCGCGAGATCACCCCGCCCGGGTCGAACTCGGTTCCCGTCGCCGCCATGGTGATGACGTCGACCAGGGGCAGCGCGTCCCGCGTCGGGACTTTATAGGTAATCAGGTCCCAGGGGTCGCCGTCGTACTTCGCGCCCGCGGCAACGGCCTTGGAGCAGTCCACGACGCTGCCGCCGCCGACCGCGAGGATGACCTCGACGCCCTTTTCCCGGCAGATCCTCACCCCCTCGAGGACGCTCGCGTACCTCGGGTTGGGCGCGATGCCGGACAGCTCGTGCACCTCGAAGCCCGCGAGCAGGCCCCTGACCTTGTCGTAAAGACCGCTCTTTTTGATGCTCCCCCCGCCGTAGGCGAGCAGAACCTTCCGGCCGAGCGGCCGCAAAACCTCCGGAAGCCCGTCGACGACCCCCCTGCCGAAGATCAGCCTGGTCGGCGTGCAATACTCGAAATCCCGCATAATCGTCCCCCCTTGCAAGCACGGATGAGGCCCGCCCCGCGGCGGG
>CAZFNS010000002.1:36097-127087 GCA_964520475.1 uncultured Enterobacterales bacterium
AGGGAGCGGCCCGGAACCGGGCCGCTCCCCGCGGAACGGCGGCGGGAGATCCCCCCGCCGGCAAAGACGGCCGGGCGGTCAGATCCGCACGCCCGCGTGGTACATGGCCCGGGCGCCGCCGTACTCGCGGCACCTGGCGGAGAACTCGAGGAGCCGGTTCAGGGGGACGAGCGCCTTTTCCCGGACGGCTTCCTCCACGAAGATCTCGTGGCCCGCCGGGTCGCCGAGGAGCTCCTCGATGAGCGGCAGCGTGTTCCGGCGCATCCACGGGCAGTGGGCGCAGCTCTGGCAGGTCGCCCCCGCGCCGCCGGTCGGGGCGGGCAGGAGGATCTTGTCCGGGCAGGCCTTGAGGATCTTGTAGAAGATGCCGGTGTCGGTGGCGATGATGAATTCCTTCGCGTCGCTTTCCCGGACCCGGTTCAGGATCTGGGACGTGGAGCCCGCGAAGTCGGCCTGGGCGGTGACGTCGGCGGGCGCCTCGGGATGGACCAGCACCGGGGCGTCCGGGTGCTCGGCCCGGAGCGCCTTCAGGGCGGCCGCCTTGAAGCTGTCGTGCACGATGCAGTGGGCCTGCCACCTGAGCATGTCGGCGCCGGTCCGGTCGGCGATGTACGCGCCGAGGTGCCGGTCCGGGGCCCAGATGATCTTTTTGCCGCAGAGGCCGAGGTACTCGATCATCTCGACGGCCACCGAGCTGGTGACCACGTAGTCCGCCGCGGCCTTGACGGCCGCGGAGGTGTTGGCGTAAACCACCGCGACCCGGTCGGGGTGTTCCGCGCGGAACCGGACGAACTCTTCGGCGGGGCAGCCGAGATCGAGCGAGCACTCCGCCTGGAGATCCGGCATCAGAACGTTCTTGTCCGGCGAGAGGATCTTGGCCGTCTCCCCCATGAACCGCACGCCGGCGACGATGAGGGTACGCGCGGGGTGATCGCGGCCCCACCGCGCCATTTCGAGGGAATCGCCGACGAAACCCCCGGTCTCCTCGGCGAGGCGCTGGATCTCGTCGCCGGTGTAGTAGTGGGCGACGACGACCGCGTCCCGTTCCTTTAATTTCGCGGCTATGCGGGCCGCCGCGGCGGCCGCCTCCTCCTCTCCGAGGGCGGGCGGCACGGGCGGCAGGACCAGATTGCTCAAATCGGGAATGTACATCGCGCTCCTCTCCTTATATGCTTGTCCCGGGTACGGATCCGTCCCCGGAGCCGGACGCCCTTATCCGGTCCGGCGTCAGAAATTGTACTGCATGTTCACCGTGAGATCGGTGTGCTGGCTCGTGTCCTTCTCGGGATAGTCGACCCGGCCCACGCCGAATTTGCCCTCGGCGTAGACCATGAGCCCGGGCGTGAAGTGATAGGCGATCTGCGAGGTGATCGCCGAGACCTCGGCGCGCTTGTTCGCGTAGCCGTACCAGCCGTAGCCGACCATGGCCGAAAGGCCGTTCTCGAAGGCGTAGCCCGCCACGCCCTCGTAACCGGACAGGTGGTGGCTTTCGCGCGAGTTCTTGTCGCGGCTGTAGACGAAGGCGGTGTAGAGCCCGTCGTTGAGCTTGCCGTAGCTCAGGCCGGCGCTGAAGCTGTATTTGTTGCCGGAGATGCCCTCGTCGTGGATGTCGTAGCAGTCGTAGGAGATCGACAGGGCCGCGTCCTCGAGGAGGCCGTCGCTCCAGTTGTAGGAGCCCGCCGCGGCGTAGCCGGCGTTGACGTCGATCGGCCCGGCGGCCCGGGTCTCGTGGTTCCGGTAGTCCTCGATGCCGCTCTGCGCGGTCTGGTAGCTGAAGGCGAAGCTGAAGCCCCCCACCGCGTTGATGTACATGAGCTGCCCTTCCTGGCGCCCGCCGAGATCCCAGTAGCTGTTGGCGTCGCCGCCGATGTGCTCGTAAACGTCGGTCATGCCGATCGTCTGGTACTTGGCGGTGTCGCCCTGCCCGAAGACCAGGGTGCCGTACTGGGCCATGTCGAAGCCCGTGTACGCGTACCGGGCGTCGAAGTGCCCGTTCTCGGACGACTCGGAGGCGACCTCCCACTCGGCGAAGGCCACCGCCCTGACGTTCTTGTATATCTGCGAGGAGGCCGAGACGCCGAGACGGGCCTCGCCCTCGAGGCCGGCGTCGTCCTTGCGGTTGTGCTCGCGCACCTGGTTGGCGTGGCTGTTGAGGTAGCCCGCCTCCAGTCTCCCGAAAATGCTGAGATCGGCCGAGCCGGAATCGTACACGCTGGCGGCGCCGGCGGCGCCGGCGGCGGTCATGGCCGCGGCGGCCGCTAAAACTGGCAGTCTCATCTGCAAAAGCTCCGTGGTATATTAAAAATTATCCAATGTTATCACAATTCAAAGCGGATTTCCGCTTTTTAAATCCCCCGCCCGGCGGGCGGGCGCCCGTCAAACGGACAAAGGGAACCGCCGTCCCCGGCGGTTCCCGCGTTTGCCTTCCGGTCCCCGGCGGGCGTCAGAAGTCGTAGATCAGCCCGACCGAGACCTTGTCGTGCCCGTCGACGCTGTACTTCGCGCCGCCGACGAACTGGTCGTCGACGTCGCCGGTGGCGAACTGGGCCTCAACGTAGGTCAGGAAATTCTCGTTGAAGTTGTACTTCGCCTCGAACACGACGTCGCTCACGAAAGTCAGGTTGCTGGACTTGCGGTTCTCGTAGGCGGCGAGCAGGGCGTAGCCGAGGGAGGCGTCGGCCCAGCCGACCGCGACTTCGTAGCTGTTGGTGTCCTTGACGTTGTAACCGTCGTGGGCCGCGTACCGGGTCAGCTGGTAGGTGGCGGCGGCGTAGAGGCCGTCGTCCTGATCGCCCGCGGAAACGCCCGCGGCGAACGAGTCGCGGCTGAGCTTGGAGAACAGCTCCGAAACGTTCTGGTACTCGCCCGGGAAGTTCTCGTCGTAATCGGCCTTATAGGTGTCGTAGCCGGCGCCGACGTAGATCGGGAAGGTCTCCTCGTTGAAGGTGTAGCCGGCGGAGAAGGCCGCGCCCGACGAGACGCCGTCGAGACCCGCCGTCTGGTAGGAGGCGCCGAAGCTGAAGCCCCACAGGCCGTCGATGCTGTAAATTATCTGCCCTTCCTGGCGCCCGCCGTCGGCCAAATCGCCGGTGGTCGAGCCCGAAAAGCCCCAGTCGATGAACACGTCGGTTATCCCCGTAACCGCGTAAATGGCCGACTCGGACTGGCCGAACACGAGCGAGCCGAACTTGTCGGTGTCGAAGCCCAGATACGCGTAGCGGACGTCGAACTGGCCGTTTTCGGAAGACTCCGAGGCCACGTCCCATTCCGCGAAGGCCTTCGCCCTCACCCCGTCGTAAATGCGGGCCTTGGCGTCGACGCTCAGGCGGGCGTCGCCCTCGAGCTCAACCTTGTTGCTGTTGCTTTCCGGATCGTAGTCGTGCGTCGCGAAAACGCTGTTTACGTTCGCGGCGACCCGGCCCCCGATATTGAGGCTGGTGTCGTCCTTGTCGTATACGACCGCCGCGTCGGCCGCGGAAGCGGCGCAGAGGCCGATGACGGCCGCGAGCAGGGTCCTGTTGATCTTGATCTGTGACATGTGTCGTTTCCCCTTCGTTTATGAATCAAGGCGCGGGGCGCCGCGGACGGCTCACCGGAACCGGTTTCCGCGCCACGGCTTCATTATACATTTTTTGTTATGTATTGCTAACAAATTTTATTAAAACGATCAAAAAAAATTTTTCACGTCTTTGCGGGGCCGCGCCAGGGGGGAACGATCCCGCCCCGGAGCGCGGCCCGCGGCCGTCAGAAGTTGTACTGCGCGGCCAGGGAGACCTTGTCGTCGGACCTTTCGCCGGTGGTGCCGGACTTGTGCCCGAAAGCGTCGACGCGGTCAATGTCGTCGACGCCGATCTCGGTTTCGAGGAACACCTTGAAATTGCTGTTGAAGTTGTACTGGAGCTCGCCGATGAGGTTGCTTCTCAGCACGGCCGAATCCTGGCGCAGATCCTGGTAGCCGGCGATGAGGTACCAGCCCGACTCCCAGGCGTAGGAGGCGATGAACTCCCAGCCGTCCTTGTTCTCGGAGCAGTCGTAATCGGTCAGCTGGTAGAAGAAGCCCGAGTAGAAGCCGTCGCCCTCGGTGCCGAGCGAGGCGCCGACCGCGAACGACTGCTTGTCGTCCTCGGTGCCCTCGATGTCGTAGTAGTCGTAGCCGCCGGTGACCGTGAAGGGCAGGGCCGTGTCGAAGGTGTACCCGACGGAGCCGGAGGCGCCGCCGTTCACCCCGTCGAGGCCGGCCGACTGCCAGGCCGCGCCGACGTGGAGGCCGTTCTTGTCATAGGCGTACTGCAGCTGGCCTTCCTGGCGCCCGCCGAAATCCCAGTACGTGCTGCCGCGCGAGCCGTAGTCGATGAACACGTCGGTGCGGTCGATGACGTAGTAGATGCCGGTGTGGTTCTGCCCGAACAGGAGCGAGCCGTAGTCGTCGGACTTGAAGCCGAGATAGGCGAAGCGGGTGTTGAACTTGCCGTTCTGCGAGTTCTGGGCCGCGACCTCCCATTCGGTGAAGGCGATGGCCTTGACCCAGTCGGTTATCTTGGCGCCGGCGTTGACGCGCAGGCGGGCCTTGCCCTCGAGCTGGGCCTTGTCGCGGTCGCGGGAGGCCTCGACGCTGTTGAGGTTGGTCTGCATTCTGCCGCCGAGGTCGAGCGAGGCCTCGTCGGTCTTGTACACGGGAGCCGCCAGGGCCGTCCCGCAGGCGGCGAGCGCGGCCGCGCCCGCCAGTAATTTAAGCTTGCCGATGTTCATGTTTTTTTCCTTCATGGTTCTTAATTCTTGTTAATTCTTGCGTGTTATGGTTTTATGTCCGGCCGCCGCGCCGCGGCCGCCTTCTTTTCGGCGCTCATTTTATCCCCGCGCGCCCCTTTTGTCTATATTTTTGTGATCGGCATTTCATTTTCGGAAAAGAAATTTTGCCCCGCGGGCCCCGCCCGGCGCGGGCGCGGCATTGCCCAAATCCGCCGGGACGGCTATAATGCGAAAAAACGGCGCGGCGATCCGCGCTTCACCCTGCCGCCGGTCCGGAAAAGCCGCGGCGCGACACAAGGAACGCTATTTCAACATGAAGAGACAGCTTACAGCAGCGGCGCTCGCCCTCGCGGCGGCCCTGGCCGCCTCGGCCCCCGCGGGCGCGGCCGTATTCTCCGCCCCGAAACACTACAGCATCATCATCGCCGACGGCGAGAAGGTGTCGGGAATTTTCACCGAGAAGCGGGAAATCGAACTCGGCGAAGGCCGGCACCAGGTGGTGGTGCAGTTCAAGGGCTCGTTCAAGAAAGGCGGCGACCGGCTGATCGCCTACGGGGTCAACCCGGTGGTCATCAACATCCCCGCGGCCGGGGAGTCCGACGTCTACTCGTTCACCTACCCGCGCATCCTCAGCTACGACGAGGCCAACGATTTCGCCGACCGCCAGGACATCACCCTGACCGTGAACGGCCGCCCCGCCGCCGAGGACGAGGCGTCGTACCTGATCCTCAAATCCGACCGGGGCTTCCAGCTCGACCGGGACTACATCGCCGAGCTCAAGAGCCTGGATCTCCTCTACGTCTCGGAGGAAAACCTCGAGAAGCAGGATCAAAAGGCCAAGGACCTGTTCCTGTGCCGCGACAGCCCGACGGACTGCCCCAAGGTCGTGGTGACGGATCCGGCGCTCGCCGCGCGCATCGCGGAAGAATCGCGCAAAAAAGGGCCGACCCCGATCGTGAGGGTCCCCGAGCCCGGAACCGAAGCCCCGGCAGCGGCCGCGGCCCCGGCCCCGGCTCCCGCCCCCGCGGCTGACGCGGCGCCCGCGGCCGCGGCCCCGGCCCCCGCGGCGGCCGGTCCCGCGAACGCGCAGATGCTCGAGGGCTTCAAGTCGATCTACCAGAGCGCCGATCCCGCGACCCGGGCCGCGTTCAAAGAGTGGCTCGAGAAGCAGAAGTAAGCTCCGCGACAACTCCGGGCGGAGGGAAAGCCGCAGGGCTCCCCTCCGCCCTTTTTTTTGCCCGCCGCGGGGCGCTAGATCAGGAGGAACGGCGTGGGGCCGGGGTTTTCCGGGAGCCCGAACCTTGCCGGGTAGGAGACGCCCGCGAGGTAGAGCCCGTCGGGCGGCGCGGTCGGGCCCGCGCGGGTCCGGTCCCGGCCCGCGAAGATCTCGGCGATCCACTCGGGGGGCCGCAGGCCCTCGCCCACCGCGACGAGCGAGCCCGCGATGTTGCGCACCATGTGGAGGAGGAAGGCGTTCGCCGCGACGTCGATGAAGACGTAGTCGCCCGCGCGGGACACGCTCACGGCCGTCACGTTGCGCCAGGGGGTCCGGCTCTCGCAGCCCGCTCCCCGGAACGCCGAGAAGTCGTGCTCGCCGACGAGGCACTGCGCCGCCCGGTGCATGGCCTCCTCGTCGAGCCGGCCCCGGCAGCAGTGGGCGACCCTCCCGTTAAGGACGCCGGGACGGCTCCGGGTGTTTAAGATGACGTAGCGGTAGCGGCGGGACGTCGCCGAGCGCCGCGCGTCGAAATCGCCGGGGACCTCCCTGGCCCACCTGACGCTTATGTCGCGCGGCAGGTGCGCGTTCACGCCGAGGACCCACGCCCGCTCGGGCCGCGCCGCGGCCGTCGCGAAGCCCGCCACCTGCCCGGCGGCGTGCACCCCGGCGTCGGTGCGGCCCGCGCAGCGCGTCTCCACCGGCTCCCCCGCCACCTGCGCGAGGGCGGCCTCGAGCCGCCCCTGGACGCTGTCGAAATCCTTCTGGCGCTGGAAGCCCCTGTAGTTCCGGCCGTCGTACTCGAGGCCGATGGCGATGTTCACGTCTTTGTCCCCCGTCGGACCGGCGGCGTCCCGGCCTAAATGGTGAAAAACTTCGAGTGCCCCCAGGCGGTGGCGAAATACACGCAGAAGGCGGCGCTGACCGCCGGCAGGAGTTCCCTGAGCGGCCGGTAGCGGCGCATGAGGAGCGTGAGCGCGAGCAGGCACGGCATCAGCCCGAACAGGTAGCGCGGGAAGGCGTTGACCCCCGTGACGATCGGGATCAGGATGCAAATGAGAAAGTACAGGGACTCGGCCGGCATCTTTTTGCGGAACAGGTAGGCCACGAGCGGCAGGCTGACCAGGAACACCAGGCTGAAGTAGAGCTTGTAGCCCCCGGCGGAAATCCCCGCGGAAAGGTGCGTCAGGGGATTGCCGAAATGCCGGCCCCACGCGTACTGGATGTGCATGAAGGCGAAACTGTCGCCGGTGAGCCCGTACAGGTAGTGCTGGTAGAGGAACATCGGCAGCGGCGTCAGCATGATCCCGAGGAGCAGGTGCAGGTTCTCCCGGTTGAGCCGGAAGAGGTTCCGCCAGCCGTACGCGTAGATGCCCGAGAGCAGGATGGGGAACACCGCCATCACCCCGACGTTCCTGGTGACGGTCATGCCCATGGCCGCGGCGCCGGCGAGCACGTACTGGCGCCGGTGGATGAAGATGAAGCAGGCCAGCGTGAAGAACAGGAACATGCTTTCGGTGTAGGGCGCCATGTAGTAGATCGAGTACGGCAGGAAGCACATCACCAGCACGGAGATCCGCCGCGTGACGCCGCGGATGCCGAGCATGCCCAGGAAATGTTCCCACAGGAACAGGCTGCCGAGGAAAAAGAGATTGGCCGTGATCATGAGCGCGAGGAGTTCGTCCCCGCCGGTCAGGCCGGTGAACAGCCGGGCCGCGAAAGGATAGCCGGGCAGGAAGGCCCAGTTCGCGGCGTGCCCCGTGGTGAGCTTGGTCGGCACGGGGGCGTAGCCGTCGCGGGCCACGTCGATGAACCAGCGGCAGTCGAACTGGCACATGATGTTCATGGTGTCCGAAACCATGTCCGCGAACACCGGGTCGTGGATCCGGTCCACCGCCGCCGGGTAGTGCAGGTTGCCCATGTACACCAGGAAATACACCACCAGGCGGGAGATGACGAAGATCAGCAGGATATTGACCGCGTTGGCCGCGGCGATCCGCCCTGGGAGGGAAAAGCGTCCGCCGGTTCCGGCGGGATTGTCAGCCATCGAATACTCCTCACTGCCCGGCGGGCCCCGGCCCGCCGGCCGGCCCGTCGAGATCTTTTTCCTTTCTGAACACCCAGTACTTCGAGCCCGCGTAGCTTATCGCCGTCACGATGACCATCGCGCTCACGGTCGGGACGTACCCGTAAAGATGCAGGTTGATCTTTATCGCGTGGATGATCCAGGCCCGGAGCCACAGGTTGAACACCGAGAGGACGATAAGCCGCCAGAGGACGCCTAAGGACCGCTTCTTCCTGAAGGTGACCCGGGAATGCCCGTAGAACGAGACCCAGAAAGCCGTCAGGAAGCCGGTGACCGACACGATCTCCTCGAAGTACGCCCGGACGAACTCCCCGATCCGGGCGGCGGCCGCGGCGGAGAGATCCCCGGCGAGCCCCGCCGCCCAAACCGCGGCGGCCGCCAGCCCGTCCGCGCCGACGCCGCTGATGAGGACGGCGGTCACCGCGAGATCCACGAGGGTGGCGAGCCCGCCCACGAAAACGAAGCGGACGATCCGTCCCAGTTCCCTGCCCGCGGCCCCGCCTAAGAGCGGCCCCGCGGAATGCGCGCCGAGCCCCAAAGCCTACTCCCCCGCCCGTCCGCCGGGTTCTTCCTTCCCGGGCAGCGCCACGTCGCCCGCGGGATTGTGCGTCACCCTGGACGCGGCGTTCTTGTACACGTTCTCGAGGATGTACACCGGCCGCCCCTTCACCTCGATGAAGATGCGCGACACGTACTCGCCGAGGATGCCCACGGAAATGAGCTGGACGGAGCCGAGAAAGAGGATCACGCACATCATGGAGGCGTAGCCCGGCACCCTCGTGCCGTTCAGCAGGGTCTCGGTGATGATGTAAAGCATGTACGACACGGCGACGCAGGCGAGGAGCCCGCCGATGTAGCTCCAGATCCGGAGCGGCATGCTCGAGAACCCGACGATGCCGTCGAGCGCGAAGTTCCAGAGCTTCCAGTAGTTGAACTTGGACTTGCCGTCGAGCCGCGGCGGCCGTTCGTACGGAACCCCGAGGGAGGAGAACCCCGCCCAGGCGAAGATCCCCTTCATGAAGCGGTTCTTCTCCGGGAGGGCGTTGATCGCGTCGACCACGCGCCGGTCGATCAGGCGGAAGTCCCCGGCGTTGACCGGGATCTCCACCTTGTAGGTCATGGCGTTGAACACCCGGTAGAAGGCCCCGGCGGTGAGCCGCTTGAGCGGCGTGTCCTTCGAGCGGTCGACCCTGACCCCGTAGACCATGTCGTAGCCGTGCTCCAGCCATTCCCCGACGAAGCGCAGGATGAGCTCCGGGGGATCCTGCAGATCCACGTCGATGGGCACCACGGCGTCCCCGGCGGCCTGCTTAAGGCCCGCGGTCATGGCGGCCTCCTTCCCGAAATTGCGCGAGAGGCTCGCCATGGCGACCTTCGGGTCGGCCGCGATCAGCTCCTTGACGATGTCGGGCGAGCCGTCCCGGCTGCCGTCGTTCACGAACAGGATCTCGTAATGCCCCTCGATGGGCTTGAGGGCGGCGGTGACGGCGCGGTAAAAATTGTTTATCGCCTCCCGCTCGTTGTAGACGGGAACGAGGAGGGTGACGAAATAATTTTCCTTATCCATGCTTGGGATCCTCCCGGTAAAAAATCACAGCGGAATGTCCGGCTCCGGCGCGCCGGAACCCGGGCCGGCGCCGGTTCGGTCCGGCCCGGCGGAAGTCAGGCCCAGGGCGCAGACGCGGACGGGCAGGCTGGCGCTCAGCGGCACGCGGTTCACCGCGGCGGGGCCGGCCCTGAGCAGTTTCGGATCCACCGGCAGGTACAGCTCGTAGCCGCCGGGATCGGCGAGAAACGCCTTGGCTTTCCCGCCGAGCGTGATCAGGGTGTCCCCGGAGTCGGTCGCGAGCCTCAGGCGGAGCCAGAGCTGCTCCGGCACGCGATACAGCTTGAAAATCAGGCCGCCGCGCCCGGCGAAGGTCATGCCGGAGCCGTCCGAGGCCGGCGCGGAGAACCCCGGCTTCGCGAGGAAGTACGGGCGCTCCACGGTGACGTCGTACACGCGCCCGGGAACCACGTACATGGACTGGTACTTGTTCCAGAACCGGACCTGCTTGTCGAGATAGTAGTATCTGAACGAATCGGAAACGTCCCGGCGCGCGTTCAGGCCGAGCACGTAAAGGTAGTAGCA
The DNA here is from genome assembly GCA_964520475.1 of uncultured Enterobacterales bacterium. GTDB lineage: Bacteria > Pseudomonadota > Gammaproteobacteria > Enterobacterales > Succinivibrionaceae > Ruminobacter. Next base: position 46,280 of record CAZFNS010000002.1, read on the forward strand.
GCCGATCGCCAGGATCAGCCCGGCTAACGCCGCCGCGTAGAGAATTTTGCCCGAGCGCGTGACCAATCGGCGAATCTCCCTTGCTTTAACGCCCCGCCCCCGGCCGGTTCCCCGCCTAATCGGTCAGGAACTCGTGCCTCGAGGCCGGATTGAATTTGAAATAGCCGCCCAGCGCGGTGGTCGTGGTCTCGCTGGTGGCGTCCCGCACGCCCCGCGCCTTGACGCAGTAGTGGACGGCCGTGATCGTCACGGCCACGTTCGGCGTGTCGAGCAGGGTCTGCAGCGCCACCAGGATCTGCTGGGTGAGGCGCTCCTGGACCTGGGGCCGGCGCGCGAAGAACTCCACGATGCGGTTTATCTTGGACAGCCCGATGATCTTGCGCGCGGGCAGGTAGGCGACCTTCGCCTTCCCGTCGATGGTCACGAAATGGTGCTCGCAGGTGCTGGTAAGGGTGATGTTTCTCACCTTGACCATTTCGTCCGCTTTCATTTTGTTCTCGATCAGGGTGATCTCGGGGAAATTGGCGTAGTCGAGCCCGGAAAAGATCTCGTTGACGTACATCTTGGCGATGCGGTACGGGGTGCGGCGGAGGCTGTCGTCCGCGCGGTCGAGGCCGAGCACGTCCATGATCGCCCCGATGTGGGCCTCGATGGCCGTTCTCTGATCGTCGTGGGACATCTCCACGGGAACGCGGGGAGTCTCCAGACCCTTCGCGAGCAGAGCGTCGCGGACCATCGCCGCCTCCCTGCTTATTTCGCCCAATCCGTTCATTTCCGGCCTCCGCGCCGCCGCCCAAAACTCCCCGTATTTTACCCCAAAATCAGAAACATGTCACAAAATTTTCGGGAGCGGCGCCGGGCCGGGGACGGGGGAAAACGCCCTACCGGTTCCCGAGGAAACCGTCGGTCTGGCGGCGCCAGAGCCGCGCGTACAGGCCGTTTTTGGCGAGGAGCTCCCGGTGGGTCCCCTCCTCGGTGATCCGGCCGGCCGACAGGACGACGATCCGGTCCATCGAGGCGAGCGTGGACAGGCGGTGCGCGATGGCGATGACCGTGCGGTTCTCCATCAGTTTCTCGAGGTTCTCCCTGATGGCGGCCTCGACTTCGGAATCGAGGGCCGAGGTGGCCTCGTCGAGGATGAGGATGGGGGCGTTCTTCAGGATGACGCGGGCGATGGCGATGCGCTGGCGCTGGCCGCCGGACAGGCGCACCCCCCTTTCCCCCACGCGCGTGTCGAAGCCGCTGTTGCCCTGCGAGTCGCTCAGCAGTTCGATGAAATCGGTGGCGCGCGCCTGGTCGGCGGCCTGGCGCACCAGGCTCTCGATCTCGGCGTCCCGGATATCCTCCGCGCTCCCGTAGGAGATGTTGTCCCGCACCGAGCGGTGGAGGAGCGACGTGTCCTGGGTCACCATGGCGATGTGCCGGTGCAGCTCGTCCTGGCTGATGCTGCGGATGTCGGTGCCGTTGATGGTTATCGAACCGGCGTTCACGTCGTAGAGGCGGAGCAGCAGGTTGACCAGGGTGGACTTGCCGCCGCCCGACGGGCCGACGATCCCGACGCGCTCGCCCTCGCGGATATGGAGGTTGAGGTTTTCGAAAACCCTGACCCGGTCGTTGTAGGAAAAGGACACCCCGTCGAAGCGGATGTCCCCGCGCATGTCGGAGTCGTCCTCGGGGGTTTCGGGATCGGTCACGCCGATGGGCCGGGAGAGCGCGTCCATGCCGTTCATCACGTTGCCGATGTTCTCGAACAGCATGCCGACCTCCCACATCACCCACATCGAGAGATTGGCGGTCCTGATGGCCACGCCGAGGGTGATCGCCACGGCGCCGACCTGGATGAGGCCCTGCCGCCAGAGCGCCACCGAGGCGAAGACCAGCGCGCAGATCAGCGCGTAGTTGAGCGCCTGCACGCCGAAATTGAAGCAGGAGACCATGCGCATCATCTCGCGCTCGGAGTCCACGCAGGCCTGCATGTTTTTTCGGGCGTAGCTCTCCTCCCGGCGCTTGCGGGAAAAGAGCTTGACCGTCTGGATGTTGGCGTAGCTGTCCACGATGCCCCCGACCATGAGCGAGCGCTTCTCGGCGTTGTCGTTGCCGATCCGGCCGAGCCGCGGGATGAAGTAGCGCATGAGGCCCAGGTACACGGCGAGCCAGACCAGCATGATGCACATGAGCCGCGGGTCGGTTCCCGCCAGCATGGCGATCATGGTGAAGAAGTACACCGTGATGTGCACCACCACGTTGGACATTTTGAGGACGGTGTCGCGGAGGCTCTGGGCGGTCTGCATCAGCTTCTGCGACACCCGGCCGGAGAACTCCTCGGCGAAGAACGCCACGCTCTGGCGCAGCAGGTAGCGGTGCATCCGGTAGCGGATCCGCATGGGGAAAGTCACCCGGACGGTCTGGTTCAGGAGCAGCGCGTGCAGGGCGATGCCGGCCGGGAGGAGACAGAGGGTCATGAGCGCGAAGCCGGCGAAGGCCGCGCCGTGCTCGGCGAACAGGGTCTCCGGGGAGCTTTCGTTCAGGATGTCCACGAACAGCCCGAGAAAATAGAACAGGAACGCCTCGCCCGCCCCGATGAACGCCGCCAGGACGGAGATCAGCAGGAGGTACCGCTTGACTTCCCGCGCGTAGAACCAGACGAAACGCCAGAAGGTCGCGGGGGGCACCTCGACCTTGTCGTCCGGGAACGGGGCAATCAGGTTTTCGAAAAAGCGGAACATTCTCTGTCGGTCTCATCCGGCCGCCCGATCCGGGGGCGGAGGGCCCGGGGCGCGGCGGTCACGATCTTATATTATAGGATATCCGCCCCCGTTTTAAAATAACGCCCGCGGGCGGACAATTTTCGCGCGCCGGCGCTCCCCGCCCCTTACAGAACCGCGCGGTTTGGCTATAATTACAGGCAGGGGAATCCGGGAAACGGGGAGAGAGACATGACGACTTACGCGGTTTTATCGGACGTGCACGGCGACGCCGCCAATCTGGAGCGGGCCCTCGCCCTGTCGGAACGCCATGGCGCGGACTATTTCATCTTCCTCGGCGATTTCCTGAACCACGGCCCGCGCAACGGCCTGCCCTCCCCCTACGATCCGATGCACATCGTGAACCTGCTCAACTCCCTCAAGGAGAAGATCATCGCCGTGCGCGGCAACTGCGACAGCGAGGTCGACTACGCCCTGCTCGAGTTCCCCCTCGACGCGACCTACAACACCATGATCATCAACGACCGCAAGGCCTTCATGACCCACGGGCACCGCTACCGCGCCTCGGACGCGGAGTACATCGGCCTCGGTCCGGGCGACATCTTCATGAGCGGCCACACCCACATGCCCGTCCTCAGGAAGAACCCGGCGGGCGTCTACATCCTGAACCCCGGCTCGATAACCTTCCCCCGCGGCGGCAGCGAAAAATCAATGGCCTTCATCACCCCGGAGGACATCCGGGTGGTAAGTCTGCGCGGCGAGGTCCTCATGCGGGAGGTTTTCTGAGCGGCGGGACCCGCCCGGGCGGCCCGGAACCCCCGCGGCGGGGCAAATTTCGGGCGGATCGGCCCGAGGGGCGGCCCGTTCGGGAAAAAAAGTTGCAACAAAAAGTTTTTGTGATATGATGTACTCACTTTCGCGGACGCGGGGTGGAGCAGTCTGGTAGCTCGTCGGGCTCATAACCCGAAGGTCGCTGGTTCAAATCCAGCCTCCGCAACCGAAGCGAAGGTCCGTCAAGCGCGCCGCGAGGCGCGTCCCCTTTTTCCGAAGACGCGGGGTGGAGCAGTCTGGTAGCTCGTCGGGCTCATAACCCGAAGGTCGCTGGTTCAAATCCAGCCTCCGCAACCACTTCGAACTTTTACTTACCGGTTTGTTTGTCCGCCGCGGCGGCTCGCCGCGCCCGCGCGGCCCGTTCCGCCGCGCGCCGCTCCGCGAAAACGCCCCGTTTCTCTTGACCGCCCGGCCGCGCCGGGGCTAATCTTTTAAGGCGGGCCCGGCCGGTTCCCCGGGCGGGCCGGCGGAACGCGGGAAACCGCGGCGGGCGGCGCGCCCGGACGCGGCGCGAATAAAAGACAAAAAAGGAACAACGACATGCTCAGACAACTGTTATCCCTGGCGGCGCTCCTCGTTTTCGCGCTGGGCGCGGCCGGCGCCGGCGCGGCCGAAGCGGACCGGATACCCGCGAAAGGCTTCGCGGTTTACTCGAACACCGACAACTTCCACCCGTTCAGCTTCTCGCGGCGCGCGGTCGGCGACGACGACGTTTTAATCGAGATCATGTACGCCGGCATCTGCCACAGCGACATCCACAAGGTTAAGGGCGAATTCGGCGGGGCCCGCTACCCGCTCGTGCCCGGGCACGAGATCGCGGGCACGGTGGTGCGGACCGGCAAGAACGTCACCCGGTTCAAACCCGGCGACTACGCGGGGATCGGCTGTATGGTCGACTCCTGCGGCGAGTGCGAGTTCTGCATGGCGGGCCGGGAGCAGTTCTGCGCGAAGGGCGCCGCCTTCACCTACAGCAGCGTGGACAAGTACCACGGCAACGAGGTCACCCAGGGCGGGTACTCGGACAAGATCGTGGTCGACGAGAAGTTCGCGATCAAGATCCCCAAGGAAGCCGACATGAAGAGAGTGGCCCCGCTCCTCTGCGCGGGCATCACCACCTACTCCCCGATTAAGTTCTCCAAAGTCAAAAAAGGCGACAAAACCGCGGTCGTCGGGCTCGGCGGCCTCGGGCACATGGCCCTCAAGTACATGGTCAAGCTGGGCGCGGAGGTGACGGTGTTCGAAATCACCGACGCCAAAAAGGATGCGGCCCTCAAACTCGGCGCCGCGAACTACGTTAACGTGAACGGCGGCGGCGACCCGAAGGCCTACGCGAACACCTTCGATTTCGTCATCAGCACGGTGCCGTTCGACTACGAGCCCGCCGTGTACCTCAAGACGCTCAAGCCGGGCGGGGAGATGGCGATCGTGGGCCTGCCCCGGAACTCGGGCATCGGCGTCGGCTCTCTGGTGTCCGGCGCGGGCAAAAAGGTCTACGGGTCCCTCATCGGCGGCATCCCGGAGACCCAGGAGATGATCGATTATTCGGTGCAGAACGGGATCTATCCCGACGTGGAGGTCATCCCGGCCGAGGCCGCGGCCATCGACAAGGCTTACAGGAACGTCGAGAAAGGCGAGGTCAAGTTCAGGTACGTCATCGACATGTCGACCCTCAGGGTCGAGGATTTCGACTGACGGAAGACCGGACGCCCCGGGGCCCCTTTCGCCCCGGCGGCGTTCCGCCGGAACGCGCGGGCGCCGCGCCTTGAACCCTCCGTCCGCCGCCGGAGCGGGAAGGTTCAAAGCGCGGCGCCTTGCGCTTCGAAACGGCCGGGAAGCGGGACGGGGCCTCACGCCCGGGCCGGCCCGACCTCGTACGTCATGACGTAGTCGTCCATGACGTAGCCGTTCCCGATGTCGGAAACGACGGCGTCGGTCACCGCGAAGCGCCATTTCTTATAGGCCGCGATGGCGTTGGCGTTGTATTTGTTCACCGTGAGGACAATCTTCGCGCGGCCGTTTTCCCGCGCGAAATCCGCGATCAGGGGAAAGGCCGCGGTCGCGACGCCCCGGTGCCGGAAGGCCCGGCTCACGTAGAGCTTCGACAGAAAAAGATAGCCGTCTTTCAGGCTGAGGCCCGTGTACCCGGCCGTCTCGCCGTCGCAGAGAATGTAGAAATAGACGTAGTTCTCCCGCTCGATCTGCTCGGCGATCGCCCGGGGCGACTGAAATTTTTCGATCATGTACTCGGGCTGGCCCTCGGGCAGGATCCCCACCCAGTATTCGGTCCAGATCGCCCTGGCGAGCTCCCCGAGCCGCGCGATCTCTTCGGGCGTCGTCCCCGCCTTTTTCAGGGTAACTTCCATTTTCCGTCTCCTCCTCCCCGCCGGACAAAAAACAGGCCCGCGGCGCCGGCGGGGCCGGGGCCGCGGGTCCGGGATCCGCGCTACCTGATGGTCTGGTTGAGGTTCCGGTACTGCATCGGGGTCATGTCGAAGAACTTCTTGAACACCCTGATGAAGTGCTCGACGTTGGGGTACCCGATCGCGTACGAAATGTTCTCGACCGTCATGTTGCGGTTCTTGAGGAGCGTCTTGGCCTTCTTCAGCCGGATCGACGTCAGGTGCTCGCCGAAGGTCTTGCCGGACTTATCCTTTATATATTTGGATATGTACGGCGCCGAGAGGTTGAAGTACGAAGCCATGTCCTCGAGCGTGATGTCCTGGTAGTTGGCCTGGATGTAGTTGATCATGGCGATCAGCCGGTCGTCCCGGATCAGGCAGCTGTTCTGCAGAATGGGGAGCTTGTTCACCGCCACGACCAGCGCGTTGATGGAGGCCTTGATGATGTCCTCGTCGAGCCCCGCGCCCCAGTAGCCGGTCCCGTTGCAGGTGATGCCCACGTAGGCCATGGCCTTCGAGGACGTCCCCTTGGAGATGGCGTGCTCCTCGTACACGGACAGCTCGTAGCTGATCCCGAAGTACTGCTTGATGGCGTTGCTCACCGCGTCGAGGCGGCCGTTGCCGTTAGCGGCCACGACCGACTTCTTCTCCCCGCAGCTGATGGTGGCCTCGGCCATGATGCCGTCGGTCTGCTTGAAATGGCACTCCGGGATCGTGAAATTGGGCGTGAAGGTTATGTAGTTCTCCGCGAAGATCTCGTACACCCACTGGGGCGAAAGCTCCTTGTGCTGCTCGTCGGAAACGTGCTTGACGGCGTACCCGACCTCCTCGCGCATCTTGAGCGGGATGTTGAGCGAGAAGTTGTGGGAGAGGATGTAGGACACCCCGCCCTTGCCCGACTGGCTGTTGATCCTGATGACGTCCGAATCGTACGTCCGGCCGACGTCCTCGGGATCCACGGGCAGATACGGGACGTTCCACTTGGCGAGCTTCTTTTCCTCGCGCCAGGCCATGCCCTTGGCGATGGCGTCCTGGTGCGAGCCGCTGAACGCCGTGAACACCAGATCCCCTCCGTAGGGCTGCCGCTCGTAGACGCGCATGCCGGTGAGCTTCTCGTAGGTCGCCCGGATCTTCGGCAGATCGGAGAAATCGAGGCCGGGATCGACGCCGTAGGTGTACATGTTCATGGCGAGGGTGATGATGTCGACGTTGCCGGTGCGCTCGCCGTTGCCGAACAGGGTGCCCTCGATGCGGTCGGCCCCCGCGAGCACGCCGAGCTCGGCGTCGGCCACGGCGCAGCCCCGGTCATTGTGCGGGTGCAGGCTCAGGACCACGCTCCCGCGGTTGGCGAGGTTGCGGGAAATGTACTCGATCTGGGAGGCGAACACGTGCGGCATCGCGGTTTCCACCGTGGCCGGGATATTGACGATCGCCTTATGCTCCGGGGTCGGGCGCCACACGTCGAGCACGGCGTTGCACACCTCGAGGGCGTAGTCGACCTCCGTGCCGTGGAAGCTTTCCGGGCTGTACTCGAATGAATAGTTGCCGTCCGTCTCCGCGGTGAGATCCCTGAGGAGCTTAGCGCCGTCCACGGCCAGCTGCCTGATGTGGTCGCGGTCCATTTTGAAGACCTGCTCGCGCTGCGCCACCGAGGTGGAGTTGTAGAGGTGCACGACCGCGCGCGGCGCCCCTTTGAGGGCTTCGAACGTCTTCCTGATGATGTGCTCGCGGGCCTGGGTCAGAACCTGGATGGTGACGTCGGCGGGGATCATGTTCCGCTCGATCAGCGCCCGGAGGAAATTGAACTCCGTTTCGGAGGCCGCGGGGAAGCCCACCTCGATCTCCTTGAAGCCCACGGCGGTGAGCATCCGGAAAAATTCCAGCTTCTCGTCGAGCCCCATCGGCTCGATTAAGGCCTGGTTGCCGTCGCGCAGGTCGACCGAGCACCACACGGGGGCCTTGTCGATGTGATCCCGGCGCGCCCAGTCGAAGCCGGGCGCCGGGGGCAGAAAGTACTGGCGTTCGTATTTCTCGAAGTTTTTCATGGTTGGCGACTCCTTTTTTCGTCTCTCCGCCGGCCCGGCGGTAGCCCGGGAGGCGGCAAAGCCGCGCCTCGGCGCGCGGATTGTTCGCGTCAAAGCGCTTTATTAAAATAAATCAACGGATTTGACTTAATTTTATCATGCCCCGAAAATATTACAATGATTATATTTAATCTGTTGTATTGATATTTTTTAATATAAAACGACCCCGACGCGTATACTTTTTATAAAAACGGGGTATTCGGGGAAATTGCGGGGAACGGGCGGGATTTTTCCGCCCGCGGAGGGACGGCGCGGAGCCGGGGCGCGGGCGCGCGCCGGCCCCGGGAGGCGTCCCGGTCAGGCGCGGGGGCTCCCGCCCCGGCGCCAGTAGGCTTGGGATCTGTCGAACTCGTAAACGACCTGGTTGCTGCTCCCCCGGAAGGCGAGGGACGGGTCTTTGAGCTCCAGAACGAACCTGCCGTCGATCAGCACGTCGACGAGCTCCACTATCTCGAGCTGCGCCGGGGTGAGCTCGGCGTAGTCGTACCCGGTCCAGAGCCAGATGTCCTTTTCCGGGGCGCACTCGGCCCTCACCCTTTCGCAGAGGGCCTTCACGGCGGCGAGGTTCGGGGGAAAGAGCGGGTCGCCGCCCGTCAGGGACAGGCCCCTCCGCTTGATGCGGGTGTCGTTGAGGTCGGCGACGATCCGGTCGCTCATTTCCTTCGTGAAGGGGAACCCGGCGTCCGGGTTCCACGTCGACTGGTTGTAGCAGCCCTTGCAGCGGTGCTCGCACCCGGCCACGAACAGCGTGCACCTGGTGCCGAGCCCGTTCAATACGTCAATCTGGATATATTTGCAGTAATTCATCGCGGTTCTTCCGGTCCGGCCGCTCCCGCCGCGCGGGGATTGTCCCCCTCCGGCGTAAAATTCCGGCCGGCTACAGTTTACTACCTTTTGGGATCCGTTCAAACACAAAAAACGTGTCTTATAAATCCGCTATAAAAAACCGCGCGTTTTTTGCTTTGTTTATAAATTATATATAACGTCCCGGGGCGCGGGCTATTCCATTTCCCTGAGCCGCCGGTCGCACGCCCGGATGCGGTCCCGGAGCGCGATGGCCTCCTCGAACTTGAGCTCCTTCGCGGCCTTCTTCATGGCGGCTTCCATTTCCTCCATCATTTTCACGAGCGCGCGGGCGTCGCTCACGGCGGAGACGTCGAAGTCCCCGCCCGCCTTCGCGGCGGGCCGCGCCCCGGCGGCGGCGCCCGGCCGGGCGTCCCCGAGCATCATGACGTCCGTGACCTTTTTGACGAGCGCGCGCGGCACGATGCCGCGCGCGCGGTTGAACTCCAGCTGTTTGCGCCGCCGGCGCTCGGTTTCGGTTATCGCCTCCCGCATGGCGTCGCTCACCTGATCGGCGTAGAGGATGGCCTTGCCGCGCAGGTTGCGGGCGGCGCGGCCGATGGTCTGGATGAGGGAGCGCCCCGAGCGCAGGAACCCCTCCTTGTCGGCGTCGAGTATGGCCACCAGGGAGACCTCGGGGATGTCGAGGCCCTCCCGCAGCAGGTTTATCCCCACCAGGGCGTCGAACCTGCCGAGCCGCAGATCCCTGATGATCTCCACCCGCTCGACGGTGTCTATGTCCGAGTGCAGGTACCTGACCCGGACGCCGTGCTCGTCCAGGTAGTCCGTGAGGTCCTCGGCCATCCGCTTGGTGAGGGTGGTCACCAGGACCCGCTCGTTCCGCGCGGCCCGCTCCCGGATCTCGCCCATCACGTCGTCGACCTGGAACTTCACGGGCCGGATCTCCACCTCGGGATCCACGAGGCCCGTGGGCCGGACGATCTGCTCGACGACCTCCCCGCCGCTTTCCCCGATCTCGTACTGGTTCGGGGTCGCGGAAACGTAGATGGTCTGGGGCTGGAGGGCGCGGAACTCCTCGAACCTGAGGGGGCGGTTGTCGAGGGCCGAGGGCAGGCGGAAGCCGAACTCAACCAGGGTCTCCTTGCGCGAGCGGTCGCCCCGGTACATGGCGCCGATCTGGGGCACGGTGACGTGGGACTCGTCGATGATGAGCAGCCCGTCGCGCGGCAGGTAGTCGAACAGGCACGGCGGCGGCTCCCCGGGGGCCCGGCCCGACAGGTACCGCGAGTAGTTCTCGATGCCGCGGCAGTACCCGAGCTCGCTCATCATCTCGAGGTCGAGGGAAGTGCGCTCGGTGAGCCGCTGATCCTCGAGCAGCTTGTGTTTCGCGAGGAGCTCGGCCTTCCGGTCCGCGAGATCCCGCCGGATCTCGCCCACGGCTTTCAGGATGAGGTCCTTCGGGGTGACGTAATGGGTCTTCGGATAGATGGTGACGCGCGGGACGGCGCGCAGGCGCCGGCCGGTCAGCGGCTCGAAGAGGACGATCGACTCGACCTCGTCGTCGAAGAGCCCGATCCGCACCGCGAAGTCGTCGGCCTCGGCGGGGAACACGTCGATCACGTCCCCGCGCACCCGGAACGTCGCCCGGCCGAACTCGATCTCGTTGCGCGTGTACTGGAGCTCCGAGAGCCGCCTCAGGATCTTCGCCCGGGAGATCTCCTCCCCCACGGACAGGTGCAGCATCATCTTGAGATAGCTTTCCGGCGAGCCCAGGCCGTAAATGGCGCTCACCGAGGCCACGATGACCGTGTCCCTCCTCTCGAGCAGCGCCTTGGTGGCGCTCAGGCGCATCTGCTCGATGTGGTCGTTCACCCGCGCGTCCTTCTCGATGTAGGTGTCGGAGCTCGGGATATACGCCTCGGGCTGGTAAAAATCGTAGTACGACACGAAGTACTCGACGGCGTTGCGCGGGAAGAACTCCCGCATCTCCCCGTAAAGCTGGGCGGCCAGCGTCTTGTTGTGCGCCATGATCATGGTCGGCCGGTTGAGCCGGGCGATGACGTTCGCCATGGTGAACGTCTTGCCCGACCCGGTCACGCCGAGCAGGGTCTGGGCCCTGCGCCCGCTTTCGATCCCCCGGACCAGCGCCTCGATGGCCTCGGGCTGATCCCCCGAGGGCCGGTACGGGGCGCGCAGCTCGAAGGGCCTGCGGCTTGCGCCGTCTGATTCGTCCGTCGTCACTCCCTGTTCCTCCCGCCCGTATTATAGCAGAGAACCCGCCCCCGCGGCCGCCTCCCGGAGGCGCGGAAACGCCCGCCCCGGCGCGGGCCGCGGGGGCGCGGCGCGCCGCCAATTTTTGCAAAATATTGTTGACACGAAACGGCAAAACAAATATCATGCATGCCTGTGGCGGGGTCCGTCTTCCCGGGTCGCGCCGCGGCGTTCCTCCTTAGTTCAGTCGGTAGAACGGCGGACTGTTAATCCGTATGTCGCTGGTTCGAGTCCAGCAGGAGGAGCCACCTTTTTTTTCCCGGCCCGCCGGCCCGTCCGGCCCGCCGTCTTTCCTTCCTCCTTAGTTCAGTCGGTAGAACGGCGGACTGTTAATCCGTATGTCGCTGGTTCGAGTCCAGCAGGAGGAGCCACCCGATTCCCCCCTCCCCGGCGCGACGGCGCCCGCGCCGCGGATCATTTCGCGCCCGCGCTTTCCGGTCCGCGGATCCGCCGGGCCGCGCGCCCCGGCCCGCCCCCTCCCGCGGGCGATGTTTCCTTTACCGCCCCGGTACCGCCCCGGCGCGTAAAAACAGCATATAATTATGATAATAAATCATAAAAAAATAAACGATTTTATATCTTGTGCGGTTACAGCTATGTTATAATCCTGCAAACGGTTTTTTATGCGGCTGTTAACAGGACGTAGTCCGGGGCGGCCGCGCCGCGCGCTCCGGCATCGGCCGCGGCAGCCTTCCGGCGGCGGTCTCATACTATAACAATGACAAGCGGCCGCCGAGATGCCGAGTTTCGGAATTTGCAAACATCAATGTAGACCAAGGAGTGACCTCATGTCTGGATCAATCAGCACGATGACAAAATGTGTACTCATTTCTGTCTTGCTGTGCCTAATCGGAATGGGAGCGATTTTTTACACTACAAAATCGGAATGCGAAGTTCAGGTTTCCCGCGCCCAAAACATAATGAACAATATGGTTGACTGGGAGAACTTCACGTCCGACACCGGCAACACCGTATTCGCCGCCATGGAGCTGGCTTCCCTCGACGTGTCCGTGGGCAGCTCTCCCGTCTACAGCAGCGACTCCACTTCCGGGACTTTCGTCGACAAGATTTTCCCGACCTCCGCCGAGGTCTCTTTCGCCGGCAACACCACCGTCAAATTCACCGTCGACACTTCCGGGATCCAGAACGGGCTCATCATCGAGGTCGTGGCGCTGATCGTCCTCGTCTTCGCGGCGACCCTGATCACCGCGCAGCTGTACCTCATCGAGAACTACCAGGACGCGCTGCTGATCAAGAACTCGATCCTGAGCAAGCGCTACGAGGATCTGCCGTTTGAGGATCTGTCGCGCGAGCTCACCCGCAACGACAAGAAGAACGAGGAGGAGATCGCCGAGGCCAAGAGGAAGATCGAGCGTCTCGCCAACGCCGCCGCCCTCGACCCGCTGACGAACCTGTACAACCGCCAGACCTTCAACAACACCCTCGACAACATCCTGTCCGGCAAGACCATTTCCAAGACCAAGACCGTCCTCGGCATCTTCCGGGCCTCGGAGGTCCAGTACATCAACTCCGAGCGCGGCTACCAGATGGGCGACAAGTACATCCAGGATCTCGCCGGCATGATCAGCGACTCGGTCAAGCGCATCCCGGGCGCCAACGCCTACCGCATCTCGGGCACCGACATCGCGGTGCTGGTTCCGAACGGCACCCAGGACGTCGCCGACAACATCGTCAGCAACCTCAAGCTGCAGCTCACCGAGTTCCAGAAGAATTTCGACCTGACCAACGTGTGCTACAGCGGCTTCACCATCTTCGAGCCGAAGGAAACCAAAGAAGACATCATGGCCAAGGCCGACCTGGCCCTCGCCAAGGCCCAGACCTCGGTGTGCAACGGCTACGCCTTCCAGGCCGAGCCCACGGAGAACTACTTCCAGGGCGAGCTGCACTGGCTCGAGACCGTCAAGAACATCATCAGCAGCCGCCGCATCAATCTCTTCTACCAGCCGATTAAGGGCATGAACATTTCCATCAAGCCCTACGTCGAGATCTACACCCGCTTCACCACCGAGGCGGGCGAGAACCTGTCGACCGAGACGGTGCTGGCCGCCGCGCAGCGCCACGACCTGCTCGTCAAGCTCGAAGAGATGATCATCGAGTCCATCATCGCCAAGTACCGCCAGATCAACGACGAGAACCTCAGGTTCGGCATCAACCTCTCGTCCAACGCCCTCATCAACACGTCCTTCCTCCTGTGGCTCGAAAGGGCGCTGATCCGCCACGCCGACATCGCCCAGGGCCTGGTGTTCGAAGTCGACGAGTCCATGCTCGAGAGCAACTATCCGGCCGCGGAGAGACTGTTCACCATCATCCGCAGATCCGGCTCGTTCACCAGCATCAGCCACTTCGGGCGCGGCCTCGAGTCGTTCAAGCTGTTCAGGGAACTCAACCCGAGCTACATCAAGATCGACCCGAACATCTGCCAGTCGTTCGAAAAGGACACCAACTCGCAGCAGTTCGTCCGCATGATCATCGAACTCGCCCACCGCCAGAACTGCGTGACCATCGCCGAAGGCGTCGAGTCCCTGGCCCAGCGCCAGCGCATCGAGGCTCAGTACATCGACGCGATGCAGGGCTACATCATCGCCAAGCCCGAGCCGCTCGTGGACAAGATCGAGTTCAAATGGGTGACCATACAGAATGCTGAGTACTCAGCATAATTGAAAGCGTTTTGACGCGCCGGCCCGGATCTTGTGCTATTGTAGGGATCGGACCGGCTCCGGGTCGCGTTTAACTTTAAGGGATCGGCGCCGCCGATCCCTTTTTCGCTTATCGGGCGCCCGCCCCCGGGACACGTATATTTCAGGGAACCAATATGCGCTACATCAACCTCCCCCTTTCAAGGCAGTTTCTGGTCGGCGTGATCCTGCAGGCCGCCACGTTGCTTCTGTTCGTCTTCGTCGTCTACCGCGGGACCCTGTGGATCACCCGGGCCAACACGGAGAACATGATCGCCGAGCAGAGCGCCGCCGTGTACAACTTCCTTGAGGAAAAATCCAAGGACGACATAGCCTCGCTGCTCCAGGTCATCGAGAGCAACCCGTACGCCGTAAAGCTGCCGCCGAGCGTCTCCTACATCGAATGGGAGTCGTTCAACGAGTTCAAGGGGCCCATCATCAGAACCTCCAACGATTCCTTCATCAAGCCGGCGATCATCGAGGCCTTTAAGGAAAAAATCAAGAACTACGGCCAGGAGGCCCTGGCCCGGGGGATCGTGGAGTACACCTGCGACAACGAGTGTTTCCTCCTCACCTACAGCTCGTACCAGGTGAACCAGATCGCCGGCAACGCCTACGTGGCGCTCAACATGCGCTCCATAACCGAACTGCTCCAGAAGCACAACAACCACCCCACCCTGATGATCTACGGCATCCCCGAAAGCGACAGTCAGGAATGGCTCGATCGCGACGTGGCCGGGCTCAACTGGGAATATCTGCTCGAGCAGAACAAGGCCAGCGACATCTGGCAGCACATCCCCTCGTACAAGGAAGTGCTCAAGGGCAAGATCACCTACCGCAGTTTCCTGGACGCCATCTGCGAGGTCCACGGCTACGGGAGCTACGTGCTCTCCCCCTTCGCCTACGGCGGCAAGTTCATCGGCTTCACCGTGACCTTCATGCCCAAGGTGCCGCTGCTCCGGGCCCTGAAGATGGGGCTCCTGCACAACATCACGGCCGGAGCGGTGCTGGCGGCGCTGCTCGTGCTGATAATCTGCCACTACATTTTCAACCAGATAAGGCTCGAGGGCTTTTTCCTCAGGAACAGGCAGATGCTCGCCGCCTACGCGGACTCCCCGAAGGCGGGCAGCTCCGACGAGGTGAACGCGCTGCTCGGGCACCTCAAGTCCTCGCTGGATTCGAACGAGTCCCAGTCCCGGCAGATCGAGCTCCTGCACAGCAAGCTTAAATTCTACTCCGGCTACGACCCGCTCTCGGGCCTGCCCAACCGGCAGTGGATCCAGGAGCGCCTTTCCGGGCTGCTCGCCGAAAGCAGGGTGAACGGCGCCATGACCCTGTTCGCCGCCGAGTTCCGCCCGGATCTGCCGCCCGAGATCTTCGAGGACGAGAACGGCGCCCGGCGCGTCGCCGCCGCCATGCGCGGCGCCCTCGGCGAAGACGACTGCCTCGCCGTCCTCGAGCCGTCCGTCTACTGTCTCGTCACCGCCGAGGCCTCGTCCCGGCAGGAGCTCGCCGGGATGCTCAACCGCGTGAGAAAGGCCCTGGCCGAAGAGGTAAACGAAGGGAAAGAGGTCCGCGTCTGCGCCGGCATCGTGCAGATCCTCGGCGGCTCGGTGAAGCCCTCCGTGATCATGAAGCAGACCCACGCGGCCTACGAGCGCAGCCTCGGGCTCAAGAGCGACGAGAGCTACGTGACCTACACGGACGAAATGAGCGGCGACTCGTACTTCGTCGACGAGGACTTCGCCAAGAGCCTCCGGGAGGCCGGGCTCCGCGGCGACATCACCCTGCGCTACGACCAGGTGGTCGACGTGAACACCGGCGCGGCCCGCTACCTCATCGCCCGCTGCCTGTGGTTCCGCGACGGGGAGACGGTGAACCTCGACGAGTGCGCCGGCCAGCTCACCGGCTCCGGGCTCAACACGCAGAACGCCTGCTGGAAGATCGAATACTCGCTGCAGGACCTCGCGGAGCTCGATCAGAACACCAGCCTCAACGTCGGCCTGATGATCCCGCTCAACGCCGGGCAGTTCCTCGACGCCAACCTGCTGAGTTTCCTGGACGCGATGACGGCCAAGCACCGGATCCAGCCGGGCCGGATCACCTTCGCCCTCACCGAGAACGCCCTGAGCTCCGACATCGAGAACTGCCTGAAGGCGATCGGCGAGCTGAAGACGGCCGGCTACCACATCGCCCTGCAGGATTACACCCCGGGCATGATCGACATGACCTTCATCAGGAAGTACGGGTTCTCCGCGGTGCTCCTGAGCGGCAGCCTCACCGCCGGCGTGCTCGCGAGCGACTACGACCGCTTCATCCTGACCGCCAAGGTCGCCAAATGGCTCCAGAGCATCGAGCCCCTCGTCATGCTCCAGGACGTGAGCAACCGCGTGATCCTCGAGACGTTCCGGGAAACCGGGGTGAGCCTGATGTGCGGCGCCCTGTTCCCGCGCGGGCAGGACATCAGCGCGGTCAAGGCGAGCATCAACGGCGACGACGGGCAGTAGCCCGCGCCGTCCGCGCAAAAAAAACCTCCGGGATCGTCCGATCCCGGAGGATTTTTTTTTGCGGGGGCCGCGCCCCCGGGAGCTCCCTTACCCGCGGCTCTTCGCGAAGCGCTCCATGAACGCGATCAGCGCCTTCACGCCTTCGAGCGGCATGGCGTTGTAGAGACTGGCCCGCATGCCGCCGATGAGCCGGTGCCCCTTCAGCGAGATCAGCCCGTTCGCCTTCGCCTCCGCGAGGAAGTCCGCGTCGAGGGCCGGATCCTTGAGGAAGAACGGAATGTTCATGCGCGAGCGGACCGCCGGGGCGACCTCGTTGCGGTAGAAATCGGAGCTGTCGAGGAAGTCGTAGAACAGCCCGGACTTCTCTTTGTTGAGGGCCTCCATGGCCTCCACGCCGCCGATGCTCCTGAGCCACTTGAACACCTTGCCCGCGAAGTACCAGGCGAACGTGTTCGGGGTGTTGAGCATGGAGTTGTTGTCCGCCGTGACCTTATAGTCCCAGATTACCGGGGTGATCGGCTGGGCGTGCCCGACGAGGTCATCGCGCACGATCACGATGGCGAGCCCCGACGGGCCGATGTTCTTCTGGGCGCCGGCGTACAGCAGGCCGAACTTCGACACGTCGATGCGGCGCGACAGGATGCACGAGGAGATGTCGGCGACCACCGGGACGGAGCCCGCGTCCACGTCGCCGGAGATTTCGACGCCGTGGATCGTTTCGTTGAGGCACATGTGGACGTAGGCCGCGGCGGGGTTCAGATCGAGCCCTTTGAGGTTCACGTCGGTCTTGCCTTCGGCGTTCACGAAATCGGCCTTCAGGCGGCGCACGCGGACGTACTTGGAAGCCTCGTCGGCCGCGTAGCCCGACCAGGCGCCCGTCAGCACGTAATCGGCGGCGTCGTCCGGGGCCGCGAGGTTAAGCGGCGCGTTCGCGAACACCGCCCGGCCGCCGCCGTGCATGAACAGCACGAGGTAATTGTCCGGGATCGCCATCAGCGCGCGCAGATCGGCCTCCGCCTGCTTGGCGACGGCCAGGAACTCCCTGGACCGGTGCGAGATCTCGATGACCCCCGCGCCGACGCCCCCGAAGTCGGTAAACTCGTCCCGCACCTCGCGCATCACCGGCTCGGGCAGCATCGACGGCCCGGCCGAAAAATTATAAACCCTGCTCATAAACAACCTTCCTCTTCAAGCCTCCGGCGGCGCCCCGCGGGCGCCGCCTCCCGAATCCGATTATACCAAAAATCGCCCCGCGCCGTTAACCCGGGGGCTTTCCCGGGACGCGCCTCACTCCTCCTTCCCGGGGGAGCCGGCGCCGGGCTGCCCGGCCGCCGGGACCGCAGCTTCGGCCGGATCGCCGCCGGCCACGCGCTGCACGGAAACCAGTTTGATGCCGTCGTCAAGACGGATCAGCCGTACGCCCTGCGCGTAGCGGGAAATCACCATCAGTTCCCTGGCCCGGGTGCGCACCAGGATGCCGGCGTCGTTAATCAGCACCAGCTCGTCGTTATCGTTGACCTGGGCCGCCCCGATCACCGCGCCGTTGCGGCTCTCGCCCTTGATGGCGATCACTCCCTTGGTGTTGCGGTTCCGCAGAGGAAAATCGGCCGCCGGGGTGCGCTTGCCGTAGCCGTTTTCGGTCGCGATGACCACGTACGGGACGCCGTAGTCGACGACGAGCATCGCCACCGTCTTCTGCCCGGGCTCCAGTCGCATGCCCCGGATGCCGCGCGCGTCCCGGCCCATCGGCCGCACGCCGCCGCGGTAGTCCGGCCCGAGCGCCGGCGCCGGGCCGGCGTCGTCCCCGGCTTCGTCCCCGCCGTCTTCCGTTTCGGGCCCGGCGGGGGTTTCCTCGTCCGCCGCCTCGTCCGCCGCGGCCTCCGCGTCGCCGGCGTCGTCGTCCGCCCCGTCTTCCGCGGCCGGCGGGTAGTACTCGTTGAAGAAGCACGCGCGCCCGTCCGAGCTGAAGAGCGCGATCACGTCGCTGCCCGAGGTGACGGCGGCGTTGACCAGGCTCACGCCCGGGTCGAGCCTGATGGCGCGCAGGCCGTTGACGCCCGTGTTCCGGAAGGCGCTCAGCCGCGTCTTTTTCACGAAGCCGTTCGAGGTGGCGATGAACAGGAAGCGGTCGTCGTCGAAGTTGTTCACGGGCACGATCGTCTGCACCGCCTCGCTCTCCCCGAGCTTGAGCATGTTGACGATCGGGCGGCCCTTCGAGTTCGAGGAGGCCTCCGGGAGGTCGTACACGCTGATCGAGAACACCCGCCCCAGGGACGTGAAGCAGAGCACGGTGTCGTGGGTGTTCACCACGTACATGCTGTCAATCGCGTCCTCGTCCCGGACCTGCGTGGCGCGGCGGCCCCGCCCGCCCCGCTTCTGGGCCTCGTACTCGGACAGGGGCTGGTACTTGATGTAGCCCGCGCGCGACAGCGTGATCACCGCCGGCTCGGCGTCGACCAGATCCTTGCGGGTGATCTCGGAAGTGTTGGTTTCCACGGAGCTGCGCCGCGCGTCGCCGTAGGCGTCCCGCATGTCCTCGAGCTCCTTCACGATGATGTCCGACAGCATTTCCTCCGAGCCCAGGATCTTCAGGAACTCCCGGATCTGCGCGGTGAGCTCCGCGTACTCGGAGGTGATCTTGTCCTGCTCGAGGTTGGTCAGGCGGTGCAGCGGCATGTCGAGGATGGCCGCGGTCTGGGGATCGGACAGGTAGTAGCCGCCGTCCCGGGCGCCGTACTCGGGGCCGATGTAGTCGGGCTTGCAGAGCTCCCGGCCGTCCGGGCCGAGGGCGATGAGCCCCCCGAGCGCGCCGGCGCCCCAGGGCCGGGCCTTCAAGGCCTCGTGGGCCGACTGGCGGTCCGCGCTGCCCTTTATCACCGCGATGATCTCGTCGATGCCGGCGAGCGCCACGAGCAGCGCCTCGAGCCGGTGGGCCCGCTCCCGGGCCACCTTGAGATCGTGGACGGTGCGCCGGGTGACCACCTCCTTGCGGTGCTTGACGAAGCATTCGATGATCTGCTTTAAGTTGAGCACCTCGGGGCGGTTGTCGACCAGCGCGAGCATGTTGATGGGGAAGGACAGCTGCATCCGGGTCTGCTGGAACAGCTTGTTCAGCACGATCTCCGGCGACTCGTTCTGGCGGAGGTGGATCTCCAGGCGCACGTTCCGGGTCGAGCCGTTGACCACGCGGGTGATGCCCTCGATGGTCTTGTCGCGGATGCACTCGCTGATCTTCTTTTCGATCTCGGCGGGGCCCACCCCGTACGGCAGCTCGGTGACGACGATCTTGTGCCGGCCGCCCTCGTCGCCCTCGATCTCGGTCCGGGCGCGGATCACGGCCTTGCCGTTTCCCGTCCGGTAGGCTCTCCTGATGTCGGCGAGCCCGTAGATGATCCCCCCGGTCGGAAAATCCGGCGCCGGGATGTACTTCATCAGGTCGTCCACGGTGAGATCCGGGTTCCTTACGAGCGCCGCGACGGCGCCGACCACCTCGCCGAGGTTGTGGGGCGGGATGCTGGTCGCCATGCCCACCGCGATGCCCGAGGCGCCGTTCACGAGCAGGTTCGGCAGCTTGTTCGGCATGACCGCGGGGATGGTCTCGCTGTTGTCGTAGTTCGGGACCGTGTCCACGGTCTCCTTTTCCAGATCCGCCGTCATCTCGCCGCAGATCTTCGACATGCGCACTTCGGTGTAGCGCATCGCCGCCGCCTTGTAGCCGTCGAGGTCGCCGAAGTTGCCGTGCCCGTCCACCAGCGGGTAGCGCAGCGAAAAATCCTGGGCCATGCGCACGATCGTGTCGTACACGGCCGTGTCGCCGTGCGGGTGGTACTTGCCGATGACGTCGCCGACCACGCGCGCGGACTTTAAGTGCTTGGTGTTCCAGAAGTTCCGGAGCCGGTACATCGAGTACAGGCTGCGGCGGTGCACCGGCTTGAGACCGTCCCGGACGTCGGGCAGGGCCCGGTCGACGATCACGCTCATCGCGTAGTTGATGAACGAGCTCCGGAGCTGTTCGGTAATCTTCACCGGACGGATATTTTCAGGCAGCGCGTCTCCCGTTGTGCTGTTGTCGCTCATGTCGTTTTCTCGTTAAAAAAATCAATAAAATCAAGGGTTATTATACCATAAAACCGGTCCGTTTTCATGCGCGCGCCTTACTTCGGAAACCGTCCGGCGCCCGCGTCCCGGGCGCCTCCGGCGGGGCCGCCCGCGCCCCGCCGCGCCCCGCGGAAACGATTATTCGCCGCCCCGGAACGCCCGCGGCGGTATATAATGAAACACAGCCGCATCGTATCGGGGGAAATCAGCCATGAGCGAGCCATGCGACGGTCTCGTCGTCGATCTGCACAACCATTCGAACATGTCCGACGGCAGGCACGCGCCCGCCGAGGTCGTCCGCAAGGCCAGAGCCGCGGGCGTGGACGTGTTCGGGCTCTCCGACCACGACAGCGTCGCGGGGATCGAGGAGGCCCGCCGGGCGGCCCGGGAATGTGGCCTCAGGCTCGTGGCGGGAGTGGAGATCAGCACCCCGGACAAGATCCACGTCCAGGGCCTGTGCGTGGACTGGGAGCACCCGCGCCTGCGCGCCCTGCTTGCGGATCAGATCCGCAAGCGGGAGGAGAACAACCTGCTCATCGACGCCAAGCTGCGCGAGCTCGGCTACCCGGACTGCCTCAAAAACACCGCCGCCATGTTCGCCCAGGGGTCGGTCATCAACAAGTTCTGCTTCGCCCAGTACCTCGAGAGCATCGGCGCCGCGAAGCGGGGCGCGGGCTACAACAAATTCTTCGGGCCGGAAGGCCTGGTCCCGGTGGCGAGCATCGCCTGGTGCGGCGTGGAGGAGGCCGTGGCGGTCATACGCGAAGCCGGCGGCATCGCCGTGCTCGCCCACCTGTGGCGCTACTTCGACCCCCGCCGGGCCGTCAACACCCGCGAGGTCCGCGCGCGCAAGATGCGCGCGCTGACGGAGCGGTTCAGGGACGCGGGCGGCGAGGCCCTGGAAACGGCGGGCACCTCCCAGCGCGGCCGCTTCGCGCTCGGCTACCCCACGGAGCTGGCGCTCGAATTCGGCCTCTACGCCTCGTGCGGCACCGACTACCACCACGACGGGAAGGATCCGCTCGGCACCGTCTGGACCGTCGACCCGCGGCTCGTCCCGGTGTGGCGTCACCCGCGGTTCCGCTTCTGCGCCTGACCCGCCCGGCCCGTCAGGGCCGCGGCGCGGCGTCCCTTTTCCCGAAATGACGGACGACGATGGCCATCCGGGCCCGCTCCGGCGGGAGCGGGCAGCGGAAGCGCGCGGTGTGGCCCTCGCCCGGCGCGGCCCGCGCCGGGCGCCCCGCCGCGTCGTAAAGGTTGTCGAGGACGAAGAAGTCCCGCCCGCCCGGGTACATGATCTCCAAGGTGTCGCCGAGTTCGAAGCGGTTCCGCGCCGCCACCTCCCACAGACCGTCCGTAGTCACCCCGGTGACTTCGCCCGCGAGCCGGCTCCGGTCCGAGACGCTGGCGGCGCGATCCAAATTCTGGGCCGCCCCGGGCGGCAGTTTCGTGAAAAAGCCCCCGGTGTAGCCGCGGTTCGCGAGCGACTCGAGCTCTTCCTTGAGCTCCGCCGCGATATCCTCGCCGCGCAGGGCGGCGTCGATGGCGCGGCGGTAGACCGAGGCGGTGCGGGCGCAGTAGTAGAAGGACTTGGTCCGGCCCTCGATCTTGAGGGCGTCGACCCCGATCGCGCAGAGCCGCGCGACGTGCTCCACGGCGCGCAGATCGCGGGAGTTCATGATATAGGTGCCGTGCGCGTCCTCATCGCAGGGCATGAGCTCGCCAGGCCGGGTCGCCTCCTCGAGGAGGCAGGAGAGCGGCGCGCCGCCCTCCGCCGGGACCAGGCCGCCGGCGTCGTCCTCGGCGGCCGGGACGACCCGGTACCGCCAGCGGCACGAGTTGGTGCAGGCGCCCCGGTTGGCGTCGCGGCGGGCGAGGTAGCCGCTCAGCAGGCAGCGCCCCGAGTAGGCCATGCAGAGCGCCCCGTGCACGAACGCCTCCAGCTCGACGTCCGGGCACTCGTTCCTGATCTCGGCGATCTCGTCCAGGCTCAGCTCCCGCGACAGGATGACCCGGGCGATCCCCGCCCGCTCCCAGAAGCGCACCGCCGCGTGGTTGAGGGCGTTGGCCTGCACGGAGAGGTGCACCGGCATGTCCGGGTAAGCGTCGCGCGCCGTCATGATGAGGCCCGGGTCGGACATGATCAGGGCGTCGGGGCCCATGGCGGCGATATCGGCGAGATCCCTTTTGAATTTCCTGAGATTGAGGTTGTGCGCCTGGATGTTGACCACCATGTAGAGCTTTTTGCCCGCGGCGTGCATCTCCCCCACGGCGGCGGCCAGGGTGCGGAAGTCGAACCCGTTGTTGCGGATCCGCAGGCTGTAGCGCGGCTGCCCCGCGTAGACGGCGTCGGCCCCGTAGGCCGCGGCGTACCGCATGTTCTTGACGGTGCCCGCGGGCGAAAGCAGTTCGGGTTTTTTCATGGATGTCCCCCGTGCGGAAAAAAAACCGCCCCGGCGCCCCGCCGAGGCGTCCCGGCGCGTTATTTCCCGGTCCCGGCGCCGCCGAAGGCCGCGGCGAGGGAGCTCACCAGCCGGCCGAGCTCGCCCGCGATCAGGGCGAGATCCGCGTCGAGCCGCGCGGCCGGATCGCCGTCGTAAGACCCGTCCCCGGCCTCCGCGTCGGTCAGGCGGATCCGCTTCAGGGCGAAGCGGTCGTCCACCACCAGGGCGACCGCCCCGTTCACGGCGAGGGCGAGGCTGGTGACGACCTTGCCGGCCTCGAGACAGGCCTTGATCTCGGCCGTGCCCAGATCCTGGTTCCGGGCCTTCACGGAGCCGCCGTCGTCCGCCCTGAACTCCGCCTCCTCCCCGATCTCCACGCCGGCGGGGCCCGCGCCCGCGGCCACCCACTCGGTCAGGCACTCGCTCACGGACCGGTTGAAGACGAAGGGCTTGGCGGGAAAGCTCCCGAGGCACTGGCGCAGGAGCGCGACGATGTCCTCGGCGAGTTTGTCGGAGGCCGCGCCGACCGCCGCGCAGCGGCGCGCGGGGCTGATCCAAACCCAGTGCTCGCGGTGGACCCGGAAGGCCCGCGGCAGGAGCTCGTCGACGATCCGCTCCCGGAGCTCGTCCCGCTCCTTCCGGCCGACCCGGCGCCCCCGGGCGAGCTCGAGTTCCCCGATCCGCCCGGCGAGCTCCTCGGCGACCACGCTCGCGGGCAGGTTCCGCTTTTCGATCCGGCAGCGGAGGAACCAGTCCCCGCCGACCTTATGGCAGAGCGGCCCGTCCGCGGCGCCGAGCGGGCTCGCCCAGCCGAGGCTGACCGTGTCCCGGCCGGTGCAGCCCGTGAACCTTCTTTGCGCGAGCAGCCCGTCGAGCTCCTCGGGACCGTAGGGAAAACCCGCGTCGAGAGCATAGACCCGGGCGTTTTTGAACCACATCTTCGCATTCCTCCGATAGTTAAAGCGCCGCGGCGCCGGCGGGCCCCCGCGGCCCGCCGGTTCCGGAATCCGTGTATTATATACGGGATCGCCCGCCCGTTTCAAAGGGAACGGCGCCCCCGCCGGCCGGGCCGGGAGCCTTTTTCGCGCGCGGGAAAAGCCGGGGGCGGCGGATCCCGCCCCGGGGCGGGGACGGGATCAGGCGAGCAGCGCGGTCTTCACCGAGACCTGCGGCTCCCCGTCGCCGAGAATGAAATTGTAGACGAAGACGCTCACCCGCCCCCGGTAATCGCCGATGGCCCGGCGGAAGGCCTCCGAGCGGAGCCGCAGGTTCAGGGTGCGGTCGAGGAACGCGGCCTCGTCCGCGTTGACGGCCAGGGCGATCAGGCGGCAGGACGCCGAGGCCCCCGCGTCTTTGACGATGAACATGTTCTCGTACGGGACGACGACGTAGTTCTCCAGGTCGGCGATGAGGTCGCGCACGGCCTCCCAGACCGTGGTGTTGCTCCGGTCGCCGAGGTGCTTCCGCTGGAGCTCCAGGTAGCGCTTGAGGATCTCCCCGAGCACGAAGCCGTCGCCGTTCTCGAACGAGAGCTGGATCTTCTCGCGCTCGGCGGCCAGATCGCACAGCGCCTTCAGGTAGTCGTCGTTCGCGCTGACCTCCTCGGTCACCGCGAGCATGACCTCGGTGTTGACCAGCTCGGCCACGTCCAGGCGCGGGTCGCCGGTCTGCCTGACCAGGGAGATGAGGCCCTCGGAGTACAGGATCTGCAGGAACCGGCGGGTGAAGGCGTAGATCTCCCCCGCGTGGGGCGAGCGGGCCCGCGGGTCGTAGCGGCTCAGCTCGCGCATGCTCACGGTCTCGCCGTTGAGGAGGCGCGCCACCCCCAGGTCGCCGCAGAGGAGGTAGGAGCCGTTGCCGGCGCCGAGGGTCTCGCGGATGAACCACACGGCGTTGCCCGCGCCGGAGGTGATGAACAGGTCCTTCGACTCGATGGAGGTGAACAGGGTGCCCGGCCGGACCAGGCCCCCGTCGTAATGGCCGCACCAGTCGTAGAGCTCGTCCGAATCGAGCCCCGAGGAGCCCGCCTTCAGGATCGCGGTCATCTCCTCGTAGGTGATGCCGCACCAGCCGAACATGCGGGAGGCCGCGGGCCCCGTCCCCGGGGCGAGATTGTAAAAGAGGCTCCCCTCCCCGGGCCGGGCGGGATTGATCATCATGTCCATGATCCCCGGGATGTGGGTCCCGGCCACGGCCAGGTGAATGAATTTTTTGCGGCGGTTCGCCTCGGCTATGCCCGCCCAGAGGCGGCGCCAGGCGTTGAGGAACTCGGCCCGGCGCGTGACGAAGCGCGGGATCCGGTCGAAATTTTTGAGGATCAGGACGAGCTCGCGCCCCGTGCCCGCGGCGACGGCCTGGAGCTGGGCCGCGAAGTCGTAGCGCGGCAGTTTCCTCACCTCCGGGTACAGGACGGCGACGGCGGCCGCGGTTTCCGCGGCGAGCTGGGCGACGAGGCCGTTGTAGGGCGTGGCGGCGTTGACCTCGGCGAAGTCGTAGCCGAGCACCGCGCAGCTCCCGAGCCGGGCTTGCTCCGGGCCGGACGCGCCGGGGAACAGGGCGGGGTCGGCCCCGGGGCCGTAGAAGGCCCCTAGCATGTCCGCAAAGGTGGAAACGCCCAGGCCCCGCGGCGCCGTCAGGGAAACGAAGCTGTGACCGGCCGCGGCGCACTCCTCCACGATCCCGATGTAGGAAGTCTTGTCGGCCCGCAGGCCGCGGGAGCAGAGGGACAGGTAAAGGTTATCCCGGGTCGTATCTATCAGCATATGGGCACCAACTCAATGCTCGCGCCGTTCCCGTAAAGCGCGGCGCCGGTTCAGGAAAAAGGCGCGCCCGCGGGCGCGCGGGGCGTTGCCCCATGGGGATGTTATACGGTGTTCTGACGCGCGGCGCCGCCTCCCCCGCCCCGGGCGGGGAACGGCGCGGCCGGCGCGCCCCCATGGGTATATTGTACAACATTTTGCCGCGATTATTCCCCCGCCGGGAAAATCCCCGCGGCCGGGCGGGCGCGCGGCGCGCCGCCCCCAAAAAAAACCCCGCGTGACCGGAGGATGGTCGGACGCGGGGCCGTAAGCGTTTACGCGCTAACCGGCGTATTTTTTGAAGAGCAGCGAGCCGTTGGTCCCGCCGAAGCCGAACGAGTTGGAGAGCGCGTACTCGAACTCGGCCTTCTGCGCGGCGTTCGGCACCAGGTTAATACCCTCGACCTCGGGATCCGGGTTCTCGAGATTGATGGTCGGCGGGCAGATCTGATCCCTCACGGCCAGCACGGTGATCACGGCCTCGATCGCGCCGGCGGCGCCCAGCAGGTGGCCGGTCATGGACTTGGTCGAGCTCACCCGCAGCCCGGGCAGGGAATCTCCGAACACGGATCTCACCGCGCGGATCTCCGCGAGGTCGCCGAGGTGGGTGGAGGTGCCGTGGGCGTTCACGTAGCCGACCTTGTCCGGGGCGATCCCGCCGTCGGCGATGGCGTTGCTCATGGCCAGGGCCGCGCCCGCCCCGTCTTCCGGGGGAGCCGTCATGTGGAAGGCGTCGGAGCTCATGCCGAAGCCGGCGAACTCGGCGTAGATTTTGGCGCCGCGGGCCCGGGCGTGCTCGAGTTCCTCGAGCACCAGGATGCCCGCGCCGTCGCCCAGCACGAACCCGTCGCGGTCCGCGTCCCACGGGCGGCTGGCCTTCTCGGGCTCGTCGTTGCGGGTGGAAAGGGCCTTGAGGGCGCAGAAGCCGCCGATGCCGAGCGGGGTGGAGGCCTTCTCGGCGCCGCCGCAGATCATCACGTCGGCGTCGCCGTACTGGATCAGGCGGGCGCTCAGGCCGATGGCGTGCGTGCCCGACGAGCAGGCCGTCACCGTCGCGAGGTTGGGCCCGCGGGTGCCGAGCATGATGGAAACGTGTCCGGAAACCATGTTGATGATGGTGGAAGGCACGAAGAACGGGCTGATCTTGCGCGGTCCCCCGGTGAAGAGGGAGTTGGCGTTCTTCTCGATCAGCCAGAGGCCGCCGATGCCCGATCCGATGGTGCAGCCGACGCGGGTCGCGTTCTCCGGGGTGATCTCGAATCCCGAATCCTCATAGGCCATCTTGGCGGCCGCGATGCCGTACTGGATGAACATATCCATCTTGCGGCCTTCTTTTTTGCTGATGCCGAACCGCTCGGAATCGAACCCTTTGACCAGGCCGGCGATCTTGCTGGGAAAATCGGCGGTATCGAACTCGTCGATGGGCGAAATGCCGCTCCGCCCCGCCAGCAAATTCTCCCAAGACTCCGCGGCCGTGTTGCCCACGGGGGCGAGCATACCGAGGCCGGTTACCACTACTCTGCGTTTAGACACTGAAATCCTCCGAACTTAATGCGGCGCTTCCGCCCCGGGAAACGGGGCCGGCGCCCGAACGGGATTATAAAGACCCGAACCTTAAAACAAGAAAAGCGTTCAGCTTGCCACTTGAACGCTCTTCTTTATGTGCGAATTTCACGGACCCTACCGGAAGCAGCCGTTACTTGCGATGTGCTTCGATGTAGTCGATGGCGCTCTGAACAGTGGTGATCTTCTCGGCGTCCTCGTCCGGAATCTCGGTGTCGAACTCCTCTTCCAGCGCCATGACGAGTTCAACGTTGTCGAGGGAGTCGGCGCCCAGATCCTCGATGAACGAAGCGGTGGGAACTACCTCGTCCTCGCTGACGCTAAGCTGCTCGGCGATAACTTTCTTTACGCGTTCTTCAATACTGTTGCTCATTTAATCAATCCTATTTGTTTAAGAAAACCGTGTTGTTAAAACGCCCTTGCGGGTGGGAAAAAACGTTAGATTTGAATCATTATAGCATTTAAATCGGGCCTGACCACAAAAATATCCAAAAAACAATCCTGCGTCACTATAATGCGGATCACATGTACATGCCGCCGTTGACGCTGATGGTCTGGCCGGTTACGTAGGCCGCCCCGTCCGAGGCGAGGAACAGCACCGCCTCGGCGATCTCGCGCGGCTCGCCCAGCCGGCCCGCCGGCACCTGCGCGAGGATCCCGGCCTTCTGCTCGTCCGTCAGCACCGCGGTCATGTCCGTGGCGATGAAGCCGGGGGCCACGCAGTTGACGGTGACGCCGCGGGCGGCGACTTCGCGCGCCAGGCTCTTCGAGAAGCCGGTGAGGCCGGCCTTCGCGGCCGCGTAGTTGCACTGCCCCGGGTTGCCCATGAGCCCCACGACGGAGCTTATGCTGATGATCCGGCCGTAGCGCTTCTTCATCATGGGCCGGAGCACGGCCTTGGACATCCGGTAGACGCTCGAGAGGTTGGTGGCGATGATGGCGTCCCACTCCTCGTCCTTCATGCGCATGAGCAGGTTGTCGCGGGTGATGCCCGCGTTGTTGACGAGGACGTCGGGGTCGCCGGCGGTTTTTCTGACGGCCTCGAGGCACGCGTCGACCGACTCCCGGGAGGCCACGTCGAGCACCAGGCCGGCGCCGCGGCCGGCGAGGTATTCGGTTATCGCGGCGGCGCCGCGCTCCGAGGTGGCGGTGCCGCACACCTTCGCGCCGTGTTCCGCGAACGCTTCCGCCACGGCCCTGCCTATGCCCCGGGAGGCTCCGGTGACCAGGACAACCTTACCTGTAAAGTCCATATCTTCTCCTTAAGCGTTAAGCGACGGCGTCGAGGGCCGCCTGCAGGGTGGCGGGATCGTTGAGCGACGTCGCGCTCAGATCCTTGTCGATTCGTTTGGTCAGCCCGGCGAGCACCTTGCCCGGCCCGGCCTCGACCAGAAGCTTCACGCCGAGGGCCGAAAGGGCCCGCACGGTCTCGACCCAGCGCACGGGGCTGTAGAGTTGCCTCACGAGCGCGTCCCTTATCTCTTCGGGGTACTCGGCCGCGGCGACGTCGACGTTGTTGATCACCGGGATCCGCGGGGCGGCGAACTTGATCTTCGCGAGCTCCTCGGCCAGCCGCTCGGCGGCCGGCTTCATGAGGGCGCAGTGCGAGGGCACGCTCACGGCCAGGGGAAGGACGCGCTTGGCGCCCGCCTTTTTGAGGATCTCGCCCGCCCTCTCGACGGCCGCGCGGTCGCCCGAGATGACCACCTGGCCCGGGGAATTGAAGTTGACCGGGGAGCACACCAGCCCCTCGGCGGCCTCGGCGCACGCCGCCGCGACCGTCTCGTCGGGCAGGCCGATGACCGCGGCCATCAGGCCCCGGCCGGCGGGAACCGCCTCCCGCATGAACTCGCCGCGCAGTTTGGTGAGGCGCACGGCGTCGGCGAACTCCAGGACGCCCGCGCACACCAGGGCGCTGTACTCGCCCAGGGAGTGGCCGGCGGCGGCGACGGGCTCGGGGCCGCCCCGCTCGCGCCACAGCCGGCAGAGGGCCGTCGACGCGGTCAGCAGGGCCGGCTGGGCCCGGCTGGTCTCGTTGAGATCCTCGGCGGGTCCGTTCATCGCCAGATCGTAAAGGTCGTACCCGAGCGCGTCCGAGGCCTCCGCGAAGGTGTCCCGCACCGCCGGGCACTGTTCCGAAAGCTCCTTCAGCATGCCCACGGCCTGCGAGCCCTGCCCGGGAAAAACAAAAGCGAAATCCGTCATTGTCCTGCTCCTAGTATCTGATTAAAGCGCTGCCCCAGGTGAATCCCCCGCCGAACGACTCCAGCAGGATCAGATCCCCGCGTTTGATGCGCCCGGTCCGCACGCCCTCGTCGAGCGCGATCGGCACCGACGCCCCCGAGGTGTTGCCGTACCGGTCGAGGTTCACGATGACCCGCTCCATCGGCAGATCGAGTTTTCTGGCCGTCGCGGCGATGATGCGCAGATTGGCCTGGTGGGGAACGAGCCAGCTGAGCTCGCTCCGGTCGAAGCCTCCCGCCTCCAGGGTCTCGGTGACGACGCGGCTCAGCGTGTTCACCGCCACCCGGAACACCTCGTTCCCTTTCATGTAGAGCCAGGACTCCTCGGGTTTGGTCCGGTCGATGTTGGCGAGCTTGAGCAGTTCGCCGTGGGATCCGTCGGCGTGCACCGCGGCGGAGTAGATCCCCGGCTCGTCGCTCGCGGAGATCACGGCCGCCCCGGCCCCGTCCCCGAAGAGGATGATGGTGGTCCGGTCGGCCGGGTCGCAGGCCGAGGCCATGATGTCCGAGCCGACGGCGAGCACGTGGCGGGCCGCGCCCGATTTCACGCAGGAGTCGGCGATGCTCAGCGCGTAGGAAAAGCCGCTGCAGGCGGCGGCGACGTCGAAGGCGGGCTGCCCGGACGTGCCGAGGAGGGTCTGGAGCTGGCAGGCGGCGGAGGGAAAGGCGTACGGGGCGCTGGTGGTGCCGACGATGATCATGTCGAGGTCGTCGGGGGTTATGCCCGCCGCCTCGAGCGCGGGAAGGGAAGCCTTGAGGGCCATGACCGGAACGGTGTCCTCGCCCTCGGCGATGCGGCGCTCTTTAATCCCCGTCCTCTCGGTAATCCATTCGTCGCTGGTGTCAACCATCCTTTCAAGATCGGCATTGGTGCGAATCTTGGGGGGCAGATAACTGCCCGTGCCGAGAATTTTGCTGTACATGGAGATTCTATGCGCCCTTTAACTTAACCAAACAATCCGCGATGCATCCCGGCACGTCGTTAACGCATTCGAGGCGCGCCTGATTAATGGCGTTAACCAGGGCGCCGCAGTCGGCCGCCCCGTGGCTCTTGACGGCGACCCCGTTCAGGCCGATCAGCGAGGAGCCGTTGAAGCCGTCCGGCTGCATTCCGGTGATTCTGTTCTTTAAAAAATATTTTAAAGGTTTGGCGAATCCTTGCAATAGTGAACCCTTAAACAATTTGCGTTCTATCACACGGTACAGGCCCTCCGCGGTTTTGAGGGCCACGTTGCCCGAAAAACCGTCGGTTACGATGACGTCGGCCCGGTCGAGGAAGAGCTCGCTGCCCTCGGCGAAGCCGGCGTAATTGAGGAGCGGGCTGGCGCTCATGAGCGCGGCGGCCTCGCGCACGGGGCCCGTGCCCTTGATGTCCTCGCTGCCCACGTTGAGGAGGGCGACCCGCGGGCGCGCGATCCCGAGGACCTCGGAGGCGAGGATCGAGCCCATCAGGGCGAACTGGAACAGCATTTCCCCGCCGCAGCTGAGATTGGCGCCGAGATCGAGGAACACCGTGCCTTTGGGGTTGAGGGAGGGCAGGACTTTGACGAGGGCGCAGCGGCGGATGCCGGGGATCGCGCCGAGCAGATGGGTGGACACCGCGACCAGCGCGCCGGTGTTGCCGGCGCTCACCGCGGCCGCGGCTTTTTTGGTCGAAACGGCCTCGATCGTCTTCCAGAGCGAGGTTTGCCGCCCGTGTCTCAGGGCGTCGAGGGGGCTGTCGCCGTTCCCGACGGCTTCGGGGGCGCCGGCGAACTCGAACCGCGGATGGCGCAGCAGATCTTCCCGTTTCAGCAGGGGCAGCGCCGCGTCCTCCCTGCCGAAGGCGATCAGCTCAAGATCGGCGCAGGAATCCAGCGCCCGCCTGGCGGCGGGCACGGTTACCGGGGGGCCGAAGTCTCCCCCCATCAGATCGAGAGCCGCGGTGACGGTTTTCACAAGGCGTCAGGCCTTGCCGGCTATCACCTTGACCCCGCGGTAGTACCCGTCGGGAGTCACGTTGTGGCGCAGGTGGTACTCCTGGGTGGTTTTGTCCATGGACACGGTCGGGACCGGCAGAGCGTCGTGCGATCTGCGCATGTCGCGGCGCGAACGGGACTTGCGATTCTGTTGAACGGCCATTGTTTTCTCCTGATTAAATCACTCTTTCTTCAATTTTTCCAACACCGCGAAGGGATTTTCCGCCCGCTCCTCCGGGAACTCGCCGGCGACCCACTCCCGCCGCTTCTCGGGGCAGTCCGCGTCGGCGTGCCGGGGCGAGAGGGGCAGCGCGAGGAGCAGCTCGTCCTCGACGAGCCGGTACAGGTCGGTTTCCCCGGTCTCGTCGAGCTCGGCGTAATCGTACGAGTCTTCGAGTCCCAGCTCCGCGACCTTTTCGGCGTCGGGCGTGCAGCGGATCGGGGCGCGGAGCTTAAGCCCGAACGTCCCCCCGCAGCGGTCGCACACGAGTTTCACCTCGGCGTCCGCGACGCCTTCGATCACCGTGACGCCCTGCAAATCGACCCCGAAGCTCAGACGGGCCCCGGCGTCGCCTTCCAGCTCCGCGACCGCGCCGCGCAGCCTTTCGAGCGCCTCCGCCGGCACGTAGCCGTCGTAATCGAGCCGTTTGGCCGCCGCGTAGCGCGGGTCCGCGAACCGCGGTATTTTTATCCTCTGCATAGTGCGGCTATGATATATAAAAATCAAACGATAGTCAAAAAAAAATGCGCGGCCCGCGCCGGCCCGCCGCGCGGGCTCAGGCGTCCGCCCCGGGAAGGAGCGCGAGCAGGCCGGGCAGGTCCTCCGCGACCGCCTCGGCCCCCGCCCGCAGCAGGGTCCCGCGATCGTCCGCGCCCGTCAGGACCCCCGCCGTCCGGGCGCGGGCCCGCGCCCCCATGAGGACGTCGAGCGCCGAGTCGCCGACCATGAGGAGGCCGCGCGGCGGGATCGCGAGCAGGTCGCTCAGGCGGAGCAGCATCTGGGGATCCGGCTTCGAGCGCGCCTCGTCCCCCGCGGCCGACGCGTCCACGTACGGAGCCAGGCCGGGCCGGCTCAGGATCGCCGCGCAGCCCCGGCGGGACTTCCCGGTCGCCACGGCGATCCGATAGCCGCGCGCCTTAAGCTCGGCCAGGGTCTCGGACGTCCCGGGGAACAGGGGAACCGGGCTCTCGCGCTCCAGCCGGGCGTACTCGGCCCGGTAGACGGCCGCGGCCCGCGCGATCTCCTCCGGCGGGCGCCCCGGCAGGACCCGGGCGACGGCCGCCCCCAGGGACATGCCGATGACCGCCCGCGCCTCGCGCTCGGACGGCCGGGGGTACCCGAGCGCCGCGCAGGCGAACCCGATGCACGCGACGATCCGCCCGACCGAGTCCGTCAGCGTCCCGTCTATGTCGAAGATCACCGCTCTCACGCCTTTGAACATTTCACGCTCCGTTCTTCTTTTTTCTTATCGCCGCGAGCAGGGCCGCGAGGTCCCCCGGGAGCGGGGCCCGGACCGTCGTTTCCGCCCCGGTGGCGGGATCGTTGAAAGTTATCTCCTCCGCGTGCAGGAACATGCGGCCGAGCCCGAGCTCCCGGTACGCCGCGTCGAACGCCGCGTCCCCGTACCGGGCGTCGCCGAGGATGGGATGGCCCTTCCAGGCGAGGTGCACGCGGATCTGGTGGGTCCGCCCCGTGAGGGGGCGGGCCTCCACGAGCGTGACGCCCCCGAGGTTCTCGCGGACCGCGAACTCGGTGACGGAGGGCTTGCCCGCGGCCGCGTCCACCTTCACGATCCGCTCCCCGCTCCGCAGGACGTTTTTGACGAGCGGCGCGCTAACCCGCGCGGTCCCGGCGGGAAAGACCCCCTTCACCAGGGCGACGTAGCGCTTCCGCGTGTCCTTCTCGCGGAACTGCTCGTGCAGTTTCCGGAGGGCGCTCCGCTTCTTGGCGACGATGAGGCAGCCGCTCGTCTCGCGGTCGAGGCGGTGCGCGAGCTCGAGATAGCGGAGATCGGGCCGGAGCGCGCGCAGCGCCTCGATGAGGCCGTAGGACACGCCGCTCCCGCCGTGCGCCGGCATGAAGCAGGGCTTGTCGACCACCATCAGGACGTCGTTCTCGAAGAGGACCGCGTCCCGGAGGGCGCTCACCTTCCCGAGGTTGGGCGAAGGGAGGACGACCGGGCCGGCGCTCATCCTGAGGGGCGGCACCCTGACCTCGTCGCCCGGGACGAGCCGGTACCCCGGCCCGACCCGCCCTTTGTTGACCCTGACCTCGCCCCGGCGGATCACGCGGTAAACCAGGGTGCGCGGCACGCCTTTGAGGATCCGGAGCAGGAAATTGTCGATCCTGACGCCCTCGTCGTCCGCCGCGGCCGTTTTTATTTCCGCGCCCCGGTATTCCTCGGTTATCTCCCGCACCGCGTCTCCCCCGCCGGCGCCCCGCCGGCCCCCTCCCCGGAACCCCCGGACGCGGCGCCGGGAGGGCCGGGCCGCCGCGTAACGGCCATTATACACGCCCCCATTTTCCCCGACAAACGGCCCGGAAAAAGAAATTTTAAAATAAAAACGTTTTCCCCGGAAAAACCACGCATATTTTTCACGCCGGATGTTCAAATCCGATCTATAATAAAACTGTTAACCGCGTCAAACTTTTTCACCCGGCGCGGCGAGACGCGCCGTCCCCCGGCGGACCCCGGCGGAGACGGCGGCCACGAGCTTCCCCCCGGCCCGAGCGGCCGCCCGGAGCCCGCGCGAAGACGCGGGGGTCCTGAGGATTCAGACAAAATGCAACTTACGGCGACTCAGCTCGTCATGATGCTGGCCACGATGGCCCTCATCATCGGCGCGGGAATTCTTTCCGCCCGGAAAATCAAATCTTCCGAGGGTTTTTCCCTCAACGGCCGCAGCGCCTCCGCCGGCATGGTCGCCGGGGCGGTGACCGGCTCCTGCATCGGCGGCGGGGCCACCATCGGCACCGCCCAGCTGGCCTTCCACGCCGGGCTCAGCGCCTGGTGGTTCACCATCGGCATCGGCGTCGGCTTCGTCCTGATGGGCCTGTTCTTCGCCGCCAAATTCCGGGAGACCGGCCGCGAGACCATCTCGCAGATCCTCGTGTCCCGCTACGGCCGGACCTGCGGCCCGGTCTGCTCCGTCATCACCTCGGCCGGCCTCTTCTTCGCGGCGGCCGCCTCGGTCCTGCCGGCGATCCACATGATCGCGGGCATCATGAACGTGTCCGTCTGGACGTCCTCCGCCGTCCTGTTCCTGCTCGTCGCCTCCTACATCGGCTTCGGCGGCATGAGGGGCGCGAGCGTGTCGGGGCTCCTTAAGAGCGCGATCCTCTGGCTCATGCTCATCTGCGTCGCCGTCATCGCGGGGACGCGCCTGCGCGCCGTCCCGGACATCGAGGCCGTGATCCCGGACGCGCTCGACATTTTCGCGGCCGGCTGGGATCGGATCCTCGAGAACGTGATCTCGGTTTCCGCGGGCTTCGTCTGCGCCCAGGCCTACGCCCAGGCGTTCTTCTCGGCCCGCAGCGCCGCGGCCGCCAAGGCGGGCTGCTTCGCCGCCGCGGCGATCAGCCTCCCCGTGGGCCTGCCCTGCGTCATGGCGGCCATGTACATGCGCGCCGCCCATCCCGAAACCGCGCCGATCATGGCCCTGCCGGAGTTCGCCGTGACGTGCATGCCCGGGCCGCTCGCCGGGATCACCCTCGGGGCCCTGGTCGTCGCCCTCGTCAGCTCGGTCGCCGGCCTGACCCTCGGCATCAGCACTCTGCTCACCCGCGACATCTGGGCCAAGGCGTTCCGCCTCGCCGACGGCGCCGCCGTCCTGGCCGCGAACCGGCTCACGGTGGTCGCCGTGGCCCTCGGCCTCATCGTGTTCTCCCTCCTCAACCTGGATTCGCAGGTGCTCATGTGGAACATCCTGGCGCTGTCCCTGCGGGCCGGGATCTTCATCCCGCTGGTCCTCGCCCTCTACAAGTCCACCCTGCTGCCGCGCCGCTGGGCCGTGCCGGTGATGGTCGCCGGGGCGGCGCTCCCCGCCCTCTCGAACCCGGTGCTGCACCTCGCCGTGCCGCCGCTCTTCACGGGCTTCGCCGCCGCGCTCGCCCTGCTCGGGCTCGGCGCCGCCGTCCGGACCTACCGCGTCCGCGGGCTCCTCTACGCCGAGGCCCGCGGCGGATCCGCGCGCCGGAACTGACGGCGCGCCGCCCCGCCCCCGGGCGGGGCTTCTTTTTTTCCCGGCCTTCCCTCCCTTCCGCCCGAAAAATGACCGCCCGGGCCGGGATCCGCGCGCCGTTCGGCCGATTAATCAATGCAGAGCACATTTTTGGCATTTTTTATTGTGACGATCCGCTTAAAAATGAGATAATACCCGCGTTCGTCCGCGCGGCTTAGGCGCGGACGGCCGCGGCCGCCCGGAGCGAAACGTTCTTCTCCCGGACGCGCCGTTTCGCTAACCTTAAACTTTGATAAAGATTGGTACGGATTGACTCGCTGCCCGCGCGCGGAGTAATCGACCGGAACTACCAGAATTACCGATAATCCGGGCCACCGGCCCGGATTGGCAGAGCGCCGCGCGTCCCCGGCATCCCGGGCCGCGGCGGATAAGTTCTTTTTCCCGGGGCCTTTCGGGCCCCGGGAAAATGGTTGAGAAAATTTACCCATTTGCCCGTCCGCCCGGCGGCCGGGCCGAAAACCGCCGCCTCCCCCCGCGGGAGGCGCGCGGGCGTGCTCTTTGCCCGTCAGGACCGTACCGCGATAATAAGAGCGACAACTCATGAAAAGAATGCTAATCAACGCAACACAGGAAGAGGAGATGCGTGTTGCCCTGGTCGACGGTCAGAAGATATACGATCTGGACATCGAATCGGCCGGGCATGAACAGAAGAAAGCCAACATTTACAAAGGTGTGATCACCCGGGTCGAGCCCAGTCTCGAAGCGGCGTTCGTCGACTACGGCACGGACCGGCACGGGTTCCTCCCCCTCAAGGAAATAGCCCGGGAATACTACCGGCCCGGCTACTCCGCCTCGGGCAAATCCGGCCTCAAGGACGCGATCCGGGAAGGCACGGAAGTCATCGTTCAGATTGAAAAAGAAGAACGGGGCCTCAAAGGCGCGGCTCTCACCACCTACATCTCCATCGCCGGCTCGTACGTCGTGCTCATGCCGAACAACCCCCGCGCCGGCGGGATCTCCCACCGCATCGAAGGCGACGAGCGCACCGAGCTCCGCGCCGCGCTCGACTCCCTGGCCGTGCCCGAGGGCATGGGCATCATCGTCCGCACCGCGGGCGTCGGCAAAAGCCCCGAGGAGCTCAACTGGGATCTCAACATCCTGGTCAAGCACTGGGAAATGATCAAAAAGGCGGCGGACGAGCGCCCCGCCCCCTTCCTCATCCATCAGGAAAGCAGCATCGTGCTGCGGGCCATCCGCGACTACCTCCGGCAGGACATCGGCGAGATCCTCGTCGACGTCCCGGAAGTTTACGAGCAGGTCAAAAAGCACGTGGCCCTGGTCCGCCCGGACTTCCTCTCCAAGGTCAAGCTCTACGACGGCAGCGACCCGCTGTTCAGCCACTACCAGATCGAGTCGCAGATCGAGTCCGCGTACCAGCGCGAGGTCAAGCTCCCGTCGGGGGGCTCGATCGTGATCGACCCGACCGAGGCGATGACCTCCATCGACGTCAACTCGGCCAAGGCCACCAAGGGCGGCGACATCGAGGAGACGGCCCTGCAGACCAACATCGAGGCGGCCGAGGAAATCGCCCGGCAGCTCCGCCTGCGCGATGTCGGCGGGCTCATCGTCATCGACTTCATCGACATGAAGCCCCTCAAGAACCAGCGCGAAATCGAGAACCGCATGCGCGAGGCCACCCGCGAGGACCGGGCCCGCATCCAGTTCGCCCGGATCTCGCGCTTCGGCCTCATGGAGATGTCCCGGCAGCGCATCAGATCCTCCCTCGTGGAGTCGACCTCCCACGTGTGCCCGCGCTGCGCCGGCGTCGGCAGCATCAGGGACAACGGCTCGCTCGCCCTCTCGATCATCCGCATCATCGAGGAGGAGGCCATCAAAGACTGCACCGCGGCCGTCTGCGCCCGCGTGCCCCTCGAGGTGTCCGCCTATCTCCTCAACGAGAAGCGCCGCTCCCTCGACGGCATCGAGAAGCGCCACGAGGTCCGGGTGTTCGTCATTCCCGACCGCGCCCTGGAGACCCCCAATTACGAGATCACCCGCGTGCGCAGCGGCGAGGACGACGAGATCAGCACCTTCAGCCTGATGAAGCGGGACGCCGCGGCCGGCGCCCCGGCCCCGAGCAACTTCCCGGCGGGCCGCGAGGACCACTCGGCGGCCCCGCGCCACCGCGCCGAGACCCCCAAGCCGGCCGTGGCCATCGACTCCCTCAGCGAGATCGCCCGCGCCGCCCCCTCGGTTTCGAGCGTGCAGTCCGTGGGCATCTTCAAACGCCTGATTAACGGCATCGTCGGCCTGTTCCGGGCCGAGGACGCCGACGGCGCCGTCAAGCCCGCCATTTCCAAGGTCAGCGCCGCGGCCGGACGCGCCCCGGCGGCCCGGACCAAAGATGCGGGCGGCGCCCGCGCCGCGGGCCAGGCCCAGCCGGGCCGGACCCGCGCGGGAGCGCGCAAGCAGGCCGCGAACGGAACCGCCCAGCCGAAGACGCCGCGGACCCGGACGAAGCCCGCGGCCCCCGCCGCCGAAGAGGAGACCCAGGCGAAGGCTCCGCGCGGCCGCGGCGGCCGCCGGAGCGCGCCCCCGGCCGAGGCCGCGGCGGCGGAAGCCCCGCGGGAGAACGAAGCCGCCCGGACGGCGGCCGCGGAAAGCGCCGCGGCCGCGGCGCCCGCCCCCGAGAAGGAAGGCGCCGGGACCCGGGCCGCCGCCAAGGCCGATAAGGCCGAAAAGCCGGCGCGCCGCTCTTCCGCCCGGAAGGCCCCGGCGGCCGGAGCGGGCGAGAAGAAGGAGCGCCGGCCGCGCGGCCAGGGCGCCGGGAAACGGCGCGCCGAAGCCGCGGCCCCCGCCGCGCCCGCCGAACGGGCGGCGCCCGCCGCGCTCGCCGCGTACGTCCCGCCGGCCCGGGTGGGCTGCCTGCCGAACGTGAGCTTCGCGACGGCGGACATGACCGAGCCCGAACCGGGCGATCTGCCCCCGGCCGAGCCGGCCCGCGCGGCCGAGCCCGCGCCGTTCGCGGGCGCCTCCGGCCGGCACGCGGGCCTGAGCGCCCTTAAGAACCCGGCC
Organism: uncultured Enterobacterales bacterium; assembly: GCA_964520475.1. Classification (GTDB taxonomy): domain Bacteria; phylum Pseudomonadota; class Gammaproteobacteria; order Enterobacterales; family Succinivibrionaceae; genus Ruminobacter. The sequence continues at coordinate 84,938 of CAZFNS010000002.1, forward strand.
GGGGCGGACATGACCGAGCCCGCGCCGGGCGAGCTGCCCGCCGCCCCCGCCGCCGCGGGAACTCCGCAGGACGAGCCGTTCAATCCCCGGGCCGCCTTCGCGGGCTTCGCGGGGCTCAAGACCCTCGCGGCGGTCCCGGCGGCCGAGCCGGCCCCCGCGCCGGCAGGCGCGGCCCCGGCCCCGGCGGACGATTAGGGCGCCGTTCCCGGAAGGGTAAATAAAACGGGGGCGCCGGCTGCGGCCGGCGCCCCCTTTTTTTTGCTTTTTTTTGCTTTTTTCGCTTTATTTCGGCTTCGCTCCCGTTTTGCCGCCCTTGGCCTCACCGGGCCCGTCGCGGCTTCCCGGCGCCGTCCCCGCCCGGGCGCCCGTCCCGAGCTTGTTCTTGATGAGCGAGTCGATGAGCGGGGCGTTGCTCACGGTGTTCTCGGAGGAAACGGCGCCGACCAGGGTGTCCTCCCGGCCGGCCGCGGATTCTTCCGGGGCGGGGCCGAGCTTGTAGTTCCCCTCCCGGATGTTCCGGTCGTACTCCTCGATCACGCCCTCGAGCTCTTCGAGCAGGGCCTTGAGGGTCTTGGTGGTCACGGGCTTCATGGCGATGCTGATCATGCCCACCTTGCGGCACTCGATGCGCTCCTGGTCGGAGTTGTTGGCGGTGAGGGCGATGATCGGCAGCGGCGCGACGGTGCCGAGGATCCGCCGGGTCGCCTCGATGCCGTCCATGACCGGCATGCGGATGTCCATGAACACGAGATCGGGCAGCGCCTTGCGGGTCTCCTCGATCGCCTCGGCGCCGTTGTTCGCCAGGCGGACGGTGTGCCCGAGCTTCTCGAGCATGGCCTTGATCACGAACTGGTTGAGCTGCGAGTCCTCCACCAGCAGGATGCTGTACTTGCGGTCCCGGTGCTCGGTTTTACCGCTCTTGACCGAATTGGCGCCGATGAGCGGCAGCGACGGGACTTTGCAGGGGATCTCGAACCAGAAGGTCGACCCCTTGCCCTTCTCGCTGCGGATGCCGATCTTGCCGCCCATGTGCTCCACGAGCTGCTTGCAGATCGACAGCCCCAGCCCCGTGCCCCCGTACTTGCCGGAGATGGTGCTGTCCTCCTGCACGAAGGGCTGGAACAGGTTGCCGAGGTTCTCCGGCTCGATGCCGGGGCCGGTGTCCGCGATGGAGAATTTGAGGCGGTTGCCGAAGCGCTCCGCGGTCACGGTCACCCCGCCCTCCGAGGTGAACTTGAGGGCGTTGTTGATCAGGTTGAACAGGATCTGGGACAGGCGGTGCTTGTCCCCGTAGATGAGGGTCGGGAAGTTGTCGGCGATGTTGAGCCTGAGCCAGATGTTCTTCTCCTTGGCCCGGTCGGTCATCTGGATGACGGTCGAGTTCAGGGTGAACCTGATGTCGAAGCTCAGGTTCTCGAGGGTCATGGCCTTGGAGGTGATGCGCGACAGATCCAGCACGTTGTGCAGCAGGGACTGCAGCAGCGAGGCGCTCTGGTGGACGTGCTTGATGTAGGAGGACTGCAGGCCGGTGAGCTCCGTCTGCTCGAGCAGGTCGATCATCCCGAGGATGGCCTGGAGCGGCGTCTTGATCTCGTGGGACAGGACCGCCAGGTACTCGTTCTTGGAGCGGTCCGCCTGCTCGGCCGCCACGCGGGCGCTCTCGAAGGCCGCGCGCTCCATCTGGGAGCGGGTGATGTTCTTCACGATGCCGTGGTAGCCCAGGTAGCCGCCGTCTTTGCCGTAGTACGGCTCGCCGTTTATCTTGATCCAGATCTTCCCGCTCGCGAGCAGGATCGGGAATTTCACGTTCTTGATGACGCCGCGCTCGGCGATGGTTTTTTCGAGCTCGTCGAGGATGTGGGGATTGCGGGCGAGCTCCTCCGGGTCGACGATGCCCCGCACGTTCTTGCCGATCACGGTGTTGTAGATTTCCGTGTTCTCGCTGGTGTCGGTGATCTCCACCCCGTAGCTGAAGACGGTCGAGGTCACCTTGATGAAGACCCCGTCCCGGTCGGTCTGCCAGAGCATCTCGTGGTGCAGGGTGCGCAGGGAGTCGAGGGTGCGCCGGTACGCCGACAGATCCGAGGCGTGCCGCGCGACCAGGCGGTCGAGCTGGGTGCGGTACTCGACGCAGGCGATCGACTGCTCGATGAAGGGCAGGTACTCCTTCACGTCCTCGCGGCTGCGCATGTCGAGGCTCAGCGGGCTGTGGTGCGTCATGATGAAAAACAGCTCCAGCCCCTCGATGGCGATGGGGATGACCATGGCCGAGCGGACCGCCCGGGCAAATTCCCCGTCCGAGCTTTCGAAGCCCCGGGCCGCGCCCGGGTTGGACAGGACCAGCACGTCGTCCGACCGATACGCCACGCCGAGCACCCCGTCCATCGTCCAGCGGTGCTTCTCGAGGACCGGGCTGGAGGCGTAGATCACCTCGAGGGCCCCGGGCGGGTCGCTCTCGGGATTGTGGCAGAGCACCGCGATGTCGTCGAACTGCACGATCCGGCGGAGGGCCATGATGAGCACGGAGTACTGCTGCTCGCCGCCCTCGGCGGCGAACAGCTCGTTGAAGGTGGCCAGGATGTTCTTGCGGCTGTCCTTGAGCCGGAACTCGCGGTCCCGGGCCATCTCGAGCTCGAGACGGGCCTGCCTGAGCTGCTTCTCCAGCCGCTGCACGCGCTGTTCTGTCGAATCCATATCGCTATAACCTTACCCGTTCGAGAAATGTGACCGTGATTACCGTGCAGTTGGCCAGCCGCAGATCCAGCTGCGTGGTGCCCACGTTCTCCCCCGCGGCGGAGAAGACCATGAAATCCCGGTCGGCGCCGTGGTAGCCGCGCACGCGGTCGACGACGGAATTGAAGTTGAGGGACTTGTCCCCCTTGCAGAACGACTCGCACATGATGTGCAGCGTGCCGACGGGCCGGTTCTCCATGGGGTAGTACGACACGAAGCAGTTGGACATGTCCGCGTCGGAGGCTTTCATGAGGTAGATCCGGTCTCCCGGCGGGAAGCTGCTGTTGAGGGCCAGCCCCCGGGACTCCGTGATCCGGTTGACCACGGACACGTTGTAGAAGTCCCCGTACTCGACGACGTAGGAGTCGTAGGCCACGAACCAGTCGCGGCACACCCCCGCGAGGATCCGCTGCATCTCGTCCGGCTCCATGGCGGAGACGTCCGTGCCGAGCGCCGCGAAGAACATGTCGGCGGCCGGCTTGTGATCGATCTCGAGGACGACCCCGCCCTCGGCCCGGGTGATGACGCCGAGCTCGCTCTGGAGCCGCGCCTCGCTCAGGTAGTCCACCTGGATGTCGCAGCTCGTGTAGGCGGCGACCAGCAGGTAGGCGTCCCGCGCGGACACGAACTCCCGGTCGGTGAAGAAGCCGGCCGGCCCGGCGCTCGTGTCGACGATGCCGCCGGCCACGGAGAGCGAGGTGCCCATGATGCTGTTGAGCTCGGCGTAGAACTCCCCGGTGGTCCCCTGCGTGTTGAAGGCCAGGACGACGTTGGGCATGACGCCGCGCCGGTCCGCCCGGGCGCCGGCGTCCGCCATGGCCTCGTCGAGCCGCAGCGGCAGGCCGGGGTCGCAGGCGCGGCACGCGCACCCGAAGGCGCCCGCCGGGTCGTAAAACGCCTGGACGAACACCGTGACTTTTTCTTTGCGGACCTCGGAGAATTTTTTGACGGAGAAGCGCGATTTCGCGCCGGCGGACGAGGACTGCGCGGTGGCGCTCCCCGCGGGGTTGTGGTCGAACCCCACGGTGCTCGAGGCGGTGAAGCTGCCGTACCCGGCCCGGAGGCCCGCCACGGCGGTGTCCGGCCAGATCCCGCAGATGAGCTTGCGGAGCTTGGCGGCCTCGGCGTTCGGGGAATAGAAAACCAGCAGGAAACCGGGCTTTTCCGGGGAAAAGATCCGCAGCTTCTCCGCTATCTCGGAGACGGCCGCTTCCTCGCCGTCAGTCTTCGCGTCTACTACTTTTATCTTCATAATCTTCACCGCCGGCCCGCCCGCCGGGAACCCGGCCGGGGCGCCCCGGGGCCCGGGCGGCTACCCCGCCATGATCCTCTTCATTTCCTCGCCGGTCTGCCGGATCACCCCGACCAGCCTGCGCAGATCGGGCTTCATGGCGGCCAGATCCTCGCGGTTCTTGAACCTCCGGTCGAGATCGTAGGCCATCTCCTTCATCCGGACGGCCCCGTACGTGCCGCCGACCCCCTTAAGGGTGTGAACCTCGCGCGAAAGGGCCGCGTAATCGCCGCGCTCCATGGCGTCGTCGATCTTCGCCGCGGTGTTCTCCGCGTCGGTGAGGAAAACCCCGATGAGCGACGCCACGACCTCCGGCCCGAGATCGCCGAGGAAAAACATCAGCTCGTCCTTGTCTACCAGCGTTTCAGTCACTTCAGTCTCCCCGTGTTACCGCGATCCGCATGGTGTGATTATACCCCAAACGGGGCGGGGTAAAACCGCCGCGCTCTCGCAATTTTTAAAGCGCGCCCCGGGCCGCGCGGGAAAAAAAATCCCCCCGCGTCTTGCCCAAACGCCCAAAATCGGCCACAATATCCCGGGCGGGGCGGCGCGCCGGCCGCGGTTGCCCGGGCGCGCGGAGGGCGGTTCTTAAGGTATGGCGGAATTTACTGACACTGAGCGGAAGCGGACGAAATCCGGGATCCTGGTCGTGGAGGACTCCCCTTCCCTGAACCTGTTCTACACCGAGGTCGTCAAAAGGCTCGGCGCCGAGGTCAGATCGGCCGGCACCGGCCGGGAGGCCATCGCCCTACTCGACACCTTCGCGCCCGACATCATCCTCCTCGACCTCAACCTCCCCGACATCCCCGGCATGGAGATCCTGGCCATGCTGAAGAATTTCCCGCGCATCACCACCATCGTCATCACCGCCGACGAGATGCCCACCCTCCCCGCCGAGGCGATGAGCCTCGGCGCGTACGACTTCCTGGTGAAGCCCGTGGACAGCCACCGCCTGCGCACCACCGTGGCCAACACCGTCGAGAAGCTCGAGCTCAACGCCAAAGTCAGCGGGGACCGGGACCGGACCGTCCGCTTCGGCAATTTCATCGGCGCGTCCCCGGTCATGCGCGACATCTACGACCGCCTCCGGCGCATCCGTAACTCCCGGGTCTCGGTGTTCATCACCGGGGAAAGCGGCACGGGCAAGGAGGTCACGGCCGCCGCCCTGTACGAGCTGAACACCGAGCGCAAGGGCAAGTTCGTGGCCATCAACTGCGCCGCCATTCCCGGCGACATCATGGAGAGCATCATCTTCGGCCACGTCAAGGGCGCGTTCACCGGCGCCGTGGCGGACCGGATCGGCGCCGTGGCCGAGGCCGACGGCGGCGTGCTCTTCCTCGACGAGATCTGCGAGATGAACCTCGACCTGCAGGCCAAGCTGCTGCGCTTCCTCCAGAGCGGCACCTACCGGATGCTCGGCTCGCAGAAGATCCTGTCGGTCGACGTGCGGATCATCTGCGCCACCAACCGGGATCCCTACACGGAAGTGAAGAACGGGCGCTTCAGGGAGGATCTGTTCTACCGCCTGTTCGTCATCCCGATCCACCTGCCGCCCCTGCGGGAGCGCGACAACGACGTCCTCTACATCGCCATGCACTTCCTGCGCCGCTTCGCGGAGATGGAGCGCAAGGAGTTCCTGTACTTCTCGCGCGAGGCCACCCGGATCATGCTGACGTACCCGTGGCCCGGCAACGTCCGCGAGCTGCAGAACGTGATCCACAGCGCCGTGGCCCTTTACGACGGGCAGGTCCTCACCCGGGAGATGCTCCCGGACAACATCGTGCGGGCGGTCGACGACATCGGGGAGCACCCGGAGCATTACCGGAACTATCTGGGCGTGAACACGGGATTCTCCGGGGGGCTCCCGGCCGGGGCGGCCGGGGCGGATCCGCTGCCCGCCGCCCCCGCGGCCGGGACGGACCGGCTTTCCCCCGCCCCCGCGGCCGCGCCGGCCCCCGGGGCGATCCCCCTGCCCCGCTCCTCCGCCGAGATCGCCTCCTTCGACGAGGTCCGCAAGCGCTACGTCGTCTCGGCGGTGAACGCCTGCGACGGCTCCGTGCCCGAGGCCGCCCGCCGGCTCGGCCTCAGCAAGTCGACCATGTACCGGCTGCTCGAGAAATGGCACGCCGAGGGCCTCCTCAAAAGACGCAGCCTGTTCCTGGACGGCTCCGGGGAGCCCGGGAAATAGAAAGCGGGCCCCGCCTTCCGGCCGGGGCCCGCTTCTTCTTCGGGACGCCTTCTTCGGGACGCCGCGGCCCCGCGTCAGAACACCACGGTCTTGTTGCCGTGGATGAAGACCTTGCCGTCGACCACCCGGCTGAGCGCCCGCACCAGCACCTGCCTCTCCACGTCGCGCCCCGCCTTCGCCATGCTTTCCGCGCTGTAATTGTGGTTCACCTTGATCACGTCCTGGGCGATGATCGGCCCCTCGTCGAGGTCGTCGGTCACGAAGTGGGCCGTGGCCCCGATGATCTTCACGCCGCGGTTGAAGGCCTGCAGGTAGGGACGGGCGCCCACGAACGCGGGCAGGAACGAGTGGTGGATGTTGATTATCGAGCCCGGCGGGAACGCGCTCACGAACGCGGGCGAGAGGATGCGCATGTATTTGGCGAGGACGATGTAGTCGAAGGAGAACCCGGCCGCGGCCTCGAGCACGCGGGCCTCGTGCTCCTCGCGCGCGAGCCCTTCGTGGCTCACGGCGACGAAGGGCACGCCGAACCGGGAGGAGAGGTCCCGGAGGTAGTCGTAGTTGCCGATCACCCCGGCGATCTCGGCGTTGAGCGCCCCCGCGTAGCTCTTGATCAGCAGATCGCCGAGCACGTGCGGCTCCCGGGTCACCAGCACGAGGATCTTCTTCCTGGTCGGGGACAGCAGGCTGCAGGAGCCGCCCGCGGGAATGGCGCCGCGCACTTCTTCCACAAAAGCCTCGGCTTCGGCGAAGTCGCCCTCGAGCTCGGTCCTCATGAAGAAGCGGCTGTCGTCGAAAGAGGTGAACTGGTCGTTTTTGATGATGTTGTAGCGGTGCCTGAAACAGGCGCCGGTGATGCTCGCGATGAGCCCCTTGGCGTCCGGGCACTCCGTACGGAGGATGCGCTGCTCCATGGCCGGAAAATTCTCCTGTCCTCGCCCGCCGCCGGCGGGATCCCAACCCCGGGGCGCCCCGCCCCGGAAAAAAACACGCGGATTATACTATCGCGGGCCGCCGCCGTCAAACCGCGGGCGGCGCGGCCGGCCCCTCACCGCTCCAGCAGGACGGCGCGCAGGGCCGCGTAGTCGGGGTCCGCCTCGCGCGAGAGCACCGGCAGATCCGCCCGCGAGGCGAGCGCCTCCGGGAGCGGGATGTCGGTGCCGAGGATCGCGTCGACGCTTTCCTTGAACTTCGCGGGCGCCGCCGTGCAGAGGAAGACGCCCGTGTCGCCCGGCTCCAGCGTGTCCTGAAGCACCTTCCAGGCCACGGCGCCGTGCGGCTCGGTGACGTAGCCCGCGGCGTAGGTCTTCCGCATCGCCTCCCGGGTCTCGTCGTCGGAAAGCCGGCCGCTCGCGAGATCCGCGAGGCTCCAGCCCTTCACCCGGCAGATCTCCTCGACGCGCGGCCAGTTGTTGGGCCGGGACACGTCCATGGCGTTCGAGAGGGTGGCGACGGTCGGGCGCGGCTCCCACCGGCCCGTGGCGAGGTAGCGCGGCACGGTGTCGTTCGCGTTGGTCGACACCGCGAATTTCTTCACCTTGAGGCCCAGGGCCTTGGCGATGAGGCCGGCGGTGAGGTTGCCGAAGTTGCCGCTCGGCACGGCGATCACCAGGCTGTCCCGCCGGGAGGCCGGCAGCCGCGCGGCCGCCTCGAAGTAGTAGCACACCTGCGCGAGCAGGCGGCTGATGTTGATCGAATTGGCGCTGTTGAGGCCGACGGCGGTCCTGACCTCCTCGTCGTCGAAGGCCCGCTTGACCAGGGCCTGGCAGTCGTCGAAGGCCGCGCGCACGGCCACCGTGCGGATGTTGCCGCCGAGGGTGCAGAAGAGCTTCTCCTGCAGGTTGCTGATCTTGCCCTTCGGGTACAGGACCACGACCTCGATCCCGGGAAGGTTGTAGAAGGCGTGCGCCACGGCGGCGCCGGTGTCGCCGCTCGTCGCGGTGAGGATCGTGATCCGGCTCCCCGCGGCCACGGCGCCGAGGCACCGGGCCATGAACCGCGCCCCGAAGTCCTTGAAGGCGAGGGTCGGGCCGTGGAAGAGCTCGAGGGCGTAAGTCCGCTCGTCCGTCCGCACGAGCGGGGGCGCGCCGAACGAGAACGCGCTCTTCACCAGCCCGGCGAGGTCTTCGATCTCGTCGCCGATGAGATGGCGCAGGATCGCCGCGGAGCGCTCCTCGAAGGGCATTTCGTAAAGAGCCTCGGGATCGGGCAGGGGCGCGAGCGCGGCGGGGAAGAACAGGCCCTGATCCCGGCCCATGCCCCGGCGCACGGCCTGCGCGAAGGTAACCCTCTCGTCGTTGTGTCTGATATTGTAAAGCTGCATAAAAACACCGTCCTGTCAGGATCCGGCCCGTCCGGGCCTGATCCGCGAATCTTTGCCGGGGAAGCGCCGGGGCGGGCCCCGCGCCCCCGCGGGGTCTTTAAACGGGCGCGGCCCGCGTCCCGTCCGGGTCGATCCTGCAGATGTTGCAGAACCCGTCCCCGTTGAGAATGAAATTGCCCGCCAGCCACTCGCGCAGCTCCTCGGCGCGCTCCCGGTCCTTCATGACGACGAAGATCGAGGGGCCGGAGCCCGATATGCCGCCCGCGAGGGCCCCGAGCTCGCGCCCCTTCTTCATGGCGGCGTCGAAGCCGGGAATGAGATCCCGCCGGTAAGGCTCGGCGAGGACGTCTTTGAGCACCGCGGCGGCGAGCTTCTCGTTGCCGGTGTGGGACGCCTGGACGAACGCGGCGGCCTGCCGGCCGTAGGTTATGCAGGTGGCGCGGCTGTACTCCGCGGGCAGGATGGCGCGCGCGGCCGCCGTGCTCACCGTTATCCCCGGGTAGCAGGAGACCCAGAGCCAGTCCGGGAAGCAGGGCACGCTCTCGGAGATGATCCCGGCCGCCCCGACCATCAGGCGGATCCCGCCGAGGTAGCACGGGGCCACGTTGTCGTAGTGCACCGACCCCGAGATCTGCCCCTCGAGCCGGCCCATCAGGAGGAGCGCCTCGTCCCGTCCGAGCGGGCGGCCGTGGAACTCGTTGAGCGCCTCGACCGCGGCGACGATGGACGCGGCGGAGGAGCCGAGGCCCGAACCGATGGGCAGGTTCTTCTTAAGGATCATGCGCGCGGGCCGCGCGGGCAGGCCCTTCGCGGCGAGGAGATCCCGGAAGGCCCGGTACGCGTCGTGGCAGATGTTTTTGCGGGGATCCGCGGGAAGCTTCGCGGCGAACCGCCCTTCCGTCGCGAGCGAGAACCCCTCCTCCGCGTCGGAGACCTCGACGGTGTCGCCCAGGATCCCGCCGTCGTCGGGCCGGAGCGCCGCGCCGAGGATGTCGAATCCGACGCTGACGTTGCCGATGGACGCCGGGGCGTACGCGCTGACTTTCATTTTGCGCTAGACCTCTCTCTTCCAGTTCAAAGTACGTAAGATATCCGCGAACACGCCGGCGGCGGTGACCTCGGTGCCGGCCCCGTAGCCGCGCAGCACCAGCGGGATGGGCTGGTAGTAGGCGGTGAGGAAGGCCAGGGCGTTTTCGCCGTCCTTGACCTTGTACAGGGGATCGGCCTCGGGAACCGAGCGGATGGCCACGTGGCACTTGCCGCCCGAGATGGTGCCCACGTAGCGGAGGGCCTCGCCCTTGGCGCGCGCCGCCTCGACCTCCGCGCGGAAGTAGGCGTCCGCCTCGGGCAGGCGGGCCAGGAACTCCTCGGGCGTGCCCGAGGCGTCGAACCCGGGCGGCAGGGCCATCTGCACGTCGATGTCGGAAAGATCGATCTCCATGCCCGCCTCGCGCGCGAGGATGAGGATCTTGCGGGCCACGTCCATGCCGCTCAGGTCGTCGCGGGGATCGGGCTCGGTGAAGCCCCGCCGCTTGGCGTCGAGGGTCGCTTCGCTGAAGCTCATGCCCTCCTCGATCTTGCCGAAGATATAGGACAGCGATCCGGAGAGGATGCCGTTGAACTCCTGGAGGTTGTCGCCCGCCGAGATCAGGTTCTGCAGGTTCTCGATCACGGGCAGCCCCGCCCCCACGTTGGTCTCGTAGAGGAACTTGCGGCGGCGCAGGCGCGCGGCCCGGCGCAGGCTGCGGTAGTACTCCATGGTGCCGGTGTTGGCCTTCTTGTTCGGGGTCACCACGTGGAAGCCGGCGAGCAGGAACTCCTCGTAGCGCGCGGCGATGTCCGGATCCGACGTGCAGTCGACGATCACGGGGTTGATGAGGTGGGTCTCGGTGATGAACTGCTTGGCCGCGGCCACGCTGAACTTGAGATCGGACGCGTTGAGCTCCGCCATGTAGTCGGAGTCGAGATCGATGCCCTCCGGGTTCAGGATCATGTGCTTCGAGTTGCACATGCCCGCGATGCGGATCTGCACGCCGCTCTTGCGCTGCAGGAGCTGGCGCTGGCGCCGGATCTGGCCCACCAGGGCCCCGCCGACCCCGCCGACCCCGACGATGAAGACGTCGATGAACTGCAGGGAGCTGAAAAAGTTCTGGTGGCAGATCCTGATGGCCTCGCTGACCTTGTTCTTGGACACCACGGCGGAAATGGACCGCTCCGAGGAGCCCTGGGCGATGGCGTTGACGTTGATGTTCGCGAGGGACAGCGAGCTGAAGAACTTCGCGGCGACCCCGCGGGCGGTCAGCATGCCGTCGCCGATGACCGAGATGATCGCCTTGTCGCCGGTGATGTCGATGCCGTCGAGCAGCCCTTCCTTGAGCTCCAGCCGGAACTCCTCGTCGAGGGCCCGCCGGGCCTTCTCGGCGTCGGCCGTGTGGATGCAGAAGCTGATGCTGTACTCGGACGAGGACTGCGTGATGAGCGCGATGGAGATCCCGGCGCGGGACACGCAGTTGAAGACGCGGCCGGCCATGCCGACCATGCCCTTCATGCCGGGGCCGCACACGTTGACGAGCGAGATGCTGACGAGATCGGAGATGCCCTTGATGGGGATGCTCAGATCGCCGGTCTCGGCGATGGTGGTCCCCTCCCGCTCGGGGTGGAGGCTGTTCTTGATCACGCAGGGGATGCGGAACTGGGCGATGGGCGCGATGGTGCGCGGGTGCAGGACCTTGGCGCCGAAGTAGGACAGCTCCATGGCCTCCTTGTAGCTCAGGCGCCGGAGCAGGAGCGCGTCGTGGACCACGCGCGGGTCGCAGCTGTAGACGCCGTCGACGTCGGTCCAGATCTCGCAGCACTCCGCGTTGACGCAGGCGGCGAGGCAGGCCGCCGAGTAGTCGGAGCCGTTGCGGCCGAGGAGCACGAGCTCGCCCCGGGGGTTGCCCCCGGTGAAGCCCATCATCAGGTAAACGGTGGCGTCGCGGAGGCGCCGCTTCGCGAAGAGGGAGCGGGACAGGTCGATGTTGACCGCCGATTCGAGATACCCGCCCTCCGCGGTCTTGAGGACCTCGACCGGGCTCAGCGCGGTCACGTTCTCGCCGCGCGCCCGGAGCAGGGCCTCCATGAAGGCCACGGACAGCTTCTCGCCGCGGCTCAGGATCAGGGCCTGGACGTTGTCGGGGCACTGCCCGAGCAGGGTGATGCCCTGCACGCGCCGGCGGATCAGCGCAAACTCGGCGTCCAGGATCCCGCGGAGCCCGGCCTCGTCGAGGTTCGGGTAGCGCGCCTCCATGCCCCGGATCAGCTCGTCGAAGATCGCCTCGATGCTGCCGAGGACCTCCCGGACGTCGCTGCCCTTCACGGCCTCGGCGACCAGTTCGACGAGATAGTTGGTCACTTTCGCGGGCGCCGACAGGACGACCGCGACCTGGGACTTCCGGTAGGCGTTGACGATGATGTCCGACACATTGAGGAAACGCTCGGAATCGGCCAGAGAAGTGCCGCCAAATTTCAAAACTCGCATCAAATTCTCCCCCGCAACAAAAAAACCCGCGATTCTCCGAATCCCGGGCTTTCCGAACGCCGGCCGCGCCCGGAACCCGCCGCGGCGGGCGAAGCTTCCGCCGGGCCGGCGCCGGCGTCCCGTAACCTGGCGCGCCGCGCAACGATATCCGCACACATAATCCCAAATCCGCGGCCAAAAGTCAAGAGAAACAGCGGGGCCGCGGCGGCGGGACGGCGGGGACGGCTCCTACTTTTCGGCCCGCTCCTTCAGGAGGTCGCGGATCTCGGTGAGCAGCCTGACGTCGGCCGGCGGCTCGGCGGCGGCCTCCTCCTGCTTCTCCTCGGCGACGAGGGCGCGCTTCAGCCTGTTGATGAGCTTCATCGACAGGAAGATCGCGAAGGCGATGATCACGAAGTCCACGATGGTCTGGATGAACATGCCGTACCTCAGCACCACGGCCTCGGCCGCGTCGGTCTTTTCCTGCAGCGTGTAGGCGAGATCCTTGAAGTCGATGTTGCCGCACACGACGCCGACCAGCGGCATGATCACGTCGGCCACGAGCGACGAGACGATTTTGCCGAAAGCGGTGCCGATTACCACACCGATGGCCATGTCGAGCACGTTGCCCTTCATGGCGAAGTCCCTGAACTCCTTCAGGAACGAAATTCCTTTGTCTGTTACAGCCATTGCTAGTTTTCTCCGGTTCGTTTTGCTGTCGCGCGGCCCCCGGGCCGGCGGCGCGCGGGGCGCGCGCGGGACGGATTATACCCCCGGGGACGCCGCGCGTCAAGCGGGGGACGGGGCCGCGGCGGGCCCCCCTTCCCCGCCGGAAAACGCCGCCCGGGCCGCGCCCCGCGCCCGGAAAGCTTGATAAACCGCGGGGCATGGTTGTATCATAATACCGTGGACCGGGGGCAAGCCCGGTTCCCGCGTCCCCGGCGCCCCGGGAAGAATTTTCTAATCACCTGCTTCACTAACCTGTCATATTACTTAAGGCCAATATCATGAGACAAAAGCTCGTAATGGGTAACTGGAAATTAAACGGTACCAAGGAATCCGTCACCAATCTCGTCAACGCTCTCCTCGCCCCGGCGGAAGCCGCCGCGGGCGTCGAGGTAGCCGTGTGCGCGCCGGCGATCTTCATCGGCACGGTCGAGGCTCTCGCCAGGGATTCGGCCCTCCGCTACGGCTCGGAAGACTGCGACGTCCACAACAGCGGCGCCTACACCGGCGAGAATTCCCCGGTTATGATCAAGGAGTTCGGCTGCAAGTACGCCATCGTCGGACACAGCGAGCGCCGCCAGTACCACTGCGAGAGCAACGAGACCGTCGCCGCCAAGTACGAGGCCGCCCAGGCCGCCGGCCTGATTCCGGTTCTCTGCATCGGCGAGTCCCTCGAGCAGTTCGAGGCCGGCCAGACCGCCGACGTCGTGAAGACCCAGCTTCAGGCCGTGGTCGACAGGTGCGGCATCGCGTCCTTCGAGAAGGCCGTGATCGCCTACGAGCCGATCTGGGCCATCGGCACCGGCAAGACCGCCACCCCGGAGATCGCCCAGGACGTGCACTCGCAGATCCGGGCCTTCCTGGCCTCCTTCGACGCGGACGTCGCCGCCGAGGTGCAGATCCTCTACGGCGGCTCGTGCAACGCCAAGACCGCTCCCGACCTGTTCAAGCAGCCCGACATCGACGGCGGCCTGGTCGGCGGCGCTTCCCTGAAGCCGGCCGAGTTCTCCGCCATCATCGCCGCCGCCAAGGCGTAAAGCGGTATCCCGGGGGCGCGCCGCGCCCCCGGACGGCCCCCGGGTTCCCCCGGGGGCCGTTTTTTTGCCGGCCCCGCGCTCTTAAAACAAAAAAGCGCCGGACGGCGTCCGGCGCTTTTCCCCGCGCGGGGGATCTCAGTAATAATAGATCGTGTCGTCCCCGCCCCGGCCCCCGGAGCGTCCGATGAACCTTCTCAATTTCTTCGCGATCTTCACGGTCGCGTAAAGCCCCATGAGCGCCAGCGCCCCCAGCGCGTAGACCGTCTTGAAGACCGCCGTCTCGGAGATCGCGAAACCCTCGTACAAGTTGTCCAGAAACATGCCCAGGCACTCGAACAGGGGCGCGTAAAAACAGCCGAACAGAATGAAGCCCAGTATCGTGTACAGCACGAACGCGACCGTTTCCCTGAAAAAATCCGCGAGATACATCGCCCCTCCCTCCTTCGCGCGCGTTTCCCGAGCCCGCTGCGGCGATGATAGCAACCGGACGGCGCGCGGGTCAAGCGGCGGGGAACGGTTTTGTTAACCCTCCCGGGGATCGGGGCGGCCCGCGGCGCGCTCCCGCCCCGGGCCGTTCGTTGCAAACCCCGCCCGACGTGTTATAAAATGGAAGATCCGAACCCTAAACGCGAAAAACGCGCGGCCGCGGCGGGAGAAACGCTCCCGTTCCGGCCGCGGCGTAGAAATAATTTTGCAAAAGTTATAAAAGGCAAAGATTGTAAATTAAGCACGAAACGAAATTATGATTAAACGCATAGGAATTTTGACGAGCGGCGGCGACGCGCCGGGCATGAACGCGGCGATAAGGGCCGCCGTGAGGGCGGCGGAGAGCGCCGGCGCCGAGGTCCTGGGCATCCGCGACGGCTATCTCGGCCTCTACCACCGGCGGGTGATCCCGCTCAAGCGCTCCGACACGGACGACATCCTCACGCGGGGCGGCACCTTTCTCGGCACGGCCCGCTTCACGGCGTTCAAGGAAGAGTTCGTCCGGAAGGAAGCCGTCGACAACCTCAAAAAAGAAAACATCGAAGCCCTCGTCGCCATCGGCGGCGACGGCACGTACGCGGGGGCGGCGTGCCTCTGCGCCATGGGCGTGCCCTGCGTCGGCGTCCCCGCGACGATCGACAACGACACCCACGGCACCGACGTCTCCATCGGCTTCGACACGGCCGTGAACACCGTCATGACCAGTCTCGACAAGCTGCGGGACACCTGCGCCTCCCACCACCGCGTGAGCATCGTGGAGGTCATGGGGCGGAACTGCGGGGATCTGGCCCTCGCCGGCGGCCTGGCCGGGGGAGCGGACTGCATCATCACCCCGGAGGGGGATTTCTCGCGGGAGGACCTGTTCGACCGGATCTCCCGATCCTTCGCGGCCGGCCGGAAGCACGCGGTCATCTGCCTGCGCGAGAACATGCTCGACGCCGCCGCCCTGGCGTCGGATCTCGAGACCTCGACGGGCATAGAGTGCCGCGCCACCGTGCTCGGGCACGTCCAGCGCGGGGGCTCCCCCACCGCCTTCGACCGGGTGCTCGCGAGCCGGCTCGGCGATTTCGCGGTCCGGCTCCTCGCCGAGGGCGTCTCCGGAAAGTGCGTGGGCATCTCCGGCAACGTCCTCACGGCCTCGGATCTCGCCGCGTCCCCCGACGCCAAGCACGATCTGCGCATCCGGGAATTCGCGGGGCTGTCCGCCCGGCTGTCCTGACGCCCGGTCCCCGGGGATCCGCCCCGCGCCGCGTTTTTGCGAGCCGGGGCGGTCCCGGGGAACCGCCCGCTGTGACATCCGTCTAAACTGTGATAGTATTTAATCGGCCCCGGAGCCGTCCCGCGCGGGCGGCCCGGGCCGCGTAGCCCTTTCGTTTCCGCGCCCGCTCCGTCATGAACAGATTCTTCCTTCTTATCGCCGCGCTGCTCGCGGCTCTCGCCTCCGGGGCGGCCGCGGCCGCCCCGGCGCCCGCCGCTCCCGCGGGCGAGCCGGTCTACCTGAGCGAGGACGAGGCCTTCGCCCCGGAACTCACCCAGGACGGGGACGCGGTCAGAATAACCTTCGCCATCGCGGACGGCTACTACCTCTACCGCGAAAGGTTCGCGGTGGACTGCGTGAACTGCGCGATCGCGGCGGTCGACATTCCCGCGGGGACGTACCACGAAGACGAGTACATGGGGCCGAGCCACGTCTTCTACGGCTCGGTCGGGATCGCGGTCCGGCTCGCAAGCACCGATCCCTTCCCCAAGATAAGCGTAAGGTACCAGGGCTGCACCGAAGGCATGTGCTACCCGCCGATCACCCGCAAAATCGCCATTGACCGGATCGCGGGCGGAACGGCGTCCCCGGCCGGGGACGCGTCTCCGGCTCCCGCGCCCGCCCCGGAGCGCGCCCCGGACGGCGGCGGCTTCACGTCCTTCGCGGACCTCGCCGGCGGCGACGCCGGCTCGATCTACCGGGCCATGGGCGACAGCCTCGTCCTCGGCGTCGGCGCGTTCCTGCTCTTCGGCGTGCTCCTCAGCCTCACGCCCTGCATGTTCCCCATGTACCCGATCTGGAGCTCGGTCATCCTCGGGAGCCGGCGGCGCAGCCGGGGGACGATCCTGCTCTACACCTCCGTCTACATCCTCGGGATGGCCGCGGCCTACATGCTCGCGGGCTTCGCCATCGCCCGCGCCGGGGCGGAGTTCCAGCTCTTCCTGCAGCGGCCGGCGGTGCTCGCCGTCATCAGCGTCTTCTTCCTGGTCTTCGCGATCTCCCTGTTCGGCCTCTTCGAGGTCTCCCTGCCCTCGGCCTGGATCAACCGCCTGCAGCGGATCAACGACCGCCAGAAAGGCGGGACCGTGGCGGGCGTGTTCGTCATGGGCGTGATCAGCGCGGTCGTCGCCACCCCCTGCACCACCGCCCCGCTCGCCGGCGCCCTCATGTTCATCATGAAGGACGGGGACATGCTGCGCGGCGGCCTCTACCTCTTCGCCATGGGCCTCGGCATGGGCGCGCCCCTCGTCATCATCGCCCTGCTCGGGGAGCGCTTCCTGCCCGAGTCCGGCATGTGGATGAAGAACATCAAGGTCATCTGCGGCTTCATCATGCTCATCGTTCCCGTGTACCTGATGCGGGCCTACCTGTCCCCCGGGGTCATAAGCGCCCTGGCCATCCTGATGAGCGGCTCGATCATCTGCTACGCGGGCTACCAGGCCACCGGGAAAAAAGGCTTCGCGGTCCTCGCCATGACCGTCACCGCGCTGATCGCCGGGGCCTCGCTCTTCCTGACCGGGGAAAGCGCCCGGAACGCCCTCTTCCGGCCGGTGCGCGACCTGGCCGAGCTCGACGAGGTCCTCCGCGGCAACGACGTGGTGATCGTCGACGTCCGGGCCGACTGGTGCGCCGCCTGCGTCAAGTACGAGAAAACCACCTTCGCGGACGAGCGGGTCGCGGGCTACCTCGCCCCGGTCGCGACCGTGTCGGTGGACATCACCGACGCGGACGCGCCCGCGGGCGCCATCGTGGCGAAGTACCGCGAGCACATCACCGGAGCCCCGACCATCCTGATCTTCAGCAAGAGCCGGGTGGCGGGGACGATTACCGGCTATCTGGGGCCGGAGCCTTTTCTCGAAAAAATCCGCGGCGCCGTCGGCGCGGCTTCGGGCTGAAGCCGGCGGTTCCGTCAATCTGGCAGCGCACGCGCAGGGAGGTACCCAATCATGCCGCGCCAAACGACTTTCCGGCTCATCGCGGCCGGTCTCATCTTCATTCCCGCGCTCTCCTTCGGGGGCTACGCGGATCTTCTCGACGGCGCGGAGGTGCTCACCGACGTGCGGGTCGGCAGCAGCTTCAAAGACAACCGCGGCGACGTCATCGGCAACGCCGCGGACGGGAACGCCTACACGTTCGACGGCGGCGCTGGGACGGCGCTAATGGCGAAGGACGGCAAGTCCGCAATCATCGCGCTGGTCAAAAAGAAAAACGGGGAGCGGTTCAAAATAACCGGGACGATCCGGGTGGCGTGCCGGGAAGGCAAGACCTGCGTTCCCGCGGCGTGCCCCGCCCGGACGGCGGACGGGCCGGACAAATTCGCGGTGACCGTCCCCGATCTGGAATCTTGGGAGAAGTGCCTGGCCGCGCTCGAGAAGGCGGAGAACGCCGCGTCCTTCGAGCCGGTTCTGGAGGACTGACGGGCCCGGCCGGCCGCCGGGCCCGGAAGCGGCGCCGGAATCAGACTTGTTCCAGGGCCTGCCTGATGTCTTCGATCAGATCCTCGGGATCCTCGATCCCGACGGTGAGGCGGATCAGCTCCTCGCCGATGCCGGCGCTTTTGAGCTGCTCCGGGCTCAGCTGGCTGTGGGTGGTGCTCGCCGGGTGGGTGACGCAGGAGCTCGTGTAGCCGATGGTGACCACGCGCTTGAAGATCTTCACGGCGTCGTGGAACTTCGCCCCGGCTTCCCGGCCGCCCTTCAGCCCGAAGGTCAGCATGCCGCTCTGGGTCCCCTTCGTGTATTTGAGCGCGAGCGCGCGGTACGGGTTGTCCTCGAACTGCACGCTGTGCACCCAGGCGACCTTGGGGTGATCCTTTAAGTACGCGGCGATGAGCTCCGTGTTGCGGACGTGCTGCCGGACGCGCAGGGTCAGGGTCTCGAGGCCCATGAGGATCAGGAAGGCCGACATGGGCGGCAGGATGGCGCCGCAGTTGCGGAGGCTGACCACGCGGACGCGCGCCGCCAGGGCGGCGGGCCCGAAGGCGTCGGCGTAGACGACGCCGTGGTAGGACTCGTCGGGGGTGTTGAACTGCGGGAACTTCGCGGCGTGCGCCTTCCAGTCGAACCTGCCGCCGTCGACGATCGCCCCGCCCATGGCGTGGCCGTGGCCGCAGATGAACTTGGTGAGGCTGTGCACCACGACGTCGGCCCCGAATTCGATGGGCTTGCAGATGGCGGGGCTCGCCACGGTGTTGTCCACGACCAGGGGGATGCCGTGCCGGTGCGCGACCCCGGCGAGCGCCGCGATGTCGACGATGTTGCCGGCCGGGTTGCCGATGGTCTCGCAGTACACGGCCCGGGTGTTTTCGTCGATCGCCGCCTCGATGTCCTCCGGGGAATCGCTTGCGGCGAAGCGCCCCTCCACGCCGCGCTCGGCGAAGGTGGCGGTGAAGAGCGTCAGGGTGCCGCCGTAGACCTGCGGCACCGACACGATGTTCTGCCCGTGCCGGGCGAGGTTCATGAGCGCGTACTCGACGGCCGCCTGGCCCGAGGCGGTGGCGACCGCCGCGGCCCCGCCCTCGAGCAGGGCGAGGCGCCGCTCGAGCAGGTCGGTCGTGGGGTTGGAGAGGCGCCCGTAGATGTTGCCGGGCTTCGCGAGGCTGAAGAGGTCGGCCGCGTACTTCGCGTCGTCGAACTCGTAAACCACCGTCTGGTAAATCGGGGGAACCGCCGCGCGGGTGGTCGCTTCCGTGACGTACCCGCCGTGGACTTCTATCGTCTGATCTTTCATCGCTTATCCTTTCTTGCGCAAGCGGCCGCGGGCCGCCTTCCGGGGCGGGCGCGGAGGGCTCCGCGCGGTTCCGGCCCGCACGGGCGGATTATAGCACGAATGCCCCTAAGCGGGAATTTTTAGCGGATGGCGCCGGATCCCGCCCGTAAAACCGCAAAAAAAAAGGGACGGGAGAGCGCGCTCTCCCGTCCCCGCGGCCCTATGCCGCGTCAGTCGACTTCGATAATCTTCATCTCGTTGGTGAGGCCCGCCTCCTCGGTGTCGCCGTGGGTGATGATGACCCAGTCGCCGTGCGCGAGGTAGCCGCGGTTCTTGACCACCTGGACGGCCGCCCGGGCGGCGACGATCATGTTCGGGTAGTCGGACGTCCGGAACTCGACCGGGTACACGCCGCGGTAGAGGTTGCACCAGTTGAGGGTCTTCGGCTCGTTCGAGAGCGCGAAGATCGGCAGGTTCGAGTGGAGCCGGCTCATGAGCAGCGGGGTCTTGCCCGACTGGGTGAGGGAGATGATCCCCTTGATGCCGGGCAGATGGTTGGCGGCGAACATCGAGGACATGGCGATGGTCTCCTCGCTGTTCTCGAAGATCTTGTCGGCCCGGTAGGTGGAGACGACCATGACCGGGTTCTTCTCGGCGCCGAGGCAGACCTGGGACATTTCGCTCACGCACTCCACCGGGTAGTCGCCGGCGGCGGTTTCCGCGCTCAGCATCACGGCGTCGGTGCTGTCGAGGACCGCGTTGGCCACGTCCATGACCTCGGCCCGGGTGGGCATGGGCGACTTGATCATGGATTCCATCATCTGCGTCGCGGTGATGACCGGGCGGTTCAGCTGGCGCGATTTCTTGATGAGCCGCTTCTGCACGCCCATCAGCTCGCTGTCCCCGATCTCGACCCCGAGGTCGCCGCGGGCGACCATGACGGCGTCGGCCGCGCCGATCACGTCCTCCATGCTCTCGTCGCTCTCCACCACCTCGGCCCGCTCGACCTTGGCGATGATCTTGGCGTCGGAGCCCGCGGCCCGCAGCAGCGAGCGGGCGAGCTGGATGTCCTTGCCGGTGCGCGGGAACGACACGGCGATGAAGTCGACGTCGATCCGGGCGGCGGTCTTGATGTCCTCCTCGTCCTTGGCGGTGAGCGCCGGGGCGGACAGGCCCCCGCCCTGCTTGTTGATGCCCTTGTTGTTGGACAGCGGTCCCGCGACGATGACGGAGGTCAGGATCTTCGGGCCCTTCACCGAAACGACGGAAAGCTGGATGCGCCCGTCGTCGAGCATCAGCACGTCGCCGGTCCGGACGTCCTGGGGCAGGTCGGCGTAGTCGATGCCGACGGCGTCTTTGGTGCCCTCGCCCTTGCCCAGGCTCGCGTCGAGGGTAAACAGGTCGCCGGTGTTGAGGAAGATGCGGTTGTCCTTAAACGTGGAAATTCTGATCTTCGGGCCCTGGAGGTCGCCGATGATGGCGGTGTAGACGCCCAGACGCTTGGAAATCTCCCTGACTTTGGCGGCCCGCGCCATGTGCTCCTCGGCGGTGCCGTGCGAGAAATTTATTCTCATCACGTTGGCGCCCGCCTTGATCAATTCCTCGAGCACCTCGTCCTTGTCCAGGGCCGGACCCATGGTGCATACAATCTTGGTACGTCTGAGCATTTTGTTCTGTTCCTCCCCGCCTGCCGGCGCCGCTCCCGCAAAAACGTTTTCAAATGATATTTTATCCATTCTAACAGCAAAAGCGCGGCGGTTCAACAGCGCGCGGTCATTCCGGGCCCGCCCCCGCGGGCCCGGCGGGCCGGTCCGCCCGGGCTTTCCCGCCCGGCCGCGGGCGCCGTCCCGGCGCGTCGCCCGTCCCCCGAAAATGTAGTATAATACCCGGAAAAAACCGGCGGGCCGGCGCGGGCCGGCCCCCGGACGCGGAACGCGCGCCGGACGGCGCGCGGAGAAAAACGAAAACGGAGAACGATATGGCGCAGATTGGTATTTTCTACGGCTCCGACACGGGCCACACCGAGGACGCGGCGAATTTGATCCGCGAGGTCATCGGCGCGGACCGGGCCGACGTCTTCGACGCGGCCAAGGTCAAAGACGCCTCGGCGGTGAACGCCTACGAGCTCGTCATCCTCGGAACCCCGACCTGGTACCTCGGGGAAATGCAGGCGGACATGGAAGCCTTCACGGAACGGCTCGCGGACGTCGACCTCACAGGCAAAAAATTCGCGCTGTTCGGCCTCGGCAACCAGGTCGACTACGGCGACTACTTCCTCGACGGCATGGGCCTCCTCTACAACTTCCTCAAGGGAAAGGGCGCGCGCATCCTCGGCAGATGGCCGGCGGAGGGCTACGACTTCACGAGCACCCTCGCCGTGACCGACGGCCCGGACACGTTCGTGGGCCTCGCCCTCGACGAGGACAACCAGCCGGACGAGACCCCGGACCGGGTGGCCGCCTGGGTCGACCAGGTGCTCGCCGAAGCCGGGCTGGAGTAAGGGCGCCGCCCCGGCCGCCCCGCGGGTTTCGACGGAAGAACCGGCGCCCCGGATCCCTCCGGGGCGCCGGGATCGTCCGCGGAACCGCGCTTTCCCCTCCCCTTAACGCGAAAAAACTCCCGCGCAGGCGGCGCGGGAGCGCCGCGGGGGCCGCCCCCGCGGCGGAACCGTTCACCTGTACCCGTCCGGCAGGGGTTTGGTCCGGCAGTTCACGAACCAGTCGAGCTCCTCCCGGTAGGTTTTCGAATCGATTTCCAGAAGCCCCAGCACGGAATGGAAGACGTTGTCGTGGGAATAGACGTTGTCCGCGACTTCCTTCTTGAGGCACGCCCAGTCCACGTAGTCGAATTTCTTCATGGTGTCGGAGAGCCACAGCACCGCCGGCACCTCGGTCTGTTCCGCCGGGGCAATCCGGTACGGCCAGCCGTGCAGGTAAACGCCGCGCTCGCCCAGGGACTCCCCGTGATCGGACACGTAGAAGAGGCCGCTCTCGAGCCGCGGGTACTCCTTCAGGATGTCGATGGCCGAGGACAGGATGTAGTCGGTGTAGAGGACGGTGTTGTCGTAGGTGTTGACGATGGCCTCCCGCTCGCAGTTCTGGATGTCCTTGGTGTCGCAGGTCGGCCGGAACTTCTTGAAATCGTCCGGGTACCGCTCGAAATAGGCGGGGCCGTGGCTGCCGATGAGGTGCAGCACGATGATCGTGTTCCGCTTAATCCGCGGGAGGAGCTCCCGCAGGCCGTCGAGCATGACCGAGTCGTAGCAGTAACTCCCGTTGCAGTGCGCGGGATTGTTGGTCATGACCGTGTCCTCCATCTTCTCCACGCGCGCGCACACCCCCTTGCAGCCGTTGTCGTTTTCCTTCCAGTAGATGTCGTAGCCGGCTTTCGCGGCCAGATCCAGGATGTTTTCCGTAAACTCCTCGTCGGCGGCGTCGAAGTCGGCGCGGGTCCGGCTCGAGAACAGGCAGGGCACGGAGACGGCCGTGACGGTGCCGCAGGAAACCATGTTCTTAAAGTAAACGATGTCCTGCTTCGCGAGCAGGGGGTTGGTTTCCCGGGCGTAGCCCTGCAGGGAGAAATTGGCGGCGCGGGTCGTCTCGCCGAGCACGAAGACCAGCACCGTGTGGGCGTCTTCTTCCTTCGGCTCCTCCGCGTGCTCGAAATCGGCCCAGCGCGGGCGCTCGTCGATGATCCTGAATTCGCGGTTCTTCTTCGCCTCGACGCTGTAGTACCTGTACACGGACCCGACGTAGTTGTAGGTGTTGATGATGAACAGCACGTCGTGGTTGTTCCGCCCGTACGCGGCGTACTCCTTGTACGAGACGATCGCGAAGGCGCCCAGGACGAGCAGGGCCGCGAGGACGTTCCGGCACCTGGTCCTGAGCTCACGCCCGAACGGCTCGTAGCGCACGGGAACCAGGGCCAGGAGGACGGCCGGGAGGACGCCGGTCAGGGCGAGCCAGAAGAGGAACGGCGCGGTCACCATGTCGAGCGCCTCGCGCGTGTTTGTCTCGAGGACGCTCTGGATCATGAAGCGGTCGACGTACACGTCGTACGCGAGCATCATGTACTGCACCCCCGCCGAGAAGAGCAGGAGCAGGACGACGACGGGCTTGCCGATCTTTTTGACGACGAGGAGACTGAAGACGATATAAAACGGCACGAACAGGAAGAACGGCAGGGAAACGGCGAACACGACGTCGCCGAGGCCCCCGATCGCCACCCCGTCCGCCACGTACTTCCAGAACCGCACGTTCAGGAAGAACGCGAAATAAACCGCCAGTATGAAAATGAGCGCCGAACTTTTGATTCCGGCCGGAAACGGTTTGCCCGGTTTCATGATTGAACCTCTTTTAAACGGATACACAACTGTTCTCTTACCGCTGAGACGCCCCGCCGCGGGCAAAGTTCGCGCGCCGGGAAGGCAAATTCGCGAAACCGGATCCGTGTTTCATCTTTTGGATATGTGAAAATATTTCTGTAAAAAACGGCGCGCGCGGCGCCGCCCCGGACCGCCGGAAAGCCCGGAAACGGCGCCCGCGCGCGGAGGCGAAACCGTCCCCGCCGGGCAAAAAAAACCTCCCGCGCCCGCGGCGCGGGAGGCCCGCGGGGCCGCGCCCCGCCCGAAACGGCTTCCCCCCGCCCCCTCCGCGGCGGCGGGGGCGCGGCTTACTTCTTCGCCGCGTTATCGGCGGGAAGCGGTCTGGTCCGGCAGTTCGCGAACCAGTCCAGTTCCTTCCGGTAGGTCTCGGTCTCTATCTCGAGCCAGCCCAGCACGGAATGGAAGATGTTGTCGTGGGAGTAGACGTTGTTCTCCGCCTCCTTCTTGAGGCACGCCCAGTCGATGTAGTCGAATCTCTTCATGGTGTCGGAGAGCCACAGCACCCCCGGCACCTCGATCTGCTCCGCCGGCGCGATCTTATACGGCCAGCCGTGCAGGTACACGCCGTTTTCGCCCAGGGATTCCCCGTGGTCGGACACGAAGAACAGGCCGCTTTCGTACTGCGGGTACTCCTTGAGGAGGTCTATGGCCGAGGACAGGATGTAGTCGGCGTACACGATCGTGTTGTCGTACGTGTTGATTATGGCCTCCCGGGGGCAGTTCTGGATGTCCTTGGTGTCGCAGGTCGGGACGAACTTCTTAAACTCGTCCGGGTACCTCTCGAAATAGGCGGGGCCGTGGCTGCCGATGGCGTGCAGCACGATGAGCGTGTTGCGCTTTATCCCGGGCAGGATCCCGCGCAGGCTCTCGAGCAGGACGGCGTCGTGGCAGGACTCCCCGTTGCAGTACTTCGGGTTGTTGGTCTCGACCGTGTCCTCCATGTTCTTCACCCGGGCGCACACGCCCTTGCAGCCGTCGTCGTTCTCCTTCCAGTACACGTCGTAGCCCGCCTTCTCGGCCAGATCCAGGAAGTTCTCGGCGAACTCCGCTTCGGCGGCGTCGAAATCCCCGCGGTTCACGGCGGAGAAGATGCAGGGCACGGACACGGCCGTGAGCGTCCCGCACGCGCCCATGTTCCTGAAGTACACGATGTCCTGCTTCGCGAGCAGCGGGTTGGTGTCCTTCGGGTAGCCCTGCAGCGAGAAGTTGGCCGCGCGGGTGGTCTCGCCGATGACGACGACCAGCACCGTGTAATTGTCCGGCTTTTTGTCCGGGGACGCGAAATCCACCCACTTCGGGTCCTCGTCGATGATTTTGAACACGCGGTTCTTCCGGGCCTCGTGCTTGTAGTATTTGACGACCGAGGCGATGTAGTTGTACGTGTTGATGAGGAACGGCACGTTGTGGTTGTTCCGCCCGTACGCGGCGTATTCCTTGTACGAGGTCACCGCGAAAACCCCGAGGATCAGCAGGGTTATGAGGATGTTCCGGCCCCGCGTCTTAAGCTCCTTCTTAAACGGCTCGTACCTGACGGGGACGAGGGCCACCAGGACCGCCGGCAGGACGCCGGTCAGGCAGAGCCAGAAGAGGAACGGCGGGGTCACCATGTCGAGGGCCTCGCGCGTGTTCGTCTCGAAGACGCTCTGGATCATGAACCGGTCGATGTACACGTTGTAAGTCAGCATCATGTACTGGACCCCGGCCGAGATCAAAAGGAGCAGGATCACGAAGGGTTTGCCGATCTTCTTCACGAGGAACAGGTTGAAGAGGATAAAGAACGGGCCGGCGACGAAGAACAGCAGGGAGAAGGCGAACACGCCCTCGCTCGGATTGGTGACGCTGACCCCGTCGATTGCGTACTTCCAGAACCTGACGTTGAGGAAAAACGCGAAATAAACGGTCAGGACGGCAATCAGGGTCGAACTTTTTAGTCCGGCGGAAAACAGGGATCTGAGTTTCATGAGGGAGTCTCTTTATATGCGTAAAACCTTGGGGCCTTCGTCATTCTGTCATATATGACGGGGCGCGGGATATGAAGTTCGGGGCGACGCGCGCGCGGTCCGTAAAACCATGATCGGGGTTGCCCTTTTTAAGTATGTGAAGTTTTTTCTGTAAAACGGGGCCCGTCCCGGGGCTCTCCCGGGAACCTGTCCCCGTACGCCGCGGCGAGTTCGGCGCGGGCCGCCCGCCAGTTCCGGACCGGCCGGGTCCATTTCCGGGACGCGTCGAGCGCCGCGAGGTACAGGGCCTTGAGCAGCGCCTTTTCGCCCGGGAAGACCGTGCGCAGGCGGTTGAGCCGGCGGCAGGCCGCGTTCAGGCTCTCGACCGCGCCGGTCGTGCCGATGAGCGACCTGACCCCGGGCGAGAATTTGAAAGCCGGGGCGAGCGCGTCCCAGTCCTTTTCCCAGGGCCGCAGGGCGCGCGGGTACTTGTCCGCCCACTTCGCCGCCGCCGCGGCGCGGGCCGCCCGGCCCCGCTCCTCGTCCGGCGCGGCGCAGATTGCCCCGAGGTCCGCGGCCAGGGGCCCGCGATCCGCCTCGGAAACGCGCCGGAGCGCGTCCCGGACCAGCCGGGCGGCGCAGCGCAGGACGTCGGCCCGCGGGAAGATCTCCCGCGCCGCCTCGCGCAGGCCCGGGAAGGCGTCCGCGCAGAAGACGAGGACGTCCCGGACCCCGCGGTCCCTGAGGCTCCCGAGGGCGGCGCGCCAGTACCCGGGATCGTCGCCGCCGCCCGCGTCGACGGTCAGAACCTCTTTTTTCCCGGCGCGGTTCACGCCGAGGAACAGCCGGGCGGCGCTCCCGCGGATGGCCCCGCCCTCCCGGACGTAATAACGGGCCTCGCCGGCGTAAATGACCGGCCAGACGGGATCCAGGGGCCGGCTCCGCCAGGCCGCGAGCTCGGGCAGGATCTTGTCGGTCACGTCCGAGACGAAGCCTTCCGAAACGTCGAAGCCCCAGACGTCCCGGACCAGGCCGGAGATCTGCCGCGTGGTCAGGCCCCGCGCGTACATGGCGACGATCTTCCGGTCGATGCCGGAAACGTCCCGCTGCCGCTTTGCCACCGCCCGCGGCTCGAAGGCCCCGGCGCGGTCCTGCGGAACGTCGATCCGCAGCGGGCCCCAGAGCGAGGTGACGGTCTTCTCCTTGCGGCCGTTGCGGGAGTCGCCCGGGACGGCGCCGCTCCGCAGAAACTCGTCCATCTCGGCTTCCATCATTTCCCGGATGGCCGCGCCGAGCAGATCCTTGAGCGCGTCCTGGACGTCCCCCGCCGTTTTGACGTCGTACTCCGCGAGGATCTCCCGGACGATCCGGCGCTTGCCCTCGGTCATGACCGTTTTCGGGACGGTGTTCGGCGCGTCCCCGCTCTTAGCCGCCATAAAAATCCTCCGCCCGGCGCCCGGCCCGGCCGGGCTCCTTACCGCCGCCGGCCCCGGCTTCTTCCCGGAATTCCCGGCAGAAATTCTGCAGGGTCCTTGTGTTGATCTTCCCCGCGAACCGGGAGCGGGAGCCGAGCTCCCGCGCCATGGCGGCGCAGTTGCCGCCGCACCGCGCGAAGAGTTTGCGGACGCTTTTCCGGTTCCGGCGCAGGAAGGCGGCGAAGCACTCCGGGCCGGGCTCCGCGTCCCCGGTTTCGTATTTCCGCACGCTCTGCCGCGCCACGCCCAGTTTGCGCGCCACGCCCCGCACGGAAAGCCCCGCGGCGCGCAGGGCCCGTATCTTTTTTACCGCGGCGGCATCGAGCATGGCCGGTAACCTCCGTTTTTTCGCAAACCGAATGTATAGTGTACATTCTAAGCGATTTTCGCGGGTTTTTCACGGCAAACTTGCGCCGAAGCGCGATTTGGCGCCGTTTTTCGGAATCTCGGCCCCCGCCGGGAGCGCGGGCCGCGGTTGACCCCGGCGCGGCGCTCCCCTAGAATGTAAGGAAGCGGCGGGTCCCGGGATTGCCCCGGCGGCCCCGGAACCCGCCGGACGGCATCGAATCGCGGCAAATTCCGCTTAAATAAGGAAAATTAAAAATGACCCTCTTGACGTTCCCGAGACGGCTCGCGGCGCTCCTCCTCCCGCTGGCCGCCGTTTTCGCCTTATCATCCGCCCCCGCCGGCGCCGCCGCGGAGGCCCCCGCCGCCGCGCCGGCCGCTCCGGCCGAAGCCCCGGCGGCCGCCGGGGAAACCGCCGCGGCGGCCGCTTCCGGAACGGACGCGGCCGCGGACGCCCCGGGCGGGAAGATCCTCGTCGCCTACTTCTCCCGCGCGGGCGAGAATTACGCGGTCGGCACGGTGGAGAAAGGCAACACCCGCCTCCTCGCGGAGACGATCGCCGCCGCAACCGGCGCGGATCTCTTCGAGATAGTCCCCGAGACCCCCTATCCGGAGAACTACCGGGACTGCGCCGACGCGGCCAAGCGCGAGCTCGCCGCCAAGGCCCGGCCGAAGATCGTCAATCCCCCCGCGAATCTCGACGGCTACGGCACGGTGATCCTCGGCTACCCGATCTGGTGGGGCGACATGCCGATGCCCGTCTACACCTTCCTCGAGAGCTACGACTTCACCGGCAAAACCGTCCTGCCGTTCTGCACCCACGAGGGCAGCGGCCTGGCCGGGACGGCGAAGAACGTCGCGGCCGCGGCTAAAGGCGCCGCGGTGTCCGACGGCCTCGCGGTGCGCGGCTCCGTCGCCCAGAAAAACGCCAAAGAGGCGCGGGAGGCGGCCGAAGCCTGGCTCAGGGGCGCGGGCCTTCTCAAATAGCGGCGGGACGCCCCGCGGACCGCGCGGTCAAAACGCGGACAAACGGACAAAAGAACCGAAGAAGGCGGAGGGGCCCGGCCCCTCCGCCTTCTTCTTTCTCTTCAAGGCTCCCGCCCCGCCCGGGTCCGGGCTCAGCGGTAAAGATACTTTTCGGGATGCTCGCGCAGCTCCGCGGGAAGTTTCCGCTTCACCCCGTCGGCGTCCACGGCCACGTAGGTGACGACGGTGTCGGCCACCTTGATCCGGTCGGACCGCGCGGCCCCGCCCGGCTTGGCCCAGAGCTGCACCCTGATCGCGAGCGAGGTCGTGCCGACGCGCGCCGGCTCGCCGTAGACGCACACCACGTCGCCGACGTGCACGGGGCGCAGGAACGCGATCTCCCCCACGGCGACCGTGACCACCCGGCCCCGCGCCATCTCCGCGGCCATCATCGCCCCGCCCGCGTCCATCTCGGCCATCAGCCGGCCGCCGCACACGTCCCCGTTGGGGTTGGCCTCGGCGGGCATGGCGAGCGACCGGAGCATCAGCGTGCCCCGGGGCTCCTCTTTGGCCGGCCGTTCGGCGTTTTCGCCGTCGTTCTCCTCCATCGTCGCGCCTCCGCTTCGTCCGTAAAAACGTTCCCGGTCCCGCGCGGGATCCGGCCCCGCTTTAATTATATGTCATTTCCGGCGAACTGGGTCCGGTAAAGTTCGAAGTACCTGCCCCGCGCCGCGAGCAGCTCCGCGTGGGTCCCCCGCTCGGCGATCCGGCCCGCGTCCATGACGACGATCTCGTCCGCGTCCCGGATCGTGGACAGACGGTGGGCGATGATCAGGCAGGTGCGGTCGCGCATCAGCCCGGCGGCCGCCGCGTTGACGCGCCTTTCGGTGCCGGTGTCGACGCTGGAGGTCGCCTCGTCGAGGATGAGGACGCGCGGATCGGAAACGAAGGCCCGGCAGATCGCGATGAGCTGCCGCTCTCCCGCCGAGAGCCGGTCCCCGGCGTCCGCGAGCTCCGTGTCGATCCCCCGGGGGAGCCGCGCCGCGAACGCCTCCATGCCGCCGAGCCGGAGGGCGCGGGAGAGCTCTTCGTCCGTCGGCTCCCGCGCGAGACCGCCCGCGATGTTGCTCCGCAGGGTGCCGCTGAAGAGCAGGGTGTCCTGCGGGACGACCCCGACGGCGCCGCGCAGGCTCGCGAGGGCGATCTCCCGGATGTCGCGCCCGTCGAGGGCGATGACCCCGGCGTCCGGCTCGTAGAAGCGCAAAAGGAGGTTTATCACCGTGGTCTTGCCGCTGCCCGTCGCCCCGACCAGCGCCGTCTTTTTGCCGGCCGCGATCCGGAGGCTGAAGCCGTCGAGGGCCTTGCGGCCCGGGACGTAGGAGAAGCTCACGTCCCGGAACTCGATGGCCCCCGCGAAGCCGGGCGGCAGCTCCGCCCCGGCCCCGTCCTCCTCCCGCTCGTCCAGGATCGCGAAAATGCGCTCGGCGCCCGCGAGCGCGGTCTGGATCTGGGTGTAGATCTGGGCCAGCTCGTTCACCGGCCGGCCGAACTGCTTGGCGTAGACCGCGAACGCGGAGATGACCCCGACCGACACGAGGCCGTTGAGGGCCAGCAGGCCGCCGCACACCGTCACCGTGAGGAAGGTCAGGTTGTTGAGGGCGTTCATCACCGGGCCCATCAGGTTGCCGGTGATCTCGGCGACGATCCCGGCGTCGCGCAGCCGGTCGGAGGTCTCCCCGAACTCCGCGAACGCCCGCTCCCCCAGGTTGTACGCGCCGACGGTCCGGTAGTTGGAGAGCGTCTCCTCGACCCGCGCGCTGAGTTCCCCGAGGATCTCCTGCCTTTTGAGGAAAGAGGCGCGCATGCGCCGCGTCAGGATCCCGGTGAAGGCCGCGCTCAGGAAGATGGTGACGCACGCGCAGAGCGTGAGCGGGACGCTGAGCCACGCCATCATGGCCAGGGTGGCGGCGAGGGTGAGGATCCCCGAGAAGAACGTCCCCGCGGACATGGAGATCACGTTCGCGACGTTGTCGGCGTCGTTGGTCAGGCGGCTGATGAGGTCCCCGCGCGGGCGGGCGTCCGCGCGGCGCACCGGGAGCCGGAGGATCCGCCCGAAGAGCTCGGCGCGGATCTCCGTCATGACGCGCCGGCCGAGCAGCGCGCAGAAATAGCCCTGGGCCCAGGAGGAGACGGCGAGGATCGCGTAGAGCAGGATCATGGCGATAAGGCACGGCCGGATCTCCCCGTACGCGCCGGCCGCGACGGCGTCCACGGCCCGGCCCTGGAAGGCCGGGGCCGCCGCCCCCGAGACCGCCCCCGCGAGCACGCAGACCAGCACCCCCGCGAGCGCCGCCCGGCCCCGGCGCGGGTAGCCGAGGAGGCGGCGCAGAGCCCCGCGCGCGTTCCCGGCCTTCTCGGGGGCGAGCACCAGGCGCGCGGCCGCGCCGCGGCGGAACGTTCCCGGCCCCGGCACCCGGGCGTTCCCGCCCGCGCCCCCCGCGTTCGCGCTCATGCCGGCTCCTCCCCCGCTTCCGCGCCGGCGCCGGTCTGGGACGCGTACATCTCCGCGTAGACCGGGCTGCTTGCGAGGAGCTCGGCGTGGGTGCCGACCGCCGCGATCCCGCCCCGGTCGATCACGGCGATGCGGTCGGCGTGCCGGAGCGAGGCGACCCGGAGCGCCACGACGATCTTGGTGACGCCGGGATATTCGCGCGCGAGGGCGTCCGCGAGCCGCGCCTCGGTCTTGTAATCGAGGGCGGAGGTGGCGTCGTCGAGGATCAGGATCCGGGCGTTCCGCAGGAGCGCCCGCGCCACGGCGATCCGCTGCCTCTGCCCGCCGGAGAGCGACGCGCCGCCCTCGGCCGCGACCGCGTCGTAGCCGCGCGGCCGCGCGAGGATGAACTCTTCCGCCTGGGCGGCCCGCGCGGCCCGCGCGATCTCCTCCCGGGACGCGCCCGGCCGGCCGAGCCCGATGTTGTCCGCGAGGGACAGGGCGAACAGCTCGCTTTTCTGGAACGCGAAGGCGATCTTCTCCCGGAGGGCCGCCGGGTCGAGGTCGCGCACGTCGGTTCCGTCCACCGCCACGCTCCCGCCCGTGACGTCGAAAAAGCGCGGGATGAGGCTCACCAGGGTGGTTTTGCCGCAGCCCGTCGCCCCGATGATCCCGAAGGTCTCGCCGGGCCTTATCTCGAGGTTCACGCCGGACAGGACGTCCCCGCTCCCGCCCGGGTAGCGGAAGCTCGCGTTCCGGAAGGCCACGCTCCCGCCCGCCGGGGCCGCCGCGCGGTCCCCGGCCGGGAGGCCGGGCGCTTCCCGCAGGACCTCCCGGATCCGGCCCGCTGAGGTGACCCCGCGCGTGACCGCCTGGAAGATGACGATGAGCATCATCATCCCGTTCAGGATCTGGGAGAGATAGGTGACCGCGGCCATGATGTTCCCCGGGGCGATCTCCCCCGCCTCCGCCCCGGCGGCGCCCAGGGCGATGACTCCCGCCACCGCGAGATTGAGCACGATGTTGATGACGGGGTGCATGGTGGAGAGCACGAGGAGGGCCGCGAACTGGGCGCCGGCGAGGGCGCCGTTGTCGGCCGCGAACTCCGCGGCCGCCCGCTCCTCCCGCGCGCAGGCCTTGATCACCCGAAGGCCCGTCACGGCCTCGTGGGCGCGGGTGTTGATCGCGTCGACGCCGCGCTGGAGCCGCGCGAACAGGGAGTGCGTTTTGACGACGACGAACGCGAGCTCCGCGAGGATCAGCGGCACGGCCGCGGCGACGACGATCCCGTAGTCGGGCGCGAGCGCGGCCAGGGCTATGCTGCCCGCGACCAGGAACATGCCGCAGCGGACGCTGCCGCGGATGAGGAGGGCCAGCATGTTCTGGAGCTGCGTGACGTCGCCGGTGACGCGGGTGACGAGGGCCCCGACGGAGAAGCGCTCCGTCTGGCCGAAGGAGAACGCGAGGATCCGGCCGTAGCAGAGCTTGCGGACGTCGTTGCCGCAGTTCTGCCCGAACAGGTGGGAGAACACGCCGCTCAGCACCCCGCAGGCGCCGCCCGCGAGGGCCGTCGCGAGCATGGCGAGGCCCGCGGAGAGGATCACGCCCCGGTCCGGGACCCCGCCCGCGCCCAGGATGCCCTCGTCGACGACGCGGGCCATGAGCCGCGGCTGGAGCAGGTCGGCGAGCACCTCGAGCGCCATGAACACCGGGGCCGCGGCGGCGTAGGGCCAGTAGCGCAGCATCGTCCTAAGCACGGGCGCGGACCGTCCCCGCCGCGGGAGCCTCCGGGAGCGGGCCGCCCGCGGCCGCGTCCTCCAGCATTTTCTCGAGGGCGGCCGCCTCCGTCTGCCGGCAGGCGAGCGCGAAGAAACCGCGGATCTCCGGGGAGCCCTCCCGGATATAGCCCAGGAACTGCTTGGTCCGGGCCAGGCGGTAGCGCTCGGGGAGCAGATCCCGGAGCGCGGCCGCGAAGCCCGCGGCGACGCCGAGGGCCTCCCGGGCGCCGAAGGGCGCCGCCCCGCCCCGGACGACCCGCTCGAGGTTGGGCACGGCGAGGGCTCCCCGGCCCGCCATCAGGCGGGAACAGCCCGAGGCTTCCATGCACGCGGCGGCGGAGGCCGCGTCCCGCACGTCCCCGTTCGCCACCAGGACGATCTCCCGCCGGGCGGCGAAGGGGGCGATGAGATCCCAGCGCGCCGTGCCGGGCCGGAAGCCGTCCCGGCGGGTGCGGGCGTGGATGACCAGGCGGTCCGCCCCGCCCCGGACGACGTTCTCGTAAATGGCGCCGAGCTCGGCCGGGTCGTCCCAGCCGAGCCTTATCTTGACGCTCAGGGGCACTGCGGGCGGGAGCAGGTCGCGGGTCCGGCGCACGACCGCGCCGATCCCCGCCGGGTCGCGGAGCATGGCGGCCCCGCCGCCCGAGCGGTGCACGAACCGCGACGGGCACCCGAAATTGAGGTCCACCCCCAAGGCCCCGCACCGGGCCGCCGCGCGGGCGTTCCCGGCGACGACCTCCGGGTCCGTGCCGAGGATCTGCACCCACACGGGCGTCCCGGCCTCCGTCCGGCCGCCCGCGGCGAGCTCGGGAACCTCGCGCCGGAAAAAGCGCGGCGGGAAGACCGTGTCCGTGACCCGGATAAACTCGCTCACGCAGCAGTCGTAGCGGTTCAGCCCGGTCAGGACGCGGCGCATGGGATAATCGATGACCCCCTCCATGGGGGCGAGGATGAATTCTTCTGCCTGCATGACGCGCCTCCGACTGCCCGGATTATAGCAGAAAACCGCCCTTCCCGCAGTCCCGGCGGCGGGGGCGGCGCGGCGCCGGGGGATTCTTTATTGACCCGCCCGGCAATATTCCCCGCGGATCTTGACACGGGCCGAAAATTATTTAAATTTATATGACAGGTGAATAATTTTCGGAAACGCGCCATGTTAATAGCAACACACAGCGGGTCGTTCCACGCCGACGAGGTGACGGCGTGCGTGATCTTCAAGCTGCTGGACGCCACCACGGAGATCATCCGCTCCCGGGACCCGGAGGTCCTCGAGCGGGCGGACTACGTGATCGACGTGTCCGGCAAGTTCGACCTCAAGAAGCATTTCGACCACCACCCGGCGGAATTCTCCCTGAGCCGGCCGAACGGCGTCCGGTACGCGACGGCGGGCCTCATCTGGGACAAGTTCGGCCGGCAGCTCCTCGAGCTCATCCGCCGCTGCCTCCCGAACCCGGGGGAGATCTCCGACACCGTGATCGCCAAGGCCTGGAAAACCATCGACCGCAACATCATGCAGTACACGGATCTCACCGACAACGGCCAGCTCGACAGCTACACGCGCTCCCTGTGCGGCCCCGCCGCGGCGGAGGAGAGCCAGGTCTACGCGAACCTCAGCCGCTTCTACATGCACATCCCCGTGATCCCCTACCTCGTGGCCATGCAGAACGACATCGGCGGCTCCGACGAGGTCCAGTACCGGAACTTCATGGACACGGTGGAAAGCCTCAAGGTGCTCTACAAGAAGCTGTTCATCAACACCCTCACCAACGCCCGGGACGAGGAGAAGGTCCTTAAGCTCTACGACGGCTCGGAGATCCTGCGCCTCGAGGAAAAGCTGCCCTGGTTCGAGGCCGTGCTGAACAACTGGTCCTATTTCGAGAAGTGCAAGATCGCCATCTACCCGGACAACAAGAAGAACGGCTACCGGATCCAGTCCCTGCCGGGCTCCCAGTCCTCGCGCTTCAAGAACCGCTGCGGGGCGCCCCTCGCCTGGCGGGGCAAGGAGCTCGACGAGCTCAACCGCATCATCGGCATCAAGACGGCCACCTTCGTCCACAAGACCGGGTTCACCGGCGGGGCCGTGTCCAAGGAGGACATCGGGATCATGGCGCGGCTCTGGATCGAGGGGGCGGACTCCTGAGCGTCCCCGCGGGGACGCGGCGGGCCCGGCTTAAAGCCGGGCCGTTTTTTTATCCGCGCGGCAAAAAAAAGAGGGAAGGAGGCGGGCCCCCTTCCCTCGCGTTCACGCTTTCTCAGGTTTACGCTCCCGGCTTAAGCCTCCGGGGCGCCGTCCTTGGACTCTTCCCCTTCCGGGTCCGGATCCGGCTCGGCCGTCTCGGCCACCGCTCCGGCGATGTCCACGACGGTCACGTCCTTGCGCGGCTCTGCCGGCGCGGCTTCAGCTCCGGCGGGAGCTTCCGCGGCCGGGGCGGCTTCCTCCGCCGCTTCCCCCGCGGGGGCCGCCTTCTCTGCCCCGGCCTCGGCGGCGGGCGGCTCGAGCAGCGCCTTGATCGAAAGCTTGATGCGGTTCTGGCGGTCGATCTCGAGGACCTTGACGTCGACCGAATCGCCTTCCTTCAGGTAGTCGGAGACGTTCTCCACGCGGTTCCACGAGATGTGCGAGATGTGCACCAGCCCGTCGCGGCCCGGCAGGATGTTCACGAAGGCCCCGAAATCGGTGATCTTGGAGACCTTGCCGTGGTAAACCTTGCCGATCTCGACCTCGGCGGTGATGTTCTCGATCATCTCGACCGCCTTGCGGGCCTTGCCAGCGTCGGAGGAGGAGATCTTGACCGTGCCGTCGTCGCCGATGTCGATGACGGTCCCGGTCTCGTCGGTGATCGAGCGGATCACCGCGCCGCCCTTGCCGATCACGTCCTTGATCTTGGCCGGGTCGATCTTGATGGTGGTGAGGCGCGGGGCGAACTCCGAGATGTCGGCGCGGGGCGCGCTGATCGCCCGGTTCATCACGGACAGCACGTGCAGGCGGGCCTCATGGGCCTGGCGCAGGGCGGTCTGCATGATCTCCCTGGTGATGCCGTTGATCTTGATGTCCATCTGGAGCGCCGTGACGCCCTCGGCGGTGCCCGCGACCTTGAAGTCCATGTCGCCGAGGTGGTCCTCGTCGCCTAAGATGTCGGTCAGCACCTGGAAGCGGTCGCCCTCCTTGACGAGGCCCATCGCGATGCCGGCGACGGCGGCCTTGCAGGGCACGCCCGCGTCGAACAGGGCGAGCGAGGAGCCGCAGACGGTGGCCATGGAGCTCGAGCCGTTCGACTCGGTGATCTCCGAAACGACGCGGATGGTGTACGGGAATTCCTCGAGGGACGGGAGCACCGCGCTCACGCCGCGCTTGGCGAGGCGCCCGTGGCCGATCTCGCGGCGCTTGGGCGAGCCGATGCGGCCGACCTCGCCCACCGAGTACGGCGGGAAGTTGTAGTGGAGCATGAAGCGGTCGATCCGCTCGCCGCAGAGCTCGTCGACGATCTGGGCGTCGCGCTCGGAAGCGAGGGTGCAGGTCACCATGGCCTGGGTCTCGCCGCGGGTGAAGAGCGCCGAGCCGTGGACGCGCGGCAGGAGGCCGGTGCCGACGGTGAGCGGGCGGACCATCTTGGTGTTGCGGCCGTCGATGCGCGGCTCGCCGTTGAGGACGCGGGTCCTCACGATGCTCTTTTCCAGGGCGTGGAAGTACTCGGAGGCGCGGCGGGCGTTGAGCTCGGCGCCGTTCCCCTCGGCCTCGGCCCTGAGGGTCTCCAGGGTCTCGTCCTTGATCGCGGCGACGGCGTTCTGCCGGGCCAGCTTGTCGGTGACGCGGTAAGCCTCGCCGAGACGATCGGAGGCGAGCTCCGCGATGCGGCTCCGGAGCGCCCCGTCCTCCTCGGGGGCCTTCCAGTCCCACGGGGTCTTGTTGACTTCGGCGGCGAACTCGCGGATGGCCGCGATGACCGTCTGCATCTGCTCGTGGCCGTACATCACGGCGCCGAGCATGGTCTCCTCGGGCAGGATGTCGGCTTCCGACTCGACCATGAGCACGGCCGGCCCGGTGCCGGCGACCACGAGGTCGAGCCTGCTCCCCGGCAGCTCGGAGCGGAGCGGGTTGAGGACGTAGGCCCCGTCGATGTAGCCCACGCGGGCCGCGCCGATCGGGCCGTTGAAGGGAATGCCCGACACGGCCAGGGCGGCGCTGGTGCCGATGATGGAAATCACGTCGGTCGGGATCTCGGGGTTGGCCGAGACCACGGTGGCGACGATCTGGACTTCGTTGGTGAATCCCTCCGGAAAGAGCGGGCGGATCGGCCGGTCGATGAGACGGGCGGTCAGGATCTCCGCTTCGGAAGGACGGCCCTCGCGCTTGAAAAAGCCGCCGGGGATCCTCCCGGCCGCGTAGGCCCGCTCCTGGTAGTCCACGGTCAGCGGGAAGAAATCCCTGTCCTCGCCGGGGGCTTCTTTCACGCCCACCACCGTGACGAATACCGAAGTGTCGTCCATGCTCGCCATGACGGCGCCGTCAGCCTGGCGTCCCATCGCGCCCGTTTCGAGCGTGACGGTGTGCCTGCCGTATTTGAATTGTTTTACTGTAGGTTTCACTCTTTATTACCTTTATTTTAAATAACAGACCATTCGTTTTTTTCGGTAGCAGTATGATAGCAGAGAAACCCCCGGGCGGCACCATAAAATCCCCGCCCGGACGGGTAACTTTGTGAAATGCCTATAATTAATTGAGGCGGGCCGGGACGGGCCCGGCCCGCCCGGCGCGAAAAAGCCCGGGGGACCTGCGGGGTCCCCCGGGCGGAGACGGGGCGATCCCCTAAGCCTCGGGCGGGACGATCTTGTCGATCCTGACGGCGCAGACCTTGTACTCGGGGATGCGCGCGTACTTGTCCAGGGCGGCGTTCGTAAGCACGTTGGCGTTGCCGTCCGGGAAGTGGAACGGCATCCAGGTCTCGCCCTCGGACACCTTGTCGGACACGCGGGCCTCGGAGGTGATCGTGCCGCGGCGCGAGGACACGCGCACGCGCTCGCCGTCGGCGATGCCGAGGCGGCCGGCGTCCCTGGTGTTGACCTCGATGAACGAGCGGCCCGACTTCTGCATGAGCCCCGGGGTCTTGCCGGTCATGGCGCGGGTGTTGTAGTGGTACAGGACGCGCCCGGTCATGAGGATGAGCGGGTACTCGCCGTCCGGCAGCTCGGCGCTCGGCACGTACTCGGCGGGATAGAACCAGCCGAGCCCGCGGGTGAAGCGGCCGACGTGCAGGATCGGCGTGCCCGGGTGGTCCGGGGACGGGCACGGCCACTGCAGGGTCTCGCCCGCGTCGAGGCGCCGGTGGCTGATCCCGCCGAAGATCGGGGTGAGCGAGGCGATCTCGTCCATGATCTCCGCCGCGGTCAGGCGCGGCTGCGGGTAGCCCATGCGGTTCATCAGGTCGGTGAAGATGTCGGTGTCGAGGCGCATCTCCCCCTCGAGGGTCACCGCCTTGCGCACGCGCTGGACGCGGCGCTCGGTGTTGCTGAAGGTGCCCTCCTTCTCCGCGTAGCTGGTGCCCGGCAGCACGACGTCCGCGTACCGGCACGACTCCGTGAAGAACAGGTCGTCGATCACCAGGAAGTCGAGGCTTTCGAGAGCCTTGATCACGTGGTGCTGATCCGCGTCGGTCACCACGGGATCCTCGCCGAAGACGAAGAGGCCCCGCACCTTCTTGTCGATCGCCGCCTGGAAGACGTCGGTGGCGTGCAGGCCGGGCCGGCGGCTCAGCTTCACGCCCCAGGCCTTCTCGAACTTCTCCATCACGGCCTCGTTCGCGACCTTCTGGTAGCCCGGCATGTCGCCCGGCATCGCCCCCATGTCGCAGGCGCCCTGGACGTTGTTCTGGCCGCGCAGCGGGTTCACGCCGCAGCCCGGCCGCCCGAGCTTGCCCGTCATCATGGCCATGTTGGACATGGACATGACCCCCTCGGTGCCGGTGGAGTGCTCGGTCACGCCCAGGCAGTAGATGATCGGGGCCTTGTCCGCCTTCGCGTACATGCGGGCCGCCTCGCGCAGATGGTCGGGATCGATGTGGCAGATCTCCCCCACGCGCTCGGGCGTGTACTCCTTCACGATGTCCCGGAGCTTCTCGAAGCCCTCGGTGCGGGTCCTGACGAACTCCTCGTCGACGAGGCCCTCCTCGACGAAGATGTGCATCATGCCGTTCGCGAAGGCCACGTTGGTGCCCGGGCGGAGCTTTAAGTGGATGTCGGCCGACTTCGCGAGCCCGATGTCGCGGGGGTCGACCACGATGAGCCGCGCGCCGCGCTTGACGGCCCGGCGGATCTGCATGCCGATCACGGGATGGGCCTCCTCCGGGTTCGAGCCCACGAGCATGATCACGTCGACGTCGCCGGTGATGTCGGCGATGGGATTCGTCATCGCCCCGGAGCCCAGGGTCATGGAGAGCCCGGTCACGCTGGCGGAGTGGCACACGCGGGCGCAGTTGTCCACGTTGTTGGTGCCGAAGGCGCAGCGCACCATCTTCTGCAGCATGTAGCAGTCCTCGTTGGGCGAGCGCGAGCAGGCGAAGCCCGCCAGGGCGTCGGCGCCGTATTGCTCTTTAATCCCGAGGAACTTCGCGGCGATGAGATCGAGCGCCTCGTCCCAGGTCGCCCGCTCGAACTCGCCGGTCGCGGGGTTCTTGATGAGCGGGTACCTGAGCCGCTCCTGCGAGTGGATGAAGTTGT
This sequence comes from uncultured Enterobacterales bacterium, assembly GCA_964520475.1. GTDB lineage: Bacteria > Pseudomonadota > Gammaproteobacteria > Enterobacterales > Succinivibrionaceae > Ruminobacter. The sequence goes on from CAZFNS010000002.1 coordinate 124,280, forward strand.
ACGAGCCGAAGCGCCCCTTCACGCAGAGGAGGCCCCGGTTCGACGGGCCGTCCGCCGGGCGCGCGTCGACCACCCGGCCGTTCTTGACGATGAGGCGGAACTGGCAGCCGGTGGCGCAGTGCGGGCAGGTGGTCAGCACCTGCTGCACCCCGCCGATGCTGTAGCGGCTCATGTTCTTCGCCACCAGGGCGCCGGTCGGGCAGACCGCCGCGCAGTTGCCGCAGAGCTCGCACTTCGTCTCTTTCCAGTCCTTGCCGAACGGGGCGTCGATGAACTTGCGCGTGCCGACCTTCGAGTCGCGCAGCACGCCGTTGCAGGCCAGATCGGCGCAGGCGCTCACGCAGCGCAGGCAGCCGACGCAGAGCTCCGGGTAGTAGGAGAGGAACGGGTTGTCGGTCACGGGCGCGAGCCGGAGCGGCCGGCGCTCGTACGGGTTCTCGATGGGCACGGACAGCTCCTTCGCGAGGCTCTGCAGGACGCACTCCCCGTCCTTGGCGCAGCTCAGGCAGCGCACCTCGTGGCTCGCGAGCATGAGCTGGAGCACGGCCCGGCGCGCCCGGACGACGTCCTCCGAGGCGGTGCTCACGACCATGCCGTCCTCGAGCGGGGTGTTGCAGGCCGGGTAGAGGTGCTCGTGCCCCTCGACCGCGACCACGCACATCCGGCAGGCGCCGATCTCGTTCACGCCCTTGAGATGGCAGAGGGTCGGGATGTAGATCCCGTTCTCCCGGGCCGCCTCGAGAATGGTCGCGCCGGCCGCGGCCCTGATGGTCTTTCCGTCGATGACGGCGGTTAACGCTTGTTCGGTCATGCCATGCCTCCTTCGATCTTGCCGCTGCCGAAGACGTCGCAGCGCAGGCACTTGCCGCTCTCCTGCTCCGCCTCCTCGGGGGACATGCCGTTTTCGGTCTCGGCGAAGTCCTCCTTCCTCTCCCGGGCCGGCCGCTCCGTCAGCTGGACGCGCCCGAAGTGGGAGCGCATGTTCTGCCGCGCCGGCGGCGCCGTTATCCCGGTCCGGTACTCGTGGTGGTAGCCCAGGTACTCGTCGATGTTGATCGCCGCGATCTTGCCGGTGCCGATGGCCATGATCGCCGACGAGGGCCCCGTCACGCAGTCGCCGCCCGCGAACACGCCCGGGCGGCCCCGCACCGCCGTCGTCTCGTCCGTGACGAGGGTCTTCTTCGGGCCGAGCCCGTACTTCTCGAAGGGCTCGGACTCGACGGCCTGGCCGATGGCCATCAGGATCAGGTCGCAGGGGATCTCGTGCGGGGGCTTGGCCGCGTCGCGGATGGTCGGCGTGCCGGACTTGTCGTCGTAGCGGCCGGTGATCTGGGGCTTCGTCACCAGGGCGGCGACGTTGCCGTTTTCGTCGAGCTTCACCGCGGCCGGCGCGTACAGGGTCAGGATCTCCACGCCCTCCTCGACGGCGCTCTGGATCTCCGACGGCAGCGCCGTCATGTCGTCGCGCCGGCGCCGCACCACGACGGTGACCGACGCGGCCTTGCAGCGCACGACGGTACGGGCGCAGTCCATGGCCACGTTGCCGCCGCCGATCACCACGACGCGCTTGCCCGTGTAGTCGGGGATCTTCCCCTCCGCCACGGCGTAGAGCATGTCCATGGCCGAGGACACGCCGGGGCTGTCGCAGTTCTCGATCCGGGTGACCACCCCCTTCTGCGCCCCGATGGAGACGTAGACGGCGTCGTAGTCCCGCTCGAGATCCTCGGCCGTGAAGTCGCGGCCGACGCACGTGTTAAGTTTCACGTCGATGCCCCCTACGGCCAGGATCGCCGCGATGTCCTCGTCGAGCCGCTCCTTGGGCAGGCGGTAGTTCGGGATGCCGTAGCGCAGCATGCCCCCGAGCTTCTCCCGCCCCTCGAAGACCGTCACGGCGTGGCCCATGCGGGCCAGGAAGTAGGCGCAGGTGAGCCCCGAGGGTCCCCCGCCCACCACGGCGACCCGCTTGCCGGTGGAAACGTTGCGCCGCGGCGGGGGCGCGGCGCCCTCGGCGGCGTGGTCGACGGCGTAGCGCTTGAGGCCGCGGATGTTGATCCGGTCGTCGATCAGGCAGCGGTGGCACTGGGACTCGCAGGGCTTCTCGCAGACGTAGGCGCAGGCCGTCGGGAACGGGTTGTCCTCGCGGATGAGGCTCACGGCCTCGGCGCAGCGGCCCTCGCGGATGAAGGCGATGTAGCCCGGGATGTTCACGCTCGCCGGGCAGTTGTACACGCACGGGATCTTGACCGACTCGTCCGCGAGGCACTTGCGGCGCTCGACGTGGTTCAGGTACTCGTCGTTGAAATTCTTGATGCCGTTCAGCACCATGTAGGCGGCCTCGTAGCCGATGGCGCAGTCGGCGGTGCGCTTGATGGTCTTGGCGAGGTCGACGGCGGCGCGGTACAGGTCCATGTCCGCCTCGCCGTCGAGCACGCGCTGCAGCATGCTCTCGAGCTGGCCGAGGCCCTTGGCGCAGGGCACGCACTTGCCGCAGGACTGGCTGCGCGCGGTGCGCAGGTAGGCGATGTGCGTGGCTATGGGACAGACGCCGGGCGGATTCGCGCGGATCCGTTTTTCAAACGAGTTGAGGGTTCTCAGCACCAGCAGGTTGCGCTGATGATTCTTCAGGACATGTTTCCTTTCCATCGGGATTAAGTTCTCCGCCGTGGTTTTTTTAAGCTGTTCTTACGGGAGGTGCGTTCGGACGCGGGCCGCCCGCGCGGCCCTTCTTTCTATTTTAAATCCGCCCCCGCCGCGATTGTTTGAGCGCCCCGGCATAAGTGAAAAGTTTTGGCGCGGAGCCGCCGCGGC
>CAZFNS010000002.1:127187-141316 GCA_964520475.1 uncultured Enterobacterales bacterium
GTTTGAGCGCCCCGGCATAAGTGAAAAGTTTTGGCGCGGAGCCGCCGCGGCTCCCGGATCGGAGCCGGCCGGCGAGGTACTCCCGGATCAGAGGCGGCCGGCGAGGTAGTCCCGGTACTCCTCCGGGGTGTTGAGGTTGACGTAGGCGCGGGGGTCCGCGGCCGCGAATTCCCGCGCGAGGGCGGCCTCAGCCGCGAGGGCCCCGACGCGCAGGCGCCCCGCCGCGAGGGCTTTTTCCGCGGCGGGCAGGAGCCTTTTGGAGTAGATCGAGGCGAGGGGCTGGCGCCGGCCGGCGCACACGGCCGTGAGCGCGTCCTCCCCCCGGTACGCGGCGGCCAAGGCCCGGGCCTCGGCCGCGCCGTAATAAGGCATGTCGCAGGCGACGACGAGCACCGCGTCCGTTTCCGCCCGGCGCAGCACCGCGGCGAGCGCCCCGAGCGGCCCGCGCCCCGGGAGGTCGTCGGTCACCGCGACGAAGCCCGGCGCCGCGAGGGCGAGGCTCCCGCCGAGGGACAGGTACCGGCGCGGAAAAAAAGCGAGCTCCCGGCAGAGCCGGGCCGCGAAGGTCTCGCCGTCCGGGGTGAGGAGAAGCGCCTTGGGCCTGCCCATTCGGGACGAGGCCCCGCCCGTGAGGACCGCGACCCCGATCTCAGGCGCGCCCACGGTCCGCGTCCTCCGCCCGGTAGTCGCCGCGGACGCCCCCGCTCTTGCGCAGGAGCCGGATCCCGCTTATCGTCATGTCCTTCTGCACGGCCTTGCACATGTCGTAGACGGCGAGGGCGGCGGCGGACACCGCGGTCAGCGCCTCCATCTCCACGCCGGTCGGGCCTTTGCAGCGCGCCGCCGCCTCGATCCGCACCGTGTTCCTTTCCTCGTCGAGGGAAAGGGCCACGTCGATCCCCGTGAGGGGCAGGGGGTGGCAGAGCGGCACGAGGTCGGAGGCGCGCTTCGCCCCCATGATCCCCGCGAGTTGCGCGACGGCGAGAACGTCGCCCTTGCGCCCGCCCCCGCTTTTGATGAGGGCCATGGTGGCGGCGCTCACGTACACGTAGCCCTCGGCCGCGGCCTCGCGCAGGGTGTCGGCCTTGCCGGAGACGTCGACCATCGCGGCCCGCCCCTCGGCGGAAAAGTGGGTGAAATCCATGTCTTTTATCCTCCCGTTTCGCTCATGTTCCCGCCGCCGCGCGCGTCCCGCCCGCGCGGGAAGAGCGTCGCGGGCCGCGCCGCGACGGCCCGCGCGATGACCCCGCGCATCTCCTCGCGCGTCAGCCCCCTGAGGCTCGGGCCGTCCGGGGCGAAGAGGCAGGTCAGGACCCGCCCGTCCGCGGTCACGCGGACGCGCCCGCAGGAGGAGCAGAAGCTCCGGCTCACCGGGGCGATGACCCCGGCCCGGCCCGGGAAGCCGGGAACACGGCAGAGCCGCGCGGTCCCCTCCTCCCCAGGGATCTCCTCCGCCCCGTAGAGGTCTTTGAGCATGGCGAGGACGCGCGCGGCCGGGCTGCGGCGGTCCGGCGGCAGGCCGTTCCCCGCCGCCGGCATCAGCTCGATGAAGCGCAGATCGGCCCCGCACTCCCGCGCGAGGGCCATGAGCCCCGCGAGCGACGCGGGGTCGTCGTTGAAGTCCCGGATGAGCACGGCGTTGATCCGGATCTCGGGGCAGCCCGCCGCCGCGAGGGCGCGGAGCCCCGCGACCGCCGCCCCGAGGTCCCCGCCCCGCGTGATCTTCCGGTACCTCGCGGGATCGGCGGAATCGACGCTCACGTTGACCCGGGTCACGCCCGCGGGTCCCAGCGCGGCCGCGTGGCGGCCGAGGAGGATCCCGTTGGTCGTGACCGCGAGGATCCGCGGCCGCGCCGCCTCCCGGATCCGCGCGCACAGGGCCGGGAAATCCGGGCGCAGGAGCGGCTCGCCGCCGGTGAGGCGGATCTTGACGACCCCGAGATCGGCCGCGGCCGCGGCGACCCGGGCGACTTCCGCGTCGCCGAGAAGCGGCGCGGCCGGGGCCGCGGCGTCCCGGGCCGGCCGGCAGTAGACGCAGCGGAGGTTGCACCGCGGCGTGAGCGACAGGCGCAGATAGTTTACGTTTCTGCCGAAAGAGTCCTTCACTTCTCGTCCTTGTCCGGGATCCGGCCCCTCAGTACCTGCCGAAGGTGCAGTTCGGGAAGCGGCAGTCCGCGCACCCCTGGCAGAGTCCCCCGGAGGCGAGCCCCCGGAGCTCCGCGGCGGTGAACTTCGGCCCCGCGAAGATCTGCGGCAGGAGGACGTCGAGCGCCGTGACCGGCGCGGCCGCGGCCGCCCCCGGCACGCCCAGCAGGGCCGCGTCCCCGAGGTAGGCGACCAGGGACATGTTCCCGGGCTGCGCCGGGATCCCGTAGCTCACGATCTCCGCCCCGAGCGCGCGCACCGCGGCCGGGGTCACGTCGTCGGGATCGACCGACATCCCGCCCGTGAAGATCAGCAGATCCGCCCCGGCCGCGAGCAGCTCCCGGGCCCGGTCCGCGATCATGTCCCGGTCGTCGTCGCAGACATACGCCCCGACGACCTCCCCCGGGTAGCGCGCGAGCTTCGCCCGCAGGATCTTTTCGAAGCGGTCTTGCACGCGGCCGCTCCAGATCTCGGAGCCCGTGATCACGAGGCCCGCCCGCCGGGGCCGGTACGGGAGGAGTTTAAAAAGGCCCCCGTCCCGGCACAGCTCCTCGAAGCGCCGCACGTTCTCCTCGGCCGTGACCAGCGGGACGATGCGCGCCGCGGCGAGCCGCGCCCCCGGGCGGACCGGGTAATGGTCGGGCAGCGCCGTCACCGTGGCGTCGGGCACGGCGTTGACCGCCGCGAGCCGCGCGGGATCGGCGCGCCACAGGCCGGACGTTTCCGCGACCAGGGTCACCTTGCCCTCGGAGGGCCCCTCCCAGCGCGCTCCGGGGACCGGGTTCGCGGCGGCCATGCGCCGCGCGCAGTCGTCCTCGTGCACCTCGGAGGCGCCGGGCTCCCAGACGAACACGTGCCGCTTGCCCATGTCGAGGAGGCGCTCCGCGTCCCCGGGCCCGACGACGTGGCCGCGCCGGAAGGCGGGCCCCCTGAACCCGTCCCGGATCTCCGTCACGTCGTGGCACAGGGTCATCCCCATGGCCCGTTCGACCGGCACCTTCTTCACGCCCGCCGCCCCGTCAGATGAGGAAGGCCTCGAGCACGTCCCCCTTGGCCACCGGGCCGTGGTCCTCCGGCACCACCGCGAGGGCGTCCGCGCCCGCGAAGGTCCTGATGACCGCGTTGCCCTGGGCCGGATCGAGGCTCATGCCGCAGATCCCGTTGCCGATCGAGAGCTTGCCGCGGAGCAGCCGCTCGCTCTTCCCCGCCTTCGGGAAATCGTCGAGCATGACCACGCTGAAGGTCTCGGGCTCCGGCTTCGCCTCGCCCGCGAGCTTGCGCAGGAGGGGCTTGGCCACCGCGTGGAAATTGGTCAGGGCGGCGGCGGGGTTGCCCGAGAGGCCGATGCAGATCTTGCCGGCGCGCATGGCGTAGCAGCAGGCCATGCCGGGCTTCATGCGGATGCCGCGCACCAGGATCTCCGCCCCGGCGCGCGCCATGGCCGCGGGCACTAAATCGTACTCGCCCGCCGAGACCCCGCCCGTGAGGATCACCGCGTCGCAGGTCCCGAGGCCCGTGCCGATCTTCGCCGCGATGGCCAGGACGTCGTCCTTCGCCGCGCCCAGGTAGTAGGGATCGCACCCCATGCGGCGGAGCTCGGCCTCGAGCGTGAAGCGGTTCGAGTTGTAGATCCCGCCGGGCGGAAGCGGCGTTCCGGGCTCGGCGATCTCCTCGCCCGTGGAGATCAGGGCGACCCGGGGCTTTTTGTAGACGTCGGCCTTATCGATCCCCTGGGACGCGAGCATGCCGGCGGCGGCCGCGCCGATCCGCTCCCCGAGCCCGACGATCAGGGCCCCCGCGGGCTGATCCTCGCCCGGGACGACGACGTTCGCGCCCGCCTTGAGTTCCTCGCCCACCGTCACGCTCCCCTGGGAGAACGTCGTCTTCTCGCGCATGATCACGCAGTCGGCGTTCGCGGGCACCGGGGCTCCGGTCATGATCTTGACGGCCTGCCCGGCCCCGAGCGGGGCCCCCGCCTCGCCGCCCGCCCGGATCTCGCGGACCACGGCCAGGGTGACGGGACGCTCCGCCGCGCCCTTGAGGTCGGCGCTCCGCATGGCGTAGCCGTCGAAGGCCGCCCGCGCGAAACCGGGCACCGGCCGGTCCGCCGCGTAATCCCGGGCGGCCACGAGGAACGCGGCCTCGGAGAGGTCGACGACGCGCGTCCCCGCCGGCTTGATCTTCCCGAGGAGCAGCGCGCGCGCCTCCCGGAAATTGTTCATTCTCAACGATACGTCCGTGTTGCTTCTGTTGTCCATACGCTTTTTTCCTCGCTAAACCGCCGTAAACCGGCTCAAAACCTCAGGGGCATGACGCCCCCGCGCCTTATGTGTAATTCAATCTCGTCCCCGATCCGGGGTTCCGGGGCGTTCCCGGGGACCCGCCAGTACAGCGGGACGGGCTCCGCGGCCGCCGGGCTCAGCCCCGCGGCGGCGCGCCCGTCTCCGCTCCCGAACGCGTCGGCGACCCGGAAGCGCGCCGCCGTTGCCGGCCCGGAGCCGCGCGCCGCCCCGGGCGGCAGGATCGCCTCCTCCCGGATCCCCGCCGCCCCGACGTCCGCCGCGGCGGGCCCGGGGGCCGCGTCCGCAAGCGGCAGGTCGAGGCCCCAGCCCGGGATCAGGAGCCGGCCGGAAACGGCCCGCGCCGGCGCGATGTTCCGCACCCCCGTGATCCGCGCGGCCGCGACCGTGCCGGGGCGCGCGGCGATCTCGTCCTTCGGGGCGGGCTTCCCGAGCTCCCCGCGGTCCATGATCGCCGCGGGGCCGTCGAGCCGCCGCGCCTGCTCCCAGTCGTGGGTCACGAAGACCGCGGGCCCCGGGAAATTCCGCACGGCCTCCCTGAGCTCCATCTCCACCGCGAAGCGCAGGTACTCGTCCAGGGACGCGAGGGGCTCGTCGAGCAGCAGCGCGGCGGCGCCGTTCACCAGGATGCGCGCGAGCGCGACCCGCTGCGCCTCGCCGCCCGACAGCTCCGCGGCCGGCCGGTCCAGGATCGCCCCGAGCCGCAGCGCGGCGAAGACCCGCTCGGGCGGGAGGGCCGCCCCGCCCCCGCCGTCCCTCCGGACGCAGCACAGGACGTTCCGTCGCACGGTCATGCGCGGGAACAGCGCCCGGTTCTGAAACAGAAGCCCGATCCGGCGCTCCCCCGGGGGCAGGCAGATCCCGGCCGCGGAGTCGTAGAGGACCCGCCCGTTCAGGACGATCCGCCCCTCGTCCGGCTTCGTCACGCCGGCCAGGCAGCGCAAAAGCGTCGTCTTGCCGCTCCCCGACGGCCCGAGGATCGCCAGGGTCCCGTCCCCGCCGCACGCGAACTCCGCCCGGAGGACGAACTCCGGGAGTTTCTTTTCGATCTCCGCCTCGAGCCCCGTCACGTTTTGCTCCCGCCGTAGCCCGGGCTTTTTTCGAAGCGGCTCAGGGCGAGCAGCACGGCGCACGAGAGGGCGAGGTTCACCCCCACCCACGCGAACGCCCGCGCGTCGTCCCCGGTCCTCCAGAAATTGTACACCGCGGTGGACACCGTGGCGGTGACCCCCGGCGTGTACCCCGCGACCATGCTGGTCGCCCCGTACTCGCCCAGGGCCCGCGCGAAGGCCAGCACGAGCCCGGCGGCGATCCCCGTCCGGCAGCAGGGCAGCCGGATCCGCCAGAAAATGTAGGTCCCGCTCAGGCCCAGGGTGCGCGCGGCGTCCTCGACGTCCCGGTCGAAGGCCTCGAACGCGCCCCGCGCCGTCCGGTACATAAGCGGGAAGGCCACCGCCGCCGAGGCGAGCGCGGCGGCCTGCCAGGTCATGACGAGCCGCGCGTCGAAGTTCTCGAGCAGGAAGGCCCCGAGGCCGCGGTTCGGGCTCAGGAGGCGCAGGAGCAGGAACCCCGTCACCGTCGGCGGCAGCACGAGCGGCACGGTGAGGACCGCGTCGCAGAGCCCCTTTACGAGCGGCGGCAGCTTCGCGACGTAAAAGGCGAGGCATATCCCCGCGAAAAACACCGCGGCCGTGGCGACGAGCGCGATCCTCACGGAGTTGTACAGGGGGAAGAGATCCACGCGCCCTCCCTCTATTCCCGCGGGGCCGGCCCGAGCGGGACGAAGCCCGCGTCCGCGAAGATCCGCGCGGCCTCCTCCGAGCGGAGGAACCCGATGAAATCCTTCGCCCGCGCCACGTCCCCGCCCCGCGGCGCGGCGGCGGGGTAGACGACCCGCCCGCTCAGCTCCGCCGGCGCGAGATCGGCGACGGGCAGACCCGCCGCTTTGGCGTCGGTCGCGTAGACGATCCCGCCCCGGGCCATGCCCTCGGCCACCTGCGCGGCGACCTCCCTGACGCTGGCGCCGTAGGACAGGCACCCCCGGGACGCGAGCTCGTCCGCGTCGATGCCCAGGGACCGGAAGATCCCGAGGGCGTACCGCCCGGCCGGCACGTCCGCGTTGCCGATGGCGAAGGGAACCCGGCACTCCCCCGCGAAACTTTCTTTCAGGTTCGCGAAAGTGAGTTTCTCCCCGGCGCTCCCCGGCGGGACGACCAGCGCCGCCTTGTTCTCGAGCAGATCGACCCTCGTCCCGGGCGCGATGAGGCCCTTCCGCTCCAGCTCGTCCACGGGCCCGGGCGCCGCGGCTATGAAGACGTCGCAGGCGGCGCCCTCCCCGATCTGTCTCCCGAGGGTTCCCGACGAGTCCAGGGTCAGCTCGGTCCGGACCCCGGGGCGGCTCCGCTCGTACAGCGCCGCGGCGGCGGCCGCGGTCTCCGTGAGCGAGGCGGCCGCGCAGATCCGCAGCGCCGCGGGCTCCTCCCCGCCGCACCCCGCGGCCGCGCCGAGCGCCGCGAGAACCGCGATCAGTCCTTTCTGCCGCATTCCCCGTCCCTCCCGAGCAGGATATCCAGGCCGTGCCCCAGCGTGTCCAGAATGAACCCGAGGCATTCCTCCGCCCCCTTGACGCTGCCCGGCAGGTTCACGATCAGGGTCCTGCCCCGGATGACCGCGGCGGCCCGCGACAGGGCCGCCCGCGGGGTGATCCGGAGCGACTCGGCGCGCATGAGCTCGGGCAGGCCCGGCACGTTCCGCTCCCCGACGGCGAGGGTCGCCTCGGGGGTGACGTCGCGCGGGGAAAAGCCCGTGCCCCCGGCGGTCACGGCGAGATTGACCCCGAGCTCGTCGCAGAGCCGGACGAGCTCGCGCTCGATCGCCGGCCGGTCGTCGGGGAGGAGCGCGGCGGAGACCACCCGGTAGCCGGCGTTCAGCAGGATGTTTTTAACGAGGGGGCCGGTGAGATCCTCCCGCTCGCCCCGGAAGCCCCGGTCGCTCAGGACGACGACGGCGGCGGTGAAGCGCCATTCCGGCGCTTCGGTGAGGACGACCGCGTCGCCCGGGCGGACGATCCCGCCCTTTAAGACGCGCGCGAACACGCCCCTGTCCGGCATGATGCAGCGGCCCGTCCGCTTGTAGATCGCGCAGCGGCTGTGGCATTTCTTGCCGATCCGGGTGGTTTCGAGCAGGGCCTCGCCCGCCGCGAACCGCGTGCCCGGCGGCAGCTCGGCGAAATCGATCCCCTCGACGAGCAGGTTCTCCCCGAAGGCTCCGGGGCCGGCGCCCGAGCCGGCCAGGCGGAACTTCTCGGCTTCCTCAAAGGAGAGGATGCTCACCTGCCGGGGCCCGGGCCCCGCGTGCGCATCGTCTTTGAGACCCGAATCCGCGACGAGCTCGGCCGCCGCGGCCGGGGTCTTGGGGGTGCCCTTTCTGGCGCTCAGGCAGACCGCGCGCACCGCGCCGCGCTTATCCATCCGCTCCTCCTTCTTCGGCGACGGCTCCCGCCTCTTCCGCGGCCGCCCCGCCGGTTTCGTTTCCGTTTTGTTTTTGTTCTCCCGCCCGGCCCCGCCGGACGCGGCAGGCGCCGGCGCAGACGCGGCTCGAGGCCGGCCGGGGCAGCCGCCCCACCGGGAAGGCGATCTCCGGGACGGTCCCGAGGACGAGATCCGCGAGGGCGTCCGCCGCCTCCTCGGTTCCGAAGGCCGGCAGGCCCGCGATCGCCGCGCCCGCCCCGGCGGCGCCGGCGAGGACCCCCGCGACCGCGAAGGTCTTTTCCGTCCGGCGCTCCGCGAGCTCGCTTAAGTTCTTAAGGCACACCACGCGGGGCAGATCCCACGCGTACGCGCCCTCGACGACCGCGAGGTCGAGCCCGTCGATCGCCAGGTGCCGGAACAGGGTCTCCGGCTCGAGCGCGCGCCCGTACATGACGTCCGTCTCGCGCCGGCCCGCGGCGACCGTGACCTCGGCCCCGGCCCGGCGGTGCCGGGCCGTGCCGGTCCCGCCGTCCGGGTCGAGGGTGAAGGCCGGGCAGCCGACGGACTTGACCGTCCCCACCCGCAGGCCCCGCCGCCGGAAGGCCTTAATCAGGCGCTCGGCCGTGGTCGTCTTGCCGGATCCCCGGACACCCACGATCTGGAAAACCTTCATAAGCCCTCCCCCGTCCGCATGCTGTCATTTTAGCAAAATTACGCCGGCGGACAGGGCCGGCCCGTTTGTTGTGCAAGACTCTTCACAAATTGAAAAAAGACCCCTCCTCCCCGGGGGATCCGCGCTCTCCCCGCGAAGCCCGGACAAAAAAAATGCCCCCGAACGGGAGCATCCTTATGCTGACGCGTTTTTACGCCCCGCCGTCGCGCCCCGGGGGACTAGCGGCGGATGCCGAGCTTGGCGCGGATCGCGTTGTAGCGGTCCTCGCTCTTGCGCTTCAGGTAGTCGAGAAGCTTGCGTCTCTCGGCGACCATGCGCAGCAGGCCGCGGCGGCTGTGGAAGTCCTTCTTGTGGACGGCGAAATGACCCTGAAGGTGGTTAATCTGCGCGGTGAGGAGCGCGATCTGAACCTCCGGCGAGCCGGTGTCGTCCTTCGAGCGCGCGTATTCCGCGACAATCTGCTTTTTGGCTTCAGTGCTTAGTGACATTATGTAATCTCCGTGGATTATGTTCGAATTCGCTGCGAGCCGATCACTAACTCAGCCCGAGTACCTTTAAAGTGTGTGAATTCTGCCACATCGCGCGCGAATATGCAAGCGCTATCGCGCGGGGGCCGATAAATTCTTCCCCCCGGCGGGTTCCGGGGATCTCCGGGGGCTAATAAATTCTTCCCTTCGACATGCCTCTGGTGTCCCTGAGGCCCCCGAGCTCCATGCCGATGAGGGTCGTGATGGCGTGGGCGTGGCAGATCGCCCCGGCCAGGGCGTCCGCGGCGTCGGGCATGGGGCGGTCGCCCAGCTTCAGGATCCGGACCACCATGTCCTGCACCTGCTCCTTGGTCGCGTTGCCGTAGCCGGCCACGGACTGCTTGATCTGGCGGGCGCTGTACTCGTAGACCGGTACCCCGAGGGCCACCGCGGCGACGATGGCCGCGCCCCGGGCCTGGCCGAGCTTGAGGGCGCTCGCCGCGTTCTTCGAGAGGAACACCTCCTCGACCGCGACGTAGTCGGGGCGGAACTGGGCGATGATCTCGCGCACGCCGTCGTGGATCTGCCCGAGGCGCGGCGGCAGCCGCTCCCCCGCCGTCCGGATGCAGCCCGAACCGACGTAGGTTATCTTCTGACCCGCGCTCGCGACGACGCCGTATCCGGTCACGCGCGAACCGGGGTCGATGCCCAGGATAATCGCCAACTGCCCGCCTCCGGGTAAAAAAACCGCCGCCGGCCGGGGCGGTGCGCCGCCCCGCCGGCCCCGTTCCCATTATAGCCGCGCGCGGCCGAAAGTAAAAAGAAAACGCGGGGAGCGCCCGGCGGAACGGCCGCGGCGCGGCCGGGGCGGGCGCTCCCTCTCATAAAGGGAAACAGATTTAAGAATCGCTGGTGGGTCCTCAGGGACTCGAACCCTGGACCAATTGATTAAGAGTCAACTGCTCTGCCGGCTGAGCTAAGGACCCGAAACGGGTGGTGGTCGCTAAAGGGATCGAACCTTTGACCCTCTCCTTGTAAGGGAGACGCTCTCCCAGCTGAGCTAAGCGACCGCGAAACGCGCTGCGGTGGTGGTCGCTAAAGGGATCGAACCTTTGACCCTCTCCTTGTAAGGGAGACGCTCTCCCAGCTGAGCTAAGCGACCACGGCGCGGCAAAGAATGGTGGGTCCTCAGGGACTCGAACCCTGGACCAATTGATTAAGAGTCAACTGCTCTGCCAGCTGAGCTAAGGACCCGTTCCTTGCGTGTTCGGGAGAAGTGGTGGGTCGTGACGGATTCGAACCGTCGACCAACGGATTAAAAGTCCGCTGCTCTACCGGCTGAGCTAACGACCCGCACGGCCTCGCCGTCCTGTTCCTGGGAACATTCGGTGCTGCCTCGTCCCGATGCGTGCTATATTACCGCATTTAAAAAATCATGCAAGCTTTATTTGCGATTTTAAGGAATTTTCCCCGGTTGGGGAATTTCTCCCGGGGCGGCGCGCCGCGGCCCCGCCCGGGGCCCCGCCCCGCGGCGCGCGCGCAAAAAAACCGCGGGCGCGGGCCCGCGGTTCCTCCCGGCGCGCGCCGGTCCGGTTACTTGAGGGCGTCGATGGCCCGCTGGGCCATGACCGCCTCGGTGGTGTTCGGATAGGTCTGGACGACCAGGCGGTAGAATTTCTTCGCCTTCTCGTTGTCCTTCATCGCCTGGGAGGACTGGCCGAGCTTGTAGATCGAGTCGGCGCGCTTCGGCGAGTCCTGGAACTGGGTGACCTTGAGGAAGTTCTGCCGGGCCTCGTCGTAGCGGGCCTGCTTGAAGGCCATCTGCCCGAGCCAGTAGTAGCAGTTCGGCACGAGCTTCGAGTCCGGGTATTTGGCGACGAAGGCGCTCAGGGCGGTCCGGGCCCCCGGGAAGTCGTTGGCGCTCACCTTGGCGAAGGCCGCGTCGTACTCGCGCTGCTCGTCCGAGGCGGCGTCGGCCTTGGGGGCGGCTGGAGCGGGAGCCGGGGCCGCGCCGGCGGCCGGGGCGGGAGCCGCGGCGGCTTCCTTGGCCGGAGCGGCCGGGGCCGCGGCGGGCGCGGTTTCCGCTGGAGCGGCGCCCGCGGGGGCGGCCGCCTGCCCGCGCAGGGCGGCGAGCCCGGCCTCGGCCTTGGCGAGGCGGGCCTTCAGATCGTCGATGTCGCCGCGCAGGCCGCGGATCGTCCGCTCGTTGGTGTCGATGCGGTTCTGCATGTCCAGAAGCGCGGAGTCGCGGCTTTTGAGCTGCTGCTGCAGGACTTCGTAGCTGTCGGCGCCGTGGGCCGGAACCGCGGCGGCGAGCGCCGCCGCCAGCAATATCTTTTTGAGCATCGGTGCTGTCCCTCAATAAACGCGCGCGCGGGACGCGCGAAGGTTAAAAGGCGGAGGCGCCTCAGTACGAGATGACCGCCCGGCGGTTCTTCGACCAGGCCCCTTCCTCGTGCCCGAAGCTCTGCGGCTTCTCCTCGCCGTAGCTCACGATGGAGATCTGGTCGGGCGTGACGCCGAGGTTAAGCAGGTAGCCGGCCACGGCGCGGGCGCGGCGCTCGCCCAGGGCGATGTTGTACTCGGGGGTGCCCCGCTCGTCGGTGTGGCCCTCGATGAGGATCTTGATCTCGGGGGCGCTCGTCAGAAACTCGGCGTGGGCCTGGAGCAGCGCCGCGTAGGTGGTCGGGATCTGCTCGCTGTCGTAGGGGAAGTAGATGGTGCTGTCCTGCTTCAGGGCCTGGAGCTTGGCTCTCTGGGCGTCCGTGAGCTTGAGGCCGTCGTTGTACGAGTCGTAGTTGTCGCCGATGATGATGGCGCCGTCCTCGAGGACGACTTCCTCTTCCTTGGCGGTTTCCTCGCCGTTCAGCGGATCCTCCACGAGCGCGCCCGCGTCCTCGTCGGTCGTCGAGCAGGCGCCGAGCAGCGCCGCCAGCAGCCCGATTGCCAAAAACTGTGCGAATTTCTTAAACATAACCTTCACCTTCTGCCTTCCGTAAAATTGGAACCTTTATGTAATTGTAAATTATTTCAGATACGGCGACCACGAGGGCTGGGACATCTCCCCCCGGCCCTTGTCCATCGGCCATCTGCTCCTGCCGTCCGCCGAGATGATGACGAGGCCCTTACGCCCGCCCGTCACGGTGCTGTAGGCGATCATCGTGCCGTTGGGGGCGACGCTCGGCGATTCGTCGAGCTTGGTGGAGCTGAGGGCGTAGAACGAGCCGCCCGCGTCCTGCCGCGACACCGTGAAGCCGTCCGACTGGTTGACCGTGATGAGGCCCGAGCCGTCGGGCAGCGCCGCCGGGGACAGATTCTTGACCGGGCGGTCGGTGACCTTGCGCACGGACCCGTCGGCGAGGGAATACAGGTAAACCTGGGCGTTCCCCCCGCGCTCGGACACGAAGTACAGGGCGTCGCCGGCCGGGTTCCACTCCGGCTCGGTGTCGATGGCGCCGTTGTCGGTCACGCGCGACATTTTTTTGGCCGCGACGTCGATGATGTAGATCTCGGGGTTGCCGTCCCGGGACAGCACGGCCGCGAGGCGCTTCCCGTCCGGGGCCCACTTGGGATTGCCGTTCAGGCCGGTGAAGGAGGCGATCTTGGAGCGCGCCTTGGTGGCGACGTCGATGACGTAGATCTCGGCCTTGCGGTTCTCGAAGGAGACGTAGGCGAGTTTCTTGCCGTCCGGCGACCAGTCGGGGCTCATGAGCGGCTGCGAGGACACCAGCAGGCGGGTCTCGTTGGCGCCGTCGTAGTCCGCGACGCAGAGCTCGTAGGGGTGCTTGGTTCCGAACAGGGTCCTGACGTAGGCGATCCTGGTCGAGAAGGCCCCCTTGATCTCGGTGAGCCGCTCGAAGACGGTGTCGCTGATGCGGTGCGCGTAGGCGCGGATCTTGGACGCGGGAACCGTCGCCTTGAAGCCGAACAGGGGCTTGACGGAGGTGCCGTTAAGGGCGGCCACGGTGTAGTTCACGTTGAAGGAGCTCCCGCTCCCGGCGATCTCCCCCACCACCACCGCCTCGGTGCCCGGCTCGAAATCGGCCGTTTTGATGTCGGCGGCGCGGTGCGGGTTGGCCCTTAAGCCGGTGCTCGGGGTCGGCGCGAAGACCCCGGTCCGGGCCAGGTCGTCGCTCACGACCCTGGCGACGTCGGTGCTTACCGCCTGCTGGCCGCCGAACGGGACGACCGCGATCTTCCGGCCGGAGTCGATGCCGCCGACCAGCTCGAGGTTCAGCTCCGCGTCCGCGGCCGCGCAGGCGAGGCCGAAAACGGCGCCGAGCAGTATTTTGCAGAAATTCATGTCGAGTCCTTCGCCGCGTCCGCGCCGGGTCTTCCGGCGGCCGCGCGGCTCGTTGTCACGGGGCCGTTTCCCGGGCGCGGATCCCCCGCCGCGGGCCGCCCGGCCGGAGCCGGCCGGAAATTCCCCGATACTACAGTCAAGATACCATTTTTATAAAAATTAGCAAAATATTTCGGCGTTCCGCGGGAAAATACCGGCCCGGCGCCCGGGGCTACACCTTCGGCGTCAGTTTGACGTTGATGTCGCGGCATTCCGGGGACGGGGGCTTCGGCAGGGTCCCGATCATGGTCACGGCCCGCAGGGCCGCGCCGCACACCCGCTTGTCGCCTTGGCAGCTCTGGCTCACGATCCGGCCGGAGTCGTCGATCTTGAGGGAGAGCACGCCGGTCGCGCCGTTCATCGACTTGTCGACCTTCCAGTAGCGCTTGATCGTCTCGACGACGCTCTGCCCGTAGAGCAGGATCTCGTCGCCGCCGCCCGGCCGGCCCGCCGACTCGTCGGCGGTGCCCTCGTCGCCGAGCTCGCCCAGAAGCTCGTCCTCGGCCCGTTCGGCCTCCCGGCGGCGCTTTTCCTCCTCGGCTTTCTTTTTGGCTTCGGCTTCCCTGCGCTTCTTCTCTTCCTCGGCCTTCTTCTTCGCCTCGGCCTCTTTGCGCTTCTTCTCTTCCTCGGCTTTCTTCTTCGCCTCGGCTTCCTTGCGCTTCTTTTCTTCCTCGGCCTTCTTCTTCGCCTCGGCCTCGGCGCGCTTCTTTTCTTCCTCGGCTTTCTTCTTCG
>CAZFNS010000002.1:141416-185887 GCA_964520475.1 uncultured Enterobacterales bacterium
TTGCGGGCTTCCTCCGCCTTGCGGGCCTCCTCGGCCCTGGCCGCCTCCTCCCGCTTCCTGAGCTCGAGAACGCGTTTCTGCTCCTCGGCCCGGCGCGCCTCTTCCGCGCGCTTCTGCTCCTCCGCCCGGCGCCTGGCTTCCGCCGCGGCGGCGCGCCGGCCCCGCTTCGCCTGGGGCAGGGCGTCCTCGCTGATGACCGTGGCGTGGATGAGGTTAACGGCGGGCCGCGGGGCTTCCTCGTGGCGGAAGTGCCGGAAGCCCGCGAAGATGACGAACAGGAGCGCGGCGTGCAGCAGCAGGGAGACGAAGACGGCCGAAGCGAAACTCGTTTTCACGGCGGCAGCCTCAGTCGCCGGCGGGCCGGGTGACCAGGCCGACGTTCTCGACCCCGGCCTGTTTGAGGGCGTTTAAGAGCTGGACCACGCTGTCGTAGGACGCGCGCGCGTCCCCGCGCACGACCACGGGGCTGCCGGGCCGGGTCCTCAGGTAATCGGACACCAGGTAGGTGAGCTCGCTCAGGTCCCGGACCTCGGAATGGGAGTCGCCGAGATCCACGAAGTAACGGCCGTTGCGGTCGGCCGTGCAGACCACGGGCGTCTTGAGCTCCTCGCTCATCTGCTCCGACTCGGCCTGGGGCAGATCGACGGTCACGCCCTGCATGACCACCGGCGCCGTGGCGATGAAGATGACCAGCAGCACCATCATGACGTCGATGTAGGGCACCACGTTGATTTCCGCCACCGGCCGGTTCTTGGCTCTGCCTCTTCTCATGTCCTCGGGCTCCCTAAGCCGCTACTGTCCCCCGTTGGGGCCCGCGGCGGTGTTTCTGTTCAGGATGGTGGAAAACTCGTCGATGAAGTTCAGGTACTGGTTCTCGAGCTTCTCGACTTTGGTCGCGTAGCGGTTGTAGAACAGCACCGCGGGGATGGCCGCGAACAGACCCATCGCGGTGGCGATGAGCGCCTCGGCGATCGGCGGCGCGACCATGGCCAGGGTGGCGTTCTTGACGGCCGACAAAGAAAGGAAGGCGCTCATGATGCCCCAGACCGTGCCGAACAGGCCGATGTAGGGGCTGATGGAACCGATTGTCGCCAGGGTGGGCAGATGGTTCTCGAGCTGCTCGATCTCGCGCGAGCACGAGACCTTCATGGCCCGGTAGGTGCCGTCCATCAGGGTGTCCTTGTTCTTGACGCCCTGCCGGTGCATGCGGGCGAACTCGGTGAAGCCCGCGGTGAAGATCTTCTCCATGGCGGAGAGGCTCTTTTTGCTCTTGCACGACTGGTAGAGCTGGTTCAGGTCGATGTTGCCCCAGAACTCGTTCTCGAACTGCCGCGCCGACCGGCTGCAGTACTTGAGGTAGCTGCCGCGCTGGACGATCACGGCCCAGCTTATGACGCTGAGGAGCAGCAGGAACAGCATCACCCCCTGGACCAGGGGGCTCGCGTCCAGGATCAGCTGGGTGACCGAAATCTCGCCCCCGCCGGCCGGAACCGCGGGGGTCTCCACAATTACTTCACTTAGGGGATTCACTCAAAAAAACCTCTTTAAACTCCGGCGGAATGACCGCCGGCCTCATCTCCCGGAGATCCACGCACACGATCTTCACCTCCGCGGCCACGTACAGGTTCCCGGCGGCGTCGGTTATGTCCTGCCGGAACACCACGGACGCCCCGCCCACCTTCACCGGCGCGCAGCCGACCAGCAGCTCGTCGTCGAGCCGGGCCGCTTTGCGGAAGTTCACGGTCATGGACGAAACCACGAACCCCGTGCCCCGCTCGAGCATGGCGCGCTGCTCGGCCCCGCGGGCCCGCAGCCATTCGGTGCGCGCCCGCTCGAGGAATTTCACGTAGTTGGCATTATACACCACTCCGCCCGCGTCGGTGTCCTCGTAATAAACCCTCACTTTAAAAAAGAAACCTTCACTCATCTTCGGGGGCCTCCAGACCGAAATAACCGTAGCTTTCCCGGGTGGCCACGCGGCCGCGCGGGGTCCTCCGGACGTACCCTTCCTGGAGCATGTACGGCTCCAGCACGTCCTCGATGGTCTCGCGGTCCTCGCCGAGGATCGCCGCGAGCGTCTCCACACCCACCGGCCCGCCGCCGAAGCGGTCGATGATGGCGCGCAGGTAGCGGCGGTCGAGATCGTCGAAGCCGCGGTCGTCGATCTTCAGCATCTCGAGCGAGAAGGCCGCCGTCTCGCGGTCGATGAGCCCGCCGTTGCGCACCTCGGCGTAGTCGCGCACGCGCCGGAGCAGGCGGTTGGCGATGCGCGGGGTGCCGCGGCTGCGCCGGGCGATCTCCCGCGCCCCCTCGTCGTCGAGGCTCAGGCCGAGCACGGACGCCGAGCGCCGCACGATCACGGTCAGCTCGGCGGCGCTGTAGTAGTGCAGGCGGTGGATGATGCCGAAGCGGTCGTGGAGGGGCGAGGTCAGCGACCCGGCCTTGGTCGTGGCGCCGACCAGGGTGAACGGGGCGATGTCGAGCTTGATCGAGGCGGCCGAGGGCCCCTCGCCGATGATGATGTCGGCCTGGTAGTCCTCCATGACCGGGTAGAGGAACTCCTCGATGACCGGGTTCAGGCGGTGGATCTCGTCTATAAAAAGGATGTCGCCTGGCTCGAGCTTGGTGAGCAGCGCGGCGATGTCCGCCTTCTTCTCGAGGACCGGCCCGGAGGTCTCGATGATCCCCGCGCCCATCTCGTTGGCGATGATCTTGGCGACGGTGGTCTTGCCGAGGCCGGGCGGCCCGAAGATCAGGATGTGGTCGAGGGGCTCGCGGCGCTTCTTCGCGGCCGCGACCGAGATCTCGAGCTGGCGGCGCATGTCGTCCTGCCCCACGTAGTCGGCGAGCCGCCGGGGCCTCAGGGCCCGGTCGGCGCCGTCCTCGGCCCGGCCGAGGGAGCCGCTGCTCAGGACTCTGTCCGGTTCTATGGCCATGTCTTGTTCTTTCCTTTTCCTTGTGTCCTTACGCGAAAATCACACTCCCGGGCGGCGGGCGCGCCGGGAGAGGGGTCAGACGGATTTGAGGGCGAGCCTGATCACGTCCTGCACGCTCATGCCGTCGCGGTAGGCCCGGTGCACGGCCGAGGCCGCCTGGGCCGTCTTGTAGCCGAGGGAGACCAGGGCCTGCACGGCCTGCGTCTCGGCGTCGGTCTCGATGACGAGGCCGATCCCCTCGGGGGCGCCGGTCTCCGCGCCCGCCGCGGCGCCCTCCGGGGCCGCGCCGATCTTCCAGGTCTTGACGCGGTCGCGGATCTCGATAATCATCCGCTCGGCCGTCTTGCGGCCGATCCCGGGCACCCTCGTCAGGGCGGCGATCTTATTGTCCTGCACGGCGGCCGCGAACTCCCCGGGGGTGAACGACGACAGGATGGCGAGGGCCGTCTTCGGGCCGATCCCGCTCACCTTGATCAGCTCGCCGAACAGGAACTTGGCCTCCCGGCCGGTGAAGCCGAAGAGGAGCTGGGCGTCCTCCCGGATCACCAGGGACGTGTACACGAAAACCTCCCGGCCGGTCTCCGGCAGGTCGTAAAAGCTGCTCATGGGCATGGACAGCTCGTAGCCGATCCCGTTTACCTCGATGAGCGCGCTGGGCGGGTTTTTCTCCAGCAGTTTCCCGCGCAATGAACCGATCATAGGCTGCTCTCCGCGCGTCCCGGCCCGGGGCTCCTCCCCGTCCGGGCGATCTCCTGATTGTCACTTTTTTCGCGCCCGCTGTCAAGAACCCCCGGGCCGGGGCGCGGAGCCCCGCGCGGGGGACTTCCGCCCGCGCCCGGGGCGCGGGCGGGAGCCGGCGCCCCGGGACGGGCCGGACGGGGCCGCGGACCGATTTTTGCAAAAAGTATTAGACAAAAGCCGCGGGTAGTGTTAAATTTGCTCTGACTTTTGGTTTCAGACGATTTTTCCGCGGCGGGCGGCCAATTAAGGATTACGGCCGGCGGCCGGCTCCGGAAATCAGTGATTATCAAATGCGGCGAAAGCCGCGCCGGTTCCGTTTGTCAGTTTTTGTTTGTCAGAATGTCCCTGTCCCCCAGCGCCGTTACGAAACACATCATTGAGACGATCCCCCGCGCGGGCGCCCGCTGATTTAACCCCGAATTATCCACACGACTTACAGTTTGCACTCGTATGAACTTATCAGATCTCAAAAAAATTCAGACCGCTGATCTCATCGGCATGGGCGAGGAAATGGGGCTCGAGAACCTCGGCCGCCAGTCCCGGAAGGACATCATCTACAATATTCTCCGCGCCAAGGCGAAAAGCGGCGAGGACATTTTCGGCGAAGGGGTCCTCCAGATCATCGACGGCGAGAAAGGCGGCTACGGCTTCCTGCGCGACGCCGACTGCTCCTACCAGCCGAGCCCGATCGACATCTACGTCTCGCAGAGCCAGATCCGCAAATCCAACCTCCGCAACGGCGACACGGTCTTCGGCAAGATCAAGCCCCCCAAGGTCGACACCGAGAAATACTTCGCCCTGCTCCGGGCCGACACCATCAACCACGAGGACCCGGCGGTCAACAAGCACAAGATCCTCTTCGAGAACCTGACCCCGATCCACCCGAACGAAAGGCTCCGGCTCGAGCGGGGCAACGGCTCGACCGAGGACATCACCGCCCGGATCATCGACCTCATCTCCCCCGTCGGCAAGGGCCAGCGCGGCCTGATCGTGGCCCCGCCCAAAGCCGGCAAGACCATGATCCTCCAGAACATCGCCCAGAGCATCCACTCCAACAACCCCGAATGCGATCTCATCGTCCTCCTCATCGACGAGCGTCCCGAGGAAGTCACCGAGATGCAGCGGATGGTCCAGGGCGAGGTCTTCGCCTCCACCTTCGACGAGGACCCCAAGCGCCACGTCCAGGTCGCCGAGATGGTGATCGAGAAGGCCAAGCGCCTCGTCGAGCACAAGCACGACGTGGTCATTCTCCTCGACTCCATCACCCGTCTCGCCCGCGCCTACAACATCACCAAGGAATCGTCGGGCCGCGTGCTCACCGGCGGCGTCGACGCCGGGGCGCTGCAGGGGCCGAAGGCCCTGTTCGGCGCCGCCCGCAACATCGAGGAGGGCGGCTCGCTCACCATCATCGGCACGGCCCTCATCGAGACCGGCTCGAAGATGGACGACGTGATCTACGAGGAATTCAAGGGCACCGGCAACATGGAGCTCCACCTGGTGCGCAAGCTGGCCGAGAAGCGCATCTTCCCCGCCATCAGCATCAACCGCTCGAGCACCCGCCACGACGAGCTGCTCACCACCCAGGACGAGCTCGCCAAGATGTGGATCATCCGCAAGTTCATCAACTCGATGAACGTCTCCGACGACGACGAGTCGAAGGGCGCGGAGTTCCTGATCCAGCACCTGTCCATGACCAAGACCAACGAAGAGTTTTTCGAGTCCATGAAGAAATAGCGGAACCGGTTCCGCGCTTTGCCGGCCGTCCCTCCCGGGACGGCCTTTTTGTTTTTTGCCTAGTCCGGTCCGGTTCGGGGGCGGGGCTCCCCCGGCCCCGCCGGATCCGTCCGGGCCCCGAGCCAGCTTTTCAAGGCCGGGAAGAACTTCCGGTCGCACTCGTCCCATTCCAGGCCGCACAGCTCCTCGTAAGTCCGCCAGCCCGCGTCGTCGTGCTCGCGGCTCGCGGGCTCCGCGCCGTCCGGCACGGCGCACACGAACACGTGGAGGATCATCGTGAAATCCGGGTAGTCGTGGCGGACCCGGGCGATCTCGGCGAGGATCGCCGCGCGCACCCCGAGCTCCTCGCGGAGCTCCCGCACCACGCACTCCGCGGGCGTCTCGCCCGCTTCGATCTTGCCCCCGGGAAACTCCCATTTCCCGGCCATCGCCATCCCCCGCTTCCTCCTGCCGCAGAAAAATTTCCCGGCCCGGAAAATAAGCCCCGTGGTGACCCGCAGTTCCATACCCTTCTCCCCTGCGCTTTTTTCCCGGAGGGGCCCGCCCGGGCCCTCCGTCCTTCCCCGCGATTCTAGCACGCCCCGCGGGGCGCGTCCCGGATCCGCCCCGCGTTTCCGCGCGGATCCCCCGCGGGCGGGCGGTCGATCCCGCCGCGCGTTCATGGTAAAATACGCCCGGGGCGCGGCCCTCCCCGGTTACGCGGCCGGCCCCCGGGAGAACCATGACGAACCTCGATTCCCTCAGCCTCGACCCGCCCGTCCCGGGCCGCCCGAAACGCGTGGGCGGCCTGTACGGCTGCGCCGCCTCGTTCCTCGCCGCGCGGATCGCCCGCGCGCGCGGCGGGGACGTTCTCGCGGTCGCCCCGGGCGCGCGCGAGGCCTACGTCCTCTGGCAGGAGCTCGCCGCGCTCCTCGGCCCGGACCGGGTGTTCCTCTTCCCCGACCCCGAGACCCTCCCCTACGACAGCTTCTCCCCGCACCGGGACATCGTCTCGCGCCGGCTCGAGCTCCTGTACCGGCTCACGTGCGTGCGGGGCCTGGTCGCGGTCGCGAGCGTCACCGCCCTCATGGGCCGGCTCCCGCCCCCGGACTTCGTGATCCGGGAGTCGTTCAGCCTGAAAACCGGGGAAAGGATCGACATCCCGGCGCTCAAGCGGCGGCTCGCGGACGCCGGCTACTACGCGGTCCGGCAGGTGCTCGAGCACGGGGAGTTCGCCGTCCGGGGATCGCTCGTCGACGTGTTCCCCATGGGCGGCGCCGCCCCCTTCCGCGTGGACTTTTTCGACGACGAGATCGACTCCGTCAGCCTGTTCGACCCCGAGACCCAGAAATCGACGCGCAAGGTGCCGGAGATCCGGCTCCTCCCCGCCCACGAGTTCCCCTTCACCGCCGAGTCCGTGGCGGCGTTCCGGGCCGCCTACCGCCGCGAGCTCAATCCCGCCTCGCTCCCCGACCACCGGATCTACCGGGCCGTGTCCCGCGGGCAGATCCCCTCCGGGATCGAGTACTACTTTCCCCTGTTCTTCCCCGGGCTAGCGACCGCGACCCTGTTCGACTACCTGCGGCCCGGCGCGGAGCTGCTGCTCATGGAGGACCTCGGCGCCCCGGCGGAGGCTTTCCGGCGCGAGGTCGAAGAGCGGGCCGGCCGCTACCTGTCGAACCCCGACCACCCTAGCCTGCGCCCCGAGCTCCTCTTCTTAAGCCCGGACGAGATCCGAAAGCGCGCCGCGGCCTTCCCCTGCCGGCGCTTCTTCCCGGGCCCGGCGGACGCGGCCCCGAAAGGCTCGGCGAACGCGGGCACGGCCCCGCTCCCGCCGCTCGCGGTGAACCGGGCCCTCGCCGACCCGCTCGCGCCCCTGCGGGAGTTCGCGGAAACGTTCGGCGGCCGGATCTTCGTCGCCGCCGACACGGAGGGGCGCAAGTCCGTCCTCGCCGACCTGCTCCGCGGCCGGGTCGAGTTCGCAGAATTCGCGGATCTGCCCGCGTTCCTCGCCTCCGGCGCCAAAACGGGCCTCGCGGTCTGCCCGCTCGCCGCGGGCGCCGTCCTGGGCCCCGATCTCGCGGTCGTCACCGAGACCGAGCTCCTCGGCGCCGCGCCCCTGAGGCGCCGGCGGCGCGCGGGCCGCGACCGGAACTTCAGTCAGGACGCGGTCATCAAGAACCTCGCCGAGCTCGCCCCCGGCGACCCGGTCGTGCACGAGCAGTACGGGATCGGCGCCTACCTGGGCCTGCGGGTCCTGACCGTCGACGGCGTCAAAACCGAGTTCGTGGCCCTCGAGTACGCGGAAGGGGCGAAGATGTACGTCCCCGTCACCTCCCTGTACCTGCTGTCGCGCTACAGCGGGCCGCGCGAAACCGCCCTCACCCGGCTCGGCACCGGGGCGTGGAAGAAGACCCGCGAGAAGGCCGCCGCCAAGATCCGGGACGTGGCGGCCTCCCTGCTCGACACCTACGCGCGGCGGCAGCTCAAGAAGGGCTTCGCCTGCCCGCTCGACCGCGAGGAGTACGGAGCCTTCGCGGCCGGGTTCGGCTTCGAGGTCACCGACGACCAGCAGAAGGCCATCGACGCCGTGGTCGCCGACATGACCTCGGAGAAAACCATGGACCGGCTGATCTGCGGCGACGTGGGCTTCGGCAAGACCGAGGTGGCCATGCGGGCCGCCTTCATCGCCGCCGCGGCCGGGCGCCAGGCGGCGATCCTCACCCCGACCACGATCCTCGCCGACCAGCATTACGAAAGCTTCCGGGAACGGTTCGCGGGCACCCCCTTCCTCATCGAGTGCCTGAGCCGCTTCCGCTCGGCCCGCGACGAAAAGGACATCCTCGCCCGGATCGAGAGCGGCGCCGCCGATATCGTGATCGGCACCCACAAGCTCCTCGGCGCGAACGTGAAGTTCAAAAACCTCGGCCTCCTCGTGATCGACGAGGAGCACCGCTTCGGCGTGGCCCAGAAGGAAAAGATCAAGGCCCTGCGCGCCGAGGTCGACGTGCTGGCCATGACCGCCACCCCCATCCCGCGGACCCTCAACATGTCCTTAAACGGCATCCGGGACCTGTCGATCATCGCCACCCCGCCCGCCGGGCGGCTCGCGGTCAAGACCTTCGTGCACGAGTACGGGGAGGGCGTGATCGCCGAGGCGGTCGCCCGGGAGCTCAAGCGGGGCGGCCAGTGCTATTTCCTGCACAACGACGTCAAGAGCATCGGCGCGGCCGCGGAAAGGCTCGCGGAGCTCTTCCCCGGGGCGAAGATCGCCGTGGCCCACGCCCAGATGCCCCAGCGCGAGCTCACCCGGGTCATGCGCGACTTCTACCGCCAGCGCGCCCACATCCTGGTGTGCTCGACCATCATCGAGACCGGCCTGGACGTGCCCTCGGCCAACACCATCATCATCGAGAACGCCGAGCGCTTCGGCCTCGCGCAGCTCCACCAGCTCCGCGGCCGCGTCGGGCGCTCGCACCACCAGGCCTACGCGTACCTGCTCACCGCGCCCCCGGACACCCTGCCCGCGGACGCGCGCAAGCGCCTCGAGGCGATCTCCTCCCTCGAGGAGCTCGGCTCGGGCTTCATCCTGGCCACGCAGGACCTCGAGATCCGCGGCGCCGGGGAAATCCTGGGCTCCGAGCAGTCCGGGCAGATCGAGGGGATCGGCTTCAGCCTCTACGCGGAGATGCTCGACGCCGCCGTGGCCGGGCTCCGGGAGGGCCGCGAGCCCTCCCTCGAGACCATGACCCGCCGGGAGGTGAGCGTCGAGCTCCATATCCCGGCCCTCTTCCCCGACTCCTACATCTCCGACGTCGGGAGCCGCCTGCAGCTTTACAAGCGGCTCGCCTCGGCGGCGGACGACGCCGAGGTGGAGGAGATCCAGGCCGAGATCGTCGACCGCTTCGGCCGGCTCCCGCCCGAGGCGGGCAACGTAATCCGCGTCACCAAACTAAAGCTTCTGTCACAAAAACTGGGCGTGCGATCCGTCGAAATGAACGCGCGGTACGGGTCGATAGAATTTGGTGATAAAATACACGTCAGCTTTGATTACCTCAAATCCCTGGTCACGGAGCGCGGGAAGGAGTTCGGGCTCGACGGGGCCTCGCGCCTCCGCCTCGCCGAAAGCTGCCCCGACCCGGACCTGCGGCTCCCGAGGATCGAACGGATACTGCGAGAAATGGACGACCACTATGAAAAATAAAATTTTGACGGCCCTCGCCGCGGCCCTGCTGCTTTCCGGCGCCGCCGCGGCCCCGGACGCCCCGGAGGGCAAGCTCAGGGAATCCGATCTGGCCATCGCCGAGGGGCACTGCCTCACCATCCTGACCGTCAGACTGAGCGGCTACGACCTCAAGGTCACCGACAAGAAGCAGGGGGTCAGCCCGGAGAGCGGCAACAATGTCTTCACCTACGTGGGCACGGCCGAAAAGGGCGGCGACAACCTGTCCTTCATCTGCAAGTTCGAGCTCGAGGGCACGATGTTCAACCTGACCGAGTTCAAGATCATGCGCGTGGTCCCGGACGCGGGCGCGGGCGGCGCGGCCCCGGAGCAGCCCGGGAACCCGCTTGAGGATCTGCCCCTCGCCCCGGCGCCGGACGGCAAGGCCCCGGCCCCCGCGGGCGAAACCCCCGCCGGGGAGGAGAACGCGGGCGCGGCGTGACGCGGCGCGCGAAAAGGACATAAAGACATAAAAAAGACCGCCGGGCGAGGGCCCGGCGGTCTTTTTTCGCGCTCCGCGCGGCGGAAACGGCGTCAGCCGAGGGCCGCGGCCGCCTCGTCGCTCAGGACGCCGTTGTGGTAGACCTCCTGGACGTCGTCGAGATCCTCGAGGTAGTCGACCAGCTTCATGAAGGTCTCGGCGTGGGCCGCGTCGACGTCGGCGTCGGTCGAGGCGACCATGGTCACCTGGGCGGAGTCGTACCTGAGGCCGGCCGCCTCGAAGGCGTCGAGCACGGCGCCGAAGCCCTCGGGGGTGGTGCTGACCTCGACGGAGCCGTCGTCGCCGCTCACCACGTCGTCGGCGCCCGCGTCGAGGGCGATCTCCATGATCTTGTCCTCGTCGCCCGCGGCGAAGGTGATCACGCCCTTGCGGGTGAAGAGATAGGAGACGGAGCCGGTCGCGCCGAGGTTGCCGCCGTAGCGGGCGAAGCCGTGGCGGACGTCGGAGACGGTGCGGTTGCGGTTATCGGTCATGCACTCGACCATGAAGGCGCTGCCGCACGGGCCGTAGCCCTCGTAAATCACGGTTTCGAGCTCGACGCCGTCGCCGCCGCCGGTGCCGCGCTCGATGGCGCGGTTCACGGTGTCGCGGGTCATGTTCTGCGACAGGGCCGCGGCCACGGCGGCGCGCAGGCGGGGATTGGCGTTCTGGTCGCCGCCGCCGATGCGGGCGGAGGTGGTTATCTCGCGGATGAGCTTGGTGAAGATCTTGCCGCGCCGGGCGTCCTGCGCCGCCTTGCGGAAGCGGATGTTAGCCCATTTACTGTGACCTGACATGTTGTTTTCTCCTGAAAATTTTTGCGGGCCCCGTTCCCGGGGGCGGTCTGCGGGCCCGCGTTCCGTAAATTAAAGCGTTTTACTCCCGGACGCTCAGGGCCAGCTCGTCGAGGGCCTCCGCCGAGGCCGGGCTCGGGGCGTCCGTCATGAGGCAGGCCGCCGCCGTGGTCTTCGGGAAGGCGATGACGTCCCTGATGTTCTCGGTGCCGGTCATGAGCATGGTCAGCCGGTCGAGGCCGAAAGCGAGGCCCGCGTGCGGCGGGGCCCCGTACTTAAGGGCGTCGAGCAGGAAGCCGAACTTCTCGCGCCGGTCCTCCGGGCCGATGCCGAGCACCGCGAACACGGCCTCCTGCATGTCGTTCCGGTGGATACGCACCGATCCGCCCCCGACCT
Source organism: uncultured Enterobacterales bacterium (assembly GCA_964520475.1). Classification (GTDB taxonomy): domain Bacteria; phylum Pseudomonadota; class Gammaproteobacteria; order Enterobacterales; family Succinivibrionaceae; genus Ruminobacter. The sequence goes on from CAZFNS010000002.1 coordinate 152,700, forward strand.
CGTAGCCGTTGATGACCATGTCGTAGGCGTCGGCGTAGACCGAGTACGGATCGTTCCTGAGCTTCTCGGGATCCGCGTCCTTCGGGGCGGTGAAGGGATGGTGCATGGCGGCGATGGAGCCGTCCTGGTTCTTCTCGAACATGGGGAAGTCGGTGACCCAGAGGGCCCGGAAGCCGTCCGCCACCAGGCCGAGGTCGGCCGCGGCTTTGTTCCGGAGCGCGCCCATGGCGGCCGATACGGCGAGGCCGTCCGCGCCCGCGATGAAGAAGATGATGTCGCCCGCGCCGGCGCCCGTCCGGGCGACTATGGCGTCGGTGAGCCCGTCGCCGAGGAACTTCGCGGCCGGGGACTGGACGCCCGCGGCGCCTTTGCCGGGCTCGTTCACCTTCATCCAGGCGAGGCCCTTCGCGCCGAGTTTGGCGACGTACTCCGCGTACCCGTCGATGACCTTGCGGCTGGTCCGCGCGGCTCCCCCGGGCAGGCGGAGCGCGGCGACGCGGCCGCCGGGCGTCTCCGCCGGGCCGGCGAAGACGGCGAAGCCGCAGCCCCGGACCAGGTCGGCGATGTCGGCGATCTCGGCGTCTATGCGGAGATCCGGCTTGTCGGAGCCGTAGCGGCGCATGGCCTCGTCCCAGGTCAGCACGGGAAATTTTCCCAGATCGACGCCCAGGATATGCTTCCAGAGCCCGGCGATCATCTCCTCCATGACCTCGCGCACGTCGGCGGAGCTCATGAACGAGGTCTCGACGTCGATCTGGGTGAACTCGGGCTGGCGGTCGGCGCGCAGGTCCTCGTCGCGGAAGCACTTGACGATCTGGTAGTAGCGGTCGAAGCCCGACATCATGAGGATCTGCTTGAAGAGCTGGGGCGACTGCGGCAGCGCGTAGAACTTGCCGCGGTGGATCCGGCTCGGCACCAGGTAGTCGCGCGCCCCTTCCGGGGTCGCCTTGGTCAGCATGGGGGTCTCCACGTCGATGAAGCCGCGGGCGTCGAGGAACCGCCGCACGAAGGCGGTGATCCGGGCGCGGACCGCGAAGCGGGCGAACATCTCCGGGCGGCGCAGGTCGATGTACCGGTACCTGAGCCGGAGCTCTTCCGAGTTCTCCTGGTTGAAGTCGATGGGCAGCGGCTCGGAGCGGTTGACGATCTCGAGCTCCCGGGCGGCGACCTCGACCGCGCCGGTCTTCATGCTCCGGTTTATCTGGTTGTCCGGGCGGGCCCTGACGGCGCCCCGGACCAGGATGCAGCACTCGTTGCGCAGCGTGGCGGCGAGCTCGTGCGCCTCCCGCCGCTCCGGATCGAAACAGACCTGCACGATCCCGGACCGGTCGCGCATGTCGATGAAAATCAGGCCGCCCAGATCCCTGCGGCGGTTGACCCATCCGCAGAGCGCGACCTCGCGGCCCAGCAGCGACTCGCTCACGTCGCCGCAGTAAACCGAGCGCATAGACATAAAAACACCTCTACCCTTCCCGCCGCCGGCGGGAAGCCAAACCTTATGACTGGGGAAACGTCGATCGACGCATTATACAACAATCGCGGCGCGGCTTGAACATTTTTAGCGGAAAACGCGCCGCGCCGGGCCGCCCGGGGGCGGACGGAGCCGCCGTAAGACCCCCGTTCGCGGCCGGGACGGACGCGCTCCGCCGTATTTGCTTGATATGACGCGCCGTTTGGGAGTAAAATGTAGTTTTAGCACGGCCCGGGCGGCGCGGATTTGCCGCGCGGCAGGGCTTTGAGCGTGTTTTTATCCGGCCCGGCGGGGAAAAAGATTCGCGCCCGCGCGCGCCGGAACCGTTTCGAACGATGAGAAACTGTCCTTTTTCGGCGGCGTGCCGCGCCCGCCCGGGCGGGAGAGGATACCACTGAAGTGTCACTACATATACGCGGAGCCCTGGAACAGGCCTACCGGCAGAATTTAAAGACCAAGGGCATTCAGGTATTGGCGGTTTCCTGCGATAACCAGCTGGACATTTGCAGGGACTTCGATATCCTTTGCTCGCAAAAAGGCATCGACAAGCCGGTCAGGATTCAGCTCACCCCCGAGGATTACTTCGCCCCCCTGTCCCCCGTCCTGTATCTCATCAACGAGCTGCTCGGGCGCATCGGCAAAAAATACACCGACGTGCCGGAGATCCTGAATCTCGGCAAATACGAGTCGATCATGCTCAACTCGATGCTGCAGAACCGCTTCAACATCAAAGAATACAACATGCCGGCGGACATCGAGTACCTGAAGCTCCGGATCAAGATGCACATCCGGACGCTCCTGTGCCATCTGCTCAGCGGGAGCGAGCCCCTGCCGGTGTGCATCCGCGACCTGCAGTACGCGGGCCCGAGCTCGATCAAGTTCCTCATCGACATCCTCGCGCCGAAAAGCATGGACTCGACGTACAAGTACTTCCTCCCGGGACAGGCCCCCACGCCGAAACGGGGAAACGGCGCGCGCACCAACATGTTCTCGGCGTACAGCGGCGACAACGCCGAAACCGCGCTTCGGGACGATCCCAGCTGCGTGCTGGTGCTCTGTTTCGATCCCGCCCGGCTCCCCCGCTCGACCACCGCGTCGCGCTGGCTCGAAGCCGAGGACGAGTTCGAGCACTTCTTCACGCTGATGCGTCCCTCCGACACCGAACCAGCGCTCAACTACACGGGCGACTGGCCGGTGCAGGACTACCAGGCGAGACCCATGGACACGTTCGAGGAGGCGGTGCAGCGCTGCGAGATCCTGTTCAACTACCTCTGCTACACCGAGGTCATCGAGATCGCGAACAGCCTCATCCAGCGCATCCAGTTCGGCAAGGAAAGAAAATACAAAAACGAGGAGCTCATCTACCAGATCCTCGGCCGGGCGCATCTGTACAACGCGGAGTACGAGGACGCCCTCATCGCCTTCGACCTGATGTACGAAAAGGCCCAGCGCAACAACAACACCGACGACGCCTGCAACTCGTACATCGAGATCGCCTACACCCACATCTTCAGGTCGGACTTCGAATCGGCGCTCCACTTCGCCGAGCTCGCCGCGCACCTGGGCGAGACCAGCCGGAACATGAGGCTGGTGGCCATCTCCAATTTCTGCCTGTTCGTGGCCTACGACCGGGCGGGCATCAAGTTCGGGCACAACAACATCAGCACGCTGGTCACCAACCTGGAGAGGTACGACCTCATCAAGGAAGAGGTTTACGTGCTGCGGAACTCGTTCGCCCAGGCCCTGCTCGATCCGCAGAACCTGACCATGGACGACGCCCTGAAAATGTGCGAAAAGGCGCTGACCCTCGCGAACCGCGCCGGCATCAAGCACGAGATCGCCGCCGCGAACCACTGCAAGGGCGTGGTCTTCTCCAACCTCAACCAGTTCCAGGACGCCCTCATCGCCTACCGGCATTCGGAGAGCATGTACTCCGAGATCCAGGTGCCGGCCGAGCTCACCCACGTCTACAACTCCATCGGCTTCGTGCTGAACGAGACGGAGGATTACCCGAAGGCGCACGAGTACTTCCTGAAGGCGCTGCGCAACTCGATACATCTCAACGACTACACCGAGATCACCATCACCATCTACAACATCGCGCAGCTGTACCTGCAGTGCGGGCTGCTCAACGAGTGCCTGGACACGCTGGACATCCTGCTCGAGATCATGTCCGTGCTCAGGACCAGGCGGATGCCGTTCCACAGCATAAACCACATCTACCTGACCAAGGCGCTGGCGTACACCTACACCGGGCAGATAGGCCTCGCCGAGCAGATGATGCGGAGATGCGCGAACATCAGCAACGAAGTGCCGATCCAGGAAGACGAGCGTTTCCTCTTCGACCTGGTCCAGATCATCATCCTCACGGAAAACAAGCGGAAGGACAAGGCCCTCGAGCAGTTCGCCAGGCTCCGGAAGGCCCAGCAGCTCGGCAAGTTCACCCCGAAGCAGAACATCCTGTTCTACGTGACCGCGATAAACATTTTCTGGAGGCACTACCGCGACGGCGAGGAAACCTTCCGCTACCTGAAGGAAGGCTACGCCTACGCGGTCAGAAACAAGCTCCTCAGCAGCCAGAGGCAGGTCGCCAACTGCTGGCGGAACGATTACCAGCCGTACGACAGATACGACATCATCCAGGTGCCGCTCAACGAACTCAACCAGATCATCCAGCTGGTCCAGCAGCAGAAAAAGGTGAACATCCTGTGGCAGCAGGTTCATGAGATGCGCCTCATCTCCCTGCTGCACAACTTCAGCCTGAGCGTGGAGTCCAAGGAACAGCTCGCGGCCGAGACCCTGCGGCTCCTGTCGTCGCATTTCAACATCAACGGCGGCATGATCTACTCCACTTACGAAGGCAACATCTCGCTCATCTACGAGCTGAACTCCTCCAAGACCCGGCCGACTTTCAGCTTCCGCAAGATCGGAGATTTTATAAACGAGCACGTAAACGGCGAGTTCCAGGAGTATACCGACATCAAGATCGGCGTCGACATCGTGCACCGGGTCGTGATCTACCCGCTCATCTACCGCACCGAGGTGTTCGGGCAGATGCTGCTGTTCTGCTTCGACAAGCCGCACAAGACCCAGAACAACGAGGACAACGAGGCGATCACCATGATCTCCCAGCAGCTCTCCACGCAGCTCATCATGATCATGCAGAGAGAGCAACTGCGCCGGGTGAGCACCACCGACATGCTGACGGGCCTTTACAACCGCGGCGAGTTCAACCGCATACTCACCGACATCATCTCGGAGATCGCGCCGAACGACCGCCTGTCGCTGGGCTTCATCGACCTCGATAACTTCAAGTACTACAACGACAACCTCGGGCACGACATCGGCGACAAGCTGCTGATCTGGTTCGCCGAGCTGCTGAATTCGTTCTGCGGGCCGGACGACCTGATCTGCCGCTGGGGCGGCGACGAATTCCTGTTCCTGATGAAGCACTGCGGCGCCGACGAGGCCGAGACCAGGATGCAGCGCGTGCTGGACAGCCTGAACGCCCGCAAGGGTTACAAGAAGGAGATCGAGGAGTTCATGGGCAAAGAGGTGAACAACCTGCCGGAGCGCTACTACCTGTCCTGCTCCATCGGCATCATGGACAACTCCAAGCTGCCGCAGCCGTTCACCGAATCGGATCTGCTCACCCACGCCGACGCCGCCCTGTACGAGGTCAAGCGCACCGGCAAGGGCAAGGTGCTTAATTTCGAGAAGATGACCCACGAGGCCGACGACGTCATCATGGAGTCGAACCGGTAGCCGGGCCGGAGCCCGGTCGGCGCGGAAAAGAAAGAGGCGCCCGCCGGCGCCGCACAACCCAACCGTACAGCCGGTTCGGCGGTCACTCAGTCAAGCAGAATCCGCTTTAAAGCTCCGGCTATCGCCAGAGCGTCCTCTTCGGTATTGTATTTGCCGAAAGATATCCTTATCGTCCCCAGCGCGAGTTCCTCCGGGAGCCCCACGGCCTTCAGCACGTGGGAAATCTCCGCGCTCCTGCCGTCGCACGCGGAGCCCGTCGAAACGCTTATCCCCATGAGATCCAGTCTGTGCAGAAGAGCCTCCCCTTCTTTACCCGCGAAGGAAAGGCTGAGAAGCCCCGGCAGAAAAGGCTCCGTTCCGTTTCTGACGAAAGGAACGCCGTTTTCGGAGAGGGCGCGCAGCAGCGTCTCCTCGACCGCTTTGATCCGCGCCCGGTTCTCCCGGAGCGCGGCGACGTTATTCTTAAGCGCCACGGCCAGCCCCACGGCGCCGGCCACATTCTCCGTGCCGGCTCTGCGGCCGCGTTCCTGGGCTCCTCCGTCCATGTAAGGAGGGAGTTCCGTCCCTTTGCGGACATACAGAAAGCCTGTGCCGCGCGGCCCGTTGAACTTATGGGCCGACGCCGAAAGCATGTCCGCGCCGAGTTCGCGCACGTCGATATCCTCGTGACCCGCGGCCTGCACGGCGTCGGTGTGGAACAGAGCGCCGCGCGCGTGAGCGAGAGCGCAAAGCTCCGCCACGGGCTGGATCGTGCCCAGTTCGTTGTTGGCGTACATGACGGAAACAAGTTTCGTCTCGCCGGTCAGACAGCCCGCGAGTATGTCGGGAGACACCCTCCCCGTCCGATCCAGACGCGCGTAGGCCACCCGGCAGCCGAGCCGCTCCAGGGTTTTGAATGAGTTAAGGACGGCATGGTGCTCGAAAGCGGAGGTGACGGCGGCGCCGCGGGCGACGTGAGAAAGCATTACCCCCTTCACGGCCCAGTTGTCGCTCTCGGTGCCGCCGGAAGTGAAATATATCTCCTCGGGGGAAGCATTGACACACGCGGCCACGGTTTCGCGGGCTTTACGCAGCGCTTCTTTCGGTCCGCGGGAAAAAGAATAAGGCTGGGAAGCGTTCCCGTACTCTTCCAGGAGCCAGGGTTTCATGGCCTCGAAAGCCTCGGGGTCAAGCTTAGTTGTCGCCGCGTTGTCGGCATAGATGCGCTGCTTCATCGGTTGAGTCTCATGTGAAAAATACCCGCCCCCTTATTTTCGGAGCAGGCTTGGGTCAGAGTTTGTCCCTGGGTTTCGAACCTTTAAGGTAATGACGATTATAATGCCAGGGTTGATTGAATCACACCCTGCTTCGTACTTTCCACGAGCGCCGTTTCTTTGCGAAGCAACTTGTGATTTGCCGGAGAACCGCCATTTAATTTATTTGGAAATCAGCTTGTTTCGTTATCAAAAAATTGAGCTTTGTAAGTTAACTGATCTTGCCCTTTGAGGATCATATAAAATCTGTGATCCCAAATTCTCCGCCAGAGCAGCGTCTTGTCCGAGCTTCTCCATTTGCTTTAACTTCAAAACGAGCCCAATTCAATCGAATAAAGTACAGCCTTCCTCTTTAAATGTTGCAATTTTATCCAATATATCCTGCTCGTCGACGCCCAGATAATCAGCAAGACATGACAAACAGTAGAAATGCTTTGAACCCATACCAATCAATTTTTTGTGAATGCCAATCTCATCCCTGCTTAAAGGCGTTTTTCCGCAGCCGATACATGACTCGACCTTGTTTATTTTCTTCATCAATTACCAACGTCCTTCACGGTGAAGTTCGGAACTGTTTGCCCTTCAAGTTTTTCATCGGCAAAACCCATCTGAATCCTTATTATACCCCGCATGTTCATGGCAGGCAGAAGACAATACCGCTTAAAATCTTTGACTGATATGTCATTGGCTGAACGGACGTTAGGAAATAAAAGTTTCATATACGCAGTGCATATCCGCTTAACAGCTTCTGTGTCTCGTGTGTCTGCCCCTTTTGGCAAAACAACGAGTTCATCGACCAACGCGCGATATGTCGGATCATCGCGCAGTTCGTGCATCACGGTGGCAAAGTACTCCGAATTTAATGACCATCCGCAAACTTTCAAATCATCGGTCATACGCGGCAAATCCCAACCTTTAATGAAACCGTGTATTCTATCTAGAAATTGCGGCTGGTGAAAAGGTCTGGGTAACTCTTTTAACATGTTCTGATATTCGTTCATAGCACTTGAAGATATATTACCCAAAAATATAATACCGGCGTTCACTATAACCTCGTGATTATCTGGAGCTCGATATTTGCCGTTTTCCATAATCGCTTGCAACGCCGATTGGATCTCCGTATCTTGCATATATTCTGCTTCACGAATCTCATCAAGAGCCACATAATCGCGAACAGCAACGACTCCGTCTTTCCTTTTACCGATATCGTAAATCAGCTTCGCCCTCGTGACCTTACCGGAAACAAGCCAGCCGTGCCTGCTGATTTGACCGAACAAATAAGATTTGCCGGTACCCGCGGGAGCAAGTTCCATAAGGTTTACCCCCTTTTCTACAAACGGCAACAGACGTTGAATAAGAGCCAATTTCTGGGCTACATTATCGTATCCGGAGGCGTTATAATCTACGGCTCCCAAGATAATATCTATCCATTCATCGAGCGAGAAATCTGCTCTTGCCGTCTTGAATTCATCAAGGTCAACTACGTATGGACAAAAATCTTGGAAACTATTCAACGTAATCTTTCCGGGTTCTTTCGCGGACGCCGGGGGCAAATAACCCAACTCAACAATCCCCCAGTTTTCCTCGGCTTTCAATAACGCACCGCTGCAACGCTCCCATGTATCGGATGGAATTGTGGTGTCTTTGGAACTGAGGCCAAAATCGGGAAGCTCAAACGAAACCGTCTGCGTCCTTATGTCTATATTTACCGAAATTTTGGCAAGAAATCTGACGTGTTCATTATTGTTTACAACCCGATTGACTATCTCTTTCCAAACGTCTTTTTTGGGGATGAATTGTTCGATAAAACCCTTTACGCTATCTATGTCAACGGCGCCGTCATCATCCTGAAAGCGCTTCAAGACCCAATCGCGCATAAAAGAAGGTAACTTAAAAGAGGAAATAAAGTTGCTTTTTTTTAAATCCTTAAATACGACCATCTCATCAAAGGCGTCTCGAAATCGTTCAACAAGTTCAGGGTTTTTCATCATAATACAACCTATCGTAATCGAATCCTTTCATTGCGCAATCATAAACTCAAAACGTCTTTGGCAACGTTTTTCTGCACTCTGAATTTCAAGCCGGATTTAAGCAAAATATCACCATCATAGACATCAGCCACGCAATCCCGACTACGTTTCAACTCCGGCATCTGAAACTTAATGTATTTCCGATCTACTTCAAAATCGCCATCATAAAAAATTTCGTTAACGAACAAGCGAGGTTGCTCAAGTGGCACATTTGAAAACAATTTGATAACCGCAACATTCTTTCCACGCAGTTCGACCAGCGGATTAACAAAGTATATTTCGATGTTTTCCGGTTTCCTAGTAATAGTAATTACGGGCACCAACACTTCTTCAAGAGTGGCTCCGCCATGAACTTCGACATTGGCCTTTCTTCCCCCCTTGAAACGACTGTAATTGGCCAATATCACAAATCCATCCTCAAACGCGGCACACGGAATCTTAGGGTCATCCTCTACCTGGCAACAGCGTCCGCTATGCTCTGCCCTTTCGTCTAACGCAATTGATGATTTATTCTCTTCGCCGTGAATTACCGCCAAACGACTTGCCCCATGATCGGCGATTACTACGGCGCATTCATAATCCCCATTTTCAATATGGGAATGAATTTTTTTTAATTCATTATCGATGATGGTCAATTCGGAAAACAAATGTACCGGTACTTTGCATTTGGTATAATCGATCACTTGGCTGTGATGCTTTAATTCATCCAGGTCATCGATTTTTTTAACTTCGGATTTAAAGGATTGAATAAATTCTTTGTTCTTACTTGTAATGGAAGGCAGTAACGAATGTCCAATTGACAGCTCGGCCATCAAATCATATTCCCGGCACTTTGACATTATATAAGCCAAATATTCTACGCCGAGAGCGTCAAAGAAAAAAAGCTGGGCACCATCTTTAATTTTTTGTGGCAGGTTACGGACAATAGCACTGCGTAACTGGAGTTTATTATACGGCCTCGTCTCTGCATAGCGCTCAACTTGTGATATAAAATCAGACTGAATACGATTAGTGACTTTCTGCAACTTATATGTTCTAAAATAATCAGTAAATTCATCCCGCAACGCTTCGTCTTTCTCGGCAAGTTTTGTATTCGCAGATGTAAACTTAAAAGGTTGCAAATAGAGGTAAAGCGATCTGAAGTTATCCTTAGTGATACCCATCAATTCATCTTCAGAATAATCATACATACTGAGGCAATTCATGAGCTCAAGTTTTTCTCTGTCACTTAAATCGGTTAAATAATGTACGGCGTACTTTTCCTTTCGACCGACCTTGTTACAATATGACGCTATTAATCGAATGCTCTTCGGCATTTCCATAATTAAATTTTTCCGCTCAGTATAATACCTGTCGAACTTAGGATCATCCACGTTAATTTCCAACAAGTCATTATAAATATGCTCCTCAAAACCCGACACCGAATTACTGTTTTTGAGAACGTGGGACAAATAGATATTTTCGCCTGCACCAAACACTTTCAAGCCAAGCCAAAGAAGCCACTTCTTAAATAAATCATTGGTTTGCCACACCTTTCCAATGATATGAGCATAACCCGGCACCGGGCCTAATTCTTGGTTTAAGACGGAAGACAAGGAACCAAATTTTTCCAGCAACGTAGCAAGTTCGCGCCATTGTTCTTCTGTTCCGTTTTTTTCTTCAGTTCCGTAAGCAATATCAGGGTATTTCCTCGAAATAAAAATATATATCTTGTCACACGAGGTGACAGAGTAAGCGGAGTTGGAAAAAAGCGTTGGTTTGAAAGATGAAACCACCGTTATTTCTGAATTTTTCAGAATCCGGATGTCTTTTTCCATATGGGCGAACAGTTGCTTCATTCCCTGAAGCGGTTCTTTTCCAATGCAATCTGCCTGTGTTCTGGCAAGACGAATTCGAGGGAGCGGTGAGTCACTTCCTTCCACCAAAACAACTTTCGGCGCAACCTTCTTGTTTTTGGCCATGTAATCTTGTATGTACGAAGCAGCATGATCAAGCAAGATTACAGCATGGCCACGAATCGGAAGTTCAAGAAGTTTGCCTATTGTATCGCGGAGTGTTTCATGACTCCGAAGCATTGCGGCTTGGGATATGCCAATTAGCACATAATTCCCGTCGCCGGTAACACAGGAACAAATATCATCCAGGTTGGGAAGGCCATCAGTTTCACAATGGTCTGAAACAAACACGCACTTTTTTGTTTTATCAGCCTGTAACCGCCCCAGCACTCTATGAAAGATATCATAATCCTGCGTGTTGACAAGTAAGACATGACCGGTCTTATCACCGTTACAATAGGCATCTATCTCATAAAAACATCTGTCTAACTTCATGAAAACAATTGCAGCCATTATGCGGTTTCACCCTTTAAAATTTGTATACCAAAATCGACATCATCCTGAATTTTTTCACGAAGATAAGTGCGAAGTTGATTTGCATCCATCTTATCAATCACCTGCAAAGCCAAGTCAGAACCTTCGAGTTTGTATTGTTTTTCAGCCATCTCCCTCACCTGATTTTTAACTTCATAGTTATCCAACCAACTATATGGACGCACATTTGGCAAATTCTCTATTAGATTACGCCTGACTGCGATCACATCTCTAAGTAACAAAGAGTAGTCGCCGATAATGCAACGGCGCAAGCAATCATCGCGCTTTGTCTCATCTGCCAGAAGATTGTAAAATTCAGCCTTTTCTAAATATTCAAAAGCATCCTGAGCGTCTTTCTCCGATGGGTTTAGTGACATTACAGTTTCTAGTATTTTCTTAATAGAATTACGTTCTTGTTCAGCAAACATACCGAGAATTGGAGTTTCAAATTTTTCTGACCAGTCCGCTGGGTCTTTTGTCTTTGTTTTCTTAAACCAAAGATCATGCAACTTTTTCCTCCATTGCTTCTTAGCGTATTCCTGAACTGCCGTCTCAACATATCTATAATAATCACTTGGCTCCTTTGTGAATTGTCCTTGTGAGAATCCGTTGTATAACTCTGCTTTCTCATTTTCAGAAAGTCCGTTTAAAAATGTATTGGCAGCTTGAATGAAATAGGGAAATTGATCTTTATAGAACTTATCAAAGCTCTCTCTCTGAGTAAGCAAAAGGTCATAGAAAGTTTGCCGGCGCTGTTCAGTTATGTCATCGCTTTGTTTCATAAGGTACAACTGCTTTAGGAAAGGTCCAAGATCTCCCGTATGTTTTGCAACGACTTTATATGAAATTTTTATATTGTTCGTTTTGGAATTCCATTCGTTTACAATGTCCCTCAGCGAAGAATAACTACCCAATGTTTTACTACTTTCCAAGATTATTTGATATTCCAGAATAACATCCGAAATTTTCTCTTTTGCGGTGGAAATATTCCAAACCCAATTTGCATCCTCAGCATTGAAACAAGCCTTAACCCTATCAATATAATTTCCGCCATCTTTGATTTCGCCGGCAAGTTTCGACAATTTGCCTTCTTGGTACTGGTCAATGAATGCAATCATTCCTCGCCTGCAGTTTTCGGAGGTAAATAACGAGGTTAGGATTGAGACAACTTCAGGGTGTTCGATAACTACATTGCCTATTTTATCAGCGAGATCATTTTCCGAGGCTATGCCACTGTTAGCAGTATTTGCTATACCCATATAATCATCGATAATTTGCTCTATCAAATTGCCGCTGCAATTAAGTTTCGAATCCTTTAGGACGTACTTTACACACCAAAGCGGAAACGAGAAACTTTTCATCCTGATTCTCAGCTGATCGCGTGCACTTTCAACACTGCTGCACTGTGATTCAGGAATATCAAATGCTTCGGCAGTACACTTCAAAAAACTGCGAGTTGCAGGTGTCATAGTAACAATGTACTCATCTTTGTATTTCTCAGATGGATTGACTTTCTGCTTCAGAGCACTGGCGATCATCGTTTTCAATTTATCCACGCTCATACACTCGTTATTGGAAGCATCGCTCCAGAAATATTCCGCGGTACTATACTCTTTTAAAACGAATCCCAGTACAAATGCGGCGATGCTGGATGGCATGAAACCATAGGGGGCTTTCTCTAGTTCATCCAGAATTGACATGATACTGACACGCCCGGCGCCTCCAGCTAAACCTGCTTGAATCAATTCATCTACTTTTCTCTTGATATGTACGATAGTCAGACTCTGAATTTCGGGATTTTCCCAATATTTATCAACTTTCCACGCCCCTGCAAGCGCTTTATCTATATTTAGGTATGTGCCAGTGGCTACTTGTTCAATGCCTAAACCGGCACTCTTAGCTAGCTGAAAATCACCATACACGGTCTTTGTAAGCCCGGTGAACTGTTCCAGACCGTAATAATATTTATTACGGTTGATTTTTCGAAGTGTATCCTTAAGATCGGTGAGTGTGTTCATTCTCTCTCCACCCTTATGTTCTGAATCATAAAGGTTAAAGGCACCTTTCTCAATCTTGTCTCTCCACTCGTTCAGTACTTTCGTTGCCTGGAGATCATAATACTGAGACTGACTCTTATCCTTCTTCGTATAATACTCATTGAACGTCCTGTATTCGATATAACGGTCATAAAGGTCTTTTCCCATAGGGACGAGACACTCAATGAAGATAAACGTGTTATCGGGGGGTTCAAGTGCATTTTGTGAATCAGTCCGATTCATGATTTTAATGATTTCCTGACGAATCTGATGCATCTCATAATCCGTCACCGCAAACGTACTGACAACTTTGAAACGCTCAATGGCAACCGTCGTTTTAAGCTTATCGACCGTAGTTTTAAAATTCGTATACCCGGTTGAATTACCATCTGTTAAAAAACGGTTTTTGATTGCCTCAGCCAGATCTATGGCCTTGTACAGTTCACCATGGCCGATTAAAGTCTGTGTATCCGTCTCATTTGTTACTTTCTTCCGATAAGGTTCCAAACTTTCGCCCCCACCGGAACTAACAATGCAATACTCAAACTTTCCACCAGCAATCAGTTTTGTAAAAAGTAGTTTTTTTTCAATAAGACCTTTGGCTATAGCAATTGCCTTCCCCTTTTGCCAATCCGTACCTGAAAAGGCAAGTTCGATATTTTCGTCATTGGGAGCCAATAGTTCATTTCCTGTAACATGCAAAGCAATTGCCTGCAGAAGCAAAATCGTCTTTAATACGCGCTGCTCTTCCGGCAACAATTTATCAGCCTGGATAGTGAAATAATTGTCAAGAATGCCACGGACATCATCATTCAAGCCATTTCTTTCTTTTCCGCAGAAAAAGTCCCACAGCAAATCAATTGTCAACAGGTTTATGTCACTTTGGATACCGTAATTATTGATGAACCACTTAAATCCTTTGGCATCAGTCATGTCATTACTGATGATAAAATCAAACATGCTCCGTTGATTGGAATTGAAGACAGTAGCAATATGCTTTAAAAGAAGAGCGGCATATGGATGGATCGGTACAATTCCCTGTAATTCTTCATCAGAAAGTCGGGTCATTTTGCCGGCAACATTCTGCTTTTTAACAGAATCGATGATTCTGCTACGCACATTGATCAATTCATCATTGAGGGTAGGTTTGTCTTCTTCCTCCCATTCCTTACTCAAAACGGGGTCATCCGTCGTTTTCATCGCCTTCGCCATGAGCTGAAACGCAATATTTTCGAGAAGGTCAATTTTAACCGGTGGCTCAAAGCGTCCAAGCGTCTTAATTGCCGTAGTTCCATCGGCAAATAGATTTCTGCTTTCATGAGCAACAATCATAAAATAGAACGGTTGAGCCTCACTAATTTCAATTAGAGTCTGAAAACCTGTGAGTCCCACGGGATGATTCAGAAAATATTCAGAGAACTCATCCCAAACAAACAGTACGGCAGCAAGCCTATTTCTCTCGATGATGCTTTTAATCCAGTTACCCAAGTCATTGATATCTTTAAAAAGGCCTGTTTGACCACACTCCTTAAGAACTGTCATGACATTCCGCATCAGAAATTCAATCTGCTCGTCCGTACCTTGTTGTAAACGCTCAACAACTGAGTCGACAGTCATCCCACTGAAATCCCAGGCATACTTATCATCAACATGAATCAAGGTATTGAAATATTCCCGGCTACCTGGTCTTTCAAGCCAGGCCAGAAAAGCGCCCTTCATGGAAACATCGCCTTCATTTTCAATACCGTTATCTCGGAGTGCGGCCATCACGCTTTGCTGAACAGCCAGAATCAAATCCATATCTGTTTTTATGCTGGCAGATCCTATGCGATGAATCGTAAGGATTTTACCGCTGTTCTTTATACTGATCAGAGTGTTGCATAAATCCATCCTTAGGCCATATTCTGTGAAATAATCCTCTACTTCCTTGTCCGGAGCATCAATCATGGATTTAACGGTCAAAGCAGCATGAGACTTCCCGGTGCCGTATGCACCCTCAACCCAAATAGAGCGATTAGCCCTGCCGGAAAGCACCCTACAAGTGGTCTCCAACAGTTTAATAAATGTTTCATGGGGATAAAAATCTTTCCAACTGACCTTTCCCTGTTTAATCAGGTCAGCAGTAACTGCCGCGTAGTATTTCGGATTGATATTGAAATAATCCTTGTAGTACTTCGCCATATTCATACCCTCCATCACACAAGCTGCAAAACATCTTCTGCGGTCTTATCGTGCCGCAAAGTAATATTGTCCAAATTCAACGTAAAAGACACGGAAATAAATTCCGGATAGTTTATAGATAGTCCATTCAAAATCCGCACCATTGTATTACGTTCAAGTCCGAAAATACGGGTGGGACTAACGCCGTCACGTTCAATGGAGTCATCTAACAGAGTTGCCAGTGAGAATTGATAGTAGTCTCCGCACGCTTCGGAAAATTTGTAAAGTGAATACAAGATGACTTCTGGAATAGGGGAACCCCATGGCATGCGAGTTACATCAATCAGAATTTTCTTTGAAGTTCCACTCTTCAAATTGCACACGCCCAAACCTAATTCTCGTCCGAGAATATCGTTTGAGGAAAAAATGTTCGTATATGAGGATAAAATATTCCTTTGACAATTTTCAGAGGAAACATCTTGTTTCAGCATCGCTGCAAGTTCCATACGAGAATATGAATGATGACAATCAGTGTGCATAACCCACCAATGTATCTGTGCCGTATAAACTAAGTTGACAATAATGAGACCCCATGCTGCAGGAGTAGTAATTCCGATTTGTCTGACTTTATTACCAAAGACTGACAAAGAGGTCTTTTTTGGCTCTGTAATACCCGCATCCGACAAGAATTTTTTTAAATTCTTTATTTTGTTGGTTCCCAGGCCATGGTCGGAATCCCAAAAGCATGCTGGGTTGTTAAAGAAAGCAACAACCCAATCATATTCGATTCCCAAATTTCCGTATCTGTCAATACCGCCCATTTTATTTTCTCCTTTAGGCAATCTAAGTGAGTTTGCTACCAAACATCCGTGAAATACCGAATGGCACTTTTTGCACTTCACGCATAGTTCGCTAACATGAACTGTCCCATTTTGCATAGATATACAACCAAACGGACAATTTGTTTCGCATACATGACATCCTATGCAATAAGCCGATTTCCTAAATATCGTCTTAATTGCTGAAGCAAAATTTATGTCGCATTTCTTATTCTCAGAAATATCGACGTTAAACTTTTGAATGGATCCCGTGGTTTCTCGGTGTATTACATACCTCTTATTGTCATACATTATTTCTATTGAGCGCTCTGAAAGTGATATGACATTGCCGACGGTTTTTATCCATTCCCTCCATTGTGTACGCTCTCTCAGAAGTTCAATTGTTAAAGTTCCATTTTCAACAGTTTCCAAGCAAAAGTTTTCCGCAAAATTTAACTCTTTTCCGCTGCGTCTGGCTTTCCATCCGCATATATTCATGAAAGCATCTCTATCAGCAGGGGTGGCGAAAATCTTCGATGTCGTTTCAAGAATTATATTGTTATATTTGGTAGTTGTATAATTATCGTCGATGCCTGAGTCTGCGTATGCCTTTTCCTTGAAATAGAAATTTTTTGTAGCAGCCATGGGACATACTAAACACCCAGCTCTGCTATTACCTTTTTTGTATGTGGCATTTAAAAAAAGATTATGTTCAAAAATGTAAAGAAATACCTCCGCCGAACTCCACTCAAGAATTGCGTGGCAACTATATTGACCATTGTGTTTTTCTCCGAAACTTACATTATCATATTGGCTTCTAGAAGCGCTTTCATCTCCTCGTATCCCTGTAAAAGCCATCCCTCTAAATGAGGAGTTTGATGTTAACTTTCTCAGTAAAAGTATTTGGGGTGAAGTCTTGTGAACACTGCAACACCAACGTATAGTTTGAGCTGGAGGACCAAATTCCTTCCATGTGTAATCAGGCTTCTGTTCGGAACGTGCCGTCAAAAATTCTATACCCTTACCCTTGCAGTCCACCTTAACTTTTTCGACAAGATCGTATGTGTCAGGAAATTCCATCTGAGTGTCGCCAAATAACACTTTGAAATTATCATGCGGCAAAGTTCGCTGTACAAGATCAAGAACTACAATACTGTCCTTTCCTCCGCTAAAAGCCACATAGAAAACATCAATGCGCTTCTGATATTGACGGTAGGTGTTGTAAATGTTTTGGATAGTTTCCTGAACTAGGGTTTCCATCAAAACATGATTTTTTTTGCACATTGCCTCAACATCCACAAAATGAAGCGGCATACCGTCAGGCTCCGGCTCCTCCATCAAAATTATTTCCGGTTTAGTATACGGCGATCCTCCTTTCGTGTGAGCAACCGTCCTGCCTTTGTATATGTAATTATTTGCCTCCGCCCACAGAAGCGGGGCTCTGTCATCCTTTGGGTAATTCCAATAACGATCAAATCCTAAAATATCAAGTTCTTTGTAATACACAGGGCGAGGCTCCTTACTGAACTTGGATTGTTCAGATGTCAGCAACAAACCTCCGGTTTCCGCATCCCAAAAATATCGGTACATGGGTGTGCCCTTATTTATTTTTTTTCTTGAGTTATTGCTTCACGCAACTGCCTGGACTGTTTAATCACTTCGTCAAAATGAGCATATTTCTTACGTTTCTGAAACCCACAGTCAACCAGAAGACTAAGCGCATCATCTTGATTTTTCCACGCAGTTGAACGTGCAAGCATATCGATCACTACCTGTTCGTAGTTTTTAAATTCTGATTTACGCCGAACAACAACACCGTAAACTCCATTCTCTGTGGTGCTTTGCTGAAACAGTTGAAAATTTTTACTGTGATTTTTTAGGTAACTTTCCAATACAAAGTCGTTCCATGCCACCCCAATCCCTGGAAAACGCAAATACTGTCTGATTTCACGTATAGAGATATAAGCTCCGTTACATAATTCACAAAGCACTGCATCGACTTTATCCGTATCAAATTGAATGTTGGCAGCAAGTCTCATATCGTCTTTTGAGATGCGTACCATAACCGAAAAAACTTCATGCCAATTAATTGGCAAGTTTATTTCGGTCGAAAATTCCTTTAACTGTCCCAATGTGAGCTTTCTATGTTGCCCGCAAAAATTTCGGTAAGCTTCTGCGGCGGATAGCGGATGACCTTTTTCTGAAATCAAAGCTCCGGTAAATTCAAACTCTTCTCGCAAAACATAACTAAGACAATTTCGAATGGCCCAGTCTGGCATATCAGCCAAATCTATCGCGGCGGAAGGACAACATTCATTGATGATGTTTTTCAAATCTTTACCGACAAGAAAACCTACACTGCTTATTCTTTGGTTCATCACTCTAGTGAGTATTTGCAATTCATCTTGGCTGATTGGCAAGTTTGGCGCGTAGAAGTAGGTTTCTTGGCTTACTTTAACAAGCGATTCGGTTGTGACGAGTTCATGCTTGATTCGATCCATCGGCAAATACCATAGTGCCGATTGAATTGCATCATAATTCGTCGGTTCATGTTGCGATTTCATAAAGATAAGGACGTCGTGTGCCGGATCAAAATTCGCATCTTTAAATATGTAACCCCAACGGAATGAAATCGATTGATTATTTTCAAGGAGTGCCTGTAGGTCATCCTCGCTGTATATACCCAACTGATCACCTATCTGTTGTTCGTATCTTTCCAATAATTTGGACAGATGAACACATGTTCCTCCATTTTGAAAAACCTTACTAACCGTCTCGCATATTTCATCTACCAAAGATTTCTGCTTGCTATCCTGCCTTGGATAAATTCTTTCATTACGAACAACACCTACTTGCCTTAATTGATTCAGCAAATCATCCTTGGTTACATTGACGGCACCGAATCTATCCTCGTATAGTCGAATAAACTTTTTTGTGTGAATGATATTTTGTCTAAAACCATCGGGGAACTCATCGCGAAGCAAAGATAAGTAATTTTGGGCAACTTCGGGCGTCACATAGCCATCGGTTTTTTCTTTAAGTGACTTGGAATTATCGTTTGTTCCCTCAGGTGACATGTAATCGCCGGTTTTTATTTCAGGAAATTCATAATTTTGAGTTTTTACTTTTGCCGCAACCGCTTTGTCAGGTTGCATCCGGTGAAGGATTTTGTTTGATTTACCTGCCTTGACCTCGCAGTATTTTATATATTTTCTCAGTGCGTTGCTAAAACAGTACTGTCGTTCTGCATTATAAAAAACAAATTCAGGTTGCAGGTTAAGGCGTGCCTGTAAACTTTTAAGTTCTGAGACATTGACAACGGAGAAAATATCAATAAAGAAACCTGCCTTCTTCGCAAACCCTTCAATTTGTTTTAAGGAAGAAACATATACCCTGATCCTATCGTCTGTTTCTCCACTTGAGAGCATCCATCTCACAAATCCGGTACGAACATCTGTTTCATTTTCTGGCTGCAAAACAATACTTTCTGAAATTGGTAGATTCTCAGCAATGGAGGATTTTTCGAAAGAATCTTTCGGCTCTGCACTAGGAACATATGTCTCCTCGTCAATTTTCAAAGATGTTTTTGACGCGGATAGTTCTACCGGCTCTGAAGTTTCTATTGTCGGCACATTTTTTATAACAACAGCCGAATCAAGATTTAAGGAACTATCATAATTTATGATTTGAGGTGAAGACGATGGATAACCACTTTCTCTGACGAAACTGACATAACACTCGATAGCAAATGACATATTACTTATATTGGCGGCATGTGTCGCTCGAAATAATTCATTTTTTACAATCGTATTCCGAATTTCCAAGAGTACTGTTAAGTCCGTAGTCTGAAGCAACTGGTCTTTCAAAACTTTTCTTTCAATAAAATACTCACTAATCTCGCCATAAACCAAATAAAGATCCGTTAGTTGTGCTAAAGTCACACGATCTGAGAGCCAGCTAAAATACCTCCATTGTGTGATCGTGCTATTGCTCGTGTAAATAGCGCTCTTCCATAACAATTCAAAATTTTTAGGCTTGTTTTTGTAAATATCTACAATCTTAAAAAACCATCCGTTCTGAACAAACAAACCGGATCTGCCTTTGGTGAAGACATATTCCAGTTTATACATCATGAGCGCTATACCATTCTCGTTGCGAAATTTTTCGTCAATGACCATCCCTTTCCGGACGGCAAGTTGCCGGAGTGTCTTTGATACCACACTTATAGCAGTTTTGCGATTCGTTTTGTTTTGAAGAACGTCAATCAGAGCACGTAACAGCAGTGCGGCTTCCTGATCGCTCCACGGTTTCTGCACCATATAATTCCTGTTATTGGCCTTGAACACTCTTTGAAGATCCACACTTTCGGAATTTTCTTCGAGGATCTGTTTCCCGGCCTCAGTGATTACCAAAGTCCCTTGAACGGGGCATGCAATGAGCCCGGCTGTCTGCAAGGCTGACTTGGCAAACTCAACCCTTTTTCTGAATACTGTCAAACTTCCGCCTGGAAGTATCTCCGCTTGGTTGTCGGAGGATAAATTTAATATTTGTGCTAATACAGAACAGAGATCTTCGGTCGTGTGAGCACTGCCGTCTTGTACAGCTTCAAGTATGAGTCTCATAAACCCACGTATCGCGGGCAATACCATCCGAACAATCTCCTTGAGGGTTTAAGTCTTTGTCTGGCAAAACTCAACCTTCTCTGACTTTTTTGCCCGTCACGCCTTAACTCTGTGTGTACAGTCAAACTTCTAGGGCTTGTTGTCCAACTCCTGTCAAGGAAATTCCGACAAGAGTGGAAGGTTCACTTCAAGGCACCCGGTGATTTTTTAAAACGTAAGAGAGATTCTAGCACAACAGCAAGATCTAATCTGAGATCGGACACATAAAATTGTGTAATACCCATAAATAATGGTCGTGTTTAAATAATATTTTTAAAACCGAAAGAGTGCTCAAGGAATACTCGACAAGCAATCATTTTCCATAAAGGACAATACTTCGGCAAGCCGGCATGTCCATTCAAAGCATCTCTGACAATGCCGATTTCATTTGCCTGTCTGCCGCGCCATAGTCCGGTATCCCTTTATCGACAAGCTTCGTCAGTTCTTTCGATGCGTACAGCATCCACCTTTTATGAAAGTCAAAATCGTCCCGCTTTTTACGTCACAAGAATATATCCGGCTTTTTGGCAGAGCTGAGCCCGCGTATATTTCCGGCGCTTCCAAGAGCCCGCTTTCGTAAAGCAAGGGGATCAAAGCCAGACAGCGCGGGCGCGGCGGTTCCACCGGCCCTCCGATCCTCGTGAAATCGGCCATGCCGTCAGCCGCGGTACGTTCGAGGGAAGTGACGCGAACGCGGTTGCCAGTTTCCCGTATGCCCGTCTTGCACCTCCATACCACGGGCCGGTTACGAACCCCGTTGTAGTCGACAAACGGGCGCGCTTTATTCTCCGTTCCGAAGTACACGTCATAAAACGCCCGATGGCGTATCCGTAAAACTCAAACGCGCTGTGATGCGATACATGGGCGTCATCGGCTGTTCGTGAGGCTATTTGAAAACGGCTCGGGATCGGGTGCTCCGTTTCGAAGCTGACGACGGCGTATCAACCGCGTCTCACCCGTTCGATATATCTTTTTCGGAGACAGTTCTTTATCCGCCGTTGCGCCGCGCTTTCCGAACCCGTGATTCTGACCATGCCGCCGTAGATAAAGCAGCGCAAAGCGGCCGGTTCCTTAGATCCATGTGCCCGGCGCCTCCGTTTTCACCTTACCGCAAAACGGGAGCAAACAAATCGGTTTGGGGTAATTTCAGAAACAGACGCTTTCGCAAACGCTCAAAGCCGTTATCATCAGAAACTCTTCGAGGATCTTCATAAACAAGTCCGGGTGAAATTTTTCAGGTCGATTGCCGAATCCTTTGAGGTAAATCCCGACATTACATTAACGGAATAAGCGCTTCATGATTTCCGGTGATTTTCCGGGAAATTTTCACGTTGACCTTCCCGCGTAAAATAAAACTCCCGGCGGAGTCTTATAAATTCTTACTTATCGGGCGCTGCCCGGCAGAACGGCCACGGGAATTCTCCGCCGGATCAGACCTTATCCCCCGCCCGCAAATCAGTAGCGCCCTCAACACACCCGTTTCCTCACCGGAAAATCAGAATTCGGGACGCCTAAACGATCTCCCCCTCCAGATCGTACTCGTCGCTCCCGGTAATCAGCGCGGTCACGATGTCCCCCGGCCCCACGGGACGCAGATTGCTCCCCTGGCGCAGCCGGACGATCCCGTCGATCTCGGGGGCGTCCCCTTTCGTTCTGCCCGTGATGCCGCCGGGCTCCGCTTCGTCGACGATGACCTCGAGTTTTTTGCCGACTTTTCCGGCGAGGATTTCTTCCGAGATCCGCTGCTGCACGGTCATGAAGCGGTCGTAGCGCTCCTCCTTGACCTCCGCGGGCACCTGACCGGGCAGATCGTTGGCGGCCGCATACAGGATAGCGCTGTACTTGAAACACCCCACCCGGTCGAGCCGGGCCTCGCGGATGAAGTCGAGGAGTTCGCAAAACTCCTCCTCGGTCTCGCCGGGGAAGCCGACGATGAAGGTCGAGCGGATGGTGAGGTCGGGACAAATGGAACGCCAGAGCCGGATCGCCTCGAGATTCCCCAGGTGGCTCCCGGGGCGCTTCATGAGACCCAACATCCGGGCGCTGACGTGCTGCATCGGCACGTCCATGTAGGGAAGAACCAGCCCCTCGGCCATCTGCTCCACGAGTTTGGTCACGTGCGGGTACGGATAGGAGTAGTGCACGCGCTGCCAGACCCCGAGTTTGGCGAGCTCGTGGGTGAGCGCGTACAAATCCCCCCGCTCGTGGCCGCGGAACCCTTGATACTTCCGATCGGCGCCCCAGGCCGTGGTGTCCTGGGCGACCACGAGGAGTTCTTTTACTCCCCTCTTAACGTAGGCCTCAGCCAAGTTCAGGATCTTCTCCGGGTCAAAGGAAACGAGATCCCCGCGGATCCGCGGGATGACGCAGAAACTGCAGCGGTGGGAGCACCCCTCCGAGATCTTGAGGTAGGCGTAGTGCCCCGGGGTGAGGAGCACCCCGCCTTCGGCGACCCGGGCTCCCGGGTACCGGCCCCGCTCCGGGAAAAGGCGGTTCACATCCCTCAGAACTTCCTCCGGGACGTGCGGGCCGCTCACCGCCCGGACCTCGGGATAACGCTCCAGGATAAAGTCCCGGCGCGGGCCGAGGCACCCCGTCACCACGACCTTGCCGCACCGCTCCAGCGCCTCGCCGATCGCCTCCATGGACTCGTCGACGGCCGGCTCGATGAAGCCGCAGGTGTTGATGATCACGGCGTCGGCTCCCTCGCAGTCCGGACCGACCTCGTAGCCGGCCTTGAGCAGCAGCGTGATGATGTTCTGCGAATCGACGAGATTCTTCGCGCATCCGAGCGAGACGAAACCGATCTTTACCTTTTCCGCAAACATGGCGATCCCCCGTGGAAAAATTTTCGGTAATTATACAATAACCGCTTTTTTAATGGCGTTTCCGCCCGGGGAAAATCTTTCCGCGCAACCCAGCCCCGGAACAATAGTACCGTTCCCGGGGTCTGTCCGCGCGGCCCGGCTGACCGGCCGAGCCTGCCCGGCCGGTTCCGGCGCCCTCCCCGCGCCCGCGCGACCCGGGCGCTCCCCGGGAGATTCAAAGATTTCCCCGTCGACCGGGCCGGGCGTCCCCGCCCCCGCTCGCGGCATGCGGCGCGGCCCGCTCCCGGCGTACCCCGGCACCCCGCTCACGTCCGGTTACCGCCGGCCCGGGAAACCCGGCGCAAGCGCGGCTCAGGACTCTTCTCACCTCCCAGCCGCCTCAATCCGCCCCGGAGCCCGGCCCCGCCGGCATCCTCCCCGGCCCGTAACGGACCGCCAAGTAGTGTGGCGGATTTAATTTTTTCCCCGGCGGGAGTAAAATAAACGCGTACGCAACGGAGGAAGGTATGATAAACAGCAGGATGTACGAGCTCGGATCGCGCCGCAGCATAATCCGGGAAATTTTCGAGTACGGCAAAAAGAGAAAGGCCGAAGTCGGCGAGGACAGGGTTTACGACTTCAGCATCGGCAACCCGAGCGTGGAAACGCCGGAGGCCGTCGCGGACCGGATCAAGGATCTCCTCGGCGTGAAGCCCTCGACCGCCGTCCACGGCTACACCTCGGCCCAGGGCGACCCGGCGGCGCGCCGGGCCGTCGCCGAAGACTTAAACGGGCGGTTCGGCACGAGCTTCACGGCGGACAACCTCTACCTCACCTGCGGGGCGGCCGCCTCCCTCACCATTTCCCTGCGGTCGGTGATCGACGCGGACGGCATGAACGTCATCGTGTTCGCGCCGTTCTTCACCGAGTACCGCGTGTTCATCGAGTCGACGGGCGCCGAGGCCCGGGTCGTGCCCCCGTCCCTCCCCTCGTTCGGGCTCAATCTCGCGGCCTTCGCCGACCTCGTCGACGACAAGACCGCCGCCGTCATCCTGAACTCGCCGAACAACCCGGCCGGGACGGTCTGCGGCGAGGAGGAGATTAAAGAGCTCGCCGCGATCCTCGCGCGCAAGAGCGCCGAGTTCGGGCACCCGGTCTACCTCATTTCCGACGAGCCCTACCGCGAGATCGTCTACGGGCGCCCGGCTCCTTTCATCACCAAATACTACCAGGACGCCCTGATCTGCTACTCCTGGAGCAAGGCGCTGTCCCTGCCCGGCGAGCGCATCGGCTACATCCTGGTGCCGGACACCATGCCCGACTGGCAAAAAATGTACGCGGCGATCTGCGGCGCGGGCCGCTCCCTGGGCTTCGTCTGCGCCCCCTCGCTCTTTCAGCACGTCATCGCGGCCTGCGCCCCGCTCACCGCGGATCTGTCGCGCTACCGGATCAACCGGGATCTCATCTACAAGGGACTTACGGAACTGGGCTACGAGTGCGTGCCCCCGGAGGGAGCCTTCTACATGTTCGTGAAGGCTCTGGAAGACGACGCCGTTAAATTCTGCGAGCGGGCCCGGGAGTACGACCTCCTGCTCGTGCCGAGCGACGATTTCGGGTGCCCGGGCTACGTGCGGATCGCCTACTGCGTCTCGGAGGAGACCATCCGGAACGCCATGGGCGCCTTCAAGGCGCTCGCCGAGAGCTACCGGTAACCCCGGCCCCGGACGAACGGAGGCTTCCGGGCGCGCCGCGCCCGGAAGCCTTTCTTTTGTTTACCTGTGTCCCGGCGCCTTAAGCGGGATTCTCCGCCAGGCGCGCGAGCGCGTAGTCCGCGGCCCGGGCGAGCTGGTCCGCGCAGGACGTGCCCTTGTTCCCGCAAAGGTTCCCCGAGCACTTGCTCACCACGTCCTCGGCCTTCATGCCGCTCACGAACTTCGAGATCATTTTCAGGTTGCCGTTGCAGCCGCCCGTGAAACGCACGTTGCTGAGCACGTGGTCGGCGTCGATGTCGAAGGAGATGAGCCGCGCGCACACCCCCCTGGTCTGATAGTCTATGTGCATATAAAACCGCTCCGTTTGCCGTTCCGCCGGCGGCCGCGCCGCCGGCTCCCGCGGGCTTCCCCCGCTACGATATCTTAAGCTCCTGGTTCGTATTCAGGTTCTTGATGTAAACGTCCATCTGGTTAAACGCTATCTCGATGCCGTGCTCGTTGAAGGTCCGGAAGATGTCGAGATTCAGGCTGTCCATGCACGGGTACCGGTCCTGGGTCTTGGCCGTGTAGACGTACAGGTTGATGTCGATGTTGCTCTCCCCGAAATTCACCACGTAGACGCGCGGGGCGGGCGAGTCCATGACGTAGGGGTTCCGGTCGGCGATCTCGTAAAGCAGCTTCTTCACCACCTCGAGGTCCGAGCCGTACCCGACCCCGATCACCACGGTGACCCTGGTGACGGTGTTGAGCAGGGTCCAGTTGGTGAGGTCGCTGGTGATCAGGGAGCGGTTCGGCACCACGTACTCCTTGAGGTCGAAGTCGATGATGGTGGTCGCTCTGATCCTGATGCGGGAGACCGTGCCGCTGTGGTTGTTGATGGTAATGACGTCGCCGATCCGGACCGGGCGCTCGAACAGGATGATGAGGCCCGACACGAAGTTGGCGAAGATCTCCTGCAACCCGAAACCGAGACCTACGGAAAGAGCCGCCACCAGCCACTGCACGTTGTCCCAGCCTATCCCCGCCCGGGAGGCGCAGAACAGCACCGAGAAGACCACCAGCAGGTACGAGATGATGGTGGTCACGGAGTACCCGTACTTCTGCAGCGACTCGAACCGGTTCAGGATCAGCACCTGGATGGCCCCGGGCATGTTCTTGAACGCGATGACGGAGAGGACGATGCTGTAGAAGATGATCAGCATGTCGAAGAGCGTGATCGCCCGGGCGGAATCGCCCGTCCCGACGTTGTAAAGGATATAGTTGTTCAGGTAGCTGGTGACCGTGAGCAGGTCGCCCCAGATCTGGTAGATGATGACGAACAGCACCAGGATGAACACGTTGTCCACCAGGGTGACGGTCTGCTCGCTCACCTTGAACGCGCTCATGACCTCCATGTTGTCGGTGATGAACTCGTCGATGTCATCGTCGTTCTCCTTGCCCTCGGCCGCGTCGCGCTCGGACTCGGCCTGGCGCTTTCTCTGCTGCTCAATGTCCGCGAGGCGCGACTTGAGGCGCTGCTTGTTGCCGTACACGCGCAGGATGCGCTTGATCAGGCTCCGGAGCAGATCGTAGATGAGCACGATGTAGAACGACACGATGAACTTCTCGCAGATGCGCACCGCCGAGTAGTAGTACCCGAGATAGGTGATGACGACGATCGTCAGGCAGGTGACGGCGCCGATGGCCAGCACGAACTTTTTGCGGAACGGGTAATCGTCGTTCCCGTACTTCTTCACGAACAGCACGGCCAGCTCGATCGCCATCCAGGCGGACAGGAGGATGGTGACCAGCTGCCCCATCTGGTCGTTCGAGAACATCCGCGGGTAGAACAGCCGCCACATCACCAGGGAGCTCATGACGCAGATCGCGACGAACACCCTGACCAGGGAGCGGTAAGTGCTGCGGTCGAAGGCCACCCCGAAATGCCGGGAGTTCACGCCGTTTTCCGAGTAGAGCCTGATGAAGAACGCCGACAGGAAGATCACCAGGGAAACGAACATGTTGACGCAGAAGATCGAACGCCTGATCTCGTTGAAGTCGCCCTCGTAGCCGTGGTAGCGGAAGGCCGCGATCACGACGAGCCCCAGGATCGCGGTGATGACGAAGTACCTGAAGGAGTAGGTCAGATCGGCGAGGATGCAGACCAGCGAATCGGTGTAGCCGGTCTTGGTGACCTTATTCACGTTCCGGGTGAGCACGGTCTTTTTGCGGTCGAGGTAGCGGCTCGCGCCGACGGACAGGGCCAGGACGCACAGGAAGAAGATCACCCCCGCGATGTCCTGCGCCGGCGGGATCACGGGGTACATGAGCTTCGCGGCCTTCATGTAGACCAGACTCCCCGACGCGAAATTGTCGCTCAGCTCCCGGAACCACTGCCAGGAGAACCGGGGGTTCGAGGGGTTCCAGAACATGGCGTTCTCGATCTTCATCTGCAGCGAGTTCTTGACCTTCTCGTAGCTTTCGGCGTTGATCTCGAGGCTCATGGCGTTCCGGGTGATGCTGTTCAGCAGGATATACTGCTCGTTGAGCAGCCGGCCGCGCAGCTTGAGGCTCTGCCGGACCAGATCCTCCAGCTTCTCGTTTTTCGCGAAATCGTCCCGGTAGGTTTCCAGGATGTCGTTGTTGAACTCGGAGATCTGGTCGACCTTGGTCTTGGTGTTGTAATTCTGCAGCTGGTAGCGCGAGAGCTTGTCCACGAAGTCGCGCGGCAGCGAGAAGCTGTAGTTGATGTTGTCGGGATCGAGGAGGATCTTCACCAGGTACACGGTGCCCTTGAAGTAGCGGATCTGGTTCTCGATGTCCGACTCGAATTTCTGGGAGAGCTCGATCCACTTGGTCAGCTGCTCGTTCTTCTTGACGTAATCGTTGTTCTCGCGGTTGATGTCGTCTATGCTCTGCTGGAGCTCGTTGTTTTCCGCAGAGAGGAGGCTGAGGGCCGGGTGCTCGCCCGAGGTCCGGATGTTCTCACCGACCTGCTCCCGGGTCTCCTGGAGCTCGCGGTTGCGGAGCTTCTTCTGCTGGGCGCTCAGCTCCTCGAGGAATTCGGCGCACTCGGTGAGCATCTTGTGCTTCAGGCTCAGGATGAAGTTGAGGTTCGCGTAGATGCTGTCGGAGTTGTTCAGCGCGTACTGGATCATGCCGATGTCGGACGCGTAGCGGGCGTTCTGGGCCCGCAGGCGCAGGCCCAGCGACTCGTTGACCGTGACGTTGGTTTCCTGGAGCTTGTTGTTGTTGTCGATGATCTTGCCCGAGAGATCGCCCGACTTCGCGGTCACGTCCTTGATATGCGTGCTCAGGTAGTCGTAGGACTTCTTGACCTTGGCGTAGTCCGAGGCGAAGGTCTCGCGGTTCAGGGTGTACTGCGTGATCAGCACGTGCAGATCCGCCGGCGCGAGCTTTTCGAGCGAGTTCCGGTCCTGCTCGAGCCTCTTGAAAAACTCCCGGCTCTCGTCGAGGTAGGTGTTGCGCTTGAGGTCCAGGTTGACGAATTCGTTGATCCGGTCGAGCTCTTCCTTGTTTTTGAGGATCTGCCGGTTGTTCTCCTGGATGTCCCGGTAGTCGGCGAGGCTCTCCTTTTCCTCGGAGAGGATGGTTCCGTCCTTCTCCCGGGCGGAAAGCGCGCTGATCCGGTTGTCGATCTCCCCCACCGAGACGCCGATCTGGGACGGGTCGTTCTCGTCCACGGCGGAGAAGGACATGACGATGGGCTGGAGGGCGTAGGCGGCGGCGCAGGCCGTCAGGGCCAGAAAGAACGCTAAAAGCTTCAGTATTTTCATTTAATATCGTACGCGGGAACCGGGAACCGTTTAAGCGGCGGCGGGCGCCGTTCCCCCGCTCGGGCCGGCGCGGGAGACGGGAACGGTCTCCCCCCGCGGCGGGGCTGTTCTTTTAATTTTACCATTTTGACAACATCTGTAAACAAAAAAGGCCGCGCCGGGAAACCGTTTTCACAAAATCGCCCCGCCGCCCCGATCCGCCCGGGCCGAAGCGCCCTCCCGCCCCGCCGGGAACCCGCCGGGACGCGCAGGGAGCCTCCGCGTCCCTCCCGCGGCCCGGACTCCCCCGGGTTCCCCCGCGCGAAAAATCCCCGCGTCAAAGCGGGATCTAATATAATCGTAAGAAGATCGGGCGGGGACAATCGGGCGCGGACCGGCGCGCGGGGCGACATGACCAAAGGAAACAGCCGGCGCGGGAGCCGGGCGGACGAAAGCGGGGTTCGGGACGCGGGCCGGGACGGCGCGCGCCCGGCTCCCGCCGCCCCGGAATTCCTGACCCTGAGGGAGCTTTGCGCCGAGCTTTCCGTAACCCCCGCCACCGGCCGGAACTGGGTGAGGCTCGGGCGGATCAGCCCCGAGAACGGCCGGTTCAGCCGCGCGGCCGCGGAGAAACTGAAAAGCGAGCTCCGCGCGGAAGGCCGCAAGCTCAGGTCGCGCCGCAACAAAAGTCTGGTCACGGGGCGCGTCCGCTACGCCTCCTACCTGCCCGCGGAGTCCCGCAACGCCGCCCCCGCCGCCCGGATCCTGACCCTGATCCGCAAAGAAGGCGTCGAGCTCACCCCGGACGTCCTCAGAACCGTCCTCCTGGGCGCGGCGCTGAATCTCGTCCTCGCCGCGGCGGCGGCCCGTTCCGGCGCCGCCGCGGCCCCGAGCGCGCCCGGCCCCGCCCCGCTCGCGCTTTATCTCGACGGGCGCCTCGACACGGGCGGGTTCGCCCGCCTCCTCGCTCCCCTCGCGCCGGACGACCGGGAGGCGGCCAAAGCCTTCGCGGCGAAACACCACGCGCTCTTCGCCCAAACCTTTTTTCCGGAAAAGAACGCCGACACGCTCGGGTTCCTTTATATATCCCTCCAGAGTCTCGACCGCCGCAAGGCCCGCGGGATCTACTACACGCCCGCCGAGGCGGCGCGCCGGGCCGTCCGCGCTCTCACTGACGGAGAGAGCGGCCCGGACGGGATCGTCCTCGACCCCTGCTGCGGCACGGGGAATTTTCTGCTGCAGCTGCCGGACGAAGTGCCGTTCGACCGCGTTTACGGGAACGACCTCGATCCCCTGGCCGTGTGCCTCGCCCGCATAGGCCTGGCCCTGAAATACGACGACGTTCCGCCGGAAACCGCGGAGGCCCGCTTCACCGTCGCGGATTTCCTGACCGCGCCCGCGCTCCCGCCCGGGACCGCCCGGATCGTCGGCAACCCGCCCTGGGGCGGCGACTTCGCGCCGGACGCGGAAAAGTTCCTCCGCAGGAACTTCTTCTGCGGGCGCCGCCGCGGGCGCCTCGAGTCGTTCGAGCTCTTCGTCGAGGCGGCCCTCGCCAAGCTCCCGGAAGGCGGGATCCTCTCGTTCATCGTCCCTGAGAGCATCCTGACCGTGAAGGCCCACCGCCCGGTCCGCGAGCTCATCATGAAACACGGCCGCGTCCGCGAGGCGGTCTTCCTCGGCGAGGCCTTCGGCGGGGTGCAGTGCCCGTCCGTCATCCTCAAAATCGAAAAAACCTCCCGGGGCTTCGGCACGAAGGGCCTGCGCGTGGAGCGGCCCGGCGGGTCGTTCGTCGTCGGGACCGACCGGCCCGAGACGGCCGAGTGTTTCAGCTTCGGCCTCGACGACGGCGAGTACGGCGTCGTGCGCCAAATGGAGCGGGCGGGAACGCCCCTGCTCGGCGAGAGCTGCGATTTCGCGATGGGGATCGTCACGGGGAACAACCGGGAAGTTCTGACGGCGGAACCCGTTTCGGAAAAAAGCGAGCCCGTGGTCCCCGGCACGGACGTGGCCCGGTACGGCTACCGGACGGGCCGGTACCACCTGGAGTTCGTCCCCGGCCGGTTCCAGCAGTGCCCGCCGCCGGAAGTGTTCCGCCGGCCGGAAAAGCTCATTTACCGCTTCATCGGCTCGCAACCCGCGTTCGCGTACGACGGCCGGGGCGTCCTCACCCTGAACAGCGCCAATCTGCTCCTCCCCCGCGCGGGGACGGATATATTTTTCGTGCTGGCCGTGCTCAATTCCCGTCCCGCCCGGTTTTATTTTTCCCGGCGGTTCGGCTCGCGCAAGGTGCTGCGATCCCACCTCGAGGCCGTCCCCTTTCCCCCGGCCTCCCCGGCGGAGCGGGCCGGGATCAGGGCTCTCGCGCTCCTTCTCACGGATCCCGCCTGCCTGCGGGAAGGATCGCCGGCCGCTCGGGAACGGGAAGAACTCGCCCGCGGCCGGGAAATCTCCCGGAGCGAAACCTACGAGCTTATCGACCGGCAAATCGCCGCTCTCTACGGCCTGGGCGCGGAACGGTACGAGCGGATCCGGAGGGATATTCCCGAGGGGCTTTAAACGGACGTCCGCCCGGAGAGACCCCGGGAAAAATGCGTCCGGCCGGCCCGGAAAACGCCCCTTTCCTACACGCCTGTGCGATATGCGCCATTAAACCCTAGCGTTTTCAGCCTTTGTTCACGCCGGCCCTCTTTGACCGAAGCCGGCCCGAAAACCGAGTGAAATCAAGGCTTCCCGGACGCCGCCGGGCTTTGTTCCCGCCGGAGCGCTCGGATAAATTCGATACAGATCACCATTCTCCCGCGTCCGCACGGATAGACTTTAATCAGTTCAGGGGAAGACAGGACGTCGTCTCTCCGCAGGAAGCGGGCCCCGGGGCTCCGGGACAGGACTCCCGGCGACAGGACGCCGCGGTCAGGAAGCCGCACCCGGAACAGGGACGTTCCGTCCGGCCATGGCCGACAAAGCCCCTCCGTCCTAAAGGGGCGGCCGGACAGATTTTGAAAGCGCTAAGGCAGACGCCGCGGGAAACATGGTTTCCCACGGCTTTTTCTTTGTCCCGCGGAGCGGCCCGCCCGGATTTCCGCGCGCGCAAAAAAAACCCGCCCTCGCGGGCGGGCGTGCAAACTCGGCACGGTTGCTTTAACTTTTCTATTGGAGGTTTAATATGTCCCGGCTGGGCTTTCCCCATCGGTTATAATAATTATACCGCATAAATGGTATATTGTCAACAGAAAAAACACTCCGTACAAAATAATTTTCCGCCCGGGTACCGAGTATGCCCCGGCGCGGCGGCGGAACCTTCCCCTTGGGCCGGAAAGCGCCGCTCCGTCCCGCTCCCCGGGCATTCCCCCGGCGGCGCCGCCCGCGCGCTTCCGGCAGACGACCGGAAGCGGGGGCGGTCGTCATACCCCCGCGCCGCGCTTTCTCGCGAAGGAGATCCCGACCCCTGCGGATAGACCCCGAAAACCGAATCTTACGCGGCTTCTTCTTTTTCCCGGGGACGGATCCGGCCCGGATTTCCGCGCGCAAAAAAACCCGCTCTCACGGGCGGGGCAACTTGGGTTGATCTTAACTCAAAGATTTCGGATATTCCGACGGGGCTTTCCCCATCGGTTATAATAATTGTACCGTATATTTGGTATATTGTCAACAAAACAAACACTCCGCACAAAATAATTTTTCGCCCGGGCCCCGAGTACACCCCGGCGAGGCGGCGGAACCTTCCCTCGGGGCCGGCAAACTCCGGTTCGTTTCGCTCTCCCGGCATTTCCGCGGCCGCGCTGCCCGCCGTTCCCGGCGGTATGGGCAAAGTTTCCCCGCCCCCGCATCCCTTCGCGGCGCCAAGCGTCCGCCGGGCGGATCCGCCCGCGGCCGTACCGGGACCCCTCCGGCCGCGAAATCTTTCGCGGCTTTTTCTTTAGCGCCGGAACAAAGCGCCCGCGGGGATCTCCCGCGCAAAAAAAAGCCTGCCGTCGCCGGCAGGCCGTAAACCCAAGGAGGTACACAAATGAGGAATCATGATTACCTTAACCCATAGTGTATAGATATTATAACGACCATAAAATATAATGTCAACAACAAAAATGCTCCGCGCGATTTTTTTTGTCTTTCGCTCTTTCGGGACGGTAATTTACCCTCCCGGCGCCGGTTCTCCCCGTTGGGAGGGACGCGGCCAGGCCGCGCTTTTCCGGAAGCGGCACGGATCCTCCGGGTTCCGGGAAAAGAGCGCGTTTTTCTCAGTGAAATCGAAGAATCCGGGAGATTAAACCCGAACATTAAGAAATTAAACCGAGAATAGGAGAAATTAAATCGTAATCCAGAGAAGTTAAATCGTAATGCGGGGAAATCAAAC
>CAZFNS010000003.1:0-120207 GCA_964520475.1 uncultured Enterobacterales bacterium
GCTCCGGGCTCCGCCCCGGCTCCGGGTTCGGCTCCCGCTCCGGGCTCCGCCCCGGTTCCGGGTTCGGCTCCCGTTCCGGGCTCCGCTCCCGTCCCGCTTTCCGGTTCGGCTTCCGATCCGGTCTCCTCGAGAACCGCGCCCTCGGCCAGCCAGTCCATCGCGAACACCCCGTCCGGGGAGTCGGTCAGAATTTCGCCTTCCCTGATCCTGAGCCCGTGCGCGTTGTCGTAAACGGGGCCCGCGAAAACCCGGTCGTTGGCGATCATGAATTTGTTGAACTCGAGATCCAGAATCTTCAGCGCCTGCTCGGGAATCAGGGCGCTGTTGAGGTTCGTGAACCGCACCGCGCCGCTCCCCACGCCGAGAAGATAGTTGCCGCTCTTGGCCGTCCGGCTGAGGATCCGCGAGATGACCCGGCTGTAGAACCCCTGGAGGTTAACCCCGGCGTTGACCAGGCTGTCGAGCAGGTATTTGCCGGCGAAGTCCCGGTCGTAGTTCACGCAGTACTTGATTTTGCTTTCGCAGAAAGCGTCCGCCGCCGTGTCGTCCGTGTACGCCGCGGCCATCGCCTTCACGTCCGGATGCCGGGAGAACACCTCCTCGAGTTTGTCGGAATTGGCCTTCTCGCTCTCTCCGTCGAGTTTCACCACGCGCACCACGGCGTCCTTGCGGCTCTCCCGCACGCCCGTGACGAAAGCGTTGACGTTGCGGAAGTCGTCTCCCGCCAGGGACTGCACCGCGAAAAGATACTCGCTGCCCCCGGTCACGTGGGCGGCGATGATCCCGGCGAGGTGGTAAATCTGGTGGAGCTGCGTCTTGTAGGTTATCAGATTGGCCCTTTTCTGCAGCCCGTCGCCGTAGGCGGCGACGAAGGTGACGCGGGGGAAATTCTCCGCGGCGGTGTTCAGGCACTCCTCGAAGCGCGCCGAAGGGGAAATCACGATGGAGACGCCCCGGGACGCGTAGCGGTGCACCGCCCTGAGGCACGTCTCGTCGTCGGGCACGCCGTTCGCCGCGTAACCGATCACCCCGAGGCGGGAAGCGGCGGTTCTGAAGTCGTCGAGGCGGTATTTTACCCCGGCGTTGGGCTCCGCGGGAAGCAGGTACGCGGCCTTGGGCTCGCTCACGGGCGCGGCCTCCTCGTCTTCCAGCGGCTGCCGGTCGGAAACGTCGTAAAAAAAGATGCTCAGCCCCGTCAGCAGAGCAACCACGGCGCAATTGCAAATCGTAAGCGGCAGCAGATAATTCGTGCGGCCGTCATTTTTTGTCTTCAAAGACTTTGTCCTCTTTGAGCAGTTTCTCGAATTCTGCTATCGGCAGCGGCCTGGAGTAGTAATATCCCTGGCAGTACTCGCACCCGAGATCGCGCAGGACGTCGCGCTGCGCCTTGTTTTCCACGCCCTCCACCAGGCTGTGCTTACCCAGATCCTTGGTCATCTGGACAACGTCCTTGACCAGCAGGACGTCCGGGGAGTCGCGCTTTTCCGGGTCGATCTTGTCCACGAAAGACTTGTCGATCTTAATCGTGTCGAAGGGATACATGGTGATGTTCGACAGATTCGAATATCCCGTGCCGAAATCGTCCATCGACAGTTTGAAGCCGAGCTGCTTGAGTTCGGTCAGAATCTCCTTCACGGTCTCCCGATTGTCGGTGGTGGCCGATTCGGTGATTTCGATGTCGAGGTACTTCAGCACGTCCTCGTGGCCTCTGATGCGGTCTTTCAGTTCGCGCATGAGGTTCGGGTTACGGAACTGAACCTGCGAGAAGTTGACGGAAATGGGGATCATCCGCAGATCCTTTCTCTGGGACCATTCGCCCAGGAGATCCCGGACGTGAACGAAGATAAAGTTGTCCACGTGCGCGATGGAGCCGTTTTTCTCGAACACGGGCACGAACTCGCCCGGCGAGAGGAACTTGTCGCCGTGGCGCTTCCATCTTATCAGGGCCTCGGCCCCGGCCAGACGGTTGGTGGCCATGTCGTACTTGGGCTGCAGGTACACCAGGAACTCGCCCTTGCCGATGGCCGGCACCAGCTCCTTCTCGTAATCGTTCTCCTTCTCGATCTGCTGTTTCATGGCCGCGTCGTAGAAAGCGATCTTGTCGTTGCCGTGATCCTCGGCGGCGCCCGGGAAGAACAGGGCGTTGCTGCAGCATTCCATCAGCTTGTCGATGTCCTCCGGGTGGGCGGCGGAGCTGAACTGGCAGACGCCGGCGCTGAAGGAAGCGGTGTATTTTATGTCCTCGCCTTTCTCGTTTTTCGCGGTCCGGGCCTGCGCGAAAAGCTTGTGCAGGGTCATCACCACCTGCTTCTTGGCGTCGATCTCTTTCCTGTCTTCCGGGGGCATCCCCGCGAAGGGCGGCGTCTTGTCGTCGGGCAGCGCCTTGAAGTCGCCCGGCATCTGGTCGTCGGCCCGCATGATGATGAAGAAGCTGTTGCTTCCCCGGAACGGGGCGAAGCCCCTCCTCTCCATCGATTCCATGTCCTTCAGGGTCGAGGCCAGCTGCAGTTCGAACCGGCCGGCCGTCTCCGTCCCGAGGAGATTGTGGATCATGTGGTAGTTGCTGATAATCACGTCCACCATAAAATACATTTTGCGGTTGTGCTGGTAGACGTTCTGGTACTTCCACGCGTAGCTGTTCTTGACGTTGATGGTGTTGGGCAGGCCGGTGAACTCGTCGAAGAACGCCATGTTGTATATCCGCTTCTTGCTGGTCTCGGCGGTGTATTCGTAGTAAAGCAGCAGGATGGTCAGGATCATCAGGACGCCGACCATGAGGAAGGCGAACATGGTCATGATCGAACGGATGTTGGCGTTCATTTCCGCGGCCGGAACCATGTAGACGAAGCTCCAGCCCTCGGACGGGAGCTCCGTGACCGTCATGTAGTGGGCGCGGTAGCCGCCGCCGCGGTACACCTCGACGTTGTTGCCGTTGAACGATCCGCCGGATTCGAAGCGGGGCGCGAGCATATCCTCCACGACGTACTTGGTCAGAAGTATCCCCATGGTTTTTTTGCTGATGTGCACCACGTCGCGGTTGCCGAACAGCAGGAAGCTCACGGAATAGTCGCCTTCGTCGTCCTTGTAGAGCGACGATTTGCGGAAATAGTCCAGGAACTCCTCGCCCGTGGCCCTGATGTAGACCGTGTAATGGATGTGCCTGACGTTGGAGAACACCGGCGCGGCGAGCAGGACGTTGTAGCCGGTGCCCCCCGGGGAGGGCAGCAGGGTGACGACCACGCTGCCGTCGAACACCTTGCTCAGCTTCGCGAAGCTGTCCCCGTCGAGCTCGAAGCCGTACACCGTGCGGCCGTTCAGATCGGCGATGCCGACGTCGAGAAAGCCGGTCACGCGGGACAGCTCGTTCACGGCCTCAATCGTCTGCGTCGAGCCGATGTAGCTGCTCCGCGCGATGTCCCACGCGGCCATCTTGAGGGTGCTGGTGAGGCGCCTGAAATTGTGGTTGACCGATTCCATCTCGCCCCGGGCCTTGAGGACGACCTCCTGGCGCATGGCGCTGACCATAATCTCGCCGATCTTGTATTCGTAGACAAAAGAAACCGCGACCATCGTGCAGAGGAGCACGACGACGATCATCAGAGACTTTCTGTAGTTCTTTAACCCCGAAAACAAATCGAACATTTGAATGCTTATCGCGAAGCAAGCGGCGCTCCCCTCCCGGCCCCCGGAAAGCCGCCCGCGCGGGGCGCGGCGGGGTTTCCGGCCGGGTAAAACGCGCCCGCAAAAATTAAACGGACGATCCGCTGTCAACCTTCGATTATCATAATATCATAACGGGCATTAATAATCCGATTTAAAATACATAATTGGAAAAAAATGAGGCGGGGCTCTTGCGAATCAGGGAAAAAAAGCCGCGTCGCCCGGCCCCCGCCCGGGGGTCCGGCGGTGCCCCGGGCCCGCGGATGTAGTATAATCCGACGTACCGCGCCGGACGTAACCCCGATGAACCCCCGGCGGACGGCGGTACCCGGCCCCGCGCGCGCGGAGACCGGGCGGCGGACACAGCAGAGAGGGAACACTATACAAATGTCATATTTATTCACATCGGAATCGGTATCCGAGGGACATCCCGACAAAATCGCGGACCAGATATCGGACGCGGTTCTCGACGAGATCCTGAAGCA
This sequence comes from uncultured Enterobacterales bacterium, assembly GCA_964520475.1. Lineage (GTDB taxonomy): Bacteria > Pseudomonadota > Gammaproteobacteria > Enterobacterales > Succinivibrionaceae > Ruminobacter. The sequence goes on from CAZFNS010000003.1 coordinate 4,146, forward strand.
GGACGTGAAGGCGCACGTCGCCTGCGAGACCTTCGTCAAGACCGGCATGGTTCTGGTCGGCGGCGAAATAACCACGTCGGCCTGGGTCGACATCGAGGCGCTGGTGCGGCAGGTCGTGTGCGGCATCGGCTACAACCATTCGGACGTGGGGTTCGACGCCAGTTCCTGCGCGGTTCTCAACGCCATCGGCAAGCAGTCCCCGGACATCAACCACGGCGTCTTCAGGGACGATCCCCGCGAGCAGGGCGCGGGCGACCAGGGGCTCATGTTCGGCTTCGCCTGCAGCGAGACGGACGTGTACATGCCGGCGCCGATCACCTATGCCCACCGGCTCATGAAAAGGCAGGCCGAGGTCCGCAAAAGCGGCACGCTCAAGTGGCTCCGCCCCGACGCGAAAAGCCAGGTCACCTTCGTCTACGCCGACGACGGAACCATCGAGGGGGTCGACACCGTCGTCCTCTCGACCCAGCACGACGAAACGGTGACCAACAAGGAAATCCGCGAGGGCGTGATCGACGAAATCATCAAGAAGGTGATCCCGGCCAAATGGATCACGCCGAAGACCAAATACTTCATCAACCCCACCGGGCGCTTCGTCATAGGCGGGCCGATGGGCGACTGCGGCCTGACCGGCCGGAAGATCATCGTCGACACCTACGGCGGCTACGCGCGGCACGGGGGCGGCGCCTTCTCCGGCAAGGATCCGTCCAAGGTGGACCGGAGCGCGGCCTACGCGGCGCGCTACGCGGCGAAGAACGTGGTGGCGGCGGGCATCGCCGAGAAATGCGAGATCCAGATTTCCTACGCGATCGGCATGGCGGAGCCGGTGTCGCTGACCGTGAACACCTTCGGCACGGGCACGGTCCCGGACGCGCGGATCGCCGAAATCATCCGGAAGGTGTTTGACCTGCGCCCCTACGGGCTCATCGAAATGCTGAACCTCAAGCGCCCGATATACCTGCCGACGGCCTGCTACGGCCACTTCGGCCGCGAGGAGTTCCCCTGGGAGCAGATCGACAAGGCCGAAATCCTCAGGCACATGATCTGAGCGGGGCCGGGACCCCGGGCCGGGCGCGCCGGAAGGCGCGCCTTTTTTTTCGTCCCGCGGCGGCGGGCTCCCGGACGGACGAAAAAGCCGGCGGGGACGCCCTCCCCGCCGGCCGCGGCCCGCGCCGGAGCGCCCGGGCCCCGTCCTACACCGCCTTCTGCACCAGGGCGCTGATGCCGTCGGCGTCGAGGCCGCCGTTTTCGGCGTCCCCGGCCATCGCGGCGATCCGCTCCGGCGTGTATCTGCCGTCGTACACAACCACGATGCTCAGGTCGCCGGGGCGGAGAAAGTGGGTCTCCCCGTATTCCGTGTAGCGCGTGGCGCCGATGCTGACGAGCGCCCGCGCGGGGAACCCCGCCTCCCTGAGGCACGCGGCGATGTCCTCCGCCGGCCCCTCGTCCTTCTGGTCGTTCATCCTGCCGGCGATCCAGGCCAGCAGCTTTTCGAACATGTACGAGTAGTCCCGGACGGCGCTGTCCACGCCGTAGGCGCGCGTCGCGCCGTCCCTCTTGAGGAAGCAGGCGATCCGGTAGCCGGCAATGGCGCTGTCCGCCGTGAAGCCGTCGAGCGGGATGAGCTTCGCGCTCACGCCCTTGCTGTCCGGGCCCCAGTTTTTCTTCATGCTGATCTTTTTGGCGCCGGGCCGGCGGATGGAGCAGTCGTTGTACGCGCCGAACGCGCGGGGGACGAGGGACGCCACCCGCCCTTCCGCGTAAACGATGTCGCAGAGGATGCACACCTCGGGCTCGATCTGGTGCTTCTCGCCGGCGGTCCCGGAGACGTCGATCCGGTCCGAGGAGAGCGGGTACGTGTGCAGGAACGTTTCCCGCGCGCCCGGGGCCTTCGGCAGGTAGAACGGGAACAGGGCCTTGGGCGCCGCCGCGTCCTCCGCCGCCATGTTCACGAAATCGGCCGCCTCCCCGGCCTGCTCCAGGTGACCCGTGAAATTCCCGGCCACGCCGAGGCCGATAACTTGCCTGAAATCCGTCATAAATCCCCCGACAGGTTCCCCGGCCGCGGGAAAGCCGCGTCCCCGCCCGGGCGAAATTACTCTAACAAAAAAAGCGGGTAATCATGTACAATTAACCAGCGGATCACCCTCGGGGGATCATAGCAGAAAAACCGGCGCCGCGCAGTGACTTTCGGCGCGGCCCGGCCGGGACACCCATGAGAACGATAAGACTGTACGACGCCCGGGACTTCGCCGTGGGGCGGGAAACGGAGCTCGGCGCGGACGCCTTCGCCCACGCCGTCCGGGTCCTGCGCCTGAAAGCGGGCGATCCCGTCGTCCTTTTCAACGGCGACGGCTGCGACTACGCCGCGGTTCTGACCGCCGTCACGAAAAAAAGCGCGTCCGCGCTCGTCACGGCGAAGCGGGCCGCGGGCCGGGAGTCACCGCTCGCGATCCATCTCGGCCAGGTCATGAGCCGCGGCGACAGGATGGACTTCACGGTGCAGAAGGCGGCCGAGCTGGGCGTCGCGCTCGTCACCCCGCTGACCTCGGAAAGGTGCGGGGTGCTGCTCGGCGGCGAACGGAGCGCCCGGAAACGGGAGACGCTCCGCAAAATCGCCGCGGGCGCCTGCGAGCAGTGCGGGCGCGCGCTGATCCCGGAGGTGCGGCCCCCGGTTTCGCTCGGCGCTTTCCTGAGGGAGGAAAGCCCGGCGGACGAAACGAAAATCGTCATGAGCCCGCGGGGCGCCGCGAGATTCGCCGATCTCCCCCGCGCCGCGCGCTACCGGATCCTGGTGGGCCCCGAGGGCGGCCTCACCGGGGAGGAGCTGGACGAAAGCGTCCGGGCGGGCTACCTCGAGGTGCGGGCGGGCCCGCGGATCCTCCGCACCGAGACGGCGGCGCTGGTCGCGCTGAGCATACTCCAGGCGCGCTTCGGCGACATTTGACTCAAATTTACTCAAAAAGGAAGGCGCGCGCCGGACGCGCCGGGAAGGAACGGATGGACACGGAAAGCCTCAGGGAAACTCTCCCGCTCGGCAAGGCGGTCGCGGGCGGGGACCGCTACCGCTTCGACGTGCTGCGGACCGTGCCCCGCTCGCTCAACCGGGCCGCCCTCGGCGCCGGGATTTCCTTCCGCGGCTGGGATCTGTGGCGCCACTACGAAATTTCCTACCTGAACCGCCGGGGCCGCCCGGAGGCCGCGGTCGGCCTCATCTGGGTGCCGGCCGAAACCGCATGCATCGTCGAGTCGAAATCCCTGAAGCTTTACTTCAACGGCTTCGCCATGACCCGGTTCCTTGACATCCGGGCGGCCGAGGACACCGCGCGGTGCGACCTGGCGCGGCTCCTCGGCCCCGGCGTGGAGGTCAGCCTGTACACCCTCCGGGAGGCCGAGGAGGTTTTCCGGATCGGCGCGCTCGACGCCGTGAGCCTCGACGATCTGGACATCGCCGCGGACACGTACGCGCCGGAGCCCGCCTTTCTCACCCAGGACGAGAACTCCCCCGAGGTGACGGAGGCGCTTTGCACGGATCTGCTCAGATCCAACTGCCTCATCACCCGCCAGCCCGACTGGGGCACGCTTTACGTCCGGTACACGGGGAAAAAGATAAACCGCGAGGGCCTGCTCAGGTACGTCGTGTCCCTGCGCTCCCACAACGAGTTCCACGAGCACTGCGTGGAGAGGATATTCGCGGACATCTCCCGCAGGTGCCGCGTCTCGTACCTCGAGGTCAGGGCCTTTTACACCAGAAGAGGCGGCATAGACATAAACCCCGCGCGGGCCACCCGCGACCTCCCCCGCGTCCCGGTCAGGCTGATCAGGCAGTAGCGGGGCCGCCCCGGAGCAAGATCCAGATGCTAGAATTTCTTTTGATACCGCTGATGCTTCCCTCCTACCCTCCCGGGGACAACCCGCCCCTGCCCCAGGAGGTCGAGGTCGCGCTCGGCTACCAGAGCCGGAACCCCTACAAATGCGCCGGGCTCATCGGCGCGTACGTCGACGAAATGATGGCCGCGGATCCCGCCGGGGCCGGAACGGAGCCGCGGGAAGGCGGCGCGGCCGGGGAAGGCCCGGAAAACCCCGGCGGGGAACGGGCGGCTCCCCCGGAGGAAGGAACCGCCGGCGCGGGCTCCCCGCCGGCCGGGGAACCCGCGGAGCCCCGGGAGGAAGACCCCGACGGCCGGAGGTTCGGCTATCTCGTCGGCGCGCCCACCGCGGAGAACCTGAACGTTTACAACGCCCTCAACTCCTGCCGGATCAAAGCCGGGCTCGAGCCCGACGGGCGGCTCCTGGACCTCGCCGCCTCCGGCAAAATCAAAAACCCGGAGGTTATCCGGGCCGCGCGGTACGACCGCGTCCGCGCGCTGGCGCGGGAAGGCCGGGCGAACGGGAACATCCGGGTCTTCGACAACCCCCGGGCGGGAGACTACGCGAAGATCAAACCGTACATCCAGCTGCTCGAGCTCTACAAACTCGGCCGGGACGACAATCTGAAAGCCGTCCGCTTTTTCGAGAACAGCGTCAACGATCCCGATTTCGAAACCTATCCCGACCCCGTCAAAACGGGCTTCTGGCTGCAGGGGTTCGGCCTGTACCGCGAGCTCAACCACGGCAACACCGCGCGCTACTTCCTCGGCCTCGCGGAAAAAAACCTCTCCGGCAAGGCGCAGTACCGGTACGACGGCGCCCTCGTCTACCGGCTGCTTTACGAGCTCGCCCGCGGGAACCTCGCCCCGGATCGGGCCGCCGGCTATCTGAGCGTCTACCTGGCGCGGATCGAGTCGATCCCCGAGGAAAACGGCAACTACATCGACGGCCTCATCAGTCTCGGCGATCTCAGGATCCGCGGCGGCCGCGACGCCGAGGCCCTGGCCCTGCTGAAGAAGGCCGACAACCTCGCGGCTCACTCGGACCTGCCCCCGGAGCGGCTGGACCGCGCCAGAAAAAGCCTGGCGGCGCTTTACGTCGACCTCGGCGAGTACGGGCGGGCCCTCGACCTCCTGCGGGACAAAAACAGCAGCTACTCCTTCGACAGCTCCGACCCCGAAAGCTTCGGCTCCATGCTCGACCTGTCCGCGGCTCTCAACGGCGCCGGGCAGACCAAAAGCGCCGAGCAGCTCATGCGGTCGCTCGGCGGCTACATGCGCGAGGACCTGCTCGACGACTCCGTCCGCCGCAAATACTACCGGACCGCCGCCCTCATCCTGGCCGGCGAGAAAAAATTCGCCGAGGCGTACGACATGCTCCTCAAGGCCGTCGCGATCCCCGACCGGGAGGAAAAATACCGCGGGGACGGGCGGGGCGCGCCCGTCGTCCCGGCTCCGGCCCGCCCGGCTCCGTACCGGCCGGGCCTCGGCGCCTACAACCTCGACGTCCCGGTCAGGATGATCGTCACCACCTTCGCGGGGGCGGCCTTCGTCTTCCTGGCGCTCCTCCTCGCGGCCATGCGGTACTACAACCGGTCGCGGGAGCTGTCCCGCGAGCTGGACAAGACGAAGGAGGACTACGCCCTCGCCACGTCCGCGGTGTGGAACAACTACAACGACTTCATGAACTTCGTCGTCCGGCAGAGCATGAACTACCACCAGGGCGAGGGCGAGACCGGCGGCAGGAACATCGAATACATCAACAGCCAGGCTCTGTTCGAGATCTTCGTCCCCGGGTTCGCGGAACTGGCCATCCACCGGGGGGACAAGGAGGCCCAGAGCAGCCGCAACATCTTCCTCGAAAAACTCAAGAAGAGCATGGGGGCCTCCGCGGAGATCTACGTCATCACCGACACCCGCTTCATCATCGCGGCCTCCGAGAACGCCGACACGGACATCGCCACCTCGGCCGCGGCGGCGATCGCCGGAATCGAGCAGGCCCTCGGCGAGCTGCGCGTTCCGCCGGTGGTGAACATCGGGGCCATCAACTACCCCTTCCTGTACAGCGAGCCGTACTCCCTGGAGTCCTCCCGCGTGTACGAGCTGCTCACCCTCGCCCTGGCCGGGGCCGTGACGATCTCGCCGAACCGCCGGCAGTCCACGTTCGTCAGGCTGAGCGCGAACCGGCTCGACAAGGCCGCCCTGCTGAACGGGGAAACTTACGAGCGGGCGGTCAGCTGCATCAGAAAAGGCAGCATAACCGCCTTCACCGTTCCGGAAAACAGCATCATAGACTGGCAGCAGGTCCGGGCGGAGTAAAGCGCGGGGCGGGGAGAAAAGAGGCCGGGGAAGAAGGAGAAACTGGTGCGGGAAGAGAGACTCGAACTCTCACACGCAAGGCGCCAGAACCTAAATCTGGTGCGTCTACCATTCCGCCATTCCCGCAGATTAGTGAGTGTTGATGCTGTGGGGCGGATGGGGTGGCTGATGGGGATCGAACCCACGACAACTGGAATCACAATCCAGGACTCTACCAATTGAGCTACAGCCACCATAGATACCGCCGGCAATGGCGCGCCCTGAAGGACTCGAACCTTCGACCCACGGCTTAGAAGGCCGTTGCTCTATCCGACTGAGCTAAGGGCGCTGACCCCCGGGGGTGGTCGGCGATACAGGACTTGAACCTGCGACCCTCTGGTCCCAAGCCAGATGCGCTACCGGGCTGCGCTAATCGCCGAAGCCAGTGTCAACAGGTGTGAATAATAGATTAACGGCGTCTTTTCGTCAACTTATTTTTTAAGAAAAGCGCGGAACCGCCCCGGTCCGACGCCCCTCCGGCCCGCCCCGGGAAGCGCCTTCCGGGCGGGATCCGGGGGCCGGCTTCCGGCGTATAATGACGGGGCGGGCCGGCGCGGCCGGATCCCGGGAACGGTGAGACCGCGGCCCGCGGGAGGACAGAATGAATTTTTCCGGTTTTATCGCGGTGTTCCCGCTGTTCTGCGCCACCGGGGCGCTCGCCGGCGCCCTGGCCGGGCTCCTCGGCATCGGCGGGGGCATTCTCTTCGTGCCCGTGTACTACTACACGTTCACGTGGTATTTCGGCATAGATCCCGCCGACGCCATCCTCATGGCGGCGTCCACCTCCCTGGTCACCATGATCCCCACGTCGCTGTCGTCGTGCCTTTCCCACTGGCGCAAAAAGAACGTCGACGCGGCGCTTCTGAAACGCTGGCTGCCCTTCCTGCTCGCGGGCGTCGTCCTCGGGACGGTGTTCTCGCGCCTCTACGGCGGGCTCTGGCTTTCGGTGCTCTTCGGGTGCATCCTGCTCTTCGCGGCGCTCAACATGGCGTGCCTCTCGCGGCTCCCGCCGCTCTTCGGCGCCCTGCCCCCCTGGCCGGCGCAGGGGCTGATGCCCCTCTTCATCGCGGGGATCTCGGTCATGCTCGGCATCGGCGGGGGCACCATCACCGTGCCGGCGCTGTCCCTTTTCCGCTACGACACCAAAAAAGCCATCGGCACTTCCGCGACGATCGGAACCGTCATCTGCGTTCCGGGAGCGGTGTCGAACATCGTCCAGGAGTTTTTCTCGGCGGCGGAGATCGCGGGCAGTCCCCCGCTGACGTTCGGCCGCACAGCCTTCCTGGCCGTGCTGTGCGTCATTCCCTTTTCGATGCTGACGGCGCCGCTCGGGGTCGCGGCGAACCGAAGAATCTCACCGGGGGCGCTTAAGCTTATTTACAGCGCTCTGCTGGTGTTCACGGGCGCCAAAATGCTGCTTGGCGGACTCGGAATTTAGGATGGCGAGGATCACGCGCCGGTCGGCGGCGTCCGCGCCCGCGAAGGCTTCGGCGGCGACGCCGAGGAACTTGACGTTAAGATCCTCCCGGTAGTCGGCGTTCCGCAGAATGCCCCGGGTGAGGTCGATGTTGTAGGTCAGATCCGTGCTGAGCTCGTAGCGCCGGTCCCTGAGAAAGCGGGAGTACCTGTTCAGGAAATAAAGCGCCAGGGCCGAGCGCGAATCCCGGATCTTCTTGCGGGTCCAGTTCCGGAGCCGGCTTTTTTTCAGGCGTTTCGCGGTGAAGCTCCATTTCTTGGAGCCGAACTTTTTGTTGAGGGCCCGCACGATCCGATCCCCCTCCCCCGACAGCGTGGCCGTGGCCCGGCACCAGACGATGGAGTTCATGCTGTTATAAAAGCGCAGATCGCCGAACGCCACCTGGGGCAGGTCCTTTTCCTGCTGCAGCTCGTAGCTGAATTCGCTCCGCAGGTTGCCGATGACGCCGGTGCTCGCGCAGAGCTCGTCGTCCGCGCGGTCGCACGCGGCCAGCAGCAGCGCGCAGGCCGCCGCCGGCAGGATCTTAAACACAACGCTTACGCGATACGGCTTGCCCGGGGGCGTCATATTGAGAAGATGTTCCGACCGATAAAATCATAATACCGTTTTATGTGATCATTATAACACGGAACCGCGAAACCGGAAACCCGGACGGCGAACCCGGCGCGGGGGCCGGGGAAAAACCCCGGCCGGGCGATAAAAATATCAATTGCGGCGCGCATGTATTATAATACGCAGGAATCTGCGTTCAAACTAGAGGTGACCTATGACCGCACAAATTATCGACGGCAGGGCCGCGGCGGCCGCGATCAGAGCGAAGCTGAAAAAAGAAACCGACGCGCTCGCGGCTCTCGGGAAACGCCCTCCCGGGCTCGCGGTTATCCTGGTGGGGGACGATCCCGCGTCGAAGATCTACGTCGGGGGCAAAAGGAAGTCCTGCGAGGAGATCGGCTTCGTCTCGGTCGCCCACGATCTGCCCGCCGCGACGCCGGAAGCGGAGCTCCTGGCCCTCGTCGACCGGCTGAACGCCGACGACGCCGTCGACGGCATCCTGGTGCAGCTGCCCCTGCCCGCCCACATCGATCCGGCCAAGGTCATCGAAAGGATCCTCCCCGAAAAAGACGTCGACGGGTTCAACCCCTACAACGTGGGCCGCCTGGCCCAGCGCGTCCCCCTGCTCCGCCCCTGCACCCCCAAGGGGATCATCACCCTGATCGCGGGCACCGGGCTCGATCTCCTCGGCAAAAACGCCGTGGTGGTGGGCGCCTCCAACATCGTCGGCCGGCCCATGACCCTGGAGTTCCTGCTGGCCGGCTGCACCGTCATCACCACCCACCGCTTCACCCGGGACCTCCGGTCGTTCGTGGAGCAGGCCGATGTCCTGACCGTCGCCGTGGGCAAGCCCGGCTTCATCCCGGGCGAGTGGATCAAGCCCGGCGCGGTCGTCATCGACGTGGGCATCAACCGTCTCCCCGACGGCAGGATCTGCGGCGACGTCCGCTTCGAGGAGGCGCGGGAGCGGGCCTCCTACATCACCCCGGTGCCGGGCGGCGTGGGCCCCATGACCGTGGCCTCCCTGATGGAGAACACCCTCGAGGCCTACCGGCTCCGCGAAGGCGGCTGACCGCGGCCGCGCGCCGCGCCCGGGCGGGACGCCCGGGCTTTTTTTTTTGCCCGCTCCGGCCATAAAAAAACCGGCGGACGGGCCGCCGGTTTCCGGGCTTTTCTCCCCCGCTACAGGGTGATCACGTCGAAATCGACCACCGGATCGACGTCGGCGCCGTAGTCGACCCCGGCCACGCCGAAGCCGAAGAGCCTGAGAAAGTCCGCCTTGTAGCATTCGTAGTCGGTGAGTTCCTTGAGGTTCGCGGTGGTGATCTTCGGCCACAGCTCCCGGCAGGCGTTCTGCACCTTGTCGTCGAGCTCCCAGGAATCCATTCTGATGCGCGCCTTGTCGTCGAGGTTCGCGTACTCGGGACGGTTAAGCTCGGTGCTGAACATCCTGAAGATATGCTCGATGACCTCCTCGTGCACGCCCTGCTCCTTCATGACCCGGAAGCACATGGAAATGTAGAGCGGCATCACCGGAATGGCCGACGAGGCCTGGGTGATGACGGACTTGAGCACGGCGACGTTGGCCCGGCCGGAAATCCCCGCCAGCTTCTCCCTGATGGCGGCGGCGGCGCGGTCGAGATCCTCCTTGGCCTTGCCCAAGGTGCCGTTCCAGTAGATGGGCCAGGTGAGATCCGTGCCGATGTAGCTGTACGCGACGGTTTTGAAGCCCTCGGCGAGGACGCCCGCCTCCAGCAGCGCGCCGATCCAGAGCTCCCAGTCCTGGCCGCCCATGACCTTGACGGTGTTGGCGATTTCCTCTTCGGTGGCCGGCTGGATCTCCGCCTGGATGATCTCGTCCTTGTTGGTGTCCACGGCGGTGGTCCGGTACACTTCGCCGATCGGCTTGAGAGAGGAGCGGACCAGTTCGCCGGTCGAGGGAATCTTCCTCACGGGGGAGGCGAGCGAGTACACGACCATGTCGATCTGCCCGAGATCCCGCTTTATGATCTCAATCACCTTGTCCCGGCACGCGTCGGAAAAAGCGTCGCCGTTGATGCTTTTGGCGTAGAGCCCCTCGGCCTTGGCGAATTTGTCGAAAGCCGCGGCGTTGTACCAGCCCGCGGTGCCCGGCTTTTTGTCCGCGCCCGGCTTCTCGAAGAACACGCCGACGGTGGCCGCGCCCGAGCCGAAGGCGGCGCTGATGCGCGAGGCCAGGCCGTATCCCGTCGAGGAACCGATTACCAGCGCCTTTTTCGGGCCGTTCTTCACCGGGCCTTTGCTTTTCACGTAATCGATCTGGTTCCGGACGTTCCGCTCGCACCCCGCGGGATGCGTCGACGTGCAGATGAAGCCGCGGACTTTAGGGGTTATAATCATGGATCTACTCTCTCCAACAACTGGTAAACGCAAACTGAGCCCGCCCGGGAAGACGCGGGCGCGCCCCGGCCGGACGATTGGATCATTATAACAGATTTATCCGGGCAATTTTTCGGACGGGTCGACATTTCGGGAGCGGGAACGGCCCCGGGCGCCCCGCCCCGGAGCCCGATTTTTTACTTGATAAATTCTTCGTTTGGTGTATCGTACGGTATGACGCCGCGGCGCCGGGGAAGCGCCGCGGATCCGGACGGTCCGCCGGACGGCTTTCCCCCGCCGGCGCGTGTAAACGACGCAAAACGAACGATACCATGCCCAATCTCAAGAAACTTATCCTGCTCGCCTGCGGCGCGCTGCTCCTTTCCTCCGCCGCCGCGGCCGCCGGCCTCTCCGCCGTCAACGAGAAGCTCCCCGGCGGGGCCGCCAACGGCCTGGCGTACACCTTCGACGACGGGGTGAACATCTACGGCCAGAACACCGACAAGTATTTCCGTCCGGCCTCCACGCAGAAACTGCTCACGGCGCTCGCGGCGCTTCTGTACCTCGGGCCCAACTACCAGATCAAGACCCGCCTGCTCGTCGCCAACTCCTCCATCACCGCGGACGGCAAGCTGCTGGTGCGGAACGGCACGCTCGACGGCGACGTGGAAATCGAGTTCCGGGGCGACCCGACCCTGCGGAGCTCCGACGTCCGGAACCTCCTCGCGACGCTCAAGAACGCGGGCGTCCGGCGCATCGGCGGCAAACTGTACCTCAATTACGGCTACTTCAGCGGCCACGACTACGCCGAGGGCTGGTCGTGGGACGATCTCGGCAAGTGCTTCACCGCGCCGCCCGCGTCTATTATCATCGACGGCAACTGCACTTCCGTCCAGCTCCGGGCCCCGGCCGTCGGCAGCCCGGTCACCGCCACCGTTCCCGCCGGGGCGCCGGTCACGGTCGACACCTCCGAGCTTGAGGCGGTCACCCCGGCCGAGTTCTACGGCGGCTGCACGCTGGACATGAACCGCGACTCCGGCAACGTCTACCGTTTTTCCGGGTGCATCCCGGTCCAGAAAAAGACTCCGCTCGGGATGTCCGTGGCCATCCAGGATCCCAACAGCTGGGGCCTCAGGATCGTTTCCGGGATCGTCTCGCGGCTCGGCATCGTCCCGTCCGGGGGCGTCGCCCTCACCCGCAAGAGCCGGGGGGTGTACGTCCAGTACGCGTCCTACAACTCCAAGCCCATCCGCGTGATGCTGAAAAGATGCCTGCAGAGGAGCGTCAACATCATCGCGGACAGCCTCGCCCGGACCATCGGGGCCGTGTACTACAAGCGGCCCGCCAACTATTTCATGGCGGCCAAGGCCATCCGCGGCATCCTGACCAAGCAGGGCATATACCTCGGCAACTCGACGATCATCGACGGCTCCGGGCTGTCCCCGCACAACCTCATCACGCCGCGGCAGATGCTCAACGTGCTCCAGTACATCAAGCTGCACGACGCCGAGCTGCGGTTCACGGAGCTGCTCCCGGTGGCGGGCATGTCGGGCACGCTCGGCGGCCGGGGGAGCGTGATGAAGCCCCCGCTCCTCAAGAACGTCACCGCCAAGACCGGCACCCTCGACGGCGTCTCCAACCTCGCGGGGTTCCTGACCGACGCGCGCGGGAGGAAGGTGCCCTTCGTGTACTTCATGAACAATCTCTCGTACGACGAAAAGGTGCGCCAGATGCTGCAGGCGCGGCGCATCGCCAAGCCGCACTATCCCCACGAGAGAGCGGCTCTGGAAGCGATCTACAACGGCTCCGCGCTCTCCGAGTGATTGCCGGCGGCTTTCCCCCGCCGCCGCGCCCCGGAGAGTTTAAACAAACCGTTTTTTATACTATAATTACAGCGGATCGCGGCCTGCCGGAGCGTCCGCCCGGCGGACCGCGGACTTCGGAAACGCGCCTGCCGCGGCGCGGGCCGGAGCGGCGGCTCAGGTTCACGGCATAAATGGCAAAAAGCATCATGAACATCATCGACAAATCGCATAAACTCGACAACGTGTGCTACGACATCCGGGGCAGGGTGCACGTCGAAGCCCGCCAGATGGAGGACGAGGGACAGCGCATTCTCAAACTGAACATCGGCAACCTCGCCCCCTTCGGCTTCGAGACCCCCGAGGAAATCGTCAAGGACGTGGTCCTCAACATCAACGAAGGGCAGGGCTACTGCGATTCCAAGGGAATTTTCGCGGCGCGCAAAGCCATCGCGCAGCATTACCAGCAGAAAGGCCTGCGCAAGATCGAGCTCGACGACATCTTCGTCGGCAACGGGGCCTCGGAGCTCATCGTCCAGTCCATGCAGGCGCTGCTGAACAACGGGGACGAGATCCTGGTCCCCGCTCCCGACTACCCCCTGTGGACCGCGGCCGTCAACCTGAGCGGCGGCCGGGCCGTGCACTACATCTGCGACGAGGGGGCCGAGTGGTTCCCCGATCTCGAAGACATAAAAAAGAAGATCACCCCGCGGACCCGGGGCATCGTGCTCATCAACCCGAACAACCCCACCGGCTCCGTGTACTCCACCGACCTGCTGCTCGACGTCATCGAGATCGCCCGCCGGAACGACCTCATCATTTTCGCGGACGAGATCTACGACAAAATCCTCTACGAGGACATCGCCCACCACAGCGTGTGCACCCTTTGCGACGACGTGCTCGTCCTGACCTTCAACGGCCTCTCCAAGGCCTACCGGGCCTGCGGCTTCAGGCAGGGCTGGATGATCATCAGCGGCCCGAAGCAGTACGCGCGGGACTACATCCAGGGGCTGAACATCCTGGCCTCGATGCGCCTGTGCGCGAACGTGCCGATGCAGTACGCCATCCAGACGGCGCTCGGCGGCTACCAGAGCATCAACGAGCTCATTCTTCCGGGCGGGCGGCTGCGCCGCCAGCGCGACCTCGCGTACGAGCTGATCAACGCCATCCCGGGCATGAGCTGCGTCAAGCCCAAGGGGGCTCTCTACATCTTCCCGAGAATCGACCCGAAAACGCACAAAATCAAGGACGACCAGAAAATGGTGCTCGATCTGCTGAGGCAGGAAAAGATGCTGGTCGTGCAGGGCACGGGCTTCAACTGGATCGCCCCCGACCACTTCCGCATGACCTTCCTGCCCCAGGAGGAGGTCATCAGAGACGCGTGCGCCCGGCTGGAGAGGTTCCTGAAAACCTACCGGCAGTAGCCGGAGAACCGGGATTTCCGGGCGGCCGCGCCCGGAAGCGCCGGTTCGGGCACGCTTATTGCTTGTCTCCAAAGTGTCACGTCATGCGACGTTTCATATTTTGTTATCCTTCACGCGGACGCGTTTTCCCGGCGCGTCCGCTTTTTTGACCCGGGATCCCCGCGGCCGCGGCGCTGCGAAAGCGGATTTTTGTATGGATAAATCCCGGCAAAAATGCGAAAATTAATCAAAACCCGGGGATAAATATCATGAGCAGGGATGAAAAAGTTTCGTTTATCGTGGACGGCGCCGGCAAGAAGACCCACGCCGTCATACCCATCGAGTCGTACCAGGAGATCCTGAATCTGCAGAATCTGCTCAAATCGAGCTTCGACATCAGCGAACAGGAGACCTACTTCTTTACCGTAAAGGGCGTGAACGCCTCCGGCTTCCCCGTGGGCAAGAAAACGAGCCCCGGCTTCATGCTCAACAAGGGCTCGATGATTTCCCCCAAATGCGCCGCCTCGCTGCGCCGCCAGGTCGCCGACGTCCGCGGCCTGCTGATCGACCGGGGGATCATGGCCTTCGATCAGAAACTCAACTGCTACGTCCTGCAGGACAGCTACATGACCACCAGCCCCAGCTTCGCCGCCTCGCTGGTCGCGGGCAACAACCGGAGCGGCCTGGACGCGTGGGTGACCCGGGACGGCTACTCGCTGAAAAACTCGGGCTACGGCTCGCGCGGGAACACCGAGGAGCGGTAAGCGGCCGGGCGCGGCGCCGGCGGGCAAAGGGCGGGCGCGCGGCGCCCCGCCGGAGAGAGCTATGGCTTCGTATTCACTTTCTGCGTTCAAAATAAGACTGATCAATTCGATCCTTTACGACAATTTCGCGGAGGGCGTGCCCCTCGACAGGGCGTACGCCGCCCATTTCAGGAAGATAAAGCTCGAACCCGGGGAGCGGATGCTCATCGTCGCCCTGGTGAACGATCTGATCCGGCGCCTCAACTACTATTCCCACATCGCGGGCTACAACCGCCCGAAGGACGCCCGCAGGCACATCAACCGGCTCATCTGCGCGCTGCACGTGGAGAACCGCTGGCCGGCGCCGCGGGATCTCCCCGACTGCGCCGATTTCAGCGAAAAGCAGGCGAAAATCAGAAGAGAGGAGGCCCGGGAGATTCCCAACCTGCGCTACGGCTGCCCGGAATGGCTCGACCGGCTCGGGCGCCGGGAACTGGGCGAACGCTGGGACGCCGAAAAAATCGCCCTGAGCCGGGAACCCGACCGCTACGTCAGGACGAACACGCTCAAAGTCACCCGGGAGCGGCTCCGCGAGCTGCTCCTCGCCGAGGGCGTCGCCTGCGAGCCCGCCGAAACCGCCCCCGACGCCCTCAAGATCACCGGCGCGGCCGATCTGTTCAAAACCCAATTGTTCCGGGACGGCTTATTCGAGCAGCAGGACATAGCCTCCCAGGCGGTCGCCCCGCTCCTGCGGGCCGGGCCGGGCATGCGCGTGGTCGACGCGTGCGCGGGCGCGGGCGGCAAAACACTCCACCTCGCCGCCCTGATGCGGGGCAAAGGCGTCATCATCGCCATGGACGACAAGGAGTGGAAGCTCAGGGCGCTCCGGGAAAGAGCCCGGCGGGCCGGCGCCTTCAACATCGAAACCAGGCTTATAGAAAGCGCCAAGACGATCAAAAGGCTCAGAGGCACGGCGGACCGGGTCCTGCTCGACGTGCCGTGCTCGGGAACGGGCGTGCTGAGACGCAACTTCGACGGGAAATGGCAGGATCGCACCGCGGAAATCCTCGAGCTCGCCGGGATCCAGGCCGGCATCCTCGACCGGTACTCGCAGATGACGAAGGAGGGCGGACTGCTGCTTTACTCGACGTGCAGCATCCTGCCCGCGGAAAACGAGCGCCGGATTGAGGAATTTCTGGAAACGCACCCCTGGTTCGAGCTTGAGGAAATGAAAACGTCCTACCCCTCGGAGGGCGGCGACGGTTTCTTCACGGCGCTCCTGAAACGCGTTTCCGCCGGCCCCGCGGACGACTCCGAAGCCGAACGGCCGGAGTCCGAGCCGGAGCCCGAGCCCGAGCCGGAACCGACCGAACCGGCCGAACCGACCGAACCGACCGAACCGGCCGGAAGGCCGGAACGGCCGGAAGAACCGGAGGATCCCCGTCCCGCGGAATCTTAAGCGCGGGAGAAAAAACGGCCGCGGCAGAAGCCGCGGCCGTTTTTTTCGTCCGTCCGTCAGAACCTGAACGGAGCGGCTCTCTTTCTCCCGGCGGGCGTCCCCGCCGCCTTTTTCGGGGCCTTTTTGCCGGCAACCTTCTTCATCCGGCGCTGATCGGCCGCGCCGGCCCGCTCGCGGCGGAGATCGTTGACGTCCTCGTCGTCGCCGTAGTAGCGCCGGATTTCCAGGGCCCGGCCGCATACCCGGCTCCTTTTGAGGATTTCCATCGTCTCCCCGGGCATGCCCTCGGGAAGATCCACCGTGGAGAAGGTGTCGAAGATGTCGATGCAGCCGATGAACCTGCTTTCGATGTCGCCCTCGTTGGCGATGGCGCCGACGATCTGCCCCGCCTTCACCCCGTCCCGGTAGCCGACCGCCAGGCGGTAGCGCACCATGACGATATCCGGATAGTCCCGGAGGGGCAGAGGCGTGGCCGACGGTTTCTTGCGCGGCCGGCGCTCGGTTTCCGGCCCGGCGTCCCCGGGCTCCCCGCCGGAGGGTTCCTCCCCGTCCGGACGCCGGGCGGGACGCGCCGGGAGTTCCCGGCCGCGGTAACCGTCGCCGAACGTCTTCTGCTCGGGTTCGGGCTTTTCCTCGAGGAACAGCGGCTCGCCGCCCTGCGCCATTTTCGCGAGGGCCGCGCAGAGATCGACCGGATCGACGGCGTCGTCCGTGAGCACTTCGCTGATCAGCTTCTGGTACGGCTCGAGATCGTCCGCCTCGAGGGCGCTCAGCATCCTGTTCTTGAACTCCGCGACGCGGTGCATGTTGATGTCCCGGGTCGTCGGGATGGTCATCGGCTCGATGGGCTGCCGCGTGGTCTGCTCGATCAGCCGCAGCATCCGCCTTTCCCGCGGGGAGACGAACAGTATCGCGTCGCCCGTCCGCCCCGCCCGGCCGGTTCTGCCGATGCGGTGCACGTACGATTCGGGATCGTAGGGGATGTCGTAGTTCACCACGTGGGTGATCCGGTCCACGTCGAGGCCGCGCGCCGCCACGTCGGTGGCGATCAGCACGTCGAGCGTGCCGTTCCTGAAGCGCTCGACCAGTTTCTCCCGCATCTTCTGCGGAACGTCGCCGTGCAGGGCCTCGCAGGCGTGGCCGCGGGCGGCCAACTTGCCGGCGAGCTCCTCGGCGGCGGTCTTGGTCCGGGTGAAAATCAGCAGCGCGTCGTACGGCTCGACCTCGAGAAGGCGGGTGAGGGCGTCGATCTTGTGCAGGCCCGACACCACCCAGTATCTCTGCCGCACGGTGGCGGCGGCGGTGGTCCGGGAAGCCGTCCTGATTTCGGCGGGATCGCGGAGGTACTGCCGCGCCACCCTTTTTATGGGTTCGGGCATGGTCGCGGAGAACAGCGCTATCTGCCGGTTTTCCGGACAGCGCCGGATGATCCATTCGACGTCCTCGATGAAGCCCATCTGCAGCATCTCGTCGGCTTCGTCGAGCACCAGGGTCGCGAGCCGGTCGAGAACCAGCGCGCCGCGCTCGATCATGTCCATCACGCGGCCGGGCGTGCCCACGACCGCCTGGGCGCCCCTTTTGAGGGCCTTGAGCTGCACGTCGTAGGAAGCGCCGCCGTAAATCGGCGTCACGCGGAACCCCTGCAGGTACTTCGCGAAACTCTGGCAGGCCTCGGCCACCTGCAGGGCCAGTTCCCTGGTCGGGGTGACGATGAGAACCTGCGTGTCGCGCGTCTCGACGCTTATCCGCGACAGCAGCGGCAGACAGAAGGCGGCGGTTTTGCCGGTTCCCGTCTGGGCCTGCCCGATGAGGTCGCGGCCCGCGAGAATGGGGGCGATGGCCTTGTCCTGGATCGGCGACGGCATTTCGAAGCCGAGACTTTTGACCGCCCTGAGCACCTCAGGACGCAGGCCGAAGCGCTCGAAGCCGTTTTCTTCGGGGGACTCTTCCCCGTCCTCCCGGGCGGCGGAATCTTCCGCGCCTTCCCCGGAGGTTTCCTCCGTTCCGGGGTCCGCGGCATTGTCCGCGCCTTCCCCGGGAGCTTCTTCCTTCCCCGGTTCCGCGGAATCCTCCGCGCTTTCCCCGGTAACTTCGTCCGTGGCGGGAACCCCGGCGCCCGGCGCGGGTTCCTCCGGCGCGGCGGCGCCTTCCGGGGCGTTTGCCGCGTCCAAACCGATATCAGTCATTTTTCACCTGCAAGCGTAAAAACACGGTTTAAGGCCAGTCACGCCTCAAACCCGAACGGCGCCGGGGCGGGACGCGCCCGCCGGCCGGGACGGGCGGCCGCGGCCGCGCCGTCCCGGCGATTCCGCCGTCTGCGCCGTAAACACACCGTGACCTCGTATTTCCGGAAGCGGCCGCGACATGACAAAGTATCGGTAAATCGGAAAAATTGAGGTTCGCCCGCGTAAGCGGGCACACAAAGAATCCCCGGCGGAATTTGAGATTAGTATACAGATTTTGCGATCTTTGTCAAATTTTGTCGGGTTCAGCCCCGCGGGAACGGCCGGGCCCGCCCCGATCCCGCTTAAAGGCGCGGGCGATTTTTGCTAAAATGCGGGTTATCTGCCGGGAGGATGAGGAAATGGCGATCTTCGGCGACAAATTCTACAAAAAACTCGGCGGGATGAGCCCGTGGCGGCAGTCGCTCTTCGCGCTCGCCCTGGCCCACCGGCAGTCCCCCAATTTTATGCTCTGGGCGAGCCTCGCAGGCCGCGCCGGCGCCGCCGCGGCCTTCGCCGCGGCGCTCGGCAAGATGTGGGAATACCACCTCACGCCGGACAACCGCGTCAATCTCGACCTCGTGCTCGCCGGACTCGAGCCGTGCTTCCCGGAGACGGACGACGCGAGCCCCTTCGGCGCGTACGCGGCCCTCGACGCCTGCTTCTGCCTGGAGCAGGCGATCCGCGCCGTCACCGACCACACCGGCGGCGAGGCGGAACAGGCGAGCGGGGCGTCCGCGGGCACCGCCGCCCGCTACCTGGAAACGGTCAACGAGACCGAGTACGCGGCCGAGGATCTCTACGACGAGCCGGTCATGCGGGCGGAAATGGATTTTCAGGTGGACATGCTCGAAAAAATCGCGCGGGCCGAGAGAAGCCCCGGTTTCTGCGCCTCGATCAGGGAGATCTGCCTCGGGCTCGGATGCTCGGGCATCGGCATAAGCGCGGACTGACCGGCCGCGCGCCGCCTAGCCCGCCGCGGCCTTCCACAGGAGCATCAGCCCGCTCAGCGCCATGACGGACTGAAACATGACCTTCACCCTCTTCACGTTCATGAAGTTCAGCAGGTACGTGCCGGTGAACCCGCCGATGAAAGCCCCGGCGACCAGCGCCGGCACCCATGCCCAGGTGATCTGCGCGAGGGCCCCCACCGTCGCCGCCCCGACCAGGTTCCAGACGAAGGCCACCAGGATCATGGAGTGGTGAATGGCCTTTTTGATGTCCATCCGGAAGCAGGCAACCAGCACCATGATGGCGATGAGCCCCGCCCCGCTCGAAAAGGAGCCGCTCATGAAACCGGCGAGCGCCGTGAAAAAAACTCCCTTGACGTAATCGCGGGCGGTCAGGGCGTCCTCCCGGTTCTCGAGTCCGAACTTCTTTTTCGCGGCGGAGTAGCCGACCGAGGCCAGGGTGATGATCCCCAGGCTGAATTCGGCGACCCGGTCGGAAAGGCCCACCACGAACACGGAGCCGGCCGCCACCGCCGGGCAGCCCGCCAGCAGGAAGACCAGCGCCGCCGGCAGGCTGAGATTGTCCGCGCGGTGGTTCCGGGCGAGGGAGCCTAGGCCCAGCGCCACCACGGCGACCTTGTGGGTGCCGATCGCGGCGGAAAAGGACAGTCCCATGAAAATCAGCACGGGCAGCTGCACGAAGCCGGCCCCGCCCCCGGTCATCGAGGCCAGCACGTTGGCGACGAAGCCGGTCAGAAAAAGGACAATCTGTTCGACGGCGGAATCCATGCGCTCCTCCCCGGGCAAACAAACGGGAGCGGCCGCCCCGGCGCGGCCGCTCCCCTCTCACGGCGCGCGCCCGCGGACGGTCCGCGGGCGCGCGTCCCGTCACTTCTCCCGCTCGCGGGCGATGGCGCGCGCGGCGATGTCGCCGCGGCGGAACATGCCGTCCCAGCTTATGAGACCGGCGGCCGCGTAAGCCTTGCGCGCGGCTTCGGAAACCGTGCTCCCGAGCGCCGTGACGCACAGGACCCGGCCGCCGTTCGTGACGACCCGGCCGTCTTTGAGCGCGGTGCCCGCGTGGAACACCTTCACCCCGTCCCCGAAAGCGGCGTCCAGCCCGGAGATCGGATCGCCCTTGCGCGGCGCGGCCGGATAGCCCCGCGCCGCGAGAACCACGCCGACGGCCGCCTCGGGGGCGTATTCGGCTTCCCGGCCCTTAAGGCCCCCTTCGGTTCCCCTGAGGCAGAGATCCACCAGGTCGCTCCGCATCCGGAGCATGACCGGCTGGGTCTCGGGATCGCCGAAGCGGCAGTTGAATTCGATGACCCGCGGGTCGCCCGCGGCGTCGATCATGAGCCCCGCGTAGAGGAAGCCGACGTACGGGCAGCCGTCCTCCTTCATGCCCCGCACGGCCGGCAGGATGATCCGCTCCATGACCTTCCGCCTGACCTCCTCCGTCACCACGGGGGCCGGGGAGTAGGCGCCCATGCCGCCGGTGTTCGGGCCGGTGTCCCCGTCGCCCACGCGCTTGTGATCCTGGCTGTCGGCCATGGGCACGACGTTCTCGCCGTCGGACATGACGATGAACGAGGCTTCCTCGCCGCTTAAGAACTCTTCGATCACCACTTTCGACCCGGCGGCGCCGAAGGCGCTGCCGGACAGCATGTCGCGGGCCGCCCGCTTCGCCTCGTCCGCGGTCGCCGCCACGACGACGCCTTTGCCCGCGGCCAGCCCGTCGGCCTTGACGACGATCGGGGCGCCCTTTTCGTCGATATAGGCCTCGGCCTTGGCGATATCCTCAAAAACCGCGCAAGCCGCCGTGGGGATGCCGTGCCGGAGCAGGAAATCCTTGGCGAACGACTTCGAGCCCTCGAGCCGGGCCGCGGCCGCGGTCGGGCCGAAGATCCGCAGGCCCGCCGCCCGGAAGACGTCCGCGATCCCGGCGACGAGCGGAGCCTCCGGCCCGACTATAGTCAGGCCGATCCCCTCCCGCACCGCGAAGTCCAGGAGACCCGTGATGTCCCCGGCGCCGATCGGCACGTTCCTGACCTTGGGCTCCAGGGCGGTGCCCGGGTTGCCGGGAGCGACGTAAACAACCTCGGCGAGAGGCGACCGCGCGGCCTGCCACGCCAGGGCGTGCTCGCGGCCGCCGCCGCCGATAATCAAAACTTTCATGTTACCTTCCCGATTAAGATGCGAAAAACGATAAAGGAGACGCCCCGCGCCTCCTTTCACCCGGCCCGGCCGTCAGTGCCGGAAATGGCGGATGCCGGTGAACACCATCGCCATGCCGTGCTCGTCGGCGGCGTCGATGCATTCCTGATCGCGCACCGACCCGCCCGGCTGGATAATGCACGACGCCCCGGCCGCGGCCGCCGCGTCGACGCCGTCCCTGAAGGGGAAGAACGCGTCGGACGCGAGCGCGGAGCCGCGCAGGTCGAGACCGGCCTCCGCGGCCTTCATCACGGCGATCTGCGCGGAGAACACCCGGCTCATCTGCCCGGCGCCCACGCCCAGGGTCATCCTGTCTTTGGTGTAAACGATGGCGTTGGATTTGGCGTACCTGACCACTTTCCACGCGAACAGAAGCTCCCCGAGCTGCTCCGGGGTCGGCTGCAGCTTCGTCACGACCTTCAGGTCGCCGGGAACGGTGCTCAGGATGTCGGCGTCCTGCACCAGGAGGCCGCCGGTGACGCGCTTGAAGTCGAGTCGCTGCTTTTTGCCGGTCCAGAAGCCGCTTTCGAGCAGGCGCACGTTCTTCTTCGCGGCGATCGCCTCGCGCGCCTCGGCGCTGACGCTCGGGGCGACGATGACCTCGCAGAACTGCCGCTCCGCGATGAGTCTGGCCGTGGCCCCGTCGAGCTCGCGGTTGAAGGCGATGATGCCGCCGAAGGCGGAGGTCGGATCGGTCCGGAAGGCCTTGTCGTAGGCCTCGGCGATGCCGGAGCCCAGGGCGACGCCGCAGGGGTTCGCGTGCTTGACGATGACGCAGGCCGGCTCCTCGAATTCCTTGACGCACTCGAGGGCGGCGTCCGTGTCGGCGATGTTGTTGAAGGACAGGGCCTTGCCCTGCAGCTGCCGCGCGACGGCGACGCTCGCCTCGGAGAAACCGGCCTCGACGTAGAACGCGGCCCGCTGGTGGCCGTTCTCGCCGTAGCGCATGTCCTGCCGCTTGACGAACTGGGCGTTGAAGGTGCGCGGGAACTTGGAGCGGGGGCCCTGCTCCTCCGCGGCGGCGCGGGACGGGGCCAGCACCCCGAAATAGTTGGCGATCATGCCGTCGTAGGCCGCCGTGTGCTCGAAGGCCGCCGCGGCAAGGTCGAGCCGGGTCGCCGCGGTGAGGGAACCGCCGTTGTCGTCCATTTCGGCGATGACGCGGGCGTAATCGCCGGCGCTGACCACCACCGCCACGTCCCGGAAATTCTTGGCGGCGCTGCGCAGCATCGCCGGTCCGCCGATGTCGATGTTCTCGACGGCGCGCTCGAGCGTGCAGTCCGGATCGGCGACCGCGGCCGCGAAGGGATAGAGGTTCACGACCACCAGATCGACCGGGCTGATGCCGTGCCGGGCCATGACCTCGTCGTCCGTGCCGCGCCGGCCGAGAATGCCGCCGTGCACCTTCGGGTGCAGGGTCTTCACGCGCCCGCCCATCATCTCCGGGAAGCCCGTGTAATCGCTCACCTCGGTGACCTTCAGGCCGGCCTCGGCCAGCATCCGGGCGGTGCCGCCCGTGGAAAGCAGTTCGACGCCGCGGTCCGCGAGCTCCCGCGCGAAAGCGGCGACGCCCGTCTTGTCGGACACGCTGATAAGCGCCCTTCTTATCGGACGGAAATTATCATCCATTGATCAAACCTCGCTGGTGTCTCCCCCGCCGCGCCGGCCGGAACGCCCGCCGCGCGGGGGTCGCAAAACAAAAAACAAGTGAATTTTACCCAATATCGCGCGAAATTTCCATATCTTTGGCCCGCGGGGCCGCCGCCCGCCCGGCCGGGGATACCGATATTTTTGACGGAGTCGCAGATTTTCGCAAAATTTCGGGGGTTTTTCGCTCTTTTGGATCCCGCTCCGGGCATATTGCTATATACTCATGATATCGCGCCCCGGGCCTCGCGCCGTCCGCGCGGATCCCGGGCGCCCGGCAACCACATCAGGACTTAATGAACAGGGTCGTTTATGAACAAATCAGAGTTAATTGACGCAGTCAAGGACAAGGCAGGAATCAAAAGGACGGAGGCGCAGGCCGTCGTCGAGGCTCTCATCGCAACCGTCAGCGAGACGCTGAGCGAGGGCGGCTCCGTTAGCCTCACGGGCTTCGGGGTGTTCAAAGTCAAGGAGCGCCCGGCGAGAACCGGCAGGAACCCCGCCACCTCCGAGGTGATTGAGATCCCCGCCTCACGCGCTCCCGTGTTCGCCGCCGGCAAACTGCTCAAGGAAGCCGTGCTGAACAGCGGCAAGCCCGCTTAGCGG
The DNA here is from genome assembly GCA_964520475.1 of uncultured Enterobacterales bacterium. GTDB lineage: Bacteria > Pseudomonadota > Gammaproteobacteria > Enterobacterales > Succinivibrionaceae > Ruminobacter. Next base: position 27,809 of record CAZFNS010000003.1, read on the forward strand.
CCGGTTTTCCGCCGCGGCTCCGGCCGGAAAATCCTTTCCGGCGGTCCGCCCGCCGCTCCGGTTCCCGGAGGGCCGCCCGCGGGCGGCCCTCCGGTTTTCGTTTCAAAGGACGTTCCCCATGTACAGGCTTATCGCGACCGATCTGGACGGCACCCTGCTCAACGGCGAGAAAAAGGTGTCGGCGGCCAGCGCCGCGGCCGTAAAGGCCGCGATGAACAGCGGCGTCCATTTCGTCATCGCCACGGGCCGGCCGCTCGAGGGGATCATGCGCGTGGCCGGCGAGCTGGATCTCCTGCGCCCGGGCCAGTACGCCATAGTCTTCAACGGCGCCGCGGTTTACGAGCTTGGGCCGGTCAGGCAGCTGACCGGCTGCCGCATCAGCGGGCGGGAAGTGCGGGGCATGGCGGAGCGCGGCGCCGAGCTCGGCGTCAACTTTCACGCGTTCTCCGCCGCGCGGGGGCTGCTCGCCCCCGCGCCGAACCGCTGGACCGACGTGGAGATGGCCATCAACGGCATCGGCTGCACCGTGACGGATTTCGCGGCGATACCCGACGACGAGGAATTCCTCAAATTCATGTTCTGCGGCGAGGCCGGGGAGCTCGGGCGCGTCGCCGCCCGGATCGACGACTACCGGCAGACCCACACCGTGACCAGGAGCGCCTTCTGCTTCCTGGAGGTGCTGCACCGCGACGCGAGCAAGGGCAACGGTCTGAAAATGCTTTGCGAAACCGTCGGCGTCGCCCGGGAGGAAACCGTGGCGTTCGGCGACGAGCAGAACGACATCAGCATGCTGGAGTACGCGGGCCTCGGCGTCGCCATGGCGAACGCCGTGCCGGAAGTCAAGCGGGCCGCCGATCTCATCACCGCCTCCAACGACCGCGACGGCCTGGCCCGGGCCGTAAACGCCATCCTCGCGGACCGGAACGCCTGACCGCCCCGTCAGAGGGGACGGATGTCCAGCGTCCGGCCGTGCATCTTTTCCAGCGTGCTCCGGTGCCCCACGCTGATGATCACCGCGTTCCCCAGTTCCCTTTCGAGCATGGCGTAGAACTTCTTCTCGGCGGGCTCGTCGAGGGCGCTGGTCGCCTCGTCCATGAAGATCACGTCGGGCTTGTAAATAACCGCCCTCAGGAACGCGATGCGCTGCTGCTCGCCGAGACTGAGGACCAGGCCCCACTGATCCTCGGTGTTGAGCAGGGGGATCAGGTGCGCGAGGCCGGCGGCGTCCAGCATGCGCCGGAGCCTCTCCTCGCCGGCGGAGGCGGGATCGCCCGGGTAGCATACGGTTCCGGCCAGGGTGCCGAGGGGCATGTAGGGTTTCTGGCCCAGGAACAGCACCCGGCGCGAGGCGGGCAGCGTGACTTTCCCGGAGGCGTAGGGCCAGATGCCGGCCACGGTCCGCAGGAGGGTCGACTTGCCGGCGCCGCTCGGGCCCCGGACCAGCAGCCGCTCGCCCCGCCCCACGGTCAGGTCGAGGCCTTCGATGAGCGGCGACCCGTCCGGCCGGGTCACCGTGAGCCCCGCGAGGACGATGCCGTCGCCGCGGCGGTCGATCTCGGGGCCCCGCGGCGCCAGGGACTTCTCCATGCTTTCCTCGAACAGGGCGAGACGGTCGATCACCGCCTTCCAGGTCGCGAGTTCCGGGAACAGGGACATGATCACGGAAAGCGAGCCGTAAACCTGCCCGAAGGCCGAGTTGATCTGCATCAGGCTGCCGATGGTGATGATTTTGGCGAAGTAAAGCGGCGAGGCGACCAGAATCGGGAAGATCACCGCGAGCTGGTCGCAGCCGAACGTGAAAAACTCGAGCGCCTTGGTCCGGTTGATGAGATGGATATAGTTCTTCACCACGTCGAGGAAGTACCCCGAAAGGCGCCGGCGCTCCTCCTCCTCGCCCCGGTACAGGGCGACGGACTCGGCGTTCTCGCGCATGCGGATGAGCGAGTAGCGGTAGTCGGCCTCGAAGCGCTGCTGCCGGAAGTGCAGGAGCGGCAGCGGCTTACCTATCACGAAGGTCAGCACGGTGCCGGCCGCGGCGTAGGCCAGGGCCAGGTAGAAGAGGTACCCCTCCGGCAGGTCGAAGGTGAAGCCGAACACCGTCACGTCCTTCACCGGCGCGGACAGCCCCCACAGGATAATCGCGAAGGTGACCAGCATGGCGGCCGAGGTGATCATTTTCACCGTGATCCCGATGGTCAGGGAAACGAAGCTGTTCAGGTCCTCGGCGATACGCTGGTCGGGGTTGTCGGTTTTCTGGTCCGTGAGCAGCATGCGGTAGTACGCGCTGCCGCGCAGGTACCTGGCCATGTAATGCTCGGTGAGCCAGCGGCGCCAGCGGATGCACAGGGCCGACACCACGTACGCCTTGTACACCTCGTTGCAGACGTGCAGCGTGGCGAGGAACAGGAACAGCCACAGCCCGCCGTAGAAGCCGCTGATGTTGTAGTTCTGGACGTTGTCCCAGAACTCCTTGTACCAGTCGTTGAACATCTTGGCGAGGATGATGGTGGCCGCCGTGAAGGTCAGGATGCCGGCGAACTGGAGCCAGCCGGGAACGCTCTCCCGGGTCTTCCAGTACGGCAGGGCTATCCGGAGGAAAGTCAGCGCGGTCCGGCGCAGCTTCTGGCTCTCGTGCCGGGCGGGATTGCTGCCGTCGTGATGCCGGGTCCCGAATATGCTGAAGAAAGGCGTTTTCCGGTTGGTCGTGTTTTCCGCTGTCATGGTTCCCCCCGAGCGCTAGGCGATTGGCGGGCCGCCCGCGGGGCGGGAGGCGCGCACCCGCATTATACCCGAATATTTCCGGCATGTTTACATTCGCGGCGCGGAGACGGGACCGGCGGTCCCGCGGGAGGAGATTTCCCGGGAACGGAAACGGAGGTTCCGCCGCGGGCGGCCGCGGCGGAGGAAAGAAGCGGGAAAACGCGCCCCGGGAAACGCCGGGGCCGCGCGGGAGCCGGACTCTACTCCCTGAACTTTATCCCGTACTTGCAGGCCCGCTCGTCGATCACGCGCACCACCTCGGCGGCGGCGTCGATGTGCGGCATGTCGTCGTTCTCTTCGGATAAAACCCGGATTTCGTCGCCCACCCGGAGCATGCCTCTCCGCAGGAGAATGGACATGCCCGTGGCGCTCAGATCGAGGCACTCGGCCTCATACACGTTGCCGTCCGCAATAACCCGGCACAGAATGGGAATCTCGACTCTGATGAAGGTTCTGCGTTCTTTGTTGCTTGACATAGTTTTATCCTAACTTTTTTATATTCGCGTATATACCCTTACCTTATTTTTCGTTTATCCTTCTTCATGTTTATATTGTCTTTATATTTTTACTTCTTATATTCGCCGGAAACGGGCTCCGGCCAAAGCCGGCGCCCGTTTTCCGCATGAGAAATTAATAGCACAAATCGCCGCGTCTGAGGGATAAAAAAGAATGATTTTTCCCCGTTGTTGTTGAACTGATTCACATCTCCGGGAATCCGGCGCCGGCAATGTCGCTTTGCCGGCGCCGGAGGGGGTTCCGCGGATCAGAGCCACGGCCGCATCCGGGACTCGTAGGCCGCGATCAGATCCTCGTGCCGCAGGGTCAGGCCGATGTTGTCCAGGCCGTTCAGCAGGCAGTACCTCCGGAAGGGATCGAGTTCGAAGCCGAACGCGAGATCGTTGCAGAGGACTTTCATGTTCTCGAGGTCGACGGTGATTTTCTGACCCGGGTGGGCGTTGATTTCCCGGTGGAGCGCGTCCACCTCCTCCGGCCCGAGCGTGACCGGGAGCAGGCCGTTGTTCAGCGCGTTGTTGTAGAAGATGTCCGCGAAGCCCGTGGCGATCACCGCCCGGAAGCCGTAGTCGGCGAGGGCCCACGGGGCGTGCTCGCGGCTCGAGCCGTTCCCGAAGTTGTCCCGGGCCACGAGGATGCTCGCCCCGGCGTACCGGGGGAAGTTGAGCACGAAGTCCGGGTTGGGTTTTTCCCCGGCCTCGTCGAGGTAGCGCCGGTCGTGGAACAGGTGCCGGCCGAAGCCGAGCCGCGACACGGACTGCAGGAACTGCTTGGGGATGATCTGATCGGTGTCGACGTCGGAGGCGTCCAGGGGGACGGCCAGACCTTCATGGCAGACGAATTTTTGCATGGTTTCCCGCTCCTATAAACTTCTTACGTCGGCGATGCGCCCGGCGACGGCCGCCGCCGCGGCCATGGCCGGGCTTAACAGATGGGTCCGCGAGCCGCGGCCCTGCCTGCCCTCGAAGTTGCGGTTCGAGGTGGAGGCGCAGCGCTTGCCGGCGGGCACCCGGTCGCTGTTCATGGCGAGGCAGGCGGAGCAACCCGGGAGGCGCCACTCGAAGCCCGCCTCGAGGAAAATCCGGTCGAGGCCGAGCCGCTCGGCGGCGGCCTTGACCGCCCGGGATCCGGGCACGACGACGGCCCTGACCCCGGGGGCGACCCTGCGGCCGCGCGCGACCGCGGCCGCGGCCGCGAGATCCTCCAGGCGCCCGTTCGTGCACGAGCCGATGAACACCGCGTCGACGGGCACGTCGGTTATCCGGGTGTGCGGCCTGAGATCCATGTACGCGAGCGCCCGGGCGCACGACTTGCGCCCCGCCTCGGTCGGAAAATCCTCCGGCGCCGGGATGAGATCGTCCACGCCCATGGCCTGGCCGGGGTTGGTGCCCCAGGTCACCATGGGAACGAGGGCCGCGGCGTCGAGGGCGAACTCCGCGTCGAAAACGGCGTCGTCGTCGCTTTTCAGCGTCCTCCACCAGGCGACGGCCTCGTCCCACGCCGCGCCCTTCGGGGCGAAGGGCCGGCCCTTAACATAGGAAAACGTGGTTTCGTCCGGGGCGACGAGCCCCACCTTGGCGCCCATCTCGATGGCCATGTTCGACAGGGTCATGCGGCCCTCCATGCTCAGGGCCCGGACGGCGGAGCCGCAGAACTCGACGGCGTGGCCCGTGCCCCCGGCGGTTCCGAGCTTCGCGCAGATCGCGAGGATGACGTCCTTGGCGGAAAGACCCGGGCCGAGGACGCCGTTCACCTCGATCTTCATGTTCTTGAGGCGGCCCTGCTTCACCGTCTGGGTCGCGAGGACGTGCTCGACCTCCGAGGTGCCGACGCCGAAGGCCAGGGCGCCGAAGGCGCCGTGGGTGGCGGTGTGGGAGTCGCCGCACACCAGGGTCGCCCCCGGGATGGTTATGCCGAGCTCCGGGCCGATGACGTGCACGATGCCCTGCCGGGGATCGCCGATCCCGTACAGGGGGACGCCGAACTTCGCGCAGTTGGCGGCCAGCGTCTGCATCTGGACGCGCCCGAGCTCGCCGCACGCGCCGATGTCGTCGGTCAGCGTGGACACGTTGTGGTCCATGGTGGCCCAGGTCCGGTCCGGGCGGCGCACCTTGCGGCCGGCGAGTTCGAGCCCCGCGAACGCCTGCGGGCTGGTCACCTCGTGCACCAGGTGGCGGTCGACGTACAGCAGGGGGAGCTCGCCCTCCTTCTCGTAAACGACGTGCGCGTCGTACAGTTTTTCGTATAAAGTCCTGCCCATTTTAAAGCTCCGTTAACTTGGCGGCGATCAGATCGCCCATGGACGAGGTGGTCTCCGGGACGCGCCCGTCCCGGCTCCCCGCCATGAGATCGGCGGTGAGCCTGCCTTCGGCGAGCGCCGCCGAGACGGCGTTCTCCACGGCCGCGGCCGCCTCCTCCAGCCTGAAGCTGTAGCGGAGCATCAGGGCCGCGGAAAGGATCTGGGCCACCGGGTTCGCGATGTTTTTGCCGGCGATGTCGGGGGCGGAGCCGCCGGCCGGCTCGTACAGGCCGAAGCCGCTCTCGTTCAGGCTCGCGCTCGGGAGCATGCCCATGGAGCCGGTAATCATGGCGCACTCGTCGGAAAGGATGTCGCCGAACATGTTGCCGCAGAGCAGGACGTCGAACCGGGACGGATCCTTGACCAGCTGCATCGCGGCGTTGTCCACGTAAATGTGCTCGAGCTCGACGTCGGGATAGGCCGCGTGCGCCGCGGCGACCGTCTCGCGCCACAGCACCGAGCTCTGCAGCACGTTGGCCTTGTCCACGGACGTGACTTTCTTCCGGCGCAGGCGGGCCGCCTCGAAGGCCATTTTCGCGATCCTTTCGATCTCAAAGCGGGAGTACACCTCCGTGTCGAAGGCCTTCTCCTCCGGACCCGAGCCTTCCCGGCCCTTCGGGCGCCCGAAATAGATGCCGCCGGTGAGCTCGCGGACGCACACCATGTCGAAGCCCCTCTCCGCGATGTCCCGGCGCAGCGGGGAGAGCGCGGCGAGCCCCGGATGGATCCGGGCGGGCCGGAGGTTGCAGAACAGCTTGAAATGACGGCGCAGCGGCAGCAGCGCGCCCCGCTCGGGCCGCTCGTCCGGAGGCAGGGCGTCCCACTTCGGGCCGCCCACGGAACCGAACAGCACGGCGTCGGATTCCTCGCAGGCCCTCAGGGTCTCGTCCGGCAGGGCGCGCCCGCATTCGTCGATGGCCCTGCCGCCGACGGGACACTCCCTGAAGCTGAAGGAAAGATTGAATTTAACGGCCGCGGCCCGCAAAACCTTGAGGGCCTGCTCCATGACCTCGGGCCCGATGCCGTCTCCGGGCAGAACGGCGATGCGCATAGTGTCAGACATTCTGAAATTCCCCGGGGGACGGGCGCCGCCCGTCCCCGCCTCAAGCGAAAAAAACCGCCGGGCGGGACGCCCGGCCGGTTACCCGGTACTATACTACACCACATTTCGGCCGTTGTCGATAAGGCCGGGATCCGGGGGAACCGCCCCGGATCCGGCCCTCCCCGGGAAAAAAACCGCCGCCCGCGTCAAAAAAACGGCAATCCGGGCGAGCCGGAACCCCGGACCGCTGTCAAAAGGACAGGGGGCGGGACCGCCGCCCCGGGGAGCGCCGCGTCCGCCCTCCCCCGCCGCCCGCCGGGCGGAAAAAAAACGGCTCACGCAAAATAATCGGGGCCCCGCGCGCTTTTTTGCGTTACAAGCGCCCGGGTTTACGGTTATTATATTAATCGGACGACGATATATTAATCCGCCGGGGCGGCGGCGGCCGGATAAGAAACGGCCGCCCGACGGCGCGCCTCCCACTGGAACCAGGCATGACTAGAGATTTGACCGACAACACGCGACATCCCGCCGGCGCCGGCGCGGATCCCTCGGGCGCGGGCAAATACGACTTTATCACCGACACGGAGCCGGCCGATCCGGAGAACTCCCGCGCCCGCTTCCCGATTCCCCGCCGCCACATGTACGCCCTGTGGGTGCTGGTGACGGTCACGTTCATCACCGCCATTTTCCTGCCCGCCCCGGAGGAAGCTTACGACGCCGGCTACAGCTGGGTGTCCACCGGGCGGATGCCCGACATCCACGCCGGCATGACCCGGAACATCTTCTCCGAGGAGGACGTCAACGCGACCGAAAACATGGACAGCGAGCCCATTCCCTACGACGCGCTCTTCGACCCCGAGGAGGAGAAGAGCGACGCCGCGGAGTGGTTCTCCCAGACCGTGGTTCCCGGCGACAACATCAACAACATCTTCCTCAGCCTCAACCAGCCGTTCTCCGCGCTGAAGGCCCTTCTCAAAGAGCCCAGGTACGGGGCGAACATCCGCCGGATCAAACCCGGGGACAAGCTGTACTTCCTGTTCAACGGCAAGATGCAGCTGCTCGGGCTGATCAAACCGTACGACAAAAAGAACCAGCTGCACTTTTCCCGGCCCTCGCCCGACGCCGACGAGTTCACCGCAAAGCTCGAGCCCCTCGACGCGCACCTGAAGGCCGAGAGCGAGGAGGAAGTCAGGCCGGCGACGGAAACGGCCGGCCCGGCCGGGCCCGGGGAGCGGAAACCGGCCGGCCCGGGGGCCGCCCCCGGCGGGGAGAAGCCCGGGCTCGCGCCCGGGACCGAGTCCGAGGCCGCCCGCAGGGCCGCCGAGGAAAAACGCCGGCGCGAACTCATCGCCAAACGCCGGGAGCTGACCGTGTTCTCCCTGCAGAAGGGCGACAACCTGGTGAGCGCCGCGCAGCGGTCCGGGCTCACCAAGGCGGAGGCGAACAAGATCGCGCGCCTGTTCCGGGGCAGGCTGCAGGCCAAGCGGCTGCAGCCCGGGGACGAGGTCAGGGTCCTGTTCTCGTCGGCCAAACCCAACTCCCGGATCGAGGCGGTTTCCATCAAGTCGGCCCGAAACGGGCGGATCAACGCCTTCCGCGACCCGTCCGGCAGCCAGTACATCGACGACATGGGGGTCCAGACCCGGCGGAACACCCGCTTCAACCGCTACCCGATCGCGGGCAACATCAAGATCACCAGCCGGTTCAACCCGCGCCGGCGCCATCCCATCACCGGCCGCGTGAGGCCGCACAACGGCACGGATTTCGGCGTCAGGGTGGGCACGCCGGTGTACGCCCCCGCCGACGGGGTGGTGACCAAGGCCACCTACCAGAGGGCCGCGGGCAAGTACATCGTGATCCAGCACCGGGGCTCCTACTCCACGGTTTACATGCACCTCAGCCGGATCCTGGTGCGGCCGGGCCAGAAGGTGAGCGCGAACGACCGCATCGCCCTGAGCGGCAACACCGGAGCCTCGACCGGCCCCCACCTGCACTACGAGATCCGCATCAACGGCGTGCCGGTGAACGCGATGCGGGTCACCCTCCCGGGGTCGGGCGGCGGCGCGGCGCCGGCCCACAACAGCAAAACCAGGCGGCGCATCGCCGAATACAAGCGCCGGCTCGGCATAAACTAGCGGCGCCGGGCCCGCGCCGGCCTAAATTAGAACTCATTCACAAATATTCGCGCGGAAAAAACCAAATACCCAAAATTCTGCGCGGGCGATCTTAAAAAAACCGGCGATTGTATATACTGTTACTATTCCCGGTCGGAGAGAAGGAGGTCGGCATGCTGCTTACCACTTTGAACAGAACGAAGCAGATTTCCTCGGGCCACCTTAAGTGGATCGACGACATGATCCGCGCCCGCGAGAAACTGATCACGGACTACTTCAGGCTCCTGACCCTGCCCCTCGACAAAAACGACTCGTCGGCTCTGGATCTCCATCCCTCGTACGAGCAGATAAACGAGTTCTGCCTGGTTCTGGTCGATTACCTCTCCCGCGGGCACTTCAAGGTGTACCCGAAAATCCTGACCATCATGGAGAACGTGAGCGGCAGGAGGCTGGCGGTGGCCCGGCGGCTCATCCCCAGAATCGAGCACACCACCGAGCGCCTGCTGAAATTCGAGGAAAAATACGGCGGACCGCTCGACGAGGGTATAATGAGCGGATGGCGGAACGATCTCAGCGACCTGGGCCAGTGGATGGAGATACGCTTCAAGCACGAGGATCGCATGGTCATAGCTCTGCAGATCATGGACAACACGATTTCACAAGGAACTAAGGGCGTCAGCAAACAATGTCAGACAACGCAACCCCGGAGAACGCCAGCCCCGAAAGCGCCAACCCGGAAGAAAAAAGAAAATTCACCAGAATAGCGTACGAGTGCCGGGGGTTTTTCACCAGCCTGGGGCAGGCTTTTCCCGTCACGATCAGGGATCTGTCGCTCAAGGGCGTCCTGGCGGAAACCAAACGGCCGGTCGGCATCACCCCGAACACCCGGGGCAACCTGGTCATCTGCATCTCGGACACCGACAACATCTCCATGGACGTCAAGGTCGTGGGAGTCCACGCCCTTAAGCTGCACATGTCCTGCCAGAGGATCAACCTCGACAGCCTGAACGCGCTCAAGAGGGTGTTCCAGCTGAACCTGAAGGACCAGGAGCTGCTCAGAAGGAACCTCGAGGAGCTCAACCGGTAGCGTCCGGGGGCTTAAACCAAGCGCGAACCGCGCCGGGCAGGCCGGGGAAAACGCCGCGGGCGTCTTCCCCGGCCTGCCTTCCCTTTACCCGAACGCGGCGCCGTACGAGGCGACGGTGACCACGATTATCAGCACGGTCAGGACGAAGCGGAAATAATATTTCACGGCCGCGCCCGCCGGCATTTTCACGCCCGCGCCGGCGTTCACCTCGTCCGTGAAGCCGCGCCAGCCCCAGCCGCACCGGCAGACGCAGAACATGATCATCAGCAGCGCCCCGATCGGCAGCAGGTTGCATGAGACGATGAAGTCGAACAGATCGAGCACCGTCGACCCCTGCCCCAGGGGCTGGACGAACGACCACCGGTTAAAGCCCAGGATCACGGGCAGGCTCAGCCCGGTCAGGATGAAGAAGTTCATGACCGAGGACAGGTGCCGCGACCACCCGAACAGTTCCATGCAGCACTTGATGATGGACTCCACCACGGCCACCACGGTCGAGATCGCCGCCGCGGCGAGGAACACGAAGAACAGCGCGCCCCACAGGCCGCCGCCGGCCATTTTGTTGAAAATCAGCGGCATCGTCTGGAAGACCAGGGTCGGACCGGCGTCGGGGCTGATGTTGAAGGTGAAGCAGGCCGGGAAGATGATGAACCCCGCGAGCACCGCCACCGCGGTGTCCAGCCCGGCGATGATCACGGCCTCCTTGGTCAGGGAATGGTTCCTGGGGATGTACGCCCCGAAAATGAGCACGGAGCCGATGCCGATGCTGAGGCTGAAGAACACCTGGGTGAGGGCGTTGCAGACCACCTTCCACCAGCCGATCTCCGTGGCCGCGGTCAGGTCGGGCTTCAGCAGGAAGGCGACGCCCTCCGCCGCCCCCTCGAGGGTGAACGAGTGCGCCACCATCACGGCCATGATCAGCATCATGCCGAACATCATCGGCTTCACGAAATTCTCCACGCCCTTCTGGATGCCCCGGTAGCAGACGGCGCAGACCAGCCCCATCACCAGGGCCGCGCAGAGGAACTGGCGCCAGGGATCCCCCGTGAGCTCCGCGAACCGCGCCGCCACGGCCTCGTCCGGGATCCCCGTGCACTTGCCGGCGATCATCCCGGCGGAGTAGTACACCAGCCAGCCGGTGATGACCGTGTAGTACGACATCAGGATATACTCGCCGACCACGGAGATGACCGAGATGATCCCCCAGAACCGCCGGTCGCCCCGCAGGACGGAGAACGCCTTCATGACGCTTTTGCCGGAGGCCCGGCCGATGGCCAGTTCCACGGTCATGAGCGGGATGCCGGCCGCGAGCAGGAAGAACAGGTACGCGAACAGGAAGATCGCGCCTCCCGACTGACCGGCGATGAAGGGGAAGCGCCAGACGTTGCCGAGTCCGATCGCGCAACCGGCCGTAACCAGGATAAATCCGAGTCTCGAAGCGAAATGCCTGCTGTCGTCCATAATGTCCTTCCGTTAAACCGTCTGTATGAACTCCTCAAGGGTCCTCAGGGCGTCGCCGAGCGTCTTGACCGGATAAACCGTCATGCCCGCGATCGGCTGGCGGGGCCGGTTGTCGTACGGGACGACCGCCCGCGCGAAACCGTGCTTGCGGGCCTCCTGCAGCCTTTCGGCGCCGCGCGGCACCGGCCTGACCTCGCCGTTTAAGCCGATCTCCCCGAAGGCGACCGCGTCCCGGGGGATCGGCGCGTTCCGGTAGCTCGAGACCAGGGCGAGCAGGAGCGGCAGATCGGCGCTCGTCTCCTCCACCTTCACGCCGCCCACGACGTTCACGAAGACGTCGTGGTCGCCGAGCGCCACCCCGCCGTGGCGGTGCAGCACCGCGAGGAGCATGGCCAGGCGGTTGGCCTCGGCGCCGATGGCCAGGCGGCGCGGGTTGCCGTACTGGCTTTGATCCACCAGCGCCTGGAGCTCCACGAGGAGGGGCCTCGACCCCTCCCAGATGACCGTCACCAGGGACCCCGGACTGATTATATCAGTTCTGTTCAGAAAAATGGCCGAGGGATTGCTCACTTCCCGCATGCCCTTCTCCACCATGGCGAAGACCCCGATCTCGTTGATGGCGCCGAAACGGTTCTTCCGGCACCGGAGCGTCCGGAACCGCGAGTCGCCGTCGCCTTCGAGCAGCACCGAGCAGTCGACGCAGTGCTCGAGGATCTTCGGGCCGGCGAGCGCCCCGTCCTTGGTCACGTGGCCCACCATGAAGACGGCGGCGCCGGAGCGCTTGGCGAACCGGGTCAGCGCGGCCGCGCACTCCCGCACCTGCGCCACGCTGCCGGGAGCCGAGGGGACGCCGTCGAGGTGCATCACCTGGATGGAGTCCGCGACCAGGACCGCGGGCTTTTCCTTTTCGGCCATGGCGAGGATCGTCTCGATGGCGGTTTCCGCGGCGACCTTCACTCCGGCGGCGCTGCCGATCCGGGCCGCCCGGAGCGCGACCTGCTGCAGGGATTCCTCGCCGGTGACGTACAGCGCCCCGGCCCGGCCGGCGAGGTTGCACACGACCTGCAGGAGCAGGGTCGACTTGCCCGCCCCGGGGCTGCCGCCGATGAGGATCGCCGAGCCCGGGACGATGCCCCCGCCGAGGACCCGGTCGAGCTCGCCGAACCCCGTGCCGATGCGCGGGGTCCGGGCGAGCGGGACGCTGTCGAGCGGCACGGCCTCCCGGGAGATCTCCCCGGCGAAGCCCCGGAGCCGCGCGGCCGCGACCCGCGCCGCCGCGCCCGGCGCGTATTCCGGGCGCGGCGCCTCGCTCATGCTGTTCCAGGCGCCGCATTCGGGACAGCGCCCCTGCCATTTGGCGAAGCCGGCGCCGCACTCGCCGCATACGAAAAGCTGACTTTCCCTGGCCATTTCCCGCTAGTCCCCCGCCCGGTCCGCCGGCCCGCGGCTCAAATCGGCGACCACGATCTCCGCGGGGTCGCACAGTCTTATGTAAAAACCCGCCCAGAGGATCGTGCCGCGGCTCACCACCAGCTTTTTGCCGCCGGCCTCGTACAGGCCCGCGAGGTACCCCTTGTTGAAGAAGGACACGACCTGCGCGAGCACGGGCGACATGCCCCCGTGGGTGTGCCCGCTGAAGGTGATGTCCGCCCCGGCCGCCGCGCTTTCGGGAAAATACCCGGGGCGGTGCGACATCATGATGAGGGGCAGGGACGGATCCGCGCCCTCCGCGGCCTTCGCGAAATCGGGCGCGGGCCCCCCGGGATCCCTTTTGAGCGCCGCGGGATCGGTGACCCCCGCCACGGTCAGGATCGGGGCGCCGTCCGCCCCGGTCAGGACGGCGTGCGCGTTTTCGAGCATGCGGACGCCGAGGCGCGGCCACACCGCGCTCCAGCCGTCCGTCCCGGAATAATACTCGTGGTTGCCGTTCACGGCGTAGACCCCGTGCTTCGCCCTGAGGCCGCCGAGCTCGTCGGTCTGCGGCGCGACGAACCGGTAGGCGCCGTCGATGAGATCGCCGGTAATCAGAATGAGGTCGGGTTCGAGATCGTTGACCCGGGCGACGATGCCGCGCACCCGCTCCGGGGTCACGTTGGTGCCGATGTGGGTGTCGCTGAGCTGCACGATCCGGAATTTTTCCGGAAACGAGGGATCCCGGAAACGGTAGAACGTCACTCCCGGGGGCAGGCCCGCGTTCCAGGTCCCGAGCGCCGCGAAATACGCCGCGGCGAGGAAGACGGCCGCGGTCGCCCCGGCCCTGAGCCCGGCGGGGCACGGGCGCCTCAGGGCGAGCCGGGCCGCGCCGAGGGCGATCTCGAGAATAATGCCCATGAAGATCGCGGCGAGCAGGAAGTACTGCAGCCCGCTCGCGCCGACCACCACCCAGCCGGGCAGGTTCGGGGCGAGGATGTTGCCGCCGAACAGGGCGAGCAGCGGGCTTTTGAAGGAGATAAGGCAGAAAAAGGCGGCCAGGGCGAGCCGGGCGGCCCGGTTCTTCACCCGCCGGACGAAAACGGCGTGGCTGAGGGCGTAAATGCACGCCGCGAAAATACACAGAATCAATTTGCACCTCCCGGCCGCCGGACGGATCCCGGCCGCCTGCCGCGCGGCGCTTCCCGCCCGCGCGCCGGGGAAAGCCTCAGGTTCCCCCGTCCCTTCTGTAGTTCCGGTACGCCGTGAGCACGCAGACGATCGCCTCGAGCCCCCCGGTGTTGATGGTGGCCGTCGCCTTTTCCCGGACCACGGGCTTGGCGTGGATGGCGAAGCCGAGCCCGGACTCGTTGATCATGGGCAGGTCGTTGGCGCCGTCGCCCACCGCCACGGTCTGGGAGCGCGGGATGCCGTACCGCGCGCAGAGCTCGTGCAGGGTGGCCACCTTGACGGTCGAGTCGACGATCTCCCCCTCCAGCCGGCCGGTGAGATGATCGCCCTCGATTTCGAAGGTGTTGGCCCGGACGAGATCCAGCCCGTACATTTCCTTCAGTTTGTTCACGAACGGCATGAACCCGCCCGAGGCGATGGCCGTCTTCCAGCCGTTCGCCTGCAGCAGGCGGATCAGCTCCGGGAACCCCGGCATGATCGGCAGGTTGTCCCTGATCCGCCGGAGAATGGAGACCGGGGCGTACCTGAGCAGGCCCACGCGCCGGCGCAGGCTCTGCTTGAAATCGAGCTTGCCGTGCATGGCCAGGCTCGTGATCTCGGAGATCTGCCGGCCCACCCCGTAGGCCTTGGCGATCTCGTCGATGCACTCGATCCTGATGCAGGTCGAATCCATGTCCATGATGATGAGCCCGGGCCGCTCGAGCACCGGCACCGAGCGCACGTGGATGACGTCCAGATCGCCCGAGTACGCCTTGAAGGCGCGGTTGAGCTCTTCCGAGTACCGGTCCGTGCGGGCGATGAGCACGTCCTTGCCGCAGATCTCCTCCGGCTCCCGGAAGGCGAAGCGCACGCCCGCCCGCTCCGCGTTGTCCCGGATGAGCAGGAGGTGTTTCATGGCGACGACCGGGCCCATGGCCACGATAAAGCCGCCGCCGAAGCCGCCGGGGGCTTCCCGGACGCGGCCGTTCTCCAGGCGGAGGAGCCCGCCCCCGGGCAGCCTGCCGGCCAGCCGCTCCTCCGCCCCGAATTCAAATTCCGCCATTTTGCGCGACTCCCGTTGTCAGATCCTAATGTTCCCTGGTGGCGCGGAATCTCACCTTGGGATACCTTTCCATGGTCAGATTGAGATTCACCGCGTTCGGCGCGATGTACGTCAGGTTGTCCCCGCCGTCGAGGGCGAGGTTCTGGGGGGTCCGGCGCCGCATCTCGTCCAGGGCGGCCGGATCGTCGCTTTCGATCCAGCGCGCCGTGCTCACGTTGACGGGCTCGTACTCCGCCTCGACGTTATACTCGTTCCGCAGCCGCGACACCACCACGTCGAACTGCAGGACGCCCACGGCCCCCACGATCAGATCGTTGCTGACGATCGGGCGGAAGACCTGCACCGCGCCCTCCTCGGAAAGCTGCACGAGACCCTTGAGCAGGGCCTTCTGCTTGAGGGGATCCCGGAGCCGGATGCGCTTGAACAGCTCCGGCGCGAAGTTCGGGATGCCGGTGAAGCGCAGGTTCTCGCCCTGGGTGAAGGCGTCCCCGATCTGGATGGTGCCGTGGTTGTGCAGGCCGATGATGTCGCCCGCGTAGGCCTCGTCGACCCGCTCCCGGTCGCCGGCCATGAAGGTGACCGCGTCGGAGATGCTCACGTCCCGGCCGGCGCGCACGTGGCGCAGCTTCATGCCCTTTTCGTACTTGCCGGAAACCAGCCGCAGGAACGCCACGCGGTCCCGGTGGCGCGGGTCCATGTTCGCCTGGATCTTGAAGACGAAGCCGGTGAGCTCCGGCTCGTCCGGCCGCACCTCGCGCTCTTCCGCCGCGCGCGGGAGCGGGGCCGGGGCCCAGGAAGTCAGGCCCTCGAGCATGTGGTCGACGCCGAAATTGCCGAGCGCCGTGCCGAAGAACACGGGGGTGAGCTCGCCCCTGAGGAAGAGTTCCCGGTCGAACCCGGCGCTCCCCGCCCGGATGAGCTCGACGTTCTCCCGGAGCTCGGCGGCCAGGGCCTCCCCGACCCGCTCGTCCAGCTCGGGGCTGCCTAGGCCCTTCACGGCCCTCACCTCCTGGATGACGTCGCCCATGCCCGACCGGTACAGGTAGGTCTCGTCGCGGAGCAGGTGGTAGACCCCTTTGAAGTTTTTGCCGCAGCCCACCGGGAAGGTCACCGGCGCGCACATGATGGCGAGCTCCCGCTCCACCTCGTCCATCAGCTCCACGGGATCGCGGGTCTCGCGGTCGAGCTTGTTCATGAACGTGAGGATGGGGGTGTTCCGCAGTCTGGTCACGTCCATCAGCTTGCGGGTGCGCTCCTCCACGCCCTTCGCGGCGTCGATGACCATCAGGCAGCTGTCCACGGCCGTGAGCACGCGGTAGGTGTCCTCGGAGAAGTCCTCGTGCCCCGGGGTGTCGAGCAGGTTGACGAGGCAGCCGTTGCAGGGGAACTGCATGACCGAGGTGGTCACGGAGATGCCGCGCTCCTTCTCCATCTGCATCCAGTCGGACTTGGCGAAGCCGCCGCCCGCGCCCCGCCCCTTGACGGTGCCCGCCCGCTGGATCGCGCGCCCGTAGAGCAGCACCTTCTCGGTGATGGTGGTCTTGCCCGCGTCCGGGTGCGAAATGATGGCAAAGGTCCTGCGCTTGTTGATTTCTTCGAGAAAATCGCTGTCAGCCATAAAAATCCCGCCCAAAGGGAGGCCGCGCGCCGCGCCGCCTCCCGGAAATGAAAAAAAGACATCACCGCCGCGGTGATGCCTTTGCGTCCCCGGAACCGCGCCCTAGTCTATGTTGAGCTCGTCGAAGGACTTGACCAGATCGTCCACGCGCTTAATCTGCAGGAGGAACGGCTCGAGCTTGTCGAGCGGCAGCGCGCTGGGGCCGTCGCATTTCGCCCGGTCCGGATCGGGATGGGCTTCGAGGAACAGGCCGGCGAGGCCCACCGCCATGCCCGCGCGGGCCAGCTCGGCCTCCTGCTGCCGCCGGCCGCCCGAGGCCGCCCCGCCCGGGTCGCGGCACTGCAGGGAATGGGTCACGTCGAAGATCACCGGGGCGCCCTTCGAGGCCTTGATCATCACGCCGAAGCCGAGCATGTCGACCACCAGGTTGTCGTACCCGAAGGTCGCGCCGCGCTCGCAGAGGATGACGTCGGTGTTCCCGGACTCCGCGAACTTCTCCACGATGTTGGAGATTTGGGACGGGCTGATGAACTGGGGCTTCTTGACGTTGACGACCCGGCCGCTCCGCGCGAGGGCCCGGACCAGATCCGTCTGGCGGGCCAGGAAAGCCGGGAGCTGCAGCACGTCCACGACTTCCGCGAGGGGCTGCACCTGATCGATCTCGTGGACGTCGGTGATGATCTTCACCCCGAATTCTTTCTTCAGGCGCTCGAAAATCTTTATCCCCGCCTCGAGGCCC
Organism: uncultured Enterobacterales bacterium; assembly: GCA_964520475.1. Classification (GTDB taxonomy): domain Bacteria; phylum Pseudomonadota; class Gammaproteobacteria; order Enterobacterales; family Succinivibrionaceae; genus Ruminobacter. Next base: position 45,088 of record CAZFNS010000003.1, read on the forward strand.
GGGCCCCGGTAGGAGTGGATCGAGGACCGGTTCGCCTTGTCCCAGCTGGCCTTGAACACGTACGGGATGCCCAGAGCCTCCGTGACCTCCACGTACTTTTCGCACACTTGGAGCGCGAGCTCCTCGGACTCGAGCACGTTCATGCCGCCGAAAAGGACGAACGGCAGGTTGTTGGCGACCTCGATGTCGCCGATTCTGACAACTTTGCTTTTCACCGCGGCCATAGAAAATTCCCCCGTTATTTCGCGCGATTGAGAGTTCCCTCGGTAACCCGCTCATTATATCCCAAATCCCGGGCCGTCTCAATATCGGCGAAGCCCGCCTCCGCCATCAGCCGGCGGACGTCGCCGCCCTGCCGGAAGCCGTGCTCGAGCAGCAGGCCGCCGCCGTCGGCGAGGAAAGCCGGAGCCTTCCTGACGATGTTCAGGATGTCGAGGAGCCCCGACATGGGAGCCACGAGCGCGGTCCGCGGCTCGAAGCGCACGTCGCCCCGCCGCAGGTGGGGGTCGTCGGCGGCGACGTAGGGGGGATTGGACACTATCATGTCGTAGCGCGGGCCCGGGGGTATGGCGTCGAACCAGTCGCTGTTCAGGAGGTTCACGGGCAGCCCGAGGCGCGCGCTGTTGTACGCGGCGACCCTGAGCGCGCCCTCCGAGTAATCGGAGGCGTCGATCTCCGCGCGCTCCCCCAGCTCGCTCTTCAGGGCCAGGGCCACGGCGCCCGAGCCGGTGCCGAGATCGAGGATGCGGATCGCGCCCTCCCGCCCCTCGAATTTCGCGGCGAAGAGGAGCGCCCGCTCCACCAGGGTCTCGGTGTCCGGCCGCGGGATGAGCGTGGTCTCGTCGACCCGGAGCCCGAGGGACCAGAATTCCTTTTTCCCGAAAATGTACGCGAGCGGCCGGCCGGTCAGCCGTTCGGCCAGGACCGCGCGGATCCGCCCGAGCTCCGGTTCGGCGATCTCGCGCTCCGGATAGGTCATGATGAAGGCCTTGTCCTTCCCCAGCGCCTCCGAGACGATCCAGTAAGCCTCGACGGAGGCGGCCTCCCGGTCCCCGAGGAACGCGCCGAGTTCCCGGCACAGCTCCCCGCACACCTCTCCCGCGCTCTTTCCCATGTTCGTGTCCTCCCCGTCGGGATAAATTAAACAAGCCCCGCGGCGCCCCGTCAGTTCTCGGCGGCGAACTCCGCGAGCAGATTGGCCTGATGCTCCTCGATCACCGGCAGCGTCAGCGCGTCCAGATCCCCATTCATGACGTCGGCGAGTTTGTACAGGGTGAGGCCGACCCGGTGATCCGTCACGCGTCCCTGCGGGTAATTGTAGGTTCTGATGCGGTCGGAGCGCTCGCCGGAGCTCAGGATGCTGTGCCGCTGCTCGGCCATTTCCCGGGCCTTCCTCTCCTCCTCGAGCTTCGCGAGCCGCGCGGCGAGCACGGCGAAGGCCTTGGCCTTGTTCTTGTGCTGGGAGCGCTCGTCCTGGCACTCGACGACCAGCCCCGAGGGGAAGTGGGTGATGCGGATGGCCGAGTCGGTCTTGTTGATGTGCTGGCCGCCCGCGCCCGACGACCGGAACGTGTCGATGCGGATGTCCTTGGGATTGATTTCGGGAGCCTCCGACTCCGGCACCTCGGGGAACACCATCACCGTGCACGCCGAGGTGTGGATGCGCCCCTGGGTCTCGGTTTCGGGGACGCGCTGGACGCGGTGCCCGCCCGACTCGAACTTGAGGATCCCGTAGGCGCCCTGCCCCGTGACCTTGAAGATTATTTCCTTGAAGCCGCTGAACTCCCCTTCGGAGCAGCTCATGACCTCGACGCCCCAGCCCTTTTTCTCGCAGTATTTGGAGTAAAGCCGGAACAGATCCCCCGCGAAAATCGCGGCCTCGTCCCCGCCGGTGCCGGCCCTGATCTCCACGAAGGCGTTGTTCCCGTCCCGGGGATCCTTTGGAAGAAGCAGGATCTGGAGGTCGCGCTCGGTCTTAGCGAGGGCGTCCCGGGTGCCGGGCAGCTCGCTCTCGGCCATTTCCCGCATCTCCTCGTCCGCGCCGGCGAGCATGGCGTTAATCTCCTCGAGGTCGGCGGCCAGCGTCCGGTAGCGCTTGAACGCGGCGACCACGGTTTCCAGCTCCGCGTATTCCTTGTTGAGGTCCCTGAATCTGTCCTGATCCGCTATCACCGCGGGCTCGCCGAGCAGGGCCTGGACTTCCTCGAACCTTTCGGCGAGGGTCTCCAGTTTCGTGATAATCGACTGCTTGAGCATGAATCGTCGTCCTGAATTGGCGTTGATTTTCCCGCCGGGCCGCGGGCCGCGGCGGCGGGCGGGCGCGGCGGTTTCCCCCGCCGCCCGCGCCGGTATTTTATCATAACACGGGAACCCGGCGAAACGGCGAAAAAAAAGTCTTCATCCCGCGGGGATGAAGACTCGCTTTTTCCGTGTCCGGCCGGGGTTTGCCGGCCGCCCTTATCAGTAAAGGAACCAGCCCGTGTTCTTCACGTAGCTGAAGTTGTAGGCCTTGGTTACCGGAGGCAGGCTCTTGCCGGCCTTGGCGTTAAAAGAAGCTTTCATTTTCGTTCTCCTTCGAGTGGCGCCCGGGCGGGTTGCCCGCCCGGGGCGCCGCTTGCGTTGCGGAATGTTTGGTCAGCCGGCCGCTTCCGTTGCGGCTTTCCGGCTTTTATCAGTACTCAAAATACCCGTCGGGTTTCTCGTAGCTGAAGTTGTAAGCCTTGGTTACCGGAGGCAGGCTGTTCTTTTTCGCGTTCTTCAGGTTTTTCATTTTCTTTTCTCCCTTAAGTCCGGCGCCCCTTCCCGGACGATCCGCTTCCGGGGCGCCGCGTGTGTTTCAGGATGTCTTGTTTTTCTTCTTTCTTTTTTTTAATGCGTTCTTGTCGTTTTTCGTTTAAGTTTTTATCAGTACTCAAAGTAACCGTCGGGTTTGGCGTAGCTGAAGTTGTACGCTTTCGTCACCGGCGGCAGACTGTTCTTCTTTGCCGATTCGTTCTTTAACATTTTCTTCTCTCCCTTTGTCGGGGCGCCTTCGCGCCGGAATCCGGCTCCGGGGCGCCGCGCGTTTCTTTCAGGATGCCTTCGCCCTTTGGTTTTTATCAGTACTCAAACCAGCCGTCGGGCTTGGCGTAGCTGAAGTTGTAGGCTTTGGTCGCCGGAGGCAGACCGTTCTTCTTTACGTTTTCGTTCTTTAAAGCTTTCATTTTCGTTTCTCCCTGTTCTCACGTCCGGGCGGTCCGTTCGCCGGGCCGCGCCGTCCGCGGGATGTTAGTACATAAAGTAACCGTCGGGTTTGGCGTAGCTGAAGTTGTAAGCCTTGGTCGCCGGAGGCAGGCTGTTCTTCTTCGCGTTTTCGTTCATTAAAGCTTTCATTTTCTTTTCCTTACTTTCGCTCCGATGTCTCCGGGTTTCGCCCCTTCGCCATCGTTTTCCGAAAAGTCTCGTTTCGTTTCCGCAGGCTTCCTCGCGGCGGATCCGCGGCCCCTTTTCCGGGCCCGGTCCGCGTCTCCGCGATTCCGTCTACAGTTTCATCATACACCTTATATTCCGGGGAACAACACTTTTTGAAACAATTTTACTTATTTTTTGAAAGAAAACTTTTTCAGATCGGGAAAATCGTTTTCAGGATCGGCGCTGTTCCGGCCGGTTCGCCCCGGTTTTGGGATTTGCGTCAAAAATTTTTCGCTCGGCGCGCCCTTCGCGCGTGTTTCCGCAAGAAATTTAATTACGCCGCGGCGGAAAGAAAAACAAAACGCCCAAAGGAAAATTTGTTAAACCGATCACTGCCAGCGCGAAAAGCCGTCCCGGGGCGCGGCGCCCCGGGACGGCGGAAGGGGCGGGAGCGTCCCGCCGTCAGTACACCTCGGGATGGTAGTTCCTGAGGATGCCCCGCAGCCGGGCCAGCACCTCGGGTTTGGGCGGGCGGATGTGCTCGAGGCGGTAGGGATCGTTGAAGAAGGCCCATTTGTGCTTGCCGAGCTCGTGGTAGGGAAGCAGCTCCACCCGCGCGACGCTCTTGCCGAGCTCCCGGATGAATTCCCCCATCTTCACCGCGTTCTCGTCGCCGTCCGTGTAGGTCGGCACCACGACCAGCCGTATCCACATGGTCTTGCCCCGCTCCGCCAGATACCGCGCGAACGCCAGGGTGTCGCGGTTGGAGCGGCCCGTGAGCTCGCGGTGCACCGCGTCGTCCATGGCCTTGAGGTCCAGGAGGAAGGTGTCGGTTTCGGCGATGAGATCGAGCACGTCCTCCGTGTACCGGCGAATGCCCCCGTTGGTGTCCAAGCAGGTGTTGAACCCCGCCCGGTGCACCCTCCGGAACAGCTCCGCCACGAACTTCGCCTGCAGGGACGCCTCGCCGCCCGAGGCCGTAACCCCGCCGCCGCTCGCCTTGAAAAACGGCTCGTAGGTGACGATCTCGTCCATGAGCTTGTCCACGGTCGTTTCCTCGCCGCCCGCGAAGTCCCAGGTGTCGCGGTTGTGGCAGTACAGGCACTTGAACTGGCACCCCTGGAAAAACACGATGTACCTGATCCCCGGCCCGTCGACGGCCCCGCCCGTCTCGACGGACTGAATGCGCGCCGTCAGCGTCTCTTTATCCCTGTTTTCGGTCATATCCTCTCCCGCGCCCGCCGGCGGAGCGCCGGCCTCATATTTCCATACTAACACAGAAAGCGCCGGGAGCGGCGCGCCGGCGCGGGCAAACGCCGCGCCCGCCGGCTTTTCCCCCGCGCGGGGCGTAAAAAAGGGAGGGAACGCGCGTTCCCTCCCTTTTTCCTTACCGGGTTTACCGCCGGGCGGATCAGCCGGCGTTATGCTGCGCCTGGATGGCCGTGATGGCGATGGTGTAGACGATGTCGTCGACCAGGGCGCCGCGGGACAGGTCGTTGACCGGCTTCTTCATGCCCTGCAGCATGGGCCCGATGGACACCAGTTTGGCGGAGCGCTGCACCGCCTTGTAGGCGATGTTGCCGGTGTTGAGGTCGGGGAAAATGAACACCGTGGCCCGGCCGGCGACCGGGGAGCCCGGCGCCTTGGAGGCGGCCACGTCGGCCATAATCGCGGCGTCGTACTGCAGCGGTCCGTCGATCACCAGGTCGGGGCGCTTCTCCTTGGCGAGGCTCGTGGCGAGGCGCACCTTCTCGACGTCCTCGCCCTTGCCCGAGGTGCCGGTCGAGTACGACAGCATGGCCACGCGCGGCTCGATGCCGAAGGCCTTGGCCGTGTCGGAGGACTGGATGGCGATTTCCGCCAGCTGCTCCGCGGTCGGCTCCGGGTTGATGGCGCAGTCGCCGTAGACGAGCACCTGATCCGGCAGCAGCATGAAGAACACGGACGACACCAGGGACGAGCCCGGGGCGGTCTTGATGATCTGGAGCGGCGGCCTGATGGTGTTCGCGGTGGTGTGGACGGCGCCGGACACCAGCCCGTCGACCTCGTTCCGCTCAATCATCATGGTGCCGAGGACCACGTTGTCCTCGAGCTGCTCGCGGGCGGCTTCCGGGGTGAGGCCCTTGTTCTTGCGCAGCTCCACGAGACGGTCGACGTACTTCTCGCGCGAGGCGACCGGATCGATGATCTCCACGCCCTCGCCCAGGGTCACGCCCTGCTGCTCGGCGACGCGCCGGATCTCCTCGGGATTGCCGAGCAGCACCGGGGTGGCGATGCCGCGGGCGGCGCAGATCGCCGCGGCCTTGACGGTGCGGGTCTCGTTGCCCTCGGGCAGGACGATGCGCTTTTTGGCCGACCGCGCCTGCTCGGTGAGCTTGTACCGGAAGGCGGCCGGGCTCAGCAGCCGCACGCGGGCGCTCCGGGCGGACATGGTCTCGAGCCAGGTCTTGTCGATGAAGCCCGCGACGTAATCGGCGATGCTGTTGATCCTCTCCTCGTCGTCGGCGGGGATCTCCGTGTTGAAGTGCTGCAGGTCGATGGCGGTCTGCCAGGTGTGATCCTCGGTGCGCAGGATCGGCAGGCCCTTCGCGAAGGCCTGTTCGCACAGCTTGCGCACCCGTTCGTCGATGTCGTAGCCGCCGGTCAGCAGCAGCGCGCCGATCCGGGTGCCGTTCATGGCGGCGAGCGCGATGGAAATGATGATGTCCGAGCGGTCGCCCGAAGTCACGAGCAGCGAGCCCGGCCTGATGTATTCGACCATGTTCTGCACGTCGCGGGCGCAGAAGACGACTTCGTTGAGGCGGCTGGTCGCCATGTCGCCCTCGTTGAGCACCTGGCATTGCAGGTACGAGGCCAGATCGCTCGCGCGGGCGGCGTTCAGGGCCGGGTTCCAGGGGATGCACGCGAGAACCTTGGCGACGCCGGCGAGATCCGGGGCGGCGGCGCCGCCGCGGCAGCAGCCGTTCTCGGGAACGGACGGGATGCCGTGGGCGTCGACGCGGGCCCCGACCTTGTTGACGATGCAGCCGAGCACGCGGTTCTCGGTGCCGCCGCTGAACGCGTTCACCGCCAGCTCGACCCGCTCGCGGACCTCGGCGTCGCCGCGGTTGCCGGGCTGGGTGACGAAGATGACGTCGGCGTCGATGCCGCTGGCGATCTGGCGGTTGAGGGCGCCGGCGAACGGATGCTTCTCGATCGGAATGAGGCCCTCGACCACGATCACGTCGGCCCCGCTCGCCGCGGCGTGATTTTCGAAATTGGCGATGATTTCCTCGAGCAGGGTCGATTCGTCGCCCGCGCTCTCGAGGCTTTCCATTCTGGACGCTTCAATCGGCTCCGGGAGATCCAGCCCCGAACCGAGCCTGATTACCGCCGTGCTGGCCTCGGGACCGGCGTACAGCGGTTTCGGCTGCGCCACCGGCTTGAAGAAACTGACCTTGACGCCTTCCCTGGCGAAAGCTCTCACCAGGCCGAGGCTGATTGAAGTTACGCCCACCCCCGAGCCGATGGGTATGAGCATGATGGTATGTGCCACTTGGAAATCCCCTTTCTACCTGCGGTAGATCTGTCTTTCGGTAAACGAGAAACCGCCCGCCCGGCTCCGCAAGCGTCCCCGGGCGCGCGACTGCTCATATCATTCTACTCCCGGGCATGATCTTCGGCAAACTAAAAGAGCCGGAAACGAGCGACCGCGCAGATTACCGCCCGCTCCCGCGGACGCCGCCGGATCCGGGGTCGAGCCGCAGCACCTCGGCGCCCTCCGGGGTCGCGCGCCACTTGACGTCGTACCCGTACAGGGCCGCGCCGTAGATCCGGCCGTCGTCGGAGCCGCGCCGGTACGCCGGGCGCGGATCCTGCCCCAGGATCTCCTCGAGGAACTCGCGGAACTCGGGGACGCCGGACCGGGCGATCTGCCGGGCGGCTTCCGGGGCGAAGGTCACCCGGCCCGCGGCGGGGGGATCCGCCGCGTAACCGCTCGCGGCTTCCGGAACCGCGTCGGCGAAGGCTACGTAAGGCTTCACGTCGACGACCGGGGTGCCGCTCACCATGTCCGCGCCGGTGATCCGCAGGGACACGCGGCCGTTTTTTCTGACGACGCCCGCGAGCCGGACGGCCGAAAGCCCCAGCCGGCCGGGCCGGAACGGCGAGCGGGTGGCGAAGACGCCCCGGCGCTCGTTGCCCCCGAGCCGGGGCGGGCGGACCGCCGGCCGGAAAGCCTCGCCGGGCGGGATCCGGTCGAACAGGAAGATTACCCAGAGATGGGAGAACCCGTCGATGCCGTCGAAGGCCTCGGCGCGGTCGTAAGGCGGGAAGAAGACAATCTCGGAGCGGTCGTGCCTGAGGAGGGCGCTCTGGCGCGGCGCCGAAAACTTTTCGTCGAAGGGGGTGAGGACGCGGCCGACGGGGCGTATGAGGATCCCCGGATCCGGGTCTGCCGTGCCGGGCATTTACGGGTTCTCTTCCCGGACGATGAGGGCCCGGGCGTAGCAGGAAACGCTCCTGACGCACGCGGGGGTGTTCTCGAGCTCGATGCAGGTCGTGTAGACGATGCCGTTGGCGCCTTTTTTCAGGGCCGCGGTCCGCGCGTCGGCCCGGGCCTCGCCCTGCGTGGGATAGGGATCGTCCTCGCCGAACTGGCAGGATACGCCCTCGACCGTGCCGATGTCCTCGTAATTGAGCTCGGCTATTTCCTTGGTCTCGTAGATTTTGACCCGCGAGATCTCGAAGTAGGAGACGAAGTTGCCGGGGTCGACGTTGCTTTCGAAGGAAAAATACGAACAGGCGCACGCCGTCAGGGACAGGAACAGGGCGGAAATGAATGCGCGCATCGGAGCAGGACGGAACAAATAAAAGGGAAAATCGGGATTCGTTTTATGAAACATTGTATGGTGGAGCTACGCGGGATCGAACCGCGGACCTCTTGCATGCCATGCAAGCGCTCTCCCAACTGAGCTATAACCCCAAACCACGCACAGTGTATATTTTCCCGTTTCCCCTGTCAAATATTTTTTGCAAAACTGTTTATTTTTTGAACAGCCCGCGGCGGTTTCGCGCTTCTCCCCACTAACAGTTTGCATTCGCACCAAAAAATAATTACAATAGTCCATGTTTCGCGGGCGTAATTCAATGGCAGAATGAAAGCTTCCCAAGCTTTATACGCGGGTTCGATTCCCGTCGCCCGCTCCAGACCGCGCCCGCCGCGGTTTTTTTGCGCCCGGGCGCGCCGGAACCGCCTCTTCCTTTCGAAACGACTCTGCGGAATTTAACGTCATGGACAGAACTATCCCCCGGGATCACGAGATCCTCACCCCCGGAGAACTTACGGAACTCAGAAACGCCGCCCGCCGGGACGGCCTGAAGGTGGTCATGACCAACGGATGCTTCGACATCCTGCATGCGGGCCACGTCAGCTACCTCAAGGAGGCGAAGGCGCTCGGGGACATCCTCGTCGTCGCCGTGAACACGGACGCGTCCGTGTCCCGGCTCAAGGGCCCGACCCGCCCCGTCAACGGCGAGGAGGAAAGGATGACCGTGCTGGCCGCGCTGCACAGCGTGGACTGGGTCGTCCCCTTCGCCGAGGACACCCCGCGGGAGCTCATCGCCCGGGTGCTGCCCGACATTCTCGTCAAAGGCGGCGACTACCGGCCCGAGGAAATCGCGGGTTACGAGGAGGTGACGGCCGCGGGCGGCGAAGTTAAGATCCTCTGCTTCAAAAACGGCTGCTCCACCACCGGCGTCATCAACAGGATAAAGGCCCTCGGCTGAGCGGCCCGGTTCGGGAACCGGCCGGCGCGGCCGTAACCGTCTCCCGCCGCTCCCACGCCGGCGCGGTCCCGCGCAGCGTCTCCACCGCTTCTTTCACCGCCCGGATTATGTATTCGGCCTCGGCCGGCGTGTTGAACGCGCTCAGGGAAATCCTGAGCGAGCCGCGGGCCAGATCCGGCGGGACCCCGATGGCGAGCAGGACGTGGCTGGGCTCGGGGGAGGACGCCGCGCAGGCGGATCCCGCCGAGACGGCGACGCCCCGTTCGTCCAGCATGAGCAGCAGGCTCGTCCCGTCCACCCCCGCGAAGCCGACGCTCACGTTGCCGGGAAGCCGCGCGGTCCGGTCGCCGTGCAGCACCGCGTCGGGGATTTCCAAAAGGCCTTCGGTTATCCGGTCGCGCAGGGCGCCGACGTAGGCGGCCTCGCGCCCGAGGTGCGCGACGGCGTCTTTGAGCGCGGCCGCGAGCCCGGCGGCGCCCATGACGTTTTCCGTCCCGGGGCGCCTGCCCCGTTCCTGGCCGCCTCCCTCGATCAGGCGCTCGATCCCGATCCCCCTGCGCGCGTAAAGAACGCCCGTGCCTTTCGGGCCGTGGAACTTGTGCCCGGAGAGGGACAGCAAATCGATATTCTGCCCGGCCGCGTCGATGGGAACGTGCCCGGCCGCCTGCACGGCGTCGGTGTGGAACGGCACGCCCCGCTCGCGGCAGATCGCCCCGATTTCGGCGATCGGCTGCACGGTCCCGATCTCGTTGTTCGCGTACATCACGGACGCCAGGGCCGTGTCGTCCCGCAGCGCCGCCGCGACGTCGCCCGGACGGACGAGCCCGTCGCGGCCCGGCCGGACCAGCGTCACCGCGAAGCCTTCCCGCGCCAGTTTGTCCAGCGTGTGCAGGACGGCGTGATGCTCGAACGCCGTGGAAACGAGGTGCTTTTTTCCCCGCCGCGCCCCCGCCCGGGCCGCGGAGAGGATGGCCTGGTTGTCGGCCTCGCTCCCCCCGGAAGTGAAGACGATCTCCGCGGGGCTTTCCGCCCCCACGGCGGCGGCCACGTCTTCCCGCGCCCGCTCCAGGGCCGCCCGCGCGGCCCGTCCCGGCGCGTGGGCGCTGGACGGATTCCCGTACTGATCCCAAAGGTAGGGAAGCATGGCCTCCCTGGCCGCCCGGCCGAGCGCGGTCGTGGCGGCGTTGTCGGCGTATACTCTCATTGCCCGCTCTCCCGTTCTTGTCAAGCCGTCGCCCCGGATCGTTCCCGGGCCCGGATCAGCCGTGCGAGAACGTTTCCTTTCCCGAAACGCGCTTCAGGTAGATCCGGTCCCCGAAATCCGCCCCGCCCGGCACGCCGATCGCGTCCGCGCGGCAGTGCTGGCAGTGGCGGAAAACGTCCAGGTACTTCTCCGCTTTCTGCCTCGCGCCGTCGATCTCCCGGCAGTTCGGGGCGCGGCAGTCCGCCAGCTTGTGCTGGGGGATCAGCGGGATGATGTTGTAGATGCTCGCCCCGGCCGCGCTGACCGTTTTGGCGATTTCCTCGATGTGGCCGTCGTTGATCCCGGGAACCAGCACGGTGTTCACCTTGACGGTGATGCCCGCCGCGCTCACTTTCCGGATGCCTTCGAGCTGGTTGCGGATCAGGATCTCCGCCGCTTCGACGCCCGAGTAGCGTTTCCCGTGGTAGCGGATCCCCCCGTTCAGTTTGGCTTCGATCTCCGGATCGACCGCGTTGACGGTCACCGTCAGGGAATCGATCCCGACCGCGATGATCTCGTCCGCCTTCTCGGCGAGCAGGAGCCCGTTCGTGCTCATGCATTTGATGAGCGCGGGGAATTCCTTCTTGATCAGGCGGAACGTCTCCAGGGCGTAATCGGAGGCCAGGGTGTCGCCCGGCCCGGCGATGCCCGCCACCGTGATGTCGGGGCAGAGCTCCAGGGACTTGCGGATCACCCCGATCGCCTCCTCGGGTTTGATCACCCCGCGCGACACGCCCGGGCGCTCCTCGTAGTCGTTGAACTTCCGGTCGCAGAATTTGCATTCGATGTTGCAGGTCGGGCTGATCGGCAGATGGATCCTGCCGCTGCTGCTTTTTTTACCGAGCGCGAAACAAGGGTGCTTGGTGGTAAGTTCTTCATAGTTAATGGGCATTTTCGAGCCTCCTCATCTTTACCGGCCGCCGTCCCGGAACGCCCCGGGGCGGCGCCCGCTTATTTCAGTCTCAGTTTCTCCTGGCGCTCGATCTGGACGACCACGCTGTCCTGCACCACGAGCGTCACGGAACCGTACTTTATCTCGCCGAGCATTCTCCTGGCTTCCCGCAAAGCTTTTTCCAGGGTTTCTTCCCTGCTCTGTTTTTCTTCCGATCGCATTTCGTTCACTCCTCCGGCGCGGCCGCCCCGTCACGGCAGCAGTTTGTCCGCGATAAATTTATCCAGCACCGCGCCGACGGGGCCGCTCGCCTCGAAGACCCGCACGCCCCGCGCGATCAGGTAAGCGGCGGCGCCTTCGCCGATTTTCTGCACGATCAGCGCGTCGCAGTCGTCCAGCAGGCCGATGACCCGGTCGAAGTCGGTCTTGCCGTGCGTCCGGGGGTGCTGACAGGCGGCGACGGCGTCGCGGGTTTCCACGAAGGACCAGCCCCCGTCCGTCAGCTCGTACACCCGGAAAAACTTCGCCCGGCCGAAGTGGTCGTCGACCTCGGCGCCGCCGTTGCTCGCGAGCGCGATCCTCGTCATGCTCCCCGCCTCCTAACTGTACGTGTAAAGCGCCGTGTCGTAGATGTCCTCGATCAGGCGCAGCCCCCCGGAATAGCCCACGTAGTTCGTCGTGAGCACGATCCGGTACGGCGAGGGCAGCCCCGCGGACAGGAAATCGTAGCCCTTTTCCCGGGCGAGCTCCTTGTCCCAGCCGCTGCCGATGATGAGGCCCCGCCCGGGATGGCTGAGGCCCCGGATGACGTCCTGCGCCGCGCCGGCGTCGGGATTGAAGTACACGGGGATGTCGCGCCGATCCGACGCGCCCTTCACGTCGGCCGTGACCTGCGCGACGTATTTCTCGGGCGTGTTGTCCACCACGAACTGCTCCTTGGGCACGATCCCCGTCTCGTGGAGCAGGAAGCGCGTGAACCCCGCCACGTACCCGGCGTCGTGCAGGATATGGACGTGGTTGGGCAGGCCGTACCTGAACTCGAGAAGGAAGGTCGCGAGGTTGTCGATCTCCTCGTAGTAGGCCCGCTCTTCCCGCGCGATGAACGCCCCGGCCCGCTCCCGGTCGACCTCCGCGCCCGCCTCCAGAGCGTAGTCCAGGGCCTCCCGCAGGAACCGCGTGGTCTCGTTCGCCCCCACGGGCGGATAGCGGAACCGGAAATACGGCTGGCCGTACTTCTCCCTGAGGTGCTCCACGATGGGCTCGCCGTACCAGGGCGAGACGAAGACGTTGAAATTAGCCCGCGGTATGGTCTGCCATTCCTTCACGCCCCCGGAGTACGGGCCGAACAGGACGTTCACCCGCAGGCCCAGGTTTTCCAGGAGCCGCTTGTACTCCGCCAGGTTCCCCTTCCAGAACGGATCCTGGTACGGCAGCGAGGCGAACAGGTTGACCAGGTTCTTCTCGCTCCGCGCGGGATTTTCGGCGGCGAAGCGGTCCACGTACTGGTCGACGATCGCGTTTACGACATTGCTGTGCGCAACGTAGTTGTTCGATTTGAAACCCGCGGTCTCGACGTGTACGATGGGTTTGCCCTCCGCGAGGAACTCGCCGACGACGGGCGCGATGTCGTCGCCGACTATGTCGGAGGTGCACCCGGTCATGACCACCTGCAGATCCGTGTCCAGCACCCTGTAGGTGTTGGCGATGATCCCGCGCAGCCGGTCCGCGCCGCCGAACACGACCTCGTGCTCGCTGAAATTCGTGCACGGGGAGGTGCTGCCGCCGGCGTAGCCGGTCGATCTTTCGAAAAAGCCGGCCACCATCGTGCCGCAGCCCGGCCCGGAATGGAGAATCGGCACCGCGCGGGGGATCGCCACGACGGTCTGCAGCGCGCCGATGGCGCACGCGAATCTTTCCTGCTCAATCAAACCGGCCATCACCGCGCCCCTCCCTGCAGAAACGTGTACGGCTCCTGCTCGAGCCACCATTTGGTGTAGGGGTTCACGGCGTGCTTTTCGAGGTTCTTGACGAATTCGTCGTTCTCGATCGCCGCCAGGATCTGCTCGCCGTATTTCGCCAGGCCCTCGTAGCCCATGCCGAAATGCTCGTCGCCGATGAGCAGCGACGGGATCCCGAACTTGGCGCCCCAGAGGGTCATGCCGCCGTGCCGCGCCAGCAGGATGTCCGGGCGCACGCGGTTCAGGACGTTGACCAGCTCGAATTCCTGTTTGTTGCAGACCGTGTAGTTGGGGATGTCCCCGTAGTCCTCCACGGTGTGCTTGAGCGCGTCGGCGGCCGGATCCCCGTTGTCGTACCGCGGGTCGTGATGGAAAATCGCCGCGCCGACCGGTTCCATGCCGAGTTCCCGCAGCATGGCGAGCAGGGAATGGCCGTGGGAGGCGCCGGCCGTCACGTAGGCGGTTTTGCCCTTCAGCTTTTCGCGCAGCTCGCGGATCTTCGGCAGGTACTTCTCCCGCTCTTCGGCCAGGAACTCCTCCACTTCCTTTTCCTTGCCGAGGATCCGCCCCAGCTCCGCGAACCAGCGCTCCGTCTGGGCGATGCCGTAAGGCTGCGAGTTCTTCAGCTCGGGGACCCCGAACTCCTGCTCGAGCGCCGCGGCCAGATAGGAGCCGAGCGTGGTGCACGCCTGCACCGTGCAGGCCGCCTCGGACGAGCGCCGCAGGGTCTCGAGCGTTGAGTAAGGGGTGATGTAATTGGGGGTGTAGCCGAGACGGGCGAACCACCCGCCGAAAACGTCGGTGCCCCAGAAATTGATGACGTTTATGGTTTTGGTTTTCTTCTCGGCGGGTTTGATCAACTTCCGCGCGATGCCGTGATAGCCGGCGTCGAAGCCGGACGTCCACATTTTGGAGCGGAAGCCCTCGCAGAAGATCGCCACGATCGGTATGCCCAGCTCCTTCTCCAGCGCGCCGGTCACGCTCTCGACGTCGTCGCCGATGATGCCGGAGGCGCAGGTGGTCAGGACGAAAATCACGCTCGGCCGCGCCCTCCGGAACACTTCCCGGACGGTTTCCTCCAGCTTGGCCGTCCCGCCGTAGATGGTGTCCTTCTCGGTCAGGTTGGTGGAATAGATTTTGCGCTGCGTGGGCCGGGCGACGCCCCGCAGCGGCGCGTTGACGCGGTAGGTGAACGCGAATTCGTGCAGGCAGGTCGAGCAGCCCACCGGGCCGTGGCTGATAGTCGCCGCGTCCTGGATCAGGATGGCCGTGCAGGCCGCGTTCGCCGTCGAGCAGCCCAGGCACTGGCTGAACGAGCGTTTTTTGTCCCTGAGCTTGCCGCAGTGCGACATGTGCACGAGTTCTTCCGCGCTGCCCCGGAACCCGGTTATGGTGCCGAGGCGGATCTCGCGCACGGCGACCGACGGCGTTTTCAGATTGACTGTGCTGGTCATGAAATCCTCTCCTTTCGTAAGGTCAAAGTTTTCCGGCCGGAGGCCCCTCCGGCCGTTTCGTTTCCGCGCCGCGGCTCAGAAGCCGGCTTTCGCGAAGGCCCGGTCCAGATCCGCGATCAGGTCGTCGGGGTCCTCGAGACCGAGCGACAGGCGGATGGTCTCGGGCAGGATCCCCACGTCGGCGAGCTCGGCGGGCCGCAGTTCCCCGTGGGTCGTCTTGGGCGAATTGACGATCAGGGATTTCGCGTCCCCGACGTTCGCCTGGTAGCCGAAGAGCCGCGTTTCCGTCAGCAGCGTCGCGATCTGGTCGTCGGTTCCCCTGAGGCCGAACGACAGAACCGTGCCCGCGCCCCGCGGGAAGTACTTTTCCGCGAGTTTGCGGTACGGGCTGCCTTCGACTTCGGGATAGCTCACCCACGACACGGCGTCGGGGCGCGACCTGAGGTACTCCGCGACCCGGCGGGTGTTGGCGACCTGCTTGGCGATCCGCTCCGAGAGCGTCTCGATCCCGATCATGATGAGCTGGGCGTCGTAGGGGCTCAGCGCGGCGCCGAGGTACGCGAGCAGCTTTATCCTGACGTACGCCGCGAACGGCAGCCCGGGGAAGGCCTCGATGAAGCTCCTCTCGTTGTCCTCGGTGTCGCGGGCGACCCAGTGCCTTTTGAAGAACTGCGGGTATTTGTCCTCGGTCCACGGGAACGGCCGGCCCTCGACTATCACCCCGCCGATGGCGTTGCCGTGGCCGTTGAGACCCTTGGTCGCCGAATAAACGACGATGTCGGCGCCGTGATCCAGCGGCCGGAACAGGTACGGGGTCGCGAAGGTGTTGTCGACGATCAGGGGGATCCCGTGCCTGTGCGCGATTTCCGCGAGCAGCTCGATGTCCAGAAGCTTCGCGCCCGGATTGGAAATGCTCTCGACGAAGATCGCCTTGGTGTCGGCGCGGACGCCGTTTTCCCAGTCTTCGGGGGAACTGTCGTGGCTTATCAGGTCGAAATTTATGCCCAGGGCGGGAAACACGTCGTTCTCCAGATCGAACGTGCCGCCGTAAATCTGTTTCGTGGAAAGGATGCGGCCCTTCCCGCCCGTCACGGCCAGGATGGCGTAGCTCACCGCCGCCATGCCCGAGGCCAGGCCCACCGCGGCGACGCCGCCGTCGAGCGCGGCCACCCGCGCCTCCAGCACGGCCACGGTCGGGTTGGCCACCCGCGAATAAAGGTATCCGGGCTGGGCCGCCGCGCGGATCCGGTTAAAGTGGTCCGGGCCGTCGAAATCGTACGCCGCCGTGGCGTAAACCGGCACCGCTACCGAGCGGTTGTGTTCGCCGGAATCGTAACCGCCGCGAACTTTCACCGTGTCAAACTTAAAATCACTCATCGCCTGCATCTCCTCTTGGGTATCGAAGGTTGGCGCCGCTCCGCGGTTCGGTCACGGCGTGAAAGGGTAATTCCGCCGGGGCGCGGCCGCCCCGCCCGCCCCGCTCCCGCGGGAAGGGCGCGGCGCGCGTCTTCCGGGGCGCCCGGAAAACGCGAAAGGCCGACTTCAGCCGCGAATACCGCCTGAAATCGGCCTCTGGTGTTTACAGTCAACCGCGCTGTCTATAAAACATATATGTTTAGTATGTTTTAGTAAAGAAAAACTATAGACCAAAAAGCGGGCATTGTCAAATGCCGCGTTTCCCCGCTTCCCCCAAGACGGGGCAGATCGGAAACAAAGCGGCGGAAAGGGTGTTTTTCCGCCCTTAAGTGAGAAGTTTTCCCGGCGGCGCCGGCGCGCCCCGCGCGTTCCGGGGCCGGCCGCGGCGCCTCCGCCGCGGGTCCCGGTCTTAAAAACCTATTAAAAATATGTTATTATGGGTTTTACTTACCGGCCGGGGTTCCGGCCGGGCGCGCGCACGCGCGGATTCCCCGGGTGAGACAAATGAGAATATCGAAAAAGGGGCGCTACGCCCTGCACATGATGATCGATCTGGCCGAGCACCGGTACGAAGGCTTCGTCGCCCTCAAAGAAATAGCGAACCGCCAGAACATATCCAAGAAATATCTGGAGCAAATCGTTCCCGTTTTCCACAAAGACAATCTGCTTAAAACCAACCGGGGGTTCCAGGGCGGGTACATGCTGGCCCGGACGCCGGACAAATACACCGTCGGGGACATTCTCCGCCTGACGGAGGGAAGCATGTCGCCCGTGGATCTCGCCGACATCACGGAGAACCCGAGCGCCGGCAGCGGCGAGCGCGCCCTGCTCCCGGTCTGGGAAGAACTCGACCGTCTGATCAACCGCTATCTGGACAGCGTCACCCTGCAGGACATCCTCGACATGCGGCAGGAGCAGTACGGCAACGACTACGTGATCTGAAAAAACCTCCCGCGGGACGGAAACCGCCCGGGAACGCCCGGGGCGCGAAAAAAAAGCGGGGACGGCGCGCCGCCCCCGCGGATCCGGCCCGCTCCGGTCTAAACGGACAGGCTCACGGTCTCGCCGAGGATCCCCTTGGTGAAATAACGGTCGCCCCGGTCGGGGAAAACGGCGACGATGTTGCCGGTCACCCCTTCGGCGGCGAGTTTCTTCGCCGCGGCGAACGCGGCTCCCGACGACGCCCCGGCGATGATCCCTTCCTTCGCGGCCAGTTCCCTGACCCCCGCCACGGCTTCGGCGTCGGTTATCTTGATCACCTTGTCGACCAGCGACATATCCATGGTTTCGGCGATGAAGTCGTTGCCGATCCCCTCGATGTCGTAGTCGGAGTGCTCGCCTCCTCCGATCACCGAGCCGACCGGGTCGGCCAGGACCCCCTTGATCTCCGGGTTCCGTTCCTTTAAGTAGCGGACCACGCCCGAAAACGTGCCGCCGCTTCCGGCGCCCGCGATCAGGTAGTCGATCTTTCCGCCCATGTCCTCGTAGATCTCCGGCCCCGTCGTCTCGTAATGCGTTTTGGGATTGACCGGGTTGCGGAACTGCCCCAGCGCGAGCGCGCCCGGGATGGCGGCGCGCAGCTCCTCGGCCTTGCGCTGCGCCCCGAGCATGCCGTCCTCCCGCGGCGTGTGGACGATTTCGGCGCCCAGCGCCCGCATGAGGATCTGCTTTTCCGCCGAGAACTTCGTCGGCATGACGAAGATGACGCGGAACCCGCGGTTGAGCGCCGCGAACGCGATCCCGAGACCCGTGTTGCCCGCGGTGGCCTCGATGACGGTGCCCCCGGGTTTCAGGAGCCCCCGGCGCTCGGCGTCCTCGATCATGGTCCGGCCGATCCGGTCCTTGACGCCCCCGCACGGATTGGCCAGCTCCAGTTTGGCGAACAGACCGACCCCCTCGGGGAAACCGGCCGAACCGAGGCGCACGGTCGGCGTGTGCCCGATCAGATCCTGCATGGAATCGTAATAAGCCATGTTATTTTACCTCGCTTGCTGTAATTGCCTGCTCCAGATCGGCAAGCAGATCGCCGGCGTTCTCGATGCCGACGGATAAACGGATCAGACCTTCCGTGATGCCCACTTTCTGCCTCGTCTCGTACGGGATGGACGCGTGCGTCATGCTGGCGGGATGGCAGACCAGGCTTTCCACGCCGCCGAGGCTTTCCGCGAGGGCGATCAGGCGCAGCGACGCGAAAAACTTCCGGATGTCGTAGTTCTCGCGAAGCTCGAACGAAATCATCGCCCCGCCGTTTCTGGCCTGTTTTTTGTTGATCTCGTACCCCTGTGCGTCCGGGAGCCCGGGGTAGTACACTTTTTTCACCGCCTTGCTGTCCCTGAGCCAGACCGCGACCTTCTCCGCGTTCTCCGCGTGCCGGTCGAGCCGGACCCCGAGGGTCTTGATGCCCCGGATCAGCAGATAGGAGTCGAAGGGCCCGAGGACGCCCCCGGTGGCGTTCTGGATGAAGGCGATCTTCTCGGCGAGTTCCTCGTCGTTCACCACGACCAGCCCGGCGACCACGTCGGCGTGCCCGCCCAGGTACTTGGTGGCGCTGTGCACCACGATGTCCGCGCCGAATTCGATCGGCCTCTGCAGATAGGGCGTCATGAAGGTGTTGTCCACTATGGTGAGGACGCCGCGCTCTTTCGCGAGCGCCGCGACCCCCGCCAGATCGGTGATCGACAGGAGCGGGTTGGTGGGCGACTCGATCAGGATCGCCTTCACGTCCGGGGAGATCGCGGCTTCGAGGGCCGCGAGATCGGTCGTGTCCTCGATGGAATAGCCGATGCCGAAGTGGTTGAAAATTTTGTCCAGCACCCGGAAGGTGCCGCCGTAGACGTTGCTGGAGATCAGCACGCGGTCGCCCGTCCGGAACAGGCTCAGCACCGCCGTGACCGCCGCCATGCCCGAGGCGAAGGCGAAGCCGCGCCGGCCGCCCTCGAGCTCGGCGATCAGCGCCTCGAGCGCCGCCCGGGTGGGATTGCCGGTGCGGGAATATTCCCAGCCGGTGTTGCGGCCCAGCTCGGGCTGCCGGTAGGTCGAAGTCTGGTAAATCGGCACGTTGACCGCCCCCGTGTGCTCGTCGTACGGGATCCCCCCGTGAATGAGCGCCGATTCGATGTTACGGTAATTAGCCATAAGAAATTTCTCCTGAATTTGTCCCGCGGAAGCCGCGCAAAAGAAAAACCCCGTCTGAGTCCCGGACGGTCCCCGGGGGATCCGTTCGGTCGGGCGGAGTTTTTTCGGTCTCGAAAATCCGTTTCACGCACCTGCAAAACCGCCGCCCGCGTCCGCGCGCGGACAGCGCGAACGGAGCGACGGGGCCGGCCGGGCCGGCGAAACGGCGGTTCTCATCTTCTTTTTCACCTCGCGCTGCGGAATCTTCGCCGCTTATTCGGCAAACATCGGCGTCGAGAGGTAGCGCTCCCCGGTGTCCGGGAGCAGGGCCACGATGACCTTGCCTTTGTTTTCCGGGCGCTTCGCCAGCTCGGTGGCCGCCCACACGGCGGCGCCGGAGGAAATGCCCACCAGCAGGCCCTCTTTGCGGGCCAGGGCGCGTCCGATCGCGAAGGCGTCGTCGTTTTCCACGGCGATGATCTCGTCGTAAATGTCCGTGTTCAGGGTGTCGGGAACGAAACCGGCGCCGATGCCCTGGATCTTATGCGGCCCGGGCTTGCCCTTCGAGAGCACGGGGGAATCCGCGGGCTCCACGGCCACGACCTTCACGGCGGGGTTGAGCGATTTGAGGTACTCTCCCACCCCGGTGAGGGTGCCGCCCGTGCCCACGCCCGCGACGAAGACGTCGACCTTGCCGTCCAGCCCCTCCCAGATCTCGGGACCGGTGGTGGCGCGGTGGATCGCCGGGTTGGCCGGATTGGTGAACTGGCTGGGAATAAAGCTCTTCGGGGTGCTCTCCGCCAGCTCCTGAGCCTTGGCGATGGCGCCCTTCATGCCCTTGGAGCCTTCCGTCAGCACGAGCTCGGCCCCGTAGGCCCTGAGCAGGTTGCGCCGCTCCACGCTCATGGTTTCCGGCATGGTGAGGATAATCCTGTACCCCCGCGAGGCCGCCACGGCGGCGAGGCCGATGCCGGTGTTGCCGCTGGTGGGCTCGATGATCACCGAATCGGGCTGCAGGAGTCCCTTCTCCTCGGCGTCGTCGATCATGGCCTTAGCGATCCTGTCCTTCACGCTGCCCGCGGGATTGAAATACTCCAGTTTCCCGTAGATTTCCGCCCCGAGGCCCTGTTCCTTCACGTAGTTGGTGAGCTTCAAAAGCGGCGTGCCGCCAATCAGGTCGGTGATCCTGTCCACTGCTTTAATCATGCGTTCGCTCCTTGATGTTCCTTAACGACGGCGCCGCCGGGGCCGCGGCCCGGTGACGCATAAAGCCTATATGTTACCTAGGTTTTGATTCATTATACTATACGGCTTTTTTTCGTGTCAAGCCGGGCGCGCCGTAATTCGGAAGCGCGCCGCCCCGGCCGGCGCGGGCGCCGCGGCGCCCAAAAAAAACGGCACGGCCGGATTTTCCCGGGCCGTGCCGCCTTTCGCGTAAATAAAAACCCCGCCGCGCCGCCTTCGGCGGCGCTCCCGCCCGGAGGCGGAGGCGGTACCGGGCGCTACCACTCCTTGGAAACTCTGTCGAGCATGACGTACAGGGCGTGCGCGAGCGAATCCTCGCCGAAGAAATTCCTGATCGCCGGGAAATCCTCGACGGTGGCCGCGTTGTAATGCTTCTCCTCGTTGTCAATCAGAGTCATTCTCTGGCATACGAACTTGTCTTTCTTCGTCTTGAACAGCTTGAGATACCCGAGACGGCGGTCATCCTTGTTGTGGCGCTCCTCGACATTGCAGATCTGCCAGCCCGTGAACGTTATGTCGACCTTGCCGTCGCGTCTTATGACCTCGTCCGTGGGCAGGTCGGACAGTCTTTTGCACAAGTCGGGACGCTCCTTGATGATCGCGTTCTTGTGATCCTCTTCCGTTACTTTCCCGAGAGCGGCGTCGGTCTGTGCCTGACCTTCTTTAAAAAATTTGTCAAAAAAACCCATAGTAAGTAAAGACTCCCCCGATGATGGTGTGGATATCGGACATCAGCGGATATTTATAATAATACTCTTATACCGTTGCGGTTACATCATTCAATTTCACTTTTCCACCACATGATGGAACAATATAACATTTTTCGGGGGTTTGTACACCAGAAAAATGTCGCGCCGCGGTTAATTTTCCCGCGCCCGGGCCGGGCGCGCCGCCCGGTCAGCGGGCGATCAGTCCGGAATTGACCGACTTCAGATCCTCCTCGGAGAGCAGGCCGGCCGTGTACCGGAGATTGAGCCAGTTCAGGATGTAGTCGTAGCGGGCGCTCGCGAGATCGCTCTTGGCGTTGTACAGGTTCTCGGTGGCGTCGAGCACGTCGACGATCGTTCTGGTGCCCACGTCGTAACCGGCCTCGGTCGCGTCCAGCGCGCTCTGCGCGGACACCACGGACTGGGTGTACGCCCGCACCGTCCCGATCGCGGCGTTAACGTTGTTGTACTGGCTGTAAAGCGAGGTCTGCACCGTCCGGTGGACGTTCTCGAGCGCCTCGCCGGCGGCGACGTAATTAAGCTTGGCCTGTTCGACCCGGCTGGACACGGATCCGCCGCTGTACAGGGGAATGTTGAGCTGGAGGCCGATCGTCCCGCTGTTGAGGGTGCCGTCCTCCCTGGTCATGTCGTTTTCCTTGTAATTGGTGTACTGGGAGCTCAGCTGGCCGTACAGATCGAGGGTCGGCTCGTGGCCGGTCTGCGCCAGGGTGATCTGATCCTTGGCGATGTCTTTCTCGATCATTTTCGCCTGCAGGTTTATGTTGTTCTGCTCGGCGGTTTCGAGCCAGTAGCCGGTGTCCTTCTTCACGCCGGGGGTGGAGAATTTGCTCACGTCCAGGGGAGAAAGGTTCTTGTGTTCCATGCCGGTGATCTGGCGGAGGTTCTCGTACCGGTTCTCGAGATCGTTTTCGGCGATGATCACCTGCGCGGTCGACATGTCGTAGGCCGCCTTGGCTTCCTGCACGTCGGTGGCGGCGATGAGCCCCACCGAGAACTTCTGGTTCGACTCGTCGTAGTGACGCTTCAGGGCGTCCCGGTCGGCCTTCTTGAACTCGAGGATTTCCTGCGCCTCGAGCACGTTGAAATACGCCGTGGCGGTTCTCAGCATGAGGTTCTGCAGACTGTCGTTGTAGGCGAGATCGGAAACGGTGGCCTGCTTCTCCGCGATGGTGCTGCCGACGAAGTTGGAGTGGCGCCAGATCGACTGCTGCAGCGACAGGGTGCCGCCCGCCACCATGGCCGTGCCCGCGTCGTCCTTGTTGGTTTTGAGGTAGTGGACGTCGCCGCTCAGGTTAAGCTGGGGCAGGTTCGCCGCGTCGACCTCGTTGACGGCCTCCCTGGTCGCGTCCCTCTGCGCCTTCATCTGCAGAACAACCGGATCCTTGGTCTGCGCCAAACTGTATATGTCCCACAGGTCGTCCGCGCAAACGGTACCGGACAGCGCCGGCGCGAGCAGGGCCGCCGCTAAAACTGACAGTCTCATGATGTCTCCCGTCTGAAATATTCGAAATCTAAACCACAATAGCACATTATACTAAAAGAAACCCGCGAGAAGTAGACATTTATCGCAACAATTTCGCCCGGGCGCGCCGCGGCGGGCCCCGCCCGGCGTCATTTTCCGGGAGTCTTCGCGCGGGGATGCGCGTTTTCGTACACCTTGCGGATCCGGCTCAGGCTCACGTGGGTGTAGATCTCCGTGGTGGTCATCGAAGCGTGCCCGAGCAGTTCCTGGATGGATCTGAGATCGGCCCCGCGGTTGAGCAGCTCCGTGGCGAAGGCGTGGCGCAGCGTGTGCGCCGAGACGTTTTTGAGGATCCCGGCCCGGTCCGCCAGCGCCTTGATGCGCTTGAACAGGTACTGGCGGGTGAACGGCCGGCCGGTCTCGGGATTGGCGAAGATTTTAAGCCCCCGGTACTCCGGGATTTCCCCGTCCTTCATCATGCCGCGGAACTTCCCGAGGTACAGCCCGAGGACCCGGAGCTGCTCGTCCGACACGGGCACCAGCCTTTCCTTGTCCCCCTTGCCGCGCACCCGCAGCAGTTTCTGTTCGAAGTTTATCGCGTCGAAGGACAGGTTCATCACCTCGGACGACCGCAGCCCGGACCCGTAGATGAAGAGCAGGATGCATTTGACCCGCAGCCCGTCGAGCGTGTCCTCGGGCAGATCCCCGAGCAGCCGCATGACCTCCTCGTGGGAGACGACCCTGGGGATGCGCTTCCCCAGCTTCGGCATCGGGACGTTTTCGAGGGGATTGTCCGCCCGGGCGCCCTCGGCCTTGAGGAAGCGCGCGAAGGAGCGGACGGCGTTGACCGCGGTGAAGGAGGAGGAGGCCTTCAGGCCGCGCTCGTCGAGCAGGTAGGCCATGTAGGCCTCGAAATCGTCGGTCGTGAAATCGGCCGGGCCCGCGTTCCTGCGCTCGAGGAACGCGAGGAACTTCCGCACCTGGCAGGCGTAGGTGGCGAACGTCGCCCGCGAGAGGGTGAGCTCCCCTCTCACGTACGCCTCGTATCTTTTGAGCAGCAGCCGGTCCATGACGGCACCTCCCCGAAAGCCGGTCCGGATCCCCCCCCGCGGGGCTAATCCAGAATCTCGGCGAGACAGCCTTTCTCGGCGAGCCATTCCCTGCGGTCCGCCTCGCGCCTGTTTTTCTTGGACAGCAGCATGTCCATGACGCCGAAGGCGCTCGCCTCGCCCGCCGCGTCGAGGGTGAGGCGGACCAGCCGCCGCGTGGCGGGATCCATGGTCGTTTCCCGGAGCTGGGAGGGGTTCATCTCGCCGAGGCCCTTGAACCTGGTCACCTCGACGGCGCCGCGGCGCCGGCTCAGTTTGCGGACGAGATTGTCCCTTTCCCGCTCGTCGAGCACGTAATGGCTCTCCGTGCCCTGCGTGACCCGGAACAGGGGCGGCATGGCGACGTACAGATGGCCCTGCTCGATGACGGCCGGGAAATGCCGCGCGAACAGCGCGCAGATGAGCGTGCCGATGTGGAGGCCGTCGGAGTCCGCGTCCGCCAGGATGCATATTTTGTTGTAGCGGAGCCCGCTCAGATCCTTCGCGGCGGGGTCGAGCCCGATGGCGGTGGAGATGTCGCGGATCGTGTCCGACTCGAAGATCTTCTCGGTCTCCACGTCCCAGGTGTTGAGGATTTTGCCCCGGAGCGGCAGCACGGCCTGGTACTCCCGGTCGCGCGCGCTGCTGGCCGAGCCCCCGGCGGAATCGCCCTCCACCAGGAAGAGCTCGCCCCGCGCGGGATCCGTGCTGGTGCAGTCCTTGAGTTTGCCCGGCAGGGTGGGCCCGCCGGCGATCTTTTTCCGGACCACGGTCTTCGCCGACCGCGCCCGCGCGCTCGCCCGCGCGACGCAGATCTCCGCGATCGCGGCGCCGGCCTCGACGTTGGCGTTCAGCCAGAGGGTGAAGTTGTCCCGGACCGCGCCCGCCACCAGGGACGCGCATTCCCGGCTGGAGAGCTTCTCCTTGGTCTGCCCCGCGAACTGCGGCTCGGGCGTCTTGACGGACAGCACGAACGACGCGTTGTCCCAGGTGTCGTCGACGGTCAGGGAAAGATTCTTCGGCAGGAGGCCGTGAATGTCGCAGAATTCCTTGATCGAGGCGTTGACGGCCTGCCTGAGGCCGTTGACGTGGGTGCCGCCCAGCGGCGTGGGAATGAGGTTGACGTAGGATTCGGCGACGGTTCCCGGAGAATCCTTCATCCAGACGATCGCCCACTCGACCGTCGAGTCCTCGGTTTCCCGGCGGCCGCTGTAAGGCTCCGGCTCCGGCGCGCGCGCCGCGGAGCCGAGCTCCTCGGCGAGGTAATCCCTGAGCTCGCCCCGGAAAAGCCAGCTGTGCTTTTCCCCGGAGCGCCGGTCCTCGAAAGTGACGGCGAGCCCCGGGCACAGCACCGCCTTCGCCTTGAGCAGGGCGGCCATCGGGCCGGGCCGGAACGCCGGGCTCTCGAAGTACGCCGGGTTGGGCCGGAAGCGGATCCGGGTGCCGGTGTCCTCCGGGTAGGTTTCCCCGACCTCGCGCAGATCCTCCGTCTTCACCCCGTCGGCGTAGGCGATCCGGTAGATTTTGCCGCCGCGCCTGATCTCGGCCTCGAGCTTTTCCGACAGGGCGTTCACCACGCTGACGCCCACCCCGTGCAGGCCGCCCGAAAAGGCGTAGTTCTTGTTCGAGAACTTGCCGCCCGCGTGGAGCCTCCCGAAAATCAGCTCCACCGCCGGGACTTTTTCCTGGGAATGCATGTCGACCGGCATGCCCCGCCCGTCGTCCGCCACCTCGAGCGACCCGTCCTCAAGCAGGATCACGTCGATCCGGGTCGCGAACCCGGCCAGGGCCTCGTCCACGCTGTTGTCGATCACCTCGGTGCCGAGATGGTTCGGCGACGACGTGTCCGTGTACATGCCGGGACGGCGCCTCACCGGATCGAGCCCCTCGAGGACCTCGATGGAGTCGCCGTTGTATTCGTTCTCTTCTTTTTCTTCGGACATTGCTATCACCCGTGGCGTTTGGCCCGGAACCTCCGGGCGGCCGCTCCCGCGCGCATTATCGGCCCCCGCGGGGGCCGGGGCCGGGGCGCGGAGCCTTAGATCCGCGGCGGAACCGGCGCGGGGCGCCGCCCCCTATCTGTTTCTCAGGAACCTGATTATCTCGGGCAGGCAGAACTCGTAATTGTCGAAACGGTGCGAGCCGCCGTCCTCGATGTGGACCAGGGCGCTGCGCCCGAGCAGGACGGCCGCGTCCACGTAATCGAGCACCTCGTCGCCCCGCTGCAGGTAAACCGCGAGATTGGCCGGGTCGGGCCGGTACGACTCGGCGATCTTGCGGGCGGCGTACATGTGCTCGTCCGTGATTTCGAACTCCTCGCCCGTGTACGGGTTGATGTTCCTGCC
This sequence comes from uncultured Enterobacterales bacterium, assembly GCA_964520475.1. Taxonomy (GTDB): domain Bacteria; phylum Pseudomonadota; class Gammaproteobacteria; order Enterobacterales; family Succinivibrionaceae; genus Ruminobacter. Next base: position 71,189 of record CAZFNS010000003.1, read on the forward strand.
GAGCACCTTCCCGAGGAACTTCCAGGGATAGACGCACGGATTGATCAAAACGGCCCTGAGGCCGTACTTGGCGGCGAGGTGCATGGACAGGAACCCGCCCATGGAGCTGCCGATGAGCAGCACCTCGAATCCCTTGCTCCGGTACTTTTCGATCATGCCGCACATGTCGGCGAACGACTCGGCGGGCGTGTCGGGCAGATCCATGGCGTCGAAGGAGAGGTCGTCCTCGTAATCCCTGATGTACTGCTTGGTCAGCTCGGCCTTCATGGCCCGGGCGGACGATTTGAACCCGTGCACGTACAGGACTATCTGTCTTGCCATCAGTATCCCCCCACTTCGAAATCAGGTTTGAACATTTCAAAGGGAAGCCGGTAGACTTCCGTCGATATGCCCCCGTCGGGAGTGAAAGTCAGGTACCGCCAGCCCGGGCCCTTGCTGTCGAGCCCGAAATTGAAGCTCATGGGCTCGAACTGGATGCTGGTGGCCGGCGAGGCGATGAACCTTATGCCGTTCTTCACGAAGTCGACCTCCTGGTGGACGTGGCCGCACAGCACGAGCTTGACGCCCGGGTACCGGCGCACCAGGCCGAGCAGCTCCTCCTTGTTCCTGAGCTCGTGCTGGTCGAGCCAGGCGCTGTTGACCCCGAAGGCGTTGTGGTGCAGGCAGACGACGCTGTAGAGATCCGGGCGGTTGTCGAGGCACATCCGGAGATAATTGAGCTCCTCCGGGGTTATCCATCCGAACGGGGCGCTGTAGACCTGCGTGTTCAGCATGACGAACTGCCAGAGCCCGACCGTGATGTGTTTGGCGATGCTGACCCCGAGCCCCGGGAACACCCGGGCCATCTTCGGGCCGTCGTCGTGGTTGCCGGGCAGCCAGAACACCGGCTGGGGAAAAGCCTCGTGCATGATCCGCGCGAAATTCCGGTACGCCCCTTCCGAATAATCCTGGGCGATGTCGCCCGTGACGAGGATCAGATCGAAATCGCGGCCCTGGGCCTTCACGGCCCGGAGCACCGCCTCAAGGCTGCCCGCGGTGTTGATGCCGAGGAATCCGGCGCCGGGATCGGCGAACAGATGGGTGTCGGTCAGCTGCAGGGCGCGGAAAGCCCCGTCCGGCCTTTTGGGCGTTATGCATTCCCTGTCCTTGTCTTGCACAGAATAATAATCCCTTACGATACCTCTCCGGCAACCCTTCCCCCCGGGGGGACGCTCTCCCGCCCGGGAAAGCCCGTTTATCCCGCGGCAGGACGCGCGTCCGCCGGCCCGGACCGCCGCCGCAAAACGCGCCCGCTATCACATTCCCGATAATTTTTATGGTTTATTTCATATTTTTTATCTTTTATTCAATCGATTCTAAAGCATTGCCGGGCAATAATAAACAGCCCGCATTGTGCAATGCTATATACGTCAATATATTTGACCGGACGGGGCGGGCGGCGGCGCGCTCCCCTCCCCCGCGTCCCCGCGGGCGCCGCGCAGGCGCCCGAGGAATTCCGCCCGGATCTCCGCGCGGTTCAGGGCCAGGTGCTGCATGCCGATTATCGTCGCGGCGTTGCGCAGCTCCCCGGCGCGGAGCATCCCGAGGGCCTCGGCGAAGGGAACCGCGAAAACCCGGATGCTCTCGTGCTCCGAAGCCAGCCCGTGGACGCCCCCGGCGCGCGACGCGTCGACGCAGCCGACGTAAAGGTCGATTTTCTCGGTCGAGCCCCCGGGCGTGGTGTAAAAGCTCGCGGCGCGGATCGCGAAGCGGCATTCCAGCCCGGCCTCTTCCCCGGCTTCGCGGAGCACGGCGGCGAGCGGATCGCCCCGGTCGCCGGGATCGACGATCCCCGCGACGAATTCCGTCAGCCACGGGCCGTTTTCCTCCCGCAGGGCGCCGGGGCGGAACTGTTCGATGAACACCACCTCGTCGCGCACCGGGTCGTAGGGCACCAGCGCCGCCGCGTCGCCCCGCTCGAAGATCTCGCGCGCCACCGGGCCGATTTCCGCCCCGTCGTACCCGTCGTAGCTCACGGTGTAAAGTTCCATGCGGAAAAACCCCCGGTAAAGGGTTTTCCGATCCAGCAGTCTGTATTTGAGGGGACGATGTGTCATGATTTTTCCGGCCGCGCGGCCCTCCCTGAGCGTTCTGAGCGGATTTTACCCGCAAAAAAAATAAAAAATTGTGAAAGAAAAGGTTTTTGCGGAAAAGACGGGGCGCGCCGCTTAACGCTTTCGCGAAAAAACGGCCGCGCGGCCCGCCCGGTTGAAAAGACCGCCCGCGGGTGCTATCGTTAAAGCGGGAGCCGGTTCCTTTCCCCCACTTCCCCGGCTCGCGAGGCCGCCGCCATGTCCGACACTCTTCTCAAAAACGCGCTGTACGTCAACGAGGGCCGCGCCCTCCGGGGCGACATCCTCATCCGCGGCGCCTTCATCGAGCGCGTCGGCGCTTCGATACCCGCCCCCGCCGGCTGCGAGGTCCTCGACTGCGCGGATCTGCTCGTCCTGCCCGGCGCCATCGACGACCAGGTGCACTTCCGCGAGCCGGGGGGCGAGCGCAAGGCGACCATCGCCTCCGAGTCCCTGGCCGCGGTCGCGGGAGGCGTGACCTCGTTCATGGACATGCCGAACAACGACCCGCCGGCCGTCACCGCGGCGGCGCTCGAGGCCAAGCGGAACCTGGCCGCGCGGAGCTCCGCGGCGAATTATTCGTTTTATCTGGGGGCCACCGAGGACAATCTCGGGGAAATCGTGAGAGCCGACCCGGCCCGGGTCTGCGGGGTCAAGGTGTTCATGGGCTCGTCCACCGGCACGCTCCTGGTGAGGGACGACGCGGCGCTGCGCGCCATCTTCCGGAACAGCCCCGTTCTTATCGCCACCCACTGCGAGGACGACGAAATCATCCGGCGGAACGCGGAAGCCTTCCGCGCGAAGTACGGGGAGGAAAATCTCGATCCGTCCGCGCACCCGCTCATCCGCAGCCGCGAAGCGTGCCTCAGGTCGACGGAAAAAGCCGTGGCGCTGGCGCAGGAAACCGGCGCGGACCTGCACGTGCTGCACCTTTCCACCGCCGAAGAGCTGGAGCTTTTCCGGCCGTACGCCGGGCTCGATCCCGGGGAGCGCCGGATCACGGCGGAGGCGTGCGTGCACCATCTCTTCTTCAGCGACGCCGATTACGCCCGGCTCGGGAATCTCCTGAAGTGCAACCCGGCGGTGAAAACCGAGGCGGACCGGAAAGCCCTGGTCCGGGCCGTCGCGGACGGGACGGTGACGGTGATCGGCACCGACCACGCCCCGCACACGGCGGAGGAAAAGAGCCTGCCGTATTTCCGGGCGCCCTCGGGCCTGCCCCTTATCCAGTTCTCCCTGCCCGCCGCGCTCGAGCTCGCGGACCGGGGCGAGCTTACCGTCGAAGCGGTCGTGACCGCCATGTGCCACAATCCCGCGAAGCGCTTCCGCGTGGACCGGCGCGGCTTCATCAGGGAAGGTTATTACGCCGACCTGGCCGTGGTGGCGCGGACGGAGCCCCGCCCGGTCCGGCCGGGCGACATCCTCTCGAAATGCGGCTGGTCCCCGTTCGCCGGGCACGCTTTCGGGCGCCGGGTCGTCCACACCTTCGTGAACGGCCGCCGCGCGGTCAGGGACGGCCGGGCGGATCCGGAGGCCCGTTTCGGGCGGGAACTCCGCTTCCTCCGCTGACCCCCGCGGGCTTGCGTTTTTTTAACGCAGATAGCAAATTATTAACACGTTTGATGTTATGATATAGCCGAGGTTATATTTCGTGAAAAGGTTGTGCCGAAATTATTAAAATTGTTAAAACCGGCCCGGACCTTGACACGGATCGCGACCTTGCGCCGCGCGCGGGCCCCGCCCGTCACAATTCCGAAACAATGCGGCGGCGCCGTGAAATAAACGAACGAACTGTCATAAATTATCCAGGATTGAAATTATGCCGGCCACTACTGTACTGATCGTCGACGACGAACCGGTCGCCCGCAAAATGGCCACCTCCACGTTCGACGCGGAAGGCTACGAGACCCTCGTCGCCGGGAACGGCGACGAAATGCACCAGATACTCAGCACCCACCAGGTTGACCTGATCCTGCTCGACATCAATCTTCCCGGCAAGAACGGGCTCATCCTCGCGAGGGAAATCAGGGAGCAGGGCGACATCGCGCTGATGTTCGTCACCGGCCGCGACAACGACATCGACAGGATCCTCGGCCTCGAAATCGGCGCCGACGACTACATCACCAAGCCGTTCAACCCGCGGGAGCTCACCATCAGGGCGCGGAACCTCATCAACAGGACCAGGGCCAAAAAAGAGCCGGTCCAGCAGTTTGTGCCGTCGGCCACCGAGAAGTACGAGTTCGCGGGCTGGACGCTCGAAACCAACTCCCACGATCTCATCAGCCCCTCGGGTAAGGAAATCAGGCTGCCGCGCGCCGAGTTCCGCATGCTGCAGTACTTCTGCGAGAACCCCAAGCTCATCGTCACCAGATCCGACCTGATGTTCTTCATGATGGGCCGGGAGCTCAAGGAGCACGACCGGACCGTCGACGTGACCATCCGGAAGCTGCGCCGGCACCTCGACATCGAGAACAGCCAGAATCTGATCGAGACCATCTTCGGCGAAGGCTACCGGTTCGGCGCCGACGTCACCTCGTACTGACCGGCCCGGACAACCGGGACGAAAGAAAACCGCCGCGGCCGCGGCGGTTTTCTTTTGCCCGGGAAAAGCCCGGAAACGCGGTTCCGGGCGGGAGGGGCCCCGGGAGGCGGAACGCGGGCGCGCGCCGGGCCCCGCGGATCAGGAGGACGGACCGGAAAGGGTCATCACGAAATTCCGCAGCTCGGAGATGTCCGCCGCGATTACCTCCCTCAGGGAGTCGATGCTGCCCGTGAGATCGTAGGAGTCGCGCTCCTTGAGCAGCTCAAGCTCGGTTTTCTTGGCGAGGTCGGAGACTCTGACCAGCCCTATCGAACTCGCGGCGCCTTTTATCTTGTGCAGGGCCCTGCCGGCCTCCTCGAATTCCTTTTTGTCGAACATGCTCAGACAGTCCCCGAAATAATCCTCCACGTTGTCGTTGAATAACTCTATGCCCTCGAAAACGGGTTTTTTTCCCGCTATGCTCACAAATTCATTGATATATTTTATGTTAACCGCTTCAGTGATCATTATTTATTTTTCCTGATATTTTTCCAAATGTTCAACCAGTTTGCTCAAAGACAATGGTTTGTTCATCACTCCGTCAAGGTGATGTTTTTTGTAATCGTGTTCGTCATTTATAACATTTGCGGTCAAAGCTATCAACGGAATTTTGCACCCGAGCTCTCCGATCAGGGCGTCCGCCACGTCGAATCCCGTCATATCCGGCAGCTGCATGTCCAAAAGCACGAGATCGAAGCCGCCTTTTCCGAACGCGTCGATGGCCTCCCGGCCGGTTTTCGCGACGCTGACCCGGTGCCCCAGCTTCTCGAGCATGGTCTTCGTCACCAGAATGTTCAGGTCCACGTCCTCGACCAAAAGCACCCGCAATGACCGCGCCGAGGCCTTTTTCGCGGCTTTGGGCTCCCCCTTCGCGAAGGAGAAGCTCACGGTGAACGAGGTGCCCCGGCCCGGCTCGCTCTCGAGGCCGATCCTGCCGCCCATGGCGCCGCAGAGATTTTTTGTCACATAGAGGCCGATGCCCGTTCCGGTGGGCTGTCTGGTGCCCGCGACCTGGTAATACAGCCCGAAAATCTTCTCCTGCTCCTCCTTCGGGATGCCTATGCCGGTGTCCCGGACGTTGAACGAGATCTCCGAGCGGTCGCCGGCGGCGCGCTGATCCACGGTGATCGCGACCAGCCCCGCGGGGGTGAACTTGATGGCGTTCGCGGTGATGTTCCAGAGGACCTGGCGCAGGCGGGTCGGATCGAACACGAGGTACTCCGCCGCCTCTCCCCTGACCAGGAAGGAGAAGCCGAGGTTTTTCTGCTCGGCCATCAGCCCCGACAGCGTCCGGAAGTCCTCCAGGAAATCCTTCCAGTTCACCGAGTCGTTCACCACGGTGAAGGTCCGGCGCTCGAATTTGTTCAGATCGATGACGTCGTTGAAAATGTTGCCGAGCGTCACGGCGCTGACGTTGATGGCCTTGAGGTTGCGCATGTCCTCGCCTGCGAAGCGGCCGCTCTCCATCAGGATGTCGCTCAGGCCGACGATGCCGTTCAGCGGGGTGCGCAGCTCGTGGCTCAGGGTGGAGATGAAGTTGCTCTTGTCCCTCGAGGTCTTCTCGAGCAGATCCTGCTCGTACTTGAGCTTGGTGATGTCGTGCCCGTACAGCATGATGCCGATGAGCTTGCCGTCGGGGCTCACCGCCGGCCGCTTCCGCATCTGGTAGACGACGCCCCCGATCGCGCTCTCGTAGGTCACGTCGCTTTTGCTTTCCTTGAGCACGTCGTCGTACCGCGCGAAGATCTCGTCGAGCCGGGCGTCCTCCCGCAGAACCTCCAGGAGATGCTCGGCGCTCCGCGTGCCCGTGAGGCGGAGCAGATTGTCGTTGCAGCCCCTGATGACGCCCCGCGCGTCCCGGAAAAGGATGATGTCGGGGGTCAGATCGACGATGGCCTTGAGGAAGGTGACCTGCTCCTCGAGCTTTTTTTCCACCTGCTGCTTCTGGTCCCGGAGCACCTTGTGATCCTTGGTGAGCGTCAGGTTCCGGTCCCGCTGGTTGATCATGGCGACGTAGGTCCGCGCCATGGACTTCTTCATGTCCTTTATCTGCATGCGGGCGTCTTCCACCTCGGCGAAGATCCGGGTGAAGAAGAAAATCACGAACGGGGTGAGGAGCGCCCCGTAGCAGAGGGGCTGCACCGCGTCGAACACGGTGAGCTCGCCCTGGAAGAACCAGACCAGGCAGCAGTGCACCGCGGTGATGAACAGCGTCAGGAACAGCCCGAGGAATCCGGAGAGGTAGACCACGGACCGCTGGTACAGCCAGTTGAAGAACTGCCTGACGTAATGTTCGCACCGCCGGTAGAGGTTCATTCGGTCAACGTTCCGCCGGGGTTAATTCGTGTGGCGGTACTGCTCGAAGTTGTCAAACAGCCCCGGCTCCTTCCTGCGGAGCTCCGCCAGCATTCTCCTGGTGATCAGGGTGACCCCGCCCTCGGAGCGGTAGAACCGGCGCGCGTCCTCCTCCGGGTTCTCGCCCACGACCAGATTGCGCGGCAGCTCGCAGCCCCGGTCAAGGATCACCTTGCTGAGGCGGCAGCCGCGGTGGATCACGCAGTCGGGGAAGGCCACCGTCTCGGTGACGACGGCGAACGAGTGGACGCGGACGTTGTAGAACAGCACGCTCGAGCAGATCGTGGATCCGCTCACGATCACGCCCGCGGCGATGACGCTGTTCTTGAGGACGGTGGAGGCCCCGTCGAGATCCTGCACGTATTTCGAGCTCGGCAGCTGCATCTGGTAGGTCCAGATCGGCCAGTCCTGGTCGTAAATGTCGAGATCCGGGGTGACGGAGGCGAGGTCCATGTTCGCGAGCCAGAACGAGTCGACGGTGCCCACGTCGCGCCAGTAGATCTGGTTCTTGGCGCGGTTGCAGACGCAGGATCTGCTGAAATCGTGGGCGTGGGCCTTGCCCTCCTTGACGAGCCGCGGAATGATGTCCATGCCGAAGTCGTGGCTCGAATCCTCGGTCTGCTCGTCCTCGTACAGGACGTCGTAAAGGAACTGCGCGTCGAACACGTAGATGCCCATCGAGGCGAGGCACATCGCGTCGTTGCCGGGCATGGCGGCGGGGTTTTGCGGCTTTTCGGCGAAACTGGTTATCAGGCCGTCCGGGTTCACGGACATGATGCCGTACGCCCCGGCCGTCTCCCTGGGGATGGGCACGCAGGCGATGGTCAGCGGGCCGCCGTGCTGGAGATGGTCGAGAATCAGCTTCGCGTAGTCCATCTTGTACACGTGGTCGCCCGCGAGGATGAGGATGTACTTCGGACGGTGATCCTTGATGATGTCGATGTTCTGGAACACGGCGTCGGCGGTTCCCCGGTACCAGTGCACCTCGTCGATGCGCTGCTGCGCGGGCAGGAGGTCGAGGAACTCGTTGAACTGGTTGCGCAGGAAAGACCAGCCCGCCTGCAGGTGCCTGAGCAGGCTGTGCGACTTGTACTGGGTCACCACGCCGATCTTGCGGATGCCCGAGTTGATGCAGTTGGAGAGGACGAAATCGATGATTCTGTACTTTCCGCCGAAATAAACGGCGGGCTTGGCCCGCGTGTTCGTCAGATGGTGGAGCCTGCTGCCCCTGCCGCCGGCCAGAATGATGGCCATGGTTTTTTTGGTGGCCTGGCGCGCGTTGATTAACTCGGACATATGCCTTAGATCCCCGCAATAAAGAGTTTACCGAACCCCGGATACGAACGCGGGCGGCGCGCCCGGACGCCGCGCCGCGGGCGCCCGGGGGAACCGGTCGCGAAATACCCCTATCTTGAATTATATACGAACCGGGAAACCCGGACAACCCGCATTTGCGGGGGATCCCGCCTTTTCGGGGGCCGGAGGCGGTCTCCGCCGGGGATCGAGGCTTATGCCGTCGTAGACGAAGGGGCGGCCCAGGGCGGAGCCCTGCGGCCCCTCGGCGGCGAGGATCTCCCCTATGCGGTCGAGGCACGGCCAGCGCTGCCGGCACCAGGCCGGGGCGATCAGGGACGAGTCCCGCACCGAGGCGCTGACGCGCGCGAAGACGATTTCGGGAGGGGTGTTGCGGATGAGCGCGGCGGCGGTCCGCGCGTACTCCTCGAGGCCGGGGACCGCGATCTCGCCCCGCGCGTACTCCTCCGCCATGAGGCTGCCCTTCACGATGTGCAGGTTGTGCAGCTTCAGGGCGTCGGCCCCCGCGCCGAGGACCAGCCGCAGGGTGGCGAGGTTCTCGGCGAGGCCCTCGCCCGGCAGCCCGAGGATCAGATGGGCGCAGACCCCGATCCCCCTTTGCCGCGCCCGGCGCGCGGCGTCCGCGTAGTCCGCGAACGTGTGGCCCCGGTTGATCCGCGCGAGCGTGGCGTCGCTGGCGCTCTGCAGCCCGAGCTCGAGCCACACCTCCTTCCCCGCCGCGGCGTAGGATCCCAGGAGATCCAGCGTCCGGTCCGGCGCGCAGTCGGGCCTGGTGCCCACGCAGAGCCCCGCGGCGCCCGGATAGGCAAGCGCCTCGCCGTACAGGGCCTCGAGTTTCCGGTATTCGGCGTAGGTGCCCGTATAGGCCTGAAAATAGGCGAGAAACAGCCGCCCGCGGGCGCGGGGGCCGTTGTTCAGCTGTTCGGAGATCTGTTCCGTCACGGACGCGGCGCTCCCGGCCGCGCCCGCGAAGGACGACACGTTGCAGAAGGCGCAGCCGCCCCGGCCCGCGGTGCCGTCGCGGTTCGGGCAGGTGAAGCCGCCGCTCAGGGAAACCTTCCGGACGGTCTCCCCGAAGCGGCGCTTCAGGTAGTCGCCGAAAGTGTTGAGGTACCGGTTGATGTGCATCGCGCGCGTTCCCGCCGGGCCGCGCGGGCCCGGCCCCGGCGCCCCGCTAGTACGCGGGGAGGAGGCTCGCGCCCATCAGGTACCGGTCCACGGCCCGGGCGCAGCGCCTGCCCTCGTTCATGGCTCTCACCACGAGCGACTGGCCGCTGCGCATGTCCCCGGCCGCGAACACGCCGGGCACGCTGGTCATGAAGCCCGCCTCGGCGTCGGGATCCGGCACCGCCGCGGCGTTGCCGCGGGCGTCGCGGTTCACCCCGAAGCCGTTCAGCACGGCGTCGAGCGGGTGCAGGAAGCCCATGGCGAGGAACACGAAGTCGGCCGGCAGCTCCCGGGACGTGCCCTCGATGTTCGTGAGCTTGCCGCCCCTGAACTCGCAGTCGCTGACCCGGATTGCCTTCACGCGCCCGTCCTCGCCGACGAACTCCTCGGTGTTCAGGCTGTAGAGCCGCACGCAGCCCTCCTCGTGCGAGGTGTAGGTGCGGTAGATCCGCGGCCACTCCGGCCAGGTCGCGGGGATGTCGTACTCGACGGGAGGCTTCGGCAGCACCTCGATCTGGGTCACGGACGCCGCCCCCTGCCGGTTCGCGGTGCCCACGCAGTCGGCGCCGGTGTCGCCGCCGCCGATCACCACGACGTGCCCGCCCTTGACGTTGATCGGGTTCTTCCGGCCCCCGTTGACCTCCTTGTTCTGCCCGATGAGGAACTCGAGCGCGAAATGGATGTTCCGCAGCTCCCGGCCCGGGGCCTTGAGATCCCGCGGGGTTTCCGAGCCGCCGCAGAGCGCCACGGCGTCGTAGTTTTCCATAAGGCTCTTCGGGCTCACCAGCGTGACCGCGTCGCAGCGCACGCCCGCCGGGAGATCGGCGGAATCGGCCACCAGCGCGCCGGTGACGAACTTGATGCCCTCGGCCTCCATCTGATCGATCCTCCGGTCGATGAGGGATTTGGGCAGCTTGAAATCCGGGATGCCGAACCTGAGCAGCCCGCCGATGTGATCGTTCTTCTCGTAGACGGTCACCTCGTGCCCGGCCCGCGCGAGCTGCTGGGCGCAGGCGAGCCCGCTCGGCCCCGATCCGACCACGGCGACCCTGCGGCCCGTTTTGACCGCCGCGGGAAGCGGCAGCACGAACCCGTGCTCCCAGGCGTAGTCGATGATCTTCCTCTCGATCGATTTGATCCCCACCGCCGTGGTGTCCTCGGCCGTGCCGACGGTCCGTCCGCTGATCCCCACGCTGCACGCGGCCTCGCAGAGCGCCGGGCACACGCGCCCGGTGAATTCCGGGAAGCTGCTGGTGCTGTGCAGGACCTCGGCCGCGGCCTTGTAGTCGCCCCGGTAGACGAGGTCGTTGAAATCCGGGATCACGTTGTGCACCGGACAGGCGTTGTTGCAGAAAGGCACGCCGCAGTCCATGCACCGCGCCGCCTGCACCGTCGCCTCGGCGTCGGTCAGGCAGGGGGTGAACTCGTTGTAGTTCTTAAGCCGCTCGGCCACGCTCAGGTGCTTCTCGCCGATGCGGGCGTATTCCATAAATCCAGTCGGCTTTCCCATTTATAAGCCCTCCTTCTGATTGGCCTGCTGCTGCGCGAGCGCCTCGCGGTATTCCGTCGGGAACACCTTCACGAAGTCCCCGAGGCTCCGCTCCCAGTCGGACAGCAGTTCCTTCGCCCTCCGGCTCCCGGTCAGGGCCGCGTGATTTTCGATATGCTTCCTGAGGATCTCCTCGTCGGCCAGGCCGAGGTGGCGCGGCTCCGCGGCCGGCTGCGCGGCCGCCGGCAGAACCTTTTCGAGCTCCACCGAGGTCCTGTTGCAGTGGGCGGCGAAAGCGCCGTCGGGATCGTACACGTAGGCGATGCCGCCGGACATGCCCGCCGCGAAGTTGCGCCCGGTGCGGCCGAGCACGATCACCGTCCCGCCGGTCATGTACTCGCAGCCGTGGTCGCCCACGCCCTCGATGACCGCCGCGGCGCCGGAATTCCGGACGCCGAACCTTTCGCCCGCGACCCCGCTGATGTAGGCCTCGCCGCTCGTCGCGCCGTACAGGCAGGTGTTGCCGCAGATGATGTTGTCCCAGCTCGCGCCGGTGAACTCCGGGGTCGGGCGGATGATCAGCCTGCCGCCGGAGAGGCTCTTGCCGACGTAGTCGTTGGCCTCGCCGGACAGCTCGAAGGTGACGCCGCCGCAGAGGAACGAGCCGAACGACTGCCCGGCCGTGCCGGAGAGCCGGACCTTCACCGTGTCGGGGGCGAGCCCGTGGTTGCCGTATTTGGCGGCGATCCGGCCGGACAGCATGGCGCCGACCGAGCGGTTCACGTTGGTGATGCGGATCGGGAACTCCGTCTTCTCGCCGCGGGCGAGGGCGGGCTCCGCGAGCCGGATCAGCTCGTTGTCGAGCTCCCTGTCCAGCTCGTGATCCTGCTCCTCCACGTTCCGGATGGCCGTCGGCTCCGTCATCTCGGGCTGGTGGAAGATCCTGGTGAAATCGAGGCCTTGGGCCTTCCAGTGGTCGATGCCCTGCTTCTTGTCGAGGTACTCGGAATGGCCGATGAGATCGTCGAACTTCCTGATGCCCATGGAGGCCATGATCTCGCGCACCTCCTCGGCCACGTAGAAGAAGTACCTGATCACGTGCTCCGGACGGCCGGCGAAGCGCTTCCTGAGCTCGGGATCCTGCGTCGCCACGCCCACCGGGCAGGTGTTGAGCTGGCACTTGCGCATCATGATGCAGCCCGAGGCGACGAGCGGCGCCGTGGCGAAGCCGAACTCGTCCGCGCCGAGCAGCGCGCCGATGACCACGTCGCGCCCGGTCTTGATCTGGCCGTCGACCTGCACGCGCACGCGCCCGCGCAGGCGGTTCAGCACCAGCGTCTGCTGGGTCTCGGACAGGCCGAGTTCCCAGGCCGAGCCGGCCCGCTTGATCGAGGACGCCGGGGACGCGCCCGTGCCGCCGTCGTGGCCCGCGATGACGATGTGATCGGCCTTGGCCTTGGCCACGCCCGCCGCGACGGTGCCGACGCCCACCTCGGACACCAGCTTGACGGAAACCGACGCGGCCGGGTTGACGCTCTTGAGGTCGTGGATCAGCTGGGCCAGGTCCTCAATCGAGTAGATGTCGTGGTGCGGCGGCGGGGAAATCAGACCCACCCCCGGCACGGAGTGGCGCAGGTAGCCGATGTACTCGGTGACCTTGTGCCCCGGCAGATGGCCGCCCTCGCCGGGCTTGGCGCCCTGGGCCATCTTGATCTGGAGCTGGTCGGCGTTCATGCAGTACTCGGCGGTGACGCCGAAGCGGCCCGAGGCCACCTGCTTGATGGCGGAGCGCAGGCTGTCGCCCGGCTGCAGCTCGATGTCCCGGGCGACGCGGCCCTTGCCGATGATCTCCGAGAGCATGGTCTTCTTCTGCACCGGGGCGAAGCGCTGCGCGTCCTCGCCGCCCTCGCCGGTGTTCGACTTGCCGCCGATCCGGTTCATCGCGATGGCGAGGTTCGTGTGCGCCTCGGTGGAAATCGAGCCGAGCGACATCGCGCCGGTGGCGAAGCGCTTGACGATTTCCTTGGCCGGCTCGACCTCGTCGACGCTCACCGGCGGGAACGGCGACCTGATTTCGAAGAAGCCCCTAAGGGTGAGGTGCCGCTTCGTCTGGTTGTTGATGATCTCGGCGTACTTTTTGTACTCCTCGGGGCGGTCCTGGCGCACGGCGTGCTGGAGATCCGCGATGGCCTCCGGGGTCCACATGTGGTCCTCGCCGCGGACGCGCACGCTGTAGTCGCCGCCCGCGTCCAGGGCGTTCCGCAGCAGCGGATCGGCGCCGAACGCCGCCGTGTGCAGGTTGATGGCCTCCTGGGCCACCTCGAACAGGCCGATGCCCTCGACGCCGGAGGAGGTGTTGGTGAAGTACTTGTCCACGAACTCCCTGGTCAGGCCGATGGCCTCGAAGACCTGGGCCCCCGTGTAGGACATGTAGGTGGAGATGCCCATCTTGGACATGGTCTTGCACAGGCCCTTGCAGATGGCCTTGACGTAATGCGAGATGTAGTCCTCCTCGAGCGCCTTGTCGCCGCGCGCGAGATCGCGCAGCGTCTCGATGGCGAGGTAGGGATGGACGGCCTCGGCGCCGTAGCCCGCGAGCAGCGCGAAGTGGTGCACCTCGCGGGCGCTGCCCGTCTCCACCACCAGGCCGGTGCTGGTGCGCAGGCCGGCGTTGACCAGGCGCAGGTGCACCGTCGACGTGGCGAGGAGCGCCGGGATGGCCACCCGGTCGCGGCACACCTTGCGGTCCGTGACGATCAGGATGTTGGCCCCGGCCTTGACGGCGTCCTCGGCCTCGCAGGCCAGGCTCGCGAGCCGCGCCTCGATGCCCTCCTTGCCCCAGGACAGGGGATAGGTGATGTCGAGCTCGTAGGAGCGGAACTTGCCGTCGGTGCATTTCTCGATGCCGCGGATCTGCTCCATGTGCAGCTCGCTGAGCACCGGCTGCTCGACCTTGAGCCGGATGGGCGGGTTGATGTCGGTGGAATTGAGCAGGTTGGGCCGCGGGCCGATGAACGAGATCAGGGACATGACCATGTCCTCGCGGATCGGGTCGATCGGCGGGTTGGTCACCTGGGCGAACACCTGGCGGAAATAGTCGTAGAGGGTCTTGTTCTTCTTGGCCATCACCGCGAGCGCCGCGTCGTTGCCCATGGAGGCCAGGGGCTCCTGCCCGAGCCGGGCCATCGGCAGCATGATCCTCTTTATGTCCTCGGCCGTGTACCCGAACAGCTGCTGCATGTCGAGCAGCGAGGCCGCGTGCTGGATCGGCGGCACGTTGCCGGAGCGCAGGGCGAGGTCCCCTATCCTGATGCAGATCTTGCCCACCCACTCGCTGTAGGGCTTGGCCGTGGCCAGGGCGTTCTTAAGCTCGGAGTCGCCGATGATGCGGCCCTGCTCCATGTCGATGAGGAACATCTTGCCGGGCTGGAGGCGCCACTTGCTGAGGATCCGGGAATCGTCGATCGGCAGCACGCCCGCCTCGGAGGCCATGACCACCAGGTCGTCCTTGGTGACCAGGTAGCGCGCGGGCCGGAGCCCGTTGCGGTCGAGGGACGCGCCGATCTGGCGGCCGTCCGTGAACGCCACGGCGGCCGGGCCGTCCCACGGCTCCATCATGGCCGCGTGGTACTCGTAGAAGGCGTGGCGCTTGGGATCCATGGTCGGATGCTTTTCCCAGGCCTCGGGGATCATCATCATCACGGCGTGGGCGAGCGAGTAGCCGCTCATGGTCAGGAGCTCGAGGGCGTTGTCGAACGAGGCCGAGTCGGACTGGCCCGGGTAAATCAGCGGCCACACCTTTTCCAGATCGTCGCCGAGCACCGGGGAATGGACGCACTTTTCGCGCGCCCGCATCCAGTTGACGTTGCCGCGGACGGTGTTGATCTCGCCGTTGTGCGCGATCATGCGGAACGGATGGGCCAGCTCCCACGAGGGGAAGGTGTTGGTGGAGAAGCGCTGGTGCACCATCGAGAGCGCGGACACGCACCGCGTGTCGGCGAGGTCCCGGAAATACACCGACACCTGGCCGGCGAGCAGCAGGCCCTTGTAGACGATGGTCCGGGCCGAGAACGAGGGAATGTAGAACTCGTGGCTGTGCCGCAGGTTGAGCTTCCTGATGGCCAGGGAGCTGCGCTTCCTGATGATGTACAGCTTTCTCTCCAGGGCGTCGGTGACGATCACGTCCTTGCCGCACCCCACGAAAATCTGCCTGATCACGGGCTCGGTGTTCTTGACGACCGGAGACATCGGGCAGCCGTGGTCGACGGGCACGTCCCGCCAGCCCAGCACGACCTGGCCCTCGGCCCGGACGGCCCGCTCGATCTCCTCCTCGCAGGCCCGGCGGGACGCCGCCTCCTTGGGCAGGAAAATCTGGCCGACGCCGTACTCCCCGGGGGGAGGAAGCTCGATGCCCTGGAGGATCATGTCGTCGCGGTACAGCTGATCCGGAATCTGGATCAGGATCCCGGCGCCGTCGCCCTGCAGGGGATCGGCGCCCACGGCGCCGCGGTGGTTGAGATTTTTGAGTATAAGCAGTCCCTGCTCGACTATGCTGTGGCTCTTGATCCCCTTCAGGTGGGCGACGAAACCCACGCCGCAGGAATCGTGCTCGTAGGCGGGATCGTAGAGTCCCTGTTTGTTAGGTAAAGCTGAATCCATTGAAAGTAGTCCTCTGAAACATGGGCGGCTTCGGGACGCGCCCGGGGCGCGGTCTCCGCGCGGCGAAAATTCCCGGACGGCCCGGCGGGCGATCCTTGCCCGGTCCGGTGCGGAACGCGGCAGAAATTTTCACATTACAAATTTTTCCTGCATAAATCAAGCCCGAAATGCCGGATACGTGAGGAAAAATGAATATTTATTCAAATTTCCCCGCTCCGCCGGGGAAAATCCCCGGCCCCCGCCCCGTCCCGGAGCGCGCCGAGGGGGCGGAATCCCCTTTTGTCCGGCCGGGCGCCCGCCCGCATATTTACCGCATTTTTCCGCATAAATATGCACGGAAACCGCGGATCCGGCCCGATCCGCCCGCCCGCGCCGCCCGCGGCGCGGGCGCGTGCCCCATTATGGCTCGCCGCGCCCCGCCGGCGGGCGCGGCCGGGCGGTTCCGCCGGCGATCGATCGCGCGGACGCGCACCATCTTTGGGCGCGCCGCCGCCCCGCGCCCCCTCCCGGCCGCCCCGCCGTTGTCAGCCCGGCGCTTTTTAACTATACTTGTGCATGGCGTCCCGGAAGCGGACCGGGCCGGGGCGCGTTTTTGGCGGGGGTATCATGATTTACGGAATTATCGGCGCGATGCCGGAAGAAGTCGAGGCTCTGAAGAAGGTCGTGACGGGCCTCAGAACCGAAAAGGCGGGAACCGTCGAATACTGCGCGGGCATCCTCGGCGGGAAGAGCGTCGTCGTCGCCTGCAGCGGCATCGGCAAGGTGGCGGCCGCGACGGCCGCGGCGGTCATGATCGCCAGATTCGGCGCGGGCGCGGTCGTCAACACCGGCGTGGCCGGCGGGCTCGGCCCGGAGGTGAAGATCCTCGACGTGGTCGTCGGCACGGGCGCGGCGCAGCACGATTTCGACCTTACCGCGTTCGGCTACGCCAAGGGGCAGCTGCCGGGATTCGACCGGATTATCCCCCTCGACCCCGCCCTCGCCCGCGCGGCCGCCGCGGCGGCGGAGACCGTCGCCGCCCGTTACGGCTTCGGGGTGCACCGCGGGGCGATCCTCAGCGGCGATCAGTTCATCGCCGGGGCGGAGATCCACCGCCGTCTCGCCGAGTCCTTCCCCGGGGCGCGCGCGACCGAGATGGAAGGCGCGGCCGTAGCCCAGGCCGCCGCCGTCCTGGGCGTGCCGTGCGCCGTCGTCCGCACCATTTCGGACAACGCCGACGACCGGTCCGGGACGACTTTCGCGGAGACGCTCCCGATCGCGACCAGGAACAGCCAGGAAATCACCCTCGAGCTGCTCAAAAGGATCTGAGGCTAGGAGAGATTTTCACGGAGGCAGCGAAAATGCGAGCGAACAACCTTCCCCCCGACGACGAGCCGGAAGAGGAGAAGCCCGCGACCTTCGGCGATTTCGTCAAAGGCGTCAGGCAGATTAAATCCGACACCGTGGAGCGATCCGTCCCGATCATGGATCCGGAGGTTTCGCGGATCATCCGGGACATCTACACCGACGAGCACAAGGAGGAGGAGCCCGATTTCTTCTCCACGGCGAACATGGAGTTCGTCGATCCCAACGACACCATCAGCTACAAGGTCCCGGGCCTGCAGTACGGCGTCGCCCGGAAGCTGAAGGCGGGCGAGTACCTGCCGCGGATGGGCGCGGATCTCCACAACAGCACCATCGAGCAGGCGTACAAAAAAGTCAGGAAACTGATCGTCCGGGCGCACCGCGAGAACGTGCGCTGCGTCCTCATCGTGCACGGCAAGGGGGAGTACTCCAAGCCCAAGGCCCTGCTCAAGAGTTACGTGGCCCACTGGCTCAAAATGATGCCCGAGGTCCTGGCCTACCACACGGCCATGCCGTACCACGGGGACAAGGGCGCCACCTACGTCCTCATCAGGAAGGGCGAGGAGGAAAGGACCGAGACGAGGGAAATCCACGCCAAAAGGACCTGACCGGCGGGACGGCGGGCGTTTTACGCCCCGATTCCGCGCCGAAACCGCGCTTTCGGAAAAAAACCGCTGTCAATTTTCCCGTTACGTGGTAACATACCCGCAGTGAAAGACGCGGAGGGGTTCCCGAGCGGTCAAAGGGATCAGACTGTAAATCTGCCGACTCCGTCTTCGAAGGTTCGAATCCTTCCCCCTCCACCACTTTCGCGCCCTTTCGCCGAGGCCGGAGTTTTTCCGCGGAAAGACTCCGGCTTTCCTTTGCCCGCCGGGATATTTGCCGTTCCCGTCCGGAAACGCCCCGGAAAACCGCGCGCGCGGGTCTCCCGGCGGGTATAATTTACCCGATCCCTTTCACGACGATTTTCGAGGAGCGGAAATGAAGAAGCATTTACTGATGGTTTTGCCGCTGCTGCTCGCGCTCGCGGGCGTCCCCGCCGCCGCGGCGGAGTCCGGCGTCTCCACGAGCCCCGGCTTCGCGGGCAAAAAAGTCCTGATAGCGTATTTTTCCTGGGGCGGCAACACCAAAACCCTCGCCGAAAAGATCAACGCCCGGATCGGCGGCGACATGTTCCGGATCGAAACCGCGGAGCCTTATCCGAAGGATTACCGGGAGGTCGCCTACGGCGTCGCGAAAAAGCAGCACGACGAGAACATTCACCCGAAGCTGAAAAGCAACGGCGACGTCTCGGGCTACGACGTCGTTTTCGTGGGCACGCCCGCCTGGTGGCACGGCATGGCGCCCGCCGTCATGACCTTCCTCGAGAACAACGATTTCTCGGGTAGGATCCTGGTTCCGTTCGTCAGCCACGGCGGGGGCGGCAAATACTCCATCCCCGAGGACATGGCGAAGCTGGCCCCGGGCGCCAGAGTCCTGCCGGCCTACGCGACCCAGGGCCCCGGCGACGCCGAGACGGACAGGGACATCGCGATCTGGCTCGGTTCCCTGAAAACGGACGAATGAGCCGCCGGAAGCCGGGCGGGGACGGTTTTCCCCTCCCCGCGCCCGGTTCCCAAAACTCGATCCGCCCCGTCACGAAGCTCCCGGGCTTAAAGTTTCTCGGGGCCGCTTCCGTGAGGCGCCCGGTATGATAGGGATGGGCGAGGAAGGCCGCGAAATCCTCCCGGGTCGCCGTATCCGCGGTCATCATGACCGGATCCGGCGCGCCGGCCCGTCCGGCGGCGCGGCCGACCCGCAGCTCCGCGATTCCGGGAACCTTATCCCGGACGGCCCGCGGGTCTCCGGTTTCCCGCCGTTTGTCTTCCTCGCTTATCCCGTCTTTGAAAGACGCCGTGAACACGCGTCTTATCATCGCTCCGCTCCCCCGTTCCCGCGCAATCGGTTCTCCCGGCGCCCGGGCCCGCCCGGTTAAAGGTACGTCACCGTTTCCGCGAGCGGCCGGCGCCTGCCGTGGTTGGCGAGGGGCCCGGCGCCTTCGGCGGCGAAGCCCAGGTCCAGCAGCATGAGCAGCTCCTCGTTTTCCGGCAGGCCCAGCTCCCGCGCGGCCGCTTCCGGGTCGAAGAAGTTGAGCCAGCAGCTGTCCGCCCCGGCGTTCTTGGCCGCGAGAAGCATGTGGGTGGCCACGATCGCGGCGTCCTCGACGCCGGAATCGCGTTTGCCCCCGGGGTAGACGAAGACGTTGTTTTTGTCGTACGCCACCGCCAGCACGGTGGGCGCCCCGTAGCGGCAGGGCGTGACTTTGTCGATCTTGGCCAGTCCCTCTTCGCTCTCGACGACGTAAACGCGCTGCTCCTGCAGGTTCTTCGCGGTGGGGGCCAGGCGCCCCGCCTCCAGGATGGCGGCGAGCTGCTCCCGGGAAATCCTCTTCCCGGAAAATTTTTTGCACGAATAGCGGTCTCTGATGACTTCGGTGAATTCCATAAGCGTTCCTCCGTGATAATTAAGCGCGGGCGGCCGCGGCCCGCGGTCAGTCTTCGATCTTATAGGCGGCGAGCAGCGCCTCGGCCACGCCCGGCGCGTCGGGATCGTGCCGGCCCCGCCCGGTGTCGAGGGCCCGCAGGGATTCGATCTCCTCCGCGGTCAGCGCGAAATCGAACAGATCCAGGTTGCCCGCGATGCGCTCCGGCCTGACCGACTTGGGCAGGACGACGGCGCCTTCCTGCAGCTCGAAGCGCAGGACGATCTGGCCGGGGTTCTTGCCGTACTTTTCCGCGAGCTTCAGGATCTCCGGGTTCCCGAGCAGCCTCTCGTCCCCGTGGCCCAGCGGGTACCACGCCTCGAGCCTGACCCCGTCCCGGGCCATGATTTCCCGGATGGCCTTCTGCTGGCAGAAGGGATTGAACTCGATCTGGTTCACCGCCGGCTTGGCGGCGAAATCCGGCACGAAGCGGTTCCAGATCGCCGGGGTCATGTTGGAAACGCCGACGGAGCGCAAAAGGCCCTCCGCCTTCGCCTCCTCCATGGCCCGCCACGCGCCCGGCACGTCGCCGTAGGGCTGATGGATCAGATAAAGGTCTATGTAGCCGGTTCCCAGCTTGCGCAGGGAGCGGGCGATGCCCTTCTTCGCCTGCTCGTAGCCGTAATCCTGGAGCCAGAGCTTGCTGGTCACGAAAATTTCCCCGCGGGGGATGCCGCTGTCCCGGACGGCCCGGCCCACGTCCTCCTCGTTGAAGTAGGCCGCGGCGGTGTCGATGTGCCGGTAGCCGGCCCGGAGGGCGGCCGCGGCCGCCTCGTAAGCGGGCCCGCCGCCGGGGATCAGGAACACTCCGAAGCCCACGGCCGGGATGACGTTGCCGTCGTTCAGGGTAAAGGTCTCCATGTCTTTATGCCTCCTTGGCGATTATGAGTCCGATGAGATACGGGAAGCCCCGTCACAGCCATTTTTCGATCGCCGCCCGGGAACTCTTCACCCGCGAGCCCCGGATGGCCAGGCCGTTCGCGTCCACGGCGGCTCCCCTGCAGACCCGCTTCACGTCGCGGACGACGGAGCCCAGGCCGGAGCCCTCGTGCGTGGTGACGATCCGGATCTTTTTCCCGGTGAAATCGAGCCGCGCGAGCACCGTCTCGATTTCGGGGGCGTAGGTTCCCCAGTAGATCGGGCTCATGACGTAGATCGTGTCATAGCCCGAGATGTCCCCGGGGAACGCCCTGACGGGGGCGTTCCCCACCCGCTCCCCGGCCTCTTCGGTGCAGGTTTTGTAGTTCTCCGAGTAGGGAACGAGCGGCTCGACCTTAAACATGTCCGCGCCGGTCAGATCGCGGACGAACTCGGCGGCGATCTCGGTGTTCCCCTTGTCGATGAAGCCGACGGCGTAGTTCTCCCCGGCTCGGCTGAAGTATATGATTAAGCTCTTTGCCATTGAATTTCTCCTCGCGGCGAAACGATTGAGCGATTGACGATTACGCGATAACCGGCGCGCGGACGGCCGCGTCCGCGCGGTTTCCGCCTTTTTCCCGCCCCGGGGCGTTCCGGGCCGCGGGCCCGGTTATTCCGCCACCCGCTCCGCGACCATGTCCCGGACGGCGCGGCGCGCGATCTCCTCCGGGCTGCCGTCCGGGTCGATCCAGCCGCGGAACGCGTCCCCGGGCAGCGCGAGCGGCATCCGGCCGTGGACGAAGCGGATTTCCTCCGCCGCCTCCGCGGTCAGGATCGTGAAGACGGGCAGGCCGTCTTCGAACCGGTACAGTCCCGCCAGCCACAGCGGTCCCCCGCCCCGCGGGCGGATTCTGTATTTGTCGCCGGGAACCGGCCGGCCCGACCGGCCCGGGACGCGGATCCGTTCGCAGTACCAGGAGGCGGGCACCGCGCAGCGGCGCCGCCGCCAGGCTTCCCGGAAAGCGGGCCTGACCGCGGCGGTCTCGAGGCGGGCGTTCACCCCGAGCGAGCCGTCCGGGTAGCGGAAGCCCCACCGCATGGGAAACGCGGACTCCCCGCCCCGCCGGTCCGGCGCGACGACGGGCGCGACGTCGGAGGGGCGGAAATCGCCGGACGTCCGCGCGGGACGCCCCGCCGCGGCGAACGCGCCGGCGAGCGGGGAGCGCAGCGCCCGCGCCGCGATTTCCGCGGCCTCGGTCCCGACGTAAAAATTAGTGCACACGGCCGGCCCCGCTTACTCGTAATCGATCCGCTCGATCCGGAAAATCACCGGCCTGGTCCCGTCGGAACAGCAGCAGATCATGGTGTTTTCTTCCTTCATCCACCCCTTCATGATCGAGCCGCCCTGGAGCCCCGCGTAAACGTAGCGGGCGATGGCGTCCCAGGCCTCCGAGCAGAAGGGCAGCCGGGGGCCGCCCGCGACGGCGTCCGGATCGCCCGCCGTCTTCACGAGCGTGCCGAGGCCGCAGGCCCAGAAATGATCGTTTTCTTCGTCCCGGAGGAACTCGAACACGTCGCCGACGTTGTAGCGGGGACAGGCGCCGGCGCGGGGGTCGGCGCAGTACCGCTCCTGCAGTTCGGGGTAAAGCTTCTTGTCGACTACGGTGACCCTGACCTTGTGCTTCATGCCGGTGCTCCTTAAAATTCACAAACGCTTACGCCGCTCAGTACCGGCGGCGGTAAATCCACATGTCCCCGGTTCCCAGGTTTTCCCGCAGAACCTTTGCTCTGATCGCGTCGTACAGCTCCTTGGTGGCCAGGCAATCGGCGAGGGCCCGGTGCGCGTTCGCGGCGAGGCCCAGATACGCGGTCAGATCGGACAGTCGGTGATGCCTGAGTTCGGGGTACACCCGCCGGGAAAGCAGCATGGTGTCCACGTACTCGTTCGGCAGCGCGCAGCAGAGCCCCGCCTCGAGGAACCTGATGTCGAACGCGGTGTTGTGGCCGACGATGACGTCGGTGCCGATAAAACCCAGGATCTCGTCCCCGACGTCGCTTATCCCGGGCATGCCCCGCACCATCTCGTCGGTTATTCCCGTCAGAACCGTGATGAAGGAGCCGATCCTCCTTCGCGGGCGGATCAACTGCTGGTAGCGGGCGGCGATCTCGTGGCCGCGCACTTTCACCATGCCGATTTCGATGATTTCGTCCCGGCCCGCCGCGAGACCCGTGGTTTCGGTGTCGACCACGCAGTAATCGCCGGCGAAAGCGCTCAGGTTCCTTTTCGGCGTCGCCATAAAATCCGGCCTTCCTCCCCCGGTCCCGCCGCCGCGCCGCGGGAGCGGGATCCATGATTAATTGTAATATCACCCGGGCGGATTTTTCCATCCCCGGCGCGAAAAAGACCCCGCCGCAATATTAGATCGCCGTCATACGGCGCCGATCTTTTTGTTCCGCGGGTTTTTGAAAAAACTATAATTAATTTAGCATTCCGGCGGGTTCCGCGGGATCCGGACGCCGCCGGGATCCGGTCGCGGCGCCCGGGACGGGGCGCCCGGGGTATATGGAAGGAGCAAACGCTATGAACTACAAAGCCACAGAAATAGGCAAGATCGCCGAGATCGGCAAGCATTTTGAGAACGGCAAGGCCTTTTTGCACGACGCCCTCGCTTTAACCTCCTGCGAGATTTCCGTAAACGAAATGCCGAAAGGCGCCAAGCTTCCCTTCAGCCACCGGCACAAGCAGAACGAGGAGATTTACATTTTCCTCAAGGGCAGCGGCACGATGACCGTGGACGACCGCAAGGTGCCGTTCAGGGAGGGAACCTGCGTCAAAGTCCTGCCCGCCGGGGCCCGGACCATCGAAACCGACGCGGACACCGAGTATATCTGCGTCCAGGCCAAGACGGATTCCCTCGAGCAGTTCGGCTTCGGCGACGGGGAACTCTGCTGACGGGCGCCCGGGACGCGCGCAGCACACGTAAAAAAGGGGAGCCCGCCCCGGCGGCGGCTCCCCTCTCTTTTTCCTTCCCGCCGCGGTCCGGCGTCAGCCGGCCAGAATCTTCAGCATGCGGCGCAGCGGCTCGGCGGCGCCCCACAGCAGCTGGTCGCCCACGGAGAACGCCGAAATGTAGCCCCTGCCGAAGTTGGTGGCGCGGATCCTGCCCACCGGGACGCTCAGGGTGCCGGTAACCTTCGCCGGGGTCAGCTCGCGGACCGTGATCTCCCTTTCGTTGGGCACGACCCTGACCCACTCGTTGTGGCTCCGCAGCATTTCCTCCACGCCGGACACGGAAACGTCCTTCTTGAGTTTGATCAGGAAAGACTGGCTGTGGCAGCGCAGGGAGCTGATGCGCACGCAGTTGCCGTCCACGGGGACGGTTCCCGGGGCGAGGCCCAGAATCTTGTTGGTCTCGGCCATGCCCTTCCATTCCTCCCGGCTCTGGCCGTTTTCGAGCTGGGCGTCGATCCAGGGGATCAGCGAGCCGGCGAGCGGAACCGTGAACTCGGCGACCGGGAAGCTCTCCGCTCTCATGGCGTCGCGGACCTTCTTCTCGATGACGAGGATCGCGGAGGCGGGATCCTTAAGCTCGTCGGCGACGGCGGCGTGCAGCACGCCCATCTGGAGGAGCAGCTCGCGCATGTTTTTGGCGCCGGCGCCCGAGGCGGCCTGGTAGGTCGAAGACTGGATCCATTCGACGCAGTCGTGGGCGAACAGACCGCCGAGGCCCATGAGCATCAGGCTCACCGTGCAGTTGCCGCCGACGAAGGTCTTCACGCCCCGGTCCAGGGCCGCGTCGATGACGGCCCGGTTCACCGGGTCGAGGATGATCACCGCGTCGTCCCGCATCCGCAGCGCCGAGGCCGCGTCGATCCAGTAGCCGTCCCAGCCGGCGGCCCTGAGTTTGTCGTACACGCGCTTGGTGTAGTCGCCGCCCTGGCAGGTCACGACGATGTCCGCGGCGCGCAGGGCCTCCAGATCGCCCGCGTCGAGCAGCGCGCCCGCGTCCCGCCCGCCGGGCGAGGGAGCCTTTTGCCCCACCTGGGACGTCGTGAAAAACACGGGGTCAATATACGAGAAGTCGTTCTCCTCTTCCATGCGGTTCATCAGAACCGAGCCCACCATGCCGCGCCAGCCGACAAAACCTACTTTCTTCATGTTCGACACCATCAAATAATCAGTTAAATGACGCCGGCCGCGCCCGCGCGGCCGCGCCGTCTGCCCGAAAACCTTTGCAATTGTACCAAAAAAGACGGCGGTTAACCCCAAAAAAATCGATCCGGGCCGTTTATTTGCGCGCCCCGCGCAAAAACCGGGCCGCCCGGGCGGGTCACCCGCCCGCCGCGGGGCCCCCGGACTCCCCCGCCCCGTCCTCCCCCCGGCAGAGCGGCGTCCGGACGGTTCTCGCCGTTCCCGCCGCGGACAGTTCCGCCGCCACGGTCTTGCCGCGGGCGAGCAGAGCCCTGACGAGACCCGTGCCGCAGAGCGCCCGGGCGAGGTTCATTCTCCGGAAGGCGGCGCGGGGATCCTCCCCCGGGCGGGCGGCGACGGTCACCGTGAGGACCGCGTTCGCGTTTTCGTCGCCCGCGACGCGGTTCAGCACGAAGGACCCGTCCGGCGCGGCGAAGGGCAGGGAGCGGTTAGCCTCCCCGATCTCGCGCAGGAGCTCCCCGTCCCCGCCCGGCCCGGGGAAAACGAAGATCCTCATCAGCGCGTACAAAACAAACAGAACCAGCACGGCCGCCGCGCGCTTCGCGAATTTTCCCATCGTCGCCCCCGTCCCGGCCGGCTCCCGCCCGGCCGATCGCCGGCCCGCCCGGACGCCGGGCGGGCCTCTTTCCGCATTATAGAAAAAAAGACGGGACGCGGGCCATATATTTCGCCCGCGCCGCTTTGTCCGCCCCGCCCGCGCGCCTATAATGGGCGGATACGAAAAATTCCGCGCGCCGCTCCGGGGAGAGTCCCCGGGCGGCGGCGCGCGTTCGGACGGAGCGCTCATGACCTTTCAGCCGGGCAAGGACCGGGAAACCGAAGCCACCATCGAGATTTTCACGCGGGAGCTGACCCGGCTCGGCCTGGATCTCGAGTTCGTCGCGCGGCGCCACCCGGGAGAGAACCTGTACTCGTGCGAGCTCGCCGACCGGAACAATCCCCGGACGATCCACACGAACGGCAAGGGCGCCACGGCGGAGGCGGCCGCCGCCTCGGCGCTCGGCGAAATGGCCGAGCGGCTGCTCAACCAGTCGTTCTTCGACGGCTTCTTCATGTTCGGGGCGAGCGACGCCGAAAACTTCCGCCGCTTCCCCGGCGAGATCTGGGCAAAGTACCCGGAGGATCTCATCGACGGCGAAAACCGCCTCGATCTCGGGCGCATGGGCCTTTCGGGATCCGACCGGGAGCGGACGGCCCGCTTCTTCCGCGAGAACAGCCTGTTCTCGCCGGAGCTCGTCCGGGAAATCGGCTGGACCTGTCTCCGCCCGCTCACGGACTACCCGACCTCGGACACGGCGAAGGGCATTTGCGCCGTGCCGCTCAGGAACGAGCTCAATCCCGCCGAGACGCGCTATTTCCCCCTGCGCTACCTCGAGTCGTGCTTCTGCACCAACGGCATGTGCGCGGGCAACACGCCCGCCGAGGCCAAGGTCCAGGGCCTTTCCGAGATCTTCGAGCGGGTGGTCCGCCGCTTCCTGTACGGCTCCGTCCCGGAAAGCTTCGGCGCGGGGCTCTCCCGCGTGCGGAGCCGCGCCCTGCCCGAGATCCCCCCGGAGCTGATCGCGCGGCGCTGGCCGGACGTCGCCGCGACGATCGCGGGCATCGCCCGGCGCGGCCTGCGGATAACCTGCCACGACGGATCCCTGGGCGGCCTGTTCCCGGTCGCGGTCGTGTGCCTGCGGCCGGCCTGCGGCCTCAGGTACCGGATCTCCGCCGGCGCCCATCCCCACATGGGCCTCGCCCTCGGGCGGGCCCTGACCGAGCTCGTGCAGGGCGCGGACTGGGACGACGTCGGCTGGGAGGAAATGAGCTTTGAGGATCTCGCCGCGGACGCCGCCCCGGAGGCGCCCGCGGACGGGCCGGACGACGGGGAGAGGGCCCTCGGGGACGCGCTCAATTTCATCGCGAGCTTCACGCACGGTTCGGCGAAAATTCACCCCGGTTTCTTCACGGATGAAAGTAATTTTCAATTTGCCGACTGGTCTTTCGAAAGCGGATCCACCGCCGAGCAGTACGCGCGCCTGCTCGGGATCTGCCGGAAGCTCGGCAAGACGGTCTGGTGCCACGACGCGAGCTTCGGGGAGCTCTGCGCCTACCGGCTGATCGTCCCGAACTTTTCCGAAATATACCTCTTCGACGGCCCGGAGAACGAGGACGAGCTGACCGATCCGTCGCTTTCCCGTAAGATGGCGGCGCTGAGCCTCTCAGACCCCCGCCTGCCCGAAGGCGCGTGGACCGGGTCCTGCCTGAGCCTCGCGGGGCTCCTGCGCCTCGCCGAGCCGGGAAGCTGGTACGACGGCCTGAGCTTCGGGGCGGTCCGGAGCCTCGCCGATCTGTACCGGCTCATGCGCGATGATCCCGGAGAACCCGGCGGCGAAGAGGAATGCGCCGAGATCCTGGCGCGGGCTGCCGACGTCGCCGGGCAGCTGCTCGCCCCGGCCGGCCCGGGCGGGAACTCGCCCCTTTACGCGGTCTGCCTGGCCGCGCACGCCCGTTTTCTCCTCGAGGACGAAACGGGCCTGCCGCCCGAAAAAGCGGCTGAAATAATCGGCGTTTTCTGCGATAATGAATATTCCCGGCTCGCGGACGGGATCCTCTCCGATCCCGATCCCGCCGGGCTGATGAAACTGATCCGGGCCGAGCCGGAACGGAATCCGGTCCAGGCCGGGCTGATAAAAATTTTCAAAAAACTGATTAAAAGTCAGGCAAAAGTTCGGCGGAATAACCCCTAAATGTAATTTTATTACAAAAGTATTTTACAATTAAATGTGATCTTTGTCAAAATTTAGCCGTTTTGACTTAATTATAATTGATAGAAGGAAGAAATAATGACGGAACCTGCGAAAGTGCCCTCGGCGTGCTGTCTGACGCCGGAAGAGACCGCGAGGTCGGCCGAATCGATCATGGCCCATAAGACGGCCAAACCGTTCGTCCGGTGCGTGCTGATGTCGGTGAGCGCGGGCGTTTTCATCGCCCTGGCGTTCATGTTTTACGCAACGGTGCTGGCCGACGGCAACGGCAAACTGGCCGGAGGGCTGTGCTTCTCCATCGGGCTCATGTTCTGCGTGCTCTTCGGCTGCGAGCTGTTCACCTCGTCGACGATGACGGTGATCGCCAAATACGCGGGGCTCGCGACCTGGAGGCAGGTGCTGAAGAACTGGGGCGTCGTGTACTCCGGCAACTTCGTGGGGGCGCTGCTCATGGTGTTCCTCGTGATGGCGGCGCGGCAGTACGAGGCTTTCGACGGCGCGTGGGGCCGGGTGATCCTCGACACCGCCCTGCACAAGGTGAGCCACATTCATCCCGGCGAGCCCTACTGGCGGGGTTTCGTCGCGGTGATGACGCTCGGGGTCTTCTGCAACATGATGGTGTGCGGCGCGGTATGGCTCAGCTTCGCCGGGAAGACCCTCACCGACAGGATCCTCACCATGATTTTTCCCGTGGCGCTGTTCGTGGCGTCGGGGTTTGAGCACAGCATCGCGAACATGTTCCTTATCCCCGCGGGGATATGCGTGCTGAACTTCGCGGGCGCGGAATTCTGGCAGGCTGCAGGTCAAAATCCGGATCAGTTTGCCGATTTAACAATAATAAACTTTATTGTTAACAACCTAATACCGGTTACCGTCGGCAACATCATCGGCGGCGGCCTGATGATCGGGCTGTACAACTGGTATGCTAATTGTCGCGCCGGCGGCGTAAAGGCCTAAGGCGTTTATTAACCAACTGAACCAGACAGAGGTAATGAAAATGGCAGAACTAAACGAGCTTCAGAAAGCGGCCTGGGAAGGCTTCGCCCCGGGCGCGTGGCAGGAGTCCATCGACACCCGCGACTTCATCCAGACCAACTACACCCCCTACGAGGGTGACGAGTCGTTCCTCGCCCCGGCCACCGAGGCCACCAAGACCCTTTGGGATTCGGTGATGGAGGGCATCAAGATCGAGAACAAGACCCACGCCCCCGTGGACTTCGACCCCGACACCCCCTCGACGATCACCTCGCACAAGCCGGGCTACATCAACAAGGACCTGGAGAAGATCGTGGGCCTGCAGACTGACGCTCCCCTTAAGAGAGCCATCATGCCTTTCGGCGGCATCCGCATGATCAAGACCTCCTGCGAGACCTACAACAAGCCCTTCAACAAGGACGTCGAGAAGATCTTCACCGAATACCGCAAGACCCACAACCAGGGCGTGTTCGACGTTTACACCCCGGACATCAGGAAGTGCCGCAAGAGCGCCGTTCTGACCGGCCTGCCCGACGCCTACGGCCGCGGCCGCATCATCGGCGACTACCGCCGCATCGCCCTGTACGGCGTCGACGCCCTGATGAAGGACAAGTTCAAGCAGTTCAACTCCTACCAGGCCCAGCTCGAGCACCCGAAGGACGAGCAGGAGCTCGAGGCCGTGATCCGCGCCCGCGAGGAAATCAACGAGCAGTACAAGGCGCTCGGCCAGCTGAAGCAGATGGCCGCCTCCTACGGCTGCGACATTTCCGGCCCGGCCAAGACCGCCAGGGAAGCCCTGCAGGCCACCTACTTCGGCTACCTCGCCGCGGTTAAGTCCCAGAACGGCGCCGCCATGTCCTACGGCCGCACCGCCACCTTCCACGACATCTACATCGAGCGCGACCTCAAGAAGGGCATCCTGACCGAGTCCGAGGCCCAGGAGCTCGTCGACCACATGATCATGAAGCTCCGCATGGTCCGCTTCCTGCGCACCCCGGAATACGACTCGCTGTTCTCCGGCGACCCGATCTGGGCCACCGAGTCCCTGGGCGGCATGGGCCTCGACGGACGCACCCTGGTCACCAGGACCTGCTTCCGCTACCTGCACACCCTGTACAACATGGGCACCTCCCCCGAGCCGAACATGACCATCCTGTGGTCCGAGAGCCTGCCGGCCGCGTGGAAGAAGTACTGCGCCAAGGTTTCCATCGACACCTCGTCGATCCAGTACGAGAACGACGACCTGATGCGCCCCGACTTCGACAGCGACGACTACGCCATCGCCTGCTGCGTCTCCCCGATGGTGGTCGGCAAGAGAATGCAGTTCTTCGGCGCCCGCGCCAACCTCGCCAAGACCCTCCTGTACTCCATCAACGGCGGCAAGGACGAACGTCTCAAGGATGAGAACGGCGTGCACATGCAGGTCGGCCCGAAGACCGACATCCCCGCCGGCGAGTACCTCGACTTCGACGACGTCATGAAGCGCGTCGACTCCTTCATGGACTGGCTGGCCACTCAGTACGTCACCGCCCTGAACGTCATCCACTACATGCACGACAAGTACGCGTACGAGGCGGTTCAGATGGCCCTACACGACCGCGACGTGTTCCGCACCATGGCCTGCGGCATCGCCGGCCTGTCCGTGGCCGCCGACTCGCTGTCCGCCATCAAGTACGCGAAGGTAAGGCCGATCCGCGACTCCGACAACGTGGCCACGAAGTTCGAGATCGAGGGCGACTTCCCGAAGTACGGCAACAACGACGACCGCGTCGACAGCATCGCCTGCGATCTGGTCGAGCGCTTCATGAAGAAGATCAAGAGCCGCGTCACCTACAGGAACGCGCTGCCCACCCAGTCGATCCTTACCATCACCTCCAACGTGGTGTACGGCAAGAAGACCGGCGACACCCCGTGCGGACGCATCGGCGGCAAGCCGTTCGGACCGGGCGCGAACCCGATGCACGGCCGCGACGTGAAGGGCGCGGTGGCCTCCCTCTCCTCGGTGGCCAAGCTTCCGTTCACCTACGCGAAGGACGGCATCTCGTACACGTTCTCCATCGTCCCGGCGGCGCTCGGCAAGGAAAACGTCCAGCAGAACACCAACCTGATCGGTCTGCTCGACGGCTACTTCCACCACGACGCGAAGCACGAGGGCGGCCAGCACCTGAACGTCAACGTTCTGAACCGCGAGACGCTGATCGACGCGCAGCAGCACCCGGAGAAGTACCCGATGCTCACCATCCGCGTGTCGGGCTACGCCGTGCGCTTCAACTCGCTGACCAAGGAGCAGCAGGACGACGTAATCACCCGCACGTTCACCGCTTCGCTTTAACGGCGGGATAAGACAGGGGCCCGGAGGCCGGGCCCCCGAAACTCCGGAACGCAAGTTCCGGAGTTTTTTTTGGCCGGCCTCACCCCTTCGGGCCCGGGGTTGTTCTATAATATGGGCATTAAGACGGCATTCACTCGCGGCCCCGGGGTACGAATTGAAAAAACACGGTCTGTTTTCGGGAATTACCGCCCTTATCCTCGCGGCGCTCTTGCTGGCCGTCTCCCTCGGCGCCTGCTCCGCCCTCCCGGAAGACGGAACGGAGCGCGCGGCGCGGCTCGGTGCCCTGGAAAAATTCTCCCTCCGCGGCAAAATCGCTATCTTCGGGGAGCGGGGCAAGGTCAGCGCCTACCTCAACATAGACAGCCGCCGGCCCGACTACACGATCTACCTGACCGGGGTCTCGGGCACCACCCTCCTCAAAATCGACCGGAACCGGGAACGGACCGAAATCACCGACGACAAAGGCCGGGTCACCTCGGGACCGGACAGCGCGGAACTTTTTTACCGGGTCTCGGGCTACCGCCTCCCCTGCGACGATCTGGCCGACATCCTGACCGCCAACCCGGCCGGGCGGCGGGCCGATTACAATATCGCCGGCGCGGTCGAAACCGTCGATTACGACGGCTTCACCGTCACCTACCGGGGGTACACCCGCGCCGGCGGCCTCTCCCTGCCCAAGCGGGTCGACATAAAAGGGGAGGATTTTCTGATCAAGATAACGGTGAACCGATGGGAAATGTAGCGTCAGTCTGGCCGTCGCCCGCCAAGATCAACCTGTTCCTGCACATCAACGGCCGCAGGCCCGACGGCTACCACGAGCTGCAGACGCTCTTCGCCATCCTCGACCGGGGCGACTCGCTCGAGATCGCCCCGCGGGACGACGGCGTCGTTAACGTCGGCCCCGATTTCGGCTTCCCGGCGGAGGACAACATCGTCTTCAAGGCCGCGCGCCTCCTCAAAGAGCGGACGGGCCGGAATTTCGGGGCGGACATCCGCATCGTCAAGAGGATCCCGATCGGCGGGGGCCTCGGCGGCGGCTCCAGCAACGCCGCGACCGCGCTGACGGCGCTCGACGTCCTGTTCGGCCTCGGGATCGGCGAGGACGGCCTGGCCGAGCTGGGCCGGACGCTCGGGGCGGACGTGCCGGTGTTCGTGCGGGGGCGGTCCGCCTTCGCGGAGGGGGTCGGCGAGAAGCTCGCGCCGGTGACGATCCCGGAGCGGAGCGTCCTCGTCGTGACTCCGAAAAACGTCGCCGTTTCCACCCGGGAAATTTTCGGGCGGGCGGATCTGCCCCGCAACACCCCGAAGATCGATCCCGCGGCGTACACTTTCGCGGGCACGCGCAACGACTGCGAGGAGACGGTCAAAAAATGCCGTCCCGAGGTTGCCAAAGTCCTCGCGTGGTTGCTACAATACGCCCCGTCGAGAATGACCGGAACAGGCGCGTCCTGTTTCGCTTTTTTTGATTCCGAGGAGGCCGCCCTGGGCGCTCTTCGGGACATGCCGGAGGACATGACCGGATTCGCGGCCGCGACGGTAAACGTCTCGCCGCTCAGGACGTTCGCCGCCGCGGCGGCCCGGTCGCGTCAGCTTGTTTAACGCGCGCGGAGGTTATTATCGTGCCAGACATGAAGATATTCGCAGGAAACGGTACGCCGGATCTTGCCCGGAAAATTGCGGAGAAGTTGTTCACCAAGCTCGGCGACGCCAAGGTCGGCCGGTTCAGCGACGGTGAGATTTGCGTGCAGATCAACGAGAATGTGCGCGGGTGCGATATTTTTATCATCCAGTCCACCTGCGCGCCGACCAACGACAACCTGATGGAGCTGATCGTGATGATCGACGCGATGCGCCGCGCCTCGGCCGGCCGCATCACCGCCGTCGTCCCGTACTTCGGCTACGCCCGCCAGGACCGCCGCCTCCGCTCCGCCCGCGTGCCCATCACCGCCAAGGTGGTGGCCGACCTGCTTTCGAGCGTCGGCGTCGACCGCGTCCTGACCGTGGATCTGCACGCCGAGCAGATCCAGGGCTTCTTCGACGTCCCGGTCGACAACTGCTTCGGCAGCCCGATCCTCATCGAGGACATGAAGAACCACAACTTCGAGAACCCGGTGGTGGTTTCCCCCGACATCGGCGGCGTGGTGCGCGCCCGCGCCATCGCCAAGCTCCTCGACGACACCGAGATCGCCATCATCGACAAGCGCCGCCCGCGCCCGAACGTTTCCGAGGTGATGCACCTCATCGGCGAGGTCGAGGGCCGCGACTGCATCATCGTCGACGACATGATCGACACCGGCGGCACCCTGTGCAAGGCCTCCGAGGCCCTCAAGAAGCGCGGCGCGAAGAGGGTGTTCGCCTACGCGACCCACCCCGTGCTCTCCGGCCCGGCCCTCGCCAACATCTCGGGGTCGACCCTCGACGAGGTGGTGGTCACCGACTCCATCCCGCTGACCGGGGAAATGAAGGCGACCGGCAAGGTGCGCGTGCTCACCCTTTCGCCGATGCTCGCGGAGGCCATCAGGCGCATCTCGAACGAGGAATCCATTTCCGCGATGTTCTCCGCCTAGGCGGGGCCGCGGCCGCGCGCCGTTAAAAAACGCCGGGGGAGACGGCAGTCTCCCCCGGCTTTTTTTCGTTTCCGCGAAACGCGGCGTCAGGCGCCCGGCGCGGCGGCGAGCCGGTCGAGGATCTTCTGCTGGACGCCCCCGAAGCCCCCGTTGCTCATGACGAGGATCGCGCCGTCCGGGCGGGCCGCGGCGGCCGCCTCCGCCGCGATCTCGTCCAGGTCGCGGAGAACCGTGAATTTTTTGCCGTCGGCGAGCTCGGCGGGATCCCACATGAGCCCCCCGGGCGCGTACACGAAGACCGCGTCGGCCTCGGCGAACGCCCCCGCGAGCTGCTCGCGGTTCACGCCCATCTTCATGGTGTTCGAGCGCGGCTCGAACACGGCGACGATCCGCCGGCTCCCCTCCCGCTTGCGGAGACCGTCGAGGGTGGTCCTGATGGCGGTCGGGTGATGGGCGAAATCGTCGTAAACGGCGACCCCGCCGGCCGATCCCCGCAGTTCCATGCGCCTTTTGGGCATTTTGAACGAACAGAGGGCCGCTGCGGCGTCCGCGTAGCTCACCCCGGCGCGGGTCGCGGCCTCGGCGGCCATGAGCGCGTTCAGCACGTTGTGGATCCCGATGGCCTCCCAGCGCACGGTTCCGAGGGTCTCGCCCGCGGCGGACAGTATCTCGAAGGCGCTCCCGTCGGCGCTCAGCAGCCGGTAGGTTATCTTGCCGCCCGGAGCGCCCGCGTAAACCAGATCCGACCAGCACCCCATGGCGAGGACGTCGGCGATCGCCGCGTCCCCGTACGGGGCGATCACCGCGCCGTTGCCGGGGATGATCCGCACCAGATGGTGGAACTGCTTCTTGATGGCGCCGATGTTCTCGAAAATGTCCGCGTGATCGTACTCCAGGTTGTTGAGGATCTGCACGTACGGGCGGTAGTGCACGAACTTCGAGCGCTTGTCGAAGAAGGCGCAGTCGTACTCGTCGGACTCGATCACGAAGTACGGGGAGGAGGTGACCCGCGCCGAAATCCCAAAGTTGCCGGTGACCCCGCCGATGAGGAACCCGGGGTTCAGGCCCGCGCGCTCGAGGATCCAGGCGAGCATCGACGACGTGGAAGTCTTGCCGTGCGTGCCGGCGACCCCGAACACCTTTTTGGCGCCGAGCACCCAGGTCTCGAGCCACTGCGGCCCCGAGGTGAAGGGCAGCCCCTCGTTGAGCATGTACTCGACGCACGGCATGCCCCGTTTCATGGCGTTCCCCACGATAATCAGATCGGGGGCGGGGCTGAGCTGCTCCGCGCCGTACCCTTCCGTGATTTCGATCCCCTGCTCCCGCAGCAGCGTGCTCATCGGCGGATAGACCCCGGCGTCGGAGCCGGTGACCCGGTGACCGAGCTGTCTCGCGATGACGGCGATTCCCCCCATGAAAGTGCCGCAGATACCCAGAATATGAACGTGCATGGCTGACTCCCGGCCGCGCGGGCCGCAAAAAAAAACCGCCCGGGCCGCCGGCGGGCGGCTCCGGATACCGTAATATAGCACAGCCGGCGGCCCCGCGCCTTTCGGGGCGGCGCGGCCGCGGGCAATATGAGACGGCTCTCACACCGGTCCCGGCGCGGGGCCGGCCCCGCTCGGATAGTGAAAAAACCCGCTTTTTTGTAATATAATATCCCCTGATTTTTCCATGTTCAACGAAGGATTCAATCATGATTCTAGACAAAATCCCCGCGGGCCCGGCAACGCCCGAAGACATTTACGCCGTTATCGAGATACCGCAGAACGCCGATCCGATCAAATACGAGGTCGACAAGGCTTCCGGCGCGATCTTCGTGGACCGCTTCATGGCCACGCCGATGTTCTACCCCTGCAACTACGGCTTCATCAATCACACCCTGTCCCTCGACGGCGATCCCATCGACGTGCTGATCCCGACCCCGTACCCGCTCATCCCCGGTTCGGTGATCCGCTGCCGCCCGGTCGCCATGCTCCGGATGACCGACGAGTCCGGCGAGGACACCAAGATCATCGCCATGCCCCACGGCAAGCTCACGCCCCTCTACGACGGCATTAAAGACGCCGCCGACCTGCCGGAGCTGCTCAAGGGCCAGATCAGGCACTTCTTCGAGCACTACAAGGAGCTCGAGCCCGGCAAGTGGGTGCGCGTCGACGGCTGGGACGACAAAGCCGCCGCGATCAAGGAAATCGAGGACGCGATCAAGCGCTACGCCGAACAGAACAAGTAGGCGGACGCCGCTCCCCGGGGCTGCGGATCGTTTTCCGAAAAAAAGGGCGGGACCCGCGCGGGGCCCGCCCTTTCCGATCCCCGGGGGATCATTTGCATTCCATGTAGCGCTGCATTTCCCGGCTGTAATGGGCCTCGAAGCCGTCGTCGGCCTCGTTGCGCGTCACCACGTAGATGGGGATGTTGAGCTCGTTGGCGTAGGTGAGCGCCTTCTCCGCGCCCATGACCATGAAGCCCGTGTCCATCGCGTCGGTCCACAGGGCGGTGGGCCCCACTACCGTGACCGACACGGTCCGGTGCTCCACCGGCCTGCCGGTGGCCGGGTCGATGATGTGCGAGTAGAATTTCCCGTCCGGCCCGGCGAGGTAGTTACGGTAGCTCCCGGACGTGGAGATGGCCTGCCCGCGGGTGCAGACCGGGACCATCATGTCCTGCCCGACGTTGCGATCGTTGGCCGGGTCCTCGATGGCGATGACCCAGTCCCGGCCGCGGCCGTTGACGCCCTTGGTGCGTATGGCCCCGGCGACCGCGACCATGTAGTTCTGGATGCCCTTGCTGTCGAGCAGCTCGGCGAGCCGGTCGGCCCCGTAGCCCTCGCCGACCGTGGAGAGATCCACGAAGACGGCCGGGTTGTCCTTGCGGATATAGGCCGCGTCCCGGGTGATCTCGATATGCAGCTTGTCGAGGCCTAGCCGGCTCTTCGCCGCCTTGATCTCGTCCTCGGCGGGCACTTTGCCCGGCTGGACCTTGCGCGGGCCGAAACCCCAGAGGTTCACGAGGGGTCCCACCGTGATGTCCATCGCCCCGTGCAGATCGCTGCCGACCTTGAGGCTTTCGACGATGACGCGGGCCACGTTGTGGTTGATCCGGAACGGCTCGGTGGATCGGAAGGAGTTGAATTTCGACAGCATGCTTTCCCGATCGAAGATGGAAATTTCCTCGTTGATCTCCCGCAGGACGTCCTCGGCGTCCTTGTCCAGGCGCCGCTGGCCGCCCGGATAGTCGCCGACGACGGTGATGCTGAAGAAGGTGCCCATGGTCTTGCCGTCGGAATGGATTTCCGGCTTGGGGGCGCCGGCGAAATCACAGGCGGCGAGAAGCGCGGACATCGCGGACAATGTCAGAATCTTAAAACAGTCTCTAATCTTTTTCATGCTTCCTCTTGAATCGCCGAATGAACGGCCCGTCATGCCCGGTAAAGTTGCCCCGCGCCCGCGCGGGGCCCCGTCAGTCTTCCTCTTGCCCGGCTTCCCCGGCGGCGGCGCCCGGGGTCTCCGCCGGTTCCGGATCCGCCGCGGATCCCCCCTTCAGGGACGCGAGCCTGTCCCGCACCCGGCGCGCGAGGCAGGGGCTCTCGCAGGAGCAGACCCTCTCGGCGCCGACGGCGCCCAGGCCGCCGCACGAGCCGTGAATGACCTTGCGCTGAAAGATGTAGCCCACCGAGGCGAACAGGAAAAACAGCAGGAACGCCGCGAACGCGTACACAAATATCATGTCGTTTCTCTCTCCGGTTCCGGAAGCCCGGACTCCGCGCCCGGGCGGCGGGGGCGGCCCCGCGAACTTCGGAAATTATACCACATTCCGGCGCGATCCTCCATAAAGCCGCCCCGGCCGCGGCCCGGCAAAAATTTTCCGGGGCGGGGCGTTTTTCTGCTAGAATAGCAGCAATCCGCGCGGGCGGGGCCGCCGCCCCGCCCGTGAATTTCACCGAATCAGGACCTTCCAGGAATGCGCACGAGTAAATTTTTGCTATCCACCCTCAGGGAAACCCCGGCCGAAGCCTCCGTCGTCAGCCACCGGCTGATGCTGCGGGCGGGCCTTATCCGGCAGCTCGCCTCGGGCCTTTACGTCTGGCTCCCCACCGGCCTGCGGGTGCTGCGGAAAGTGGAGAACGTCATCCGCGAGGAAATGGACCGGTCGGGCGCGCTGGAAATCAGCATGCCGGTGGTCCAGCCCGCCGAGCTCTGGCAGGAATCGGGCCGCTGGGACCGCTACGGGCCCGAACTGTGCCGGTTCCGCGACCGCAAGGAAAACAATTTCGTTCTCGGCCCCACCCACGAGGAGGTGGTGACCTGGCTGTCGCGCCTCGAGATCAAGAGCTACCGCCAGCTGCCCGTCAACCTCTACCAGATCCAGACCAAGTTCAGGGACGAGGTCAGACCGCGGTTCGGGGTCATGCGCGGCCGCGAATTCGTCATGAAGGACGCTTACTCCTTCCACCTGAACCGGGAGAGCCTGCGCGAGACCTACAATCTGATGTACGACACGTACTGCCGGATCTTCGCGCGGCTCGGCCTCGAGTTCCGGGCGGTCGAGGCGGACACGGGCGCCATCGGCGGCAGCCACTCGCACGAGTTCCAGGCGCTCGCCGACGCGGGCGAGGACGTCATCGCCTTCTCCACCGGCTCGGACTACGCGGCCAACATCGAGATGGCCGCGGCCGCCGCCCCGGCGGAGCCCCGGAAGGATCCCGCCGAAGAGATGCGCGAGGTCGCCACGCCCGGCGTGCGGACGGTCGCCGAGGCCGCCGCGTTCCTCGGGGTTCCGGAGCGGCGGGTCTGCAAGTCCCTCCTGGTGCGGGGCTTCGACGAGAAGACCGGGGAAAGCGCCCCGGTCCTGCTGGTGCTCCGCGGCGATCACGAGCTCAACGAGGTCAAGGCCGAAAAGATCGGCGGCGTCGCGAGCCCCCTCGCCCTGCTCACGGACGAGGAGGTCCGGGCGGCCGCGGGCGCGGCCCCGGGCTCCGTCGGCCCCGCCGGGTTCGGGGGGCGCATAATCGCCGACCGCGACGCGGCCGCGCTCTCCGACTTCTGCTGCGGCGCCAACCGGGACGGGTTCCACCTGCGGGGCGTCAACTGGGACCGCGACGTGCCCGCGTACGAGGTGCGCGACATCCGCCGCGTCGTCGAGGGCGATCCGAGCCCCGACGGCCGCGGCACGCTGGTGCTGCGGCGCGGCATCGAGGTCGGTCAGGTGTTCGAGCTCGGCGACAAGTACTCGCGGGCGATGAACTGCACCGTGCTCGGCGAGGACGGGCGGAACATCCCCATGGAGATGGGCTGCTACGGCATCGGCGTGACGCGTGTCATCGCGGCCGCCATCGAGCAGCACCACGACGACCGGGGCATCGTCTGGCCGGCCTGCATCGCGCCCTTCCAGATCGCGATCCTCCCGATCGGCTACGACAAGAGCGAAACCGTGCGCCGGGAGGCGGACAGGCTTTACGAAGAACTGACCGCCCGGGGCTACGAGGTCATCCTCGACGACCGCGGCGAGCGCATCGGGGTGATGTTCGCGGACATGAAGCTCATCGGCGTGCCGCACGCCGTCGTGCTCGGCGAGAAGGCTCTCGCCGAAGGGATGGCGGAATACGAGAGCAGGACCGGCGACGTCAGGGTCCGCGAGCCGCTCGCGGACGTCGTCGCGCGGGTGGAGTCGCTCATCGCCGCCGGCTGAGGGCCGCGGCGGGTTTTATCCGAGCCCGGGAACGCCCGGGCGGACGGGAGGAAGTCGGAGACATGAAACGAGGCATGACGGCGGCGGCGCTGGGGGCGATCCTCTGGATCGCCGCGCCCGGGGCGCCGGCCGGGGATTTCGACCGGGAGGCCGCCGCCCGGCTCCTCAATCCGGACGGCGCCGGGGCGCAGGCCCCCGCCCCCGCCCCGGATTCCGGCCTTACCCCCGAACAGCGGGAGGCCGCGCGCCGGGTCGGCGGGAACGTCAACCGGGCCGAGCCGGAACTTCCCGACGGGTGCCGTCTCATCAGCTACACCCGGGACGGCAGATCGGCCAAATACAACTGCGCCGGCTATGAGATCCTGACCGTGCTGCTCCCGCCCCGGGACGACGTGAAGGCGAAAAATCTCGCCGACGCGCTCGCCGCCGGGGAAAACTGTGCCGCGCGCGAGCCGGCGGACACGGGCTACCCGGTGGCCTGCGAGACCACCGAGGGCACGCACCTGACCTATTTCGCGGATCTGTCCTCGGGGCTGACGGAAATGCTGATTGCCCCCGAGGCCTGGGGCGGGCACGACGGGGTGGCCGCGCTCGAGAATCTGTCGCTCGCGATCTATTTTTACTTCCGGCGCGTCGCCCGGGACGAGCGGCAGATTGAGTACCTGACCGGCATCCTGAAAGGCGCGGCCCGGATCGTCCCGGCGGAAAACGGCCCCGCGCAACCCCCGGAAAAAGCCGCCCCCGGGGACGGCGGCCCCGGCAGCCCCGCCGGCGCTAAATCCCCTTGATTAACCGTCATTAGCTGTTATAATAGCGTTATCGCGGCTCCTCATAGTTAAATGGATATAATAAGCCCCTCCTAAGGGCTAGTTATAGGTTCGATTCCTATTGGGGAGGCCATTTTTTCCCGGATGCGCACGCCGTCCGATCCAAATTTCACGCTCAGAGGCGTTTTGCCCGGCTCCCGCCGGACGGGGCGCCTTCCCGGCCGGCCCGGCGTCCGCACTCCCTCAGGAACCGTTGAAAGGAAGACATTATGAATTGCAAACTGCTGCTGGTTTCCGCCGCGCTCGGCGCCCTGCTGGCCGGCTGCGCGTCCACGGGCGAAGAGTCCGGGGACGGCGGCTTCTTACAGATTTCGGATGAGGAGCCGACGATCCAAACCACCATCGCGGCCAGAAAACTCGACCAGTGGCCTTACGAGAAGTCCAAGATGACCTTCACCCTGGTCAACA
Source organism: uncultured Enterobacterales bacterium (assembly GCA_964520475.1). Taxonomy (GTDB): domain Bacteria; phylum Pseudomonadota; class Gammaproteobacteria; order Enterobacterales; family Succinivibrionaceae; genus Ruminobacter. The sequence goes on from CAZFNS010000003.1 coordinate 111,348, forward strand.
GGGATCTGGCGGCCCCCGGCGCGGAGCAGTCGGGCTGGAAAAACATCATCGAGAACGGGATCAGGACCGGCCTGCAGGCCAAGGGGCTCACCCCGGTTCCCGAGAAGGGCAGGATCGAGGTGACCTACGGTGTGGTGACCAAGTCCGGCAGCAGCGACAACGCCGAGCTCATGTTCGACTCGATGGGCCTGACCACCGGCGAGACCTCGCACCGCGCCAACAGCTCGGTCAACATCATCATCAAGGACGCGGCGAGCGGCAGCGAGCTGTGGTCCGGCGTGGGCACCGTGCTCTCGAACCGGCCCCTGGAAACGGACGCCCAGAAGCAGAGAGGCGTGGGCGGCGTCGTCGCCTCGCTGATCGACAAGCTGCCCGAGGCCCGCTAGCGGATCCGGCGGCCGGCGCGGCCGCCCGCAAACCGAAGAGACGAAAAGAGAGGATTTATCCTCTCTTTTTTCGTTTCACGGCCGTTCCGGGCCGGTCTCCGCGTCCTCGCCGTCCGGAACGAGGCTCAGGGCCCGCTCCAGCGTCTCCGGGCCCGCCCCCGGCAGGTGCTGGTTGAGCGACAGGTACTGTCTGAACAGGCGGCCGTTCGGGCAGCCGAGGAACATGCCGAAAAAATGGCGGGAGACGTGTTTCAGGGCCCCGCCCGCCCGCAGGTGGGCCTCGATGTAGGGATAGCAGGAGCGGATGATTTCCTTGCGCGTCGGCTTTTTGCCCGCGCGCCCGGCCCCGAAGATCACCCGGTCGGCGTCGGCGAGCATGTACGGGTTCCGGTACGGCTCCCGGCCGGCCATGACCCCGTCCACGAACCCGAGGTGCCCCGCGGCTTCCTCCAGGGTTCTGACCCCGCCGTTGAGCGTTATCGGGAAATCGGGGAAATCTTTTTTGAGGTCGTACACGCGCCGGTAGTCGAGGGGCGGTTTGCCGCGGTTGTCCTTCGGGCTCATGCCCGTGAGGACCGCCTTGCGCGCGTGGATTATGACCCCGCCGGCGCCGGCCCGCCGCAGGGCCGCGACGAAAGCGCGGATGTAGTCGGGGCCGTCCAGCTCGTCGACGCCCAGTCTGGTCTTGACGGTGACGGGAACGCCGGGCGCCGCGTCCTTCATGGCTTTGACGATGTCGCAGACGAGCCCCGGGTTCCTCATGAGCGCCGCCCCGAAGGAGGCGTGCCGCACCCGTTCCGACGGGCACCCGGCGTTGAGGTTGATTTCGTCGTAGCCGCGCGCCGCGCCCAGCTTCGCGCACGCGGCGAGCCGCGCGGGATCGGCCCCGCCCAGCTGCAGCGCCACGGGATGCTCTTCGGGATTGTAGAACAGGGGATCCCCGCGGCCGTAAAGAACGGCCCCCTCGGGGATCATCTCCGTGTAAAGAAGGGTTTTCGCGGTGAGCTTGCGGCACAGGTAGCGGAAATGCCGGTCCGTGAGGTCCAGCATCGGCGCCACGGAAAATTTCGCGGTTTCGCTCAGGGGCATGGCCGGATAAACACCCGACGGGTTCTAGGGCCGGTCCGCGGGCGCCGCGCCGTCCCCGGCCGGGGCTTCTTCGCCGCCGTCCGGAGCCTCCGCGCTCCCCGCGGCGGTTTCGCCGGCGCCGGCGGCGTCACCGCCGTCCGGAGCCGCTTCCGCCCCTTGTTCTTCGGTCTCGCCCGCGGCGGTTTCGTCCGCGCCGGCGGCCTCGCCGCCGCCCGGGACCGCCTGAACTTCTTCGGGCTCATCCGCCGCGTTCGCGCCCGCGTCCGGGGCTTTTTCGCCGGCCGGGGCGGCGTTTCCGTCCGTCTCCGGGGCCGCCGCGCTCCCGGCGGCGCTTTCGTCCTTACCGGCCGCCTTTTCCTGCGCGCGCTGCGCGGTTACCTCGTTGTTTATGGCGAAGATCCGTTCTTTAACCCAGGAGAAGGCCTCGTTCACCTCCGCGTCGGAAAGGTGCGCCGACGCGGCGTTTTTCACCGCCTCGCCCTCGCTCATGCTCCGCTGGATCTGGCTGACCGTGCCGTACCGCTTGGCCCACCAGATATAGAATTCGGCGTACTTGTACGCCTCGAAGTATTCCTCGAGATTGAGATCCATCTTGGCGAGATCCACCGCGAACCCGTAGTCCTTGCCGTCCACCAGATCCCGGTAGATGTCGCGGGCGTTCTCGTGATCGGCCCGCGAATTGGTCCCGAAACTGAGGGTGCTCGCGAGCTGGACCTTGCAGGTCACCCCGCCGTGCTCGTTCTCGTAGTTTATGCAGTCGGCGAAGAGCTCCATGGCCTTCTGCTGGTCGCGCTCCACCCCCAGGCCGTTCCAGTAGAGGACGGCGAGATATTTGCTCGCGGTTATGTTCCCGCCGTCGACGGCCATTTCCAGGTATTTCTTGGCGAGATCCCAGTCCCTGAGCCCGCTCTTGCCCTTGAGGTAGATGTAGCCCAGGATCTCGGCGGCCGCGGGGTCGCCCGCCTCGGCCTCGGTCCCGCACTGTTGCGCGGCGACGCTGTAATGCTCGTTCTTCATCGCGTCGGCGCATTTCTCGCCGTCGGAGAGGACGTCCGCGTAACCCTGGCCCGCCGCCAGCAGCGCGGCGGCCGGCAAAAACGCCGAAAGAAATTTTTTCATGAGCGTGGCACCCCCCTGTATCTTCAAAAAAATTATACATGCGCCGGGGGTGAATTTATGTGAAATGTTTCTAATATCGCATGCCCCGGAAAAGGGCCGGAAACGCGGGACGGCGCGCCGCGGCGGGGGTGGTGCCAGAAGAGGGACTTGAACCCTCAAGGTATCGCTACCGGCGGATTTTGAATCCGCTGCGTCTGCCGATTCCGCCATTCTGGCAAATGACATGCACATCATACATGATTTTTTCGCGTCTGCAAACAAAACGCCGCGGTTTTGTCGCGCCGGCCCCGCCTCAGGCGCGCCGGTTGAGCAGATACACGGCGACGGCCAGGACGACGGCCGTCGGCATCACCGCCCCGAGGAACGGGGGCACGCCGTAGAAAATCGTGAAAGGCGCGAGGATCTCGTTAACCGCGTAGAACGCGAAGCCGACCATGATGCCCGTGACGATCCTGGCCCCCATGGAGGAGTTGCGGAGCGGCCCGAAGATCGTGCTCGACGCGAGCAGCAGCACCACCAGCACGGTAAGGGGCGAGATCAACTTGCGGAACAGCTCGAGCACGTACCGCTCCGCCCGCTGGCCGTTCTTGGTCACGTACGAGATGTACTGGTACAGGCCGCTGACGGAAAGCTCGCTCGCGCTCACCCCCACCACCTCGATGTTCTTGGGGGTGAGGTTTATCTTCCACACGTCCTCGTCCCGGTGGGAGCGGGTGATAAGCTCGTTCTGATATCCGGTGTCGTCTATGTCCTCCATGACCCAGCGGCCGTCTTTCCAGCGTCCGGTCTTCGCGTGCTCCTTCCTGACGAGCCTCTTGGGGATGCTGTCGCTGAACGTGTAGCGGGTGACGGACTGGAGGTTCCCGTCGGTCATGAGATAGGCGATGCTGATGAAGCTGTTGTCCTCCCTGAACCAGATGCCCCGCGAGGTCACCGCCACCTGGCCGTTCGACACCGCCTCGGATATGAGCGCCTCGGCCCGTTTTTCCGCGCCCGAAACCACGAACTCGCTCATCAGCATGATCGCGACGATCATCGGGATGACCGCCTTGCACGCGCTCCAGACGATGCCGAGCTTCGACTTGCCCAGGGCCTGCATGACGATGAGCTCGGAGGACGAGGCGAGGTTGCCGAGGGCGAGCACGGTGCCGAGGAGCACGCCGAGGGGGAAGAACATGACGATCTGGCCGGGCACCGTGAGCAGCACGTAGTGGCTGCAGGCCAGGAAATCGAACGTGCCCCGGCCCACGTTGCGCAGCTGATCCACGAATTTGATGAGCGACGCGAGCGCCACCAGCCCGGCCGTGCAGTAAAGCACCATGACGGCGATGTTCCTGCCGATGTATCTGTCGACGACCCTGTTGTACATCAGCCCTTCCCCCCGGCGGCCCGCCGCCCGCGCCTGCCGGCCCTGAGCCGGTTGTACCATTCCGTGCCGGTGAGATTAAGCGGGATCGTGAAGATCAGCAGGTACGCGGCGGCGACCGCGAAGATCCCGGGAAATTCCGGAAAATGCCCCCGGGCGATGCCGGATTTCAGACCGAAGGCGAACAGATAGTAGCTTATGTAGATGAGCACCGCGGGCAGGAACTTCGCGAACCTCCCCTGCCGCGGGTTGACCATGGCCAGGGGCACGACCATGGCGACCAGCACCAGCACGGTCAGCGGCTGGACGAAGCGCCACTGCAGCTCGGCCCGGTCGGGGTTCTCGCGCGACCGCCACAGTTCCGGGACGCTCTTGGCGCTCGCCTTGGCCGTGCCGCTTTCGGCGGAGGTTTCCGGGATCATGGCCCGGTACTCGTCGAAATGCGAAACCTTGTATTCCTTTCTCTTGTCGGGGCCCTCGTAAATGGTGCCCCCGTAGAGGGTGAGCCACAGGAGGCCCTCGCGGTCGTACTCGGTTTTGGCGCTGGTGGAAATCGTCACGGCGGGAGAGCGCTTCTCGTCGCCCGCGGTCAGGATGTAGACCTGGTTCATGATGTTGTGCTCGCGGGTCATCGAGCCGTCGTTCTCGATATAGACGACGTAGCCCCCGCCGAGGTTGACGAACCGGCCGCTGTCGATGCTGAGCAGCGCCGGATCGGACTTGGCCTTGTTGACGATCTCGATCTGCCGGGCCTCGCACAGGGGAGACAGATAGCAGGTGCAGGCGGCGTTCACCGCCATGTTGGCGAGGGTGAGGAGCAGGATGACCGACAGCAGGCGGCGGTGGGAGTAGCCCGCGGCCCGCATGGTCACCATTTCGCTCTGGGAGCAGAAGCTGCCGATGGAAAAGAGCACCGCCAGGAACAGGGAGAGCGGCAGCATGAAATTGGCCATGGTCGGAATCGACAGGCCGAGCAGCTGGGTCACCAGCTCCGCGGGGATGCTGCCGCGCGACGCCCTGCCGATGAACCGGATGAAGGTCTGGCTCATGAAAATGAGCATAAGCACCCCGAAGATCGCCCCCTGGGTCTTCAAAATATCCTTGAATATGTATCCTGATATCGTCTTCACGGTGTTATGGCGTCCGTTTCCGGCCGGTTGCGGCGGAAAAATCCGCGCCCGTCCCCGCCGGGGAACGGGCATCCGTTATATTTTACAGTAAAGGGGCGGCAAAAATCAGCTTTTTCGTCAAAAAATGCCGGGGGCGGGAAGCCGCGGGGACGGGCTCCGGCCGGCGGTTCCGCGCCGCGGAGAGTGGTATAATCGTAAAAAACGCGGGCGGGCCGGGCGGCTCCCCCGCGCGCCGGCCGATCGCAAAAAGAGGAGAGAGGAAAATGTTTGATTTCGGATCGCACGCCGCCTGCCTGAAGGAAAGCCTGAGCGCGCCCGCGGCGGCTTTCGTCCGCGCGCCGGATCCCGGGGCGGACGCCCGCGTCCTCGTCGTCACCGCCCCGGAGCAGATCGGGGCGCTGCTCCCGGACTTCCCGCCTGATTCCGAAGAAAAGGCCGAGCTGGCCGGCGGGCTCAAAGGCCCGTGGAGCGCCGCGGCGGTCTTCCGCGCAAAAGGCCGGGTCCTGGCGGCGGTCCGGGTTCCGGACGTCCCGGCGGACGAACAGGTTCTGCTCAAAACCGCGGCCCTCATCGCCGGAAAGATCGCCCCCGCCCTCCGCGGGGGAACCGTCTCGCTGGCGCCGTGCCCGGCGTTCGAACGGCGCCTGCCGTCCGCGGCGGCCCTGCCGCTCGCGCTTTACGCGGCCCTGAAATTCGACGACCGCCGCTTCAAGGGGGACGCGGAGCCGGCGTCCCCCCGGGCGGGCAGGATCGAGCTCGTCCTTTCCGGCGAAACGGCGCTCCCGGAGGGGGCCGCCGCGGCGGAGCGGTTCGCCGGGGTGTGCCTGCGGAACGTCCTCTACGCGCGGCTGCTCGGCAACCTGCCGGGGAACGTCGCGACGCCCGGGTACCTCGCGGAAGAGGCCCGCCTGCTCGCGGCGGAAAACCCCGCCCTCGCGACTGAGACCCTCGGACGGGAGGACCTGGAAAGACTCGGCATGAACGCGTACCTCGCCGTCGCCCGGGGCTCGGCCAACCCGCCCTTCATGAGCGTAATCACCTACCGGGGCAACCCCGCGTCGCCGGAAACCGACGCGGTCATCGTCGGCAAGGGCCTCACCTTCGATTCCGGGGGGCTTAACCTCAAGATCATCCCCGACATGGACGAGATGATGTTCGACAAGTGCGGCGCCGTCTGCGTGCTCGCCGTGATGCGGGGCGCCGCCGCCCTGGGGCTCCCCCTGAACCTGACCGGCGTCGCCGCCTTCGCCGAAAACATGCCCGGGGGGAACGCCTGCCGCCCGGGCGACGTCGTCGCCACCGCCTCCGGGCTCACCGTGGAGATCGCGAACACCGACGCCGAGGGCCGCATGGTGCTCTGCGAGGCCCTGACCCTCGCCGCGCGGCTCGCGCCCAAACGGATCATCGACATAGCCACGCTGACCGGGGCCTGCGTGGTCGCCCTCGGGCACCAGTACACCGGCTTTTTCACGGACGACGCGGAAATGGCCGCGGACGTCGCGCGGGCCTCGGCCCGCACCGCGGACGCCGCCTGGCGCCTGCCGGCCGGGGCGCTGTACGAGGACATGATCGAGGGGCGCTTCGGGGACGTTGCGAACAGCGCCGGCCGGGCGGCCGGCGCCTCCACCGCCGCCGCATTCCTCAAAAAATTCGCGGCGGGCGCGCCGCACCTGCATCTCGACATCGCGGGGAGCGCCTGGATCCCGGGCAGAAAAGAAAAAACCGCCACCGGCAGGCCGGTGGCGCTGATGCTCGCATATCTCGCGGAACTGGCGGCCCGCGGCCGCCGGGCCGGGCTCAGCCGTTCCCCCGCATGAGCTCGAGCCAGCTTATCAGCTGCAGCGCGAGGACGGGGCTGTTCCGGATGGCGTTCGGGGACGCCCCGGCGCCCTTGAGCCGGGCCGCCTTGCGCGCGGCCCGGCTCAGCGAATCGGGATCGATCGCGGCGACGGCGCGGAGCGCCTCGGGATCCCTGAGGACCTTGAGACTCGCGGCGGGGTAGCCGTTCTGGAAGCCCATGGCGTCCCGGAGCAGCGCGTGCAGGAGCCCGTGGAGAACGGCGGGATCCTCCCGGTACAGGGCGTCCATGGCCTCGGCGGCCTTTTTGACGTCGCCGCCGCCCTTCAGCGCGGCGGCGACGAGCCCGACGCACTCGGACAGGCGTTTGCCGACGCCGTTTTCGTGCCACTCCAGAACCTTCAGCGGGCTCATGCCGCTCACGGCGAGCTCGGCGGAAAAATCCCGGTCTTCGCCCGTCTCCCCGCGCAGGAACGCGCAGAGCGCGGCGGCGCCGGGAACCGTGATCTTAAGGCGCGCGACGCGGCTGAGGATGGTGGGAAGCAGCGAGCCCGGGCTGTCGGCGGTCAGGAGGATCAGGGTCCCGGCGGCCGGCTCCTCCAGGGTTTTGAGGAGGGCGTTCGCGGCCTGCACGGTCATGAGATGCGCCTGCCTGACCAGCAGAACCTTGCCGTGCCCGTTGCTCGGGGTGCCGGCGAGACGCGCGGTGCCGTTTCTCAGGGCGTCGACGCCGATGCTCGCGGCGGTCCCCCGCTCGATCACCGTGAAATCGGGGTGGGTGCCTTCGCGCATCATGACGCAGCTGTGGCAGGGGCACGGCTCGTTCCGGCCGTCCTCCGCGCAGAGGAAATCGCGCGCGATCTCGGCGGCCAGCGCGTCCGCGCCGAGCCCCGCGGAAACGCCGATCAGCAGCGCGTGCGGCAGGCGGCCCGCCTCCTTCATCCGCCGGTACTCGCCCAGGGGCTCCGTCAGCCAGCCGTACATACGCCCGCTCCGTCCAGCGCCGCGAAAAGCGCGCGTTTCACTTCCTCAAGGGATCCGCCCGCGTCGATCACCGCGATTTTGTCCGGGTTCCGGCGCGCCGCGGCCAGGAAGCATTCCCGCACGCGCCGGAAAAAACCGGGATCCTCGAGCTCGAACCGGTCCGGGGCGCCGCGGCTCCTCGCTCTCTTCATGCCCTCTTCCGGGGCGATGTCCATGACGATGGTGAGATCCGGGGTGAAATCCCCGATGGCGAACGCGCGGATCGCGGCGATTTTTGCGGGGGCGATGCCCCGGCCCGCCCCCTGATAAGCCTCGGTGGACAGATCGTGCCTGTCGCCGATCACGTATTTGCCGGCCGCGACCGCGGGCTTGATCACCCGCTCGACCAGCTGGCTCCGGGCCGCGTACATGAGCAGCAGCTCCGACTCGTCGGTGAGCTTCTCGCCGGGATTGGGCTCCTTGAGGATCCCTCTTATTCTTTCGGCGATTTCCGTGCCGCCGGGCTCCCTGGTCTCCAGAATGTCGCCGGGGCTTACCCCGCGGGACGCGAGGTACTCCCGCACCGCGGCCACGGCGGTGGTTTTGCCGGCGCCCTCGCCGCCCTCAAGCACGATAAAAGCTCCCACGGTTCCCTCCTCCGCGGCGCGGACGGCCGCGCCGCCGCTGTCAGTCCTTACCGGCCTGCGCATCGCCCGTGGCCACCGCCGGGGCGTCCGCGGCCGCGTCGTCCGGGGCCTTTTGATCTTCGGCCGGGAGATTCCCTATCTCCTCGTCCGGCTTCGCTCCGCCGGCGGCCGGGGTTTCGGGAGCGGCGGCCTCGTCCGGAGCCGCGTTGCCGTCTTCAGTCTTCGCGTCGCCGGTCGCCGCGGCCGAAGCTTCGGCGGCCTCGTCCGGGGCCTTTTGCTCAGCGGCGGCCGGAGTTTCGGCGGCGGCCTCGTCCGGAGCCTTCTGCTCGCCGGCGGCCGGAGTTTCGGCGGCGGCTTCGTCCG